>CAYMAO010000079.1:0-1744 GCA_964388415.1 uncultured Planctomycetaceae bacterium | reverse complement strand
TCAGGTTACACTAACCCAACCGCCGGCAAATTCCAGTTCCAGCGGAGGCAGGACAGGATTGTCTATCGTAGTAAAGAAGTTTTCGCGTGGGCCGGTATTCTGTTTACAGGGACGCGCGCATGATGCAGATCAAGAATATAAAGTACGCAATTTACCGCATGCTGATGATCCACCGCGTCCTTTCTACATGGTGTTTCAGCAACCAATAACATTTTGCCCATTTTGCGGAGCCAATTTGGATGCTGTTGTGTCAGAGTCACCTGAAAAGATCGCCGGTCTTGTAGAAAGACATGCACAACTTATTTTGTGATTGCCGGGCTGCCCAATGAAGTAAGGCCGGTCCTACCGGCCGAATGATTTCTGATTTAATCCCGTTTGGTACAGTCCGGTATGGCCTAATTGACAGGTATGGCGTTTCACTGGTCGGTGCGTCAGGAACACTCCGTGGATGATATCGATTATCTGATTTCTTGCTCCGATTCGGATCTTCTGCAGGTTGCGCTTTCATGAATTTTAGGCGGTGGTGTTCCCAGTCGAATGACGAACTCGCCCGTGGCGACGTGGCGTACCTCAATCTCCTGGCCGCCGAAGGGCTGCCCGGATCGGAATCGCTCGATGTGCGCGCGGCCTTGGCGCAAGTCGACCGTTGGACCGAGGTAGTCTCTCAAAACACGGTCCATTGGCGGCGGACGATTGTGCCGAGTGATGACTGCCAGAGGGCCGAAAAAGGGGACAGGTCCATTTAATTCATTCGGCGAGGATGTCTTCGAAGGCGGCGTAATCCGCCGGCTTGTCAAACAGCCGTTGCCGTCCCACGCCCCGATTGAGCACGTGATACACCATTCCGTCCGGCGCTGCGCGACTCGTTCTGGGCATGATGCCCCCGACGATACCCGCCGCTCCTCGCCCCGTCAATAATGGACCTGTCCCCTTTTTCCTCTCCTTTTTCCTCTCCAGGCTGTTCTCGCCGGTCCGCTTCCCTTGATACTGGCCCAGCGCCAAGTTCAGCACCGTCCCCACGGCGAGCGAGAAGACCACAACCACGCGCACGATCGGAAACCCGCAACCGGGACGCTGGTTGGTCGATTGCGGATACCCCGCTTGATTGTCCGGCGTATCCGGCATGGTCAGCGTGGTGCCGTCGACGCAGCGCACCCGGCGACCCAACCAGAGCCAGTCGTCCGGCGCCTCGTCCTCGACGTGCCGACCGGTCTCGCGCACCAACGTCCGGCAGGCCGCTTCGGGAATCTTGTCGCGCGCCGTGCAATACGCGCCGGTGTCGGCCGAGCACGGTCTCAGTCCCCGCGACAGCCGCCAGCCGATCAGCCGCGCGACGGCCTCAACACACGAATGATCGGCGCTCAGACACTGCGACAGAAAGACCCACAGCGTGACGGCCGGCGAATAAATCGGCCCTTGCCAAAACCATCTTGCCGAACCGAACGCCCGCAGGATACGATCCTCGGACAACAGGCCGGCGAAGGGCAACCCTCCCTGCCGACGAGCGTCATCCACCGCGCGACGAAACGCGACATCCATACTTCGGCCTCCTTGCCTGGGGTTGTGTTGACAACATCCCCCTCGCAAGCGAGGCCGATTTTGTCCAGATCAGTTTGCCAGATCAGGAGTTAAGAAAGTTCAAGTGCCATTCGGGTCTAACTCCTTTGGTGCGGGCAGATCGCCCACGGCAACGGTCTTGTCGGGAACATTGACCGCAGACTCTTGCCGAAGGCGGATTCGCAAA
>CAYMAO010000078.1:0-4780 GCA_964388415.1 uncultured Planctomycetaceae bacterium | reverse complement strand
GTCCCCTTCCTCGCCCAATCCAACTCCAGCTAGGATGTGTAGATGCTAATGGTCGGCATCGGCGGGACCGACGTGTGTTCACAGACGTCCTGCGGCATTGGTCGAAACGTCATCGGCGGTGTTCCTCGCAACATAGCAAACGTGTAACGGTTGACGACTGGAAATCGTAGCCGCAATCAATTGACCACTCCATACTACGCCGCTACCCTCGACACTACATTGACATTTTGCGGTAAAACATTGCCGCCAATCGGCGGTGTAATAACAAGTTCGGCAAGACAGTCGAGATACACTAAATGCGATTTGTCATCGGTAAGCCGCCCGAGGATTCCGATTTCGCCCCCGAGCAAGAGGTTGGCTGGCGGCGTCTTCGCGAGATGGGGCCGGCGACTTTGTTGCTCGTCGGTGGCGCAGCGGGCGTACCTTTGGCGGCAATTGCGGGCTACGCATGGTCGCAGGTCCCCGGCACAGAATTGTCGTTCACTTTCGATGTGCCAGTGCCGGCTTCTGCCGCTTCCGCTACGCCCGCGATGCCGCTTGGCCATTGGTCAGCGATACTCTTGCCACTGCTCGTATTGATGACGATGGCCACTTTCCTCGTCGCCCTGATCTTCGTACATGAACTAATTAATGTCCTGGCCTGTCCGGGATTCGGCCTGACTTCCGCGACCGTGTTAGGTGTCTGGCCAAGCCGGATGCTTGCGTACGGAAACCACTCAGGCCCAGTTTCGTTCAGCCGGTTCATCCTTGTCGGGCTTGCCCCCTTTCTGGTGCTTTCCGTGTTTCCGTTTCTGGCCGCTTTCATGGGTGGGTTTCACTGGCAATTTTTGGCTTTGGTCTCAATCGTGAATGCGCTCGTCTGTGGCGGCGATGCAGCTATCTGCCTGATGATCGCGTATCAAATTCCCTTCAATGCGACATTACGGAACAAGGGATGGGATACGTGGTGGCGACCCGCCGAACACATATATGGCCCCTTCCGTCAAGAGCGCGCACCGTGAGCGGCGGATCGGGCGTGTTTTCAAATCTCAGGTTCTTGGCCGCCGCCCGGTTACCTTGGTCGTTGGGCGATCCAACCAGCAACGAACAGCAATTCACCACAACTCAACCGCACGCTCGACGCGTTGTCCGCGCACGCTCGCGATTGATTGTCCCGTAAATCGCACAGTAGAATCTAACCGTGCCTCGCTCGCAAACAGAGATCCCACTCCCTACCGACCGTCGGTTATGCGATGGTTTGACGGAGACTCGTCCGCATGACACGCCGCGAAAAACTCCTTCTTGGGTGTGGCACGGCTTTTATCGGAGTTGTCATCCTCGCTGCCGACGTATTCTGCTGGATCGTCGAGGGACCAAAACCCCACGAACCACTTCCAAAACTACCCGCCTACATTCCGGCAGACGTTGTATCGCGATCTCAGGAGATTGATTCTGGAATCCTTTCGAATGTTGTCGTTCCTGGCCTGGGGCGATTCTACACGATGTCACTCGGGCGGGTCACAGCCATCGAAGGAATGCATCGTGTTCAAAACCTTGAGGTTACTGCGGGTACGACATCATTCCTCGGCGTTGTCGGTCAGAACGACATTTGGGGAACACGGCTGCGGGATGACTTTTCAAATCAGCATGAGGTCGAAGTGACTGCGACGCTGTCGCCCGAAATAGAAGCCATTGCACGCGAATATCTTGGCAGGTCGTTCCCGATAAAGGCCCAGTGCCAGGTAATCTATCCTGCCAAGTCCGGAATTGCTTCATTTATCAACGCCACTCACGACTTCAACGTCACCAATGATTTCTTTGCCCTTTCGATGGCCGACTACGCCCTTCTAAAACAACATGGTAATCTTTTGAAGCGGCCAGCAATGAACTCCACAGTTATTGGGGTCGCAATATTCCTGGGGGCGATCGGCATGGCTTGCCTTGTTACGTCATACTTTGCTTTTTCAGCATTAAGAAGAAACCCTTAATAAACCACAGCCCCTTGATGGTCATTCGGCGATTTGAAAGCGTTCAGGCGTCCGAAAGATCAATGAACTGCAATCGAGCAGCTCACGCACACGCAGTCGCCCAACAAGGAGGTCAGCCGCAATCCTCGTCTTTGGCGTTTACGAGGTTGATTCGTGGGCAACATCCGTGCCGGTTCGCCTGGCAGACTCGGCGAACCGTGCAGCTTCAGCCTTCCGCCCGAAACCGAATCTCGCCGCCGACAATCACCAGCTTGGCGCGGCCGCGCATCGATCTCCCGGCGAGCGGCGTGTTGCGGCTTTTCGAGCGGAATTGGTCCGGGGCGATGGTCCAGCGGACTTCGGGGTCGATCACGGTGACGTCGGCCTCCACGCCGGCGGCTAACGTGCCGCGGCCTTCCAGGCCGAGAATCCCCGCCGGGCCGCTGGTCAGCTTGGCGATGAGTTTCGGCCAGGTGAGGTGCCCCGGCTCAATCAGCGCTTCCATGCAGACGGGAATCAGCGTTTCCAGGCCGACGATGCCGAACGGGACTTGATCGATCTCGCGGTCTTTCTTCTCACGGGCGCACGGCTGGTGATCGGCGGAGATTGCGTCGATCGTGCCGTCGTGCAAACCTTCAATCAGGGCCTGTACGTGTTCCGCGCTGCGCAGCGGCGGATCGACTTTGAAATTCGAGTCGTAACTTTCGAGCGCCGCATCGGTGAACAGAAGTTGATGCGCAGCGACATCCGCCGTGAGGGACATTTTCTGCTGCTTGGCCCGGCGGACTTGTTCGACGGCATTCTTCGTCGAGATGCACATCAGGTGAATGCGGCCGCGCGTCAGTTGGGCCAGCGCGATGTCCCGGCTGACCATGATGTCTTCCGCCGCGGCGGGCATCCCGCGCAGCCCCAGCCGCGTGGAGAAATGGCCTTCGTGCATCACGCCGTTGGCGGTCAAAGTCGGGTCTTGCGGATGGGTGAAGATCGGCCGGCCGAACATCCGGGCGTATTCGAGGGCGCGGCGGAGAATCTCGGCGCTGGCGATCGGATGCTTGGCGTCGGTGAAGGCGACCGCGCCGCCGTCGGCAAGCTGCCCGATGTCGGCCAGTTCCTGGCCGGCGTGATTGCGCGTGACGGCGCCCAGCGGATACACGCGGCAATTCCCGGCCCGGGCCGCCTGCAAGACGACATATTCCGCGGCGGCCCGGTTATCGACGACGGGTTGCGTGTCCGGCAGTGCGGCGATGGAAGTGAACCCGCCGGCCAGGGCGGCCGCGGTCGCCGTCGCTGTTGTTTCGTCTTCTTCAAAGCCGGGATCGCGCATCGCGACGTGGGTGTCGATCAGGCCGGGACAGACGATGAGCCGGGTGCAATCGATCGTTTCCTCCACGGCCTCGTGGCAATCACCGATGTTCACGATCCGGCCGTCGCGGATGAGAACATCGGTGACCGTGTCGATCTTTCGAGCCGGGTCGATCACGCGGCCGGAGCGGAGGAGTAATGTGGTCATGGAACCGCTCCGCGGGAAGCTAAGGGCTTAGGGCTAAGGGCTAAGGGCCAGAGGAAATCGTACGCTGAATTCATTTGTCCGGCCCTTAGCTCTTAGCTCTTAACCCTGCCGCCTGCTGGCAGAGATACAAGCACGCCATGCGGATGAACAAGCCGTTCGTCACCTGGTCGAGGATGACGCTGCGGGCGCCGTCGGCGACGTCGGGGGTCAGTTCCACGCCGCGGTTGATGGGGCCCGGCGCGAGAATCACGACATCCGGTTTCGCCCGGCGGACGCGTTCGCCGTTCATCGCGAAGAAGTGGGCGTATTCGTAGATCGACGGGAAGAACGCGCTGCGCTGCCGTTCGGCTTGAATCCGCAGCAGGTTGACGCAGTCGGTTTCGCCGAGGATGGCATCCAGGCTGTAACTGACTTCCACGCCGAAATCTTCGATGTGCGGCGGAATCAGCGTGGCCGGTCCGCAGACAATGACCCGGGCGCCGAGTTTCTTCAGCCCCCAGATGTTCGACCGGGCGACTCGACTGTGGAGAATGTCGCCGACGAGCGCCACCGTCAGCCCGGCGATCGTGCCGCGCTGTTCGCGGATGGTGAAAATATCCAACAGGCCCTGGGTGGGATGTTCGTGCGTGCCGTCGCCCGCGTTGATGACTCCGGCGTTCAGGTGTTTTGCCAGAAGGTGCGGCGCGCCGGACGTGCTGTGCCGGACGACCATCTGCGTGACGCCCATGGCCTCGATGTTGCGGGCCGTGTCGATGAACGTCTCGCCTTTGCTGAGGCTCGACCCGGCGGAAGTGAAGTCGACGGTGTCGGCACTCAACCGTTTAGCGGCGAGGCTGAAGCTCGTCTTGGTCCTCGTCGACGGTTCGAAAAACAGGTTCCCGACCGTGGTTCCGGCCAGGACCGACAGTTTCGTTTCTCCCTGGGCGTGCAACCGCTTGAATTCCGCAGCCTGGTCGAGGATGCAGGTCAATTCCTCGGCCGAAAGGTCTTCCAACCCCAGCAGATGCTTGCGGGTCCAAGGGGCGCCGTGCTGTAAGCCGCTCATCGGCATGGACATCCTGTGCTCTCTGCTCAACACCGTAACAGGCGCGAAAAGGGATGTCAAATCGTGAATTTGACCTGCAATCTCCGGGCACTCCAGCCAGAAATCCAGTTTCGGGACTTCGCCGAGTCTGAACGGTCAACGTCGGACCAATTTCAAAACCGGCGCGAAGTTCATTCGTTCTGCCGCAGGGCCAACGCCTTCTCGAAGCAGGGCAAGCCGTAGACGGGGTGAAAGTCCGCGGTCGTGAGGGGATGGTGGTGTGAGAAGAATTTCTACCCC
>CAYMAO010000077.1:0-5260 GCA_964388415.1 uncultured Planctomycetaceae bacterium | reverse complement strand
ATCGAGGGTATCCTTTTGTATAAACCCGCGCCCACCAATCAGCGGATGCACCCCGTTTCCAGTTGGCGGATTCACGCCAAAGCATGAAGAAAATCGCCACTGATGCGAGATTTTTGGATGAACATCGTGTACGAGAATTGTCTGAGATGGAAAACTTGCTCAGGAATGCGCATGATGTATCCGGTTTATCTTTCATCTCTGCGCCGAACGTTCGCCCGAAATTTCAACTGTCACCTATGATGAGCCACAATCGCACGGAGATTTCGACTCCAGTGCGCACTCCGCTGGGAAAGTATTTGTTGTTGGGAGTGATTGCGTTTGGCGGAGCTTACGCACTGACTCGCCTTTGGAATGCCCGGCAGACGGATTCCCCTGAGGCTCCGTTGAAGACGACGCCTGCTGTTATTACGGCGAGCACGCCCTCAGAAACTCCGCCGGGCATGGTATGGATCCCCGGCGGCGAATTCACCATGGGGACGGATGAGGATCTCGGCTGGGCGGAGGAACACCCGGCCCATCGCGTCGCCGTGGACGGATTCTGGATGGACATCACCGAAGTCACCAACGCGCAGTTTCGGGAGTTTGTCGAAGCGACCGGTTATGTGACCACAGCGGAAAAACCGCCGGATGTTGCGGAAATTCTGCGTCAATCGCCGCCGGGGACGCCGCCGCCTCCGAAAGAATTGCTGGTCCCGGGAGCACTGGTGTTTCAATTGACTGACGGCCCGGTCGACCTGCAGTTGTATGCCGAGTGGTGGAAGTGGACGCCGGGCGCGAACTGGCGGCACCCGGAAGGTCCGGCCAGCGATCTCGCCGGCCGCGAGGACCATCCGGTGATTCACGTCAGTTGGGATGACGCCGTCGCCTATGGGAAATGGGCTGGCAAACGGTTGCCCACCGAAGCCGAGTGGGAGTTCGCCGCGCGCGGCGGACTCGAAAGCCAGCCGTATGTCTGGGGCGATGACCCGCCCGGCGACGACAACATCAGGGCGAATCTCTGGGACGGCGAGTTCCCGCATCGCAACACCGCCCGGGATGGATTTGTCCGTACCGCGCCGGTCAAGAAGTTTGCAGCGAATGGTTTCGGCCTGTACGACATGGCCGGCAACGTCTGGGAGTGGTGCAGCGATTACTACCGTGCGGATTTGTACCGCACCCGAGTCGGACAAGGCGTGACCACCAATCCGCAAGGTCCCAGCGAGAGCTATGATCCCCGGAATCCGTATGGTCCGTCGCGCTGTCAGCGCGGCGGCTCGTTCTTGTGCCACGACAGTTACTGTTCGCGATACCGCCCCAGCGCCCGGCACGGCTGCAGCCCCGACACCGGCATGTCGCACGTCGGATTCCGGTGCATACTCTCACCGACCAATCCGACAGCGGCGGAGTAGCGGACTCTTGCGATCATGTTCCTTGAACGACAGCAATTGAAGGAGAAATCATGAACTTACGATTTCGTACCATCGTGATCACTATCCTGGCAGGAGCGTGGCTGGGTTGGTTGGCCGCTGCCGACTTCTCCCGGGTTTCCGGTCAAACGCCCAAAGCAAAAACCGGCAAATCCGCTGCGTTGCAACTTCCGCAACCCGATCCCGAATTCCAAGGCACAATCCGCGAATCTTACAAGGATTCAACCCCAAACTTCCCGGCGCCGGTCAAGGCCCCGGCCGGCTCACCGAATGTCCTGATCATCCTGCTGGACGACGTGGGCTTTGGCATGTGCTCGACGTTCGGCGGTCCCGTACCGACGCCTCATCTCGACAAACTCGCGAACAACGGACTGAAGTACAACCGGTTTCACACCACGGCTCTGTGCAGCCCCACGCGCGCGGCATTGCTGGCGGGACGCAATCATCACAGTATTGGCACCGGGGTGATCATTGAAATGGGGACCGGTTACCCCGGTTACACGGGTATCATCCCCCGCAGCACGGCGTTGGTCTCACAGATCGTCCGTGACAACGGTTACGCCACGTCGATGTTCGGCAAGTGGCATAACACCCCGGAACCGGACATCAGCCCGGCGGGGCCGTTCGACCGATGGCCGACCGGCCTTGGTTTCGATTATTTCTACGGCTTTAACCAGGGCGAAACGCACCAGTATTATCCCACGCTGTATCGCAACACGATCCCCGTGCCGCAGCCGAAATCGCCGGAACAGGGGTACCATTTCACGGAAGACATGACCGACGAAGCCATCGCCTGGACCCGCAATGTTCGCGCGGCCGATCGAAACAAGCCTTGGTTCACCTATTTTAGCACGGGAGCCGTGCATGCTCCGCACCATGCCCCGAAAGAGTGGCGGGAAAAGTATCGCGGGAAATTTGATCATGGCTGGGACAAACAGCGTGAGCTGACGCATGCCAGACAATTGGAGTTGGGCATCATCCCCCGCGGAACGAAATTGACGCCGCGTCCTGAGGGAATCGCCGCCTGGGACGAACTGCCGGACAACAACAAGAAGGTTTATCTCAAATTGATGGAGAACTATGCGGCCTACATGGCTCACACCGACCACCACGTCGGCCGATTGCTCGGCAGCCTCGAAGCCTCCGGGGAACTCGACAACACATTGGTCTTTTACATCATTGGGGATAACGGCGCCAGTCCCGAAGGCGGATTGGAAGGAACATTCAGTGAACTGGCCAGCCTGCTGGGCATTGATCTTGGTCTCGATAGCACGATCAACCGACTGGATGAAGTGGGCGAACCGAGCAGTGAACCGCATGTTCCCGTCGGCTGGGCGTGGGCCATGAATGCGCCGTTCCAATGGACGAAGCAGGTGGCCAGCCATTTCGGCGGCACCCGGAACCCGCTGGTCGTCCATTGGCCGAACGGGATCAAGGCGAAAGGCGAGTCTCGTACGCAGTTCCATCATGTGATCGACGTCGTGCCAACGATTCTCGAAGCGTGCCAGATTTCCGAACCGAAAATCGTCAATGGGATCGCGCAAAAGCCGATCGAGGGCGTCTCGATGCTCTATTCGTTCGACAATGCCAAGGCGAAAGATCGGCGGACGACGCAGTATTTTGAAATGAAATGCAATCGCGCGATCTATCACGACGGCTGGGTCGCCTGCAGCCGGCTCGGCGCACCCTGGGATCGGGGCACCGGTGATACCGATTTCACCAAGGCCCCCTGGGAACTTTACAACGTCAACGACGATTTCAGCCAAGCGAACGATCTCGCTGCCAAACAACCGGACAAGCTGAAATCGCTGCAAGCCAAGTTCGTGGAAGAGGCCAAGAAATACAATGTCTTCCCGCTCGACCCGCGTTTCTCGGAACGGATGGACCCGAAACTCCGCGTCGCCGGCGATCCGCCGACGTCGTGGACGTACTTCGGCAACAACGTCTGGTTGCCGGAACCGATCGGCCCGCAATTGTTCCCGCGGCCGTTCACCATGACGGCGGAATTGACAATTCCCAAAGGGGGAGCCGAAGGCGTCATCGCCTGCGCCGGGGCGTTTTCCGCCGGTTGGTCTCTGTATGTGACAGACGGCAAGCCGCACTTCCGCTACACCTTTTTCGACATCGCCGACGTCAGCATTCCCGGTTCCATCCCCTTACCAGAGGGGATGGTCACGCTCCAGGTGAAATTCACGCCCGATGGTTCCAAACTGGGCGGCGGCCTGTTGAAGTTGTTCGTCAACGGTGAACCCGCCGGTGAAGGCCAACTGACACGATCCGCCTTCCGGCACGGCCTGGAACCGTTCGAGGTCGGCCGCGACTCGATCACGGCCGTTGATCCGGCCTATCGAGATCGCGGGAAATTTGAATTCACGGGCGAGATCGATAAGGTCACGTTCACCATGGATAAGAAGTGATCCGCTGCACCAGGATGACGGTCCATTACGAAGGAATCCGACAAGATGCTCACTCGAAGTTTATCGATCGCCATGCTGGTTGTTGCGGGGCCATTCATCATCGCCCATTCGCGGGCTGCGGATCAACCCCATATTGTCATTATCCTCGCAGATGATCTCGGCAATGCCGATTTGGGGTATCGCGGCAGTAAAATCAAGACGCCGAACATCGATGCCTTGGCCAAGGGCGGCGTGCGACTGGAATCGTACTACGGCCTGCCGGTCTGCACCCCGGCGCGCGCCGCCTTGATGACGGGCCGGTACCCGATGCGGCACGGCTTGCAGACGCTGGTCATTTTCCCCAGTCACAAATACGGCCTGCCGACCGATGAGAAAACGCTTCCTCAGGCGCTGAAGGAAGTCGGTTACAGCACGTACATGGTCGGCAAATGGCACCTCGGTCATGCGGATAAGAAATACTGGCCCAACCAGCGCGGATTCGACCACTTCTACGGCAACGTCGTCGGCGAAGTCGATTACTTCACCAAGGACCGCGGCGGCGTGATCGACTGGCAGCGGAACGGAAAATTCCTGCGAGAAGAGGGATATTACACGCAGCAAATCGGCGATGAAGCGGTTAAGCTGATCGATCAGCATGACGCCAAAAAACCCATGTTCTTGTATTTCGCGTCGCTGTCGGCCCATGCCCCGTATCAGGCACCGCAAGCGGAAATTGACGCCTATCAAGACGTTTTTCCCGACGCCGTCCATCGCACTTATGCGGCGATGATCACATCCCTCGATCGACAGGTCGGCCGAGTGTTGGCGGCTTTAGAATCGAAGAAAATGCGGGAGAACACGCTCATTATTTTCACTTCGGATAACGGCGGTCCCGCCAGCGCGTTATTCGCCACGGGGGCGCGATCTCCTGAGGAGCGACAAGAAAGCGGCGGCGTCGCTTTGGATCAGAAACCGCCGTCCTCTAATGCACCTTTCGGCGGCGGGAAAGGGGGATTGAAAGATGGCGGCGTGCGATTGCCGGCCATCGTCAATTGGCCGGCGAAGTTCAAGCCCGCCGTGGTCAACGAACCCCTGCATCACGTCGACATGATGCCTACCTTGTTGGCATTGGCCGGCGGCAAAGGCGATCCCGAGAAACCATTCGACGGGAAGAATATCTTGGCCACGATCGCCGAGGGAAAACCATCGCCACACGAAGACATTCTGATCAACGTGGAAGTCTTCCGAGGGGCGATCCGCAAAGGGAAATGGAAATTCATCAAGAAGGCGACTCTGCCGGCAAAGACGGAACTGTTCGATGTGACGAGCGACCCCGGCGAAACGAAAAATGTGGCCGACCAATTTCCGGACGTGGTTCAGGAACTGGAAGGACGTCTGACGGCCTATCAGCCCGTGGTGAAACCCTGTTTTTTGTTGCGGCGGCCGGCGCGAGCCGCG
>CAYMAO010000076.1:0-5319 GCA_964388415.1 uncultured Planctomycetaceae bacterium | reverse complement strand
TCTGGAATTCCCTGCTGCTGTCCGCATGATCAACCACCAACCGGCGGATGCGCCCTGTACCACTACCGCAAATCTCGTCGGGAGTCACTGGAACGTTGCGAAGGTTATAATGAAGCAACATGAAAAAATTGCCGACGACTCCTGCTGACCAGTTCCAGGCTGACTTGCGCATGGCCTGGCGGCGGTGGGAGGCCGGCCAGCCGCGTGTGCTGGTGGGTGTGTCAGGCGGACCGGACAGCGTTGCCCTGCTGCTGGGACTTTCGGAGTTGCACGTCGACCTGGTCGCCGCGCACGTGCATCACGGCTGGCGCGGAGCGGAGGCCGACGCCGACGCCGTTTGGGTGGAAGACCTTGGCAATCGGCTGGGAATTCGCACGGAAATCGCAGTCATTTCTTCGGAGCTTCGGGCGGAACAAGCCGGCAAGTCGCTGGAAGAGGGGGCCCGCGATGCGCGGTATCGCCTGCTGATCGAGGCCGCGGCGAAGCACGATTGTACATCGATCGCCGTCGGACATACGGCCGACGACCAGGTCGAAACGGTGCTGCATCACATCGTGCGCGGAACCGGTCTGGCGGGGTTGGCCGGGATGCCATTGGAGCGGCCGTTGACGGAGACCATCCGCCTGATTCGACCGCTGCTGGTAATCCGCCGTGCCTCGGTCCTGGCGTTTCTTGCCGCGCGAAATCAGCCGTTTCGCGTGGATGCGACCAATCAGGATGTTTCGTTGACCCGAAACAAGCTGCGGCACGATGTCCTCCCAATGCTGCGGGAGCAGTTCAATCCGCAAGTCGATTTGGCCCTGCTGCGTCTGTCCGGACAAGCAGCGGAGACGGTAAGCGTGGTCGACGACCTGGCGGCACGGTTGCTCTCCGAAGTGCTGCTGGACGAATCGGAGAACGAGTGCCGGCTGGATGCGCAGCGGTTGTCGCACTCCCCGGACTTGCTGATCCGGCAAACCTTGCGCCAGCTGTGGATTCGCCGCAACTGGCCGCGGCAAGAAATGGGTCAGCGCGAATGGCTGCGGGTGGCCGGCCTGATTTCCAAGCCGGGAGCCGTCGATCTCCCCGGCGGCGTTCATGCACACCGGGACACCGGCCCGCTGGTGATCGCGCGTCGGTGAGTCGGGCGTATTCACCAGATTGCCCGAAAATGTGCAGTTTCTCAGGACGGAATCGTGGAAAAGGGCTGCAGCGACGACTACAATTCCTGTTCTCGTTCGCGAAGACCGCGAGTGCGTTTCGGCAACATCACGACTATCACCTCGGACAGGGAAACACAGCATGAGTGCGCAAGCAGATTCCGGCGCCGCCGCGCCCAATGCCTTCAGATTATTGTGGGCTGGTTTTATGGCGATTTTGGCGGCGGGCGTGGGTTATTCCGTCCGTGGCGGAATTCTCGGTCAATGGGCCGGTCAGTTCGGCTTCACGATGACCGAACTCGGGACAATCACCGGCGGCGGACTCACCGGATTCGCCGTGGTGATTTTCATCAGCTCGCTTGTCGCCGATAAATTGGGCTACGGCAAGCTGATGGCCTTGGCGTTCGTGCTGCACCTGGCCTCCGGGTTGTTGACGCTTGCGGCTCCGATCGCCTATGCCTCGGGCGGAAAACCGGCCGCATTCAACTGTCTCTTCTGGGGGATGTTTATTTTCGCGATTGGCAACGGACTGTGCGAAGCCGTGGTGAATCCGCTCACCGCCACGTTGTTTCCCAAGAATAAAACGCACTATTTGAACATCCTGCACGCCGGTTGGCCCGCGGGCCTGGTGCTGGGCGGCCTGGCCGCCTTCTTCATGGCCGCGAAAACGGATGCGTCCGGCGCACAACTGGCCCCGCCCGTCGACTGGAAAATTCAGATGTCGCTGTTCCTGATCCCCGTGATTCTCTACGGCATCATGCTGCTCGGCCAGAAGTTTCCGAAATCGGAAGCGGAGTCTGCGGGGATCTCGATCGGCGAAATGATCGGCACGCTGTTTCATCCGCTGATGATCGTCTTGCTGCTGATCCATGCGATGGTCGGTTACGTCGAACTCGGAACCGATTCGTGGATCTCCAAGATCACGGGCGCCATCATGGGCAGTGCAGGGAAAGGTCTGGCGCTGTTTGTTTACACATCCCTGCTGATGTTTCTCTTGCGATTCGTCGCCGGGCCGATTGTCCATCGCATTTCACCCCTGGGGCTGTTGTGCGCCAGCGGCGTGCTGGGTGCGGTCGGCCTGACGTTCCTCGGCAGCGCGACGTCAGTGACAACGTGCGTGATCGCCGCCACGATCTATGCCCTGGGGAAGACATTCCTGTGGCCGACGATGCTCGCCGTGGCTTCGGAACGCTTCCCGAAGGGGGGCGCCGTTTCGATCGGGATGATCGGCGCGGCTGGCATGTTTTCCGCGGGATTGCTGGGCGGCCCGGCCATTGGCTTCAAGCAAGATTATTTCGCGTCCAAGCAGCTCCAGGAAAAATCGCCGGAAAGTTATGGCCGGTATAAAGCCGACAAGGAAAGCCACTTCCTCGCTTTCAAGACCGTGGGACTCAACGGAGCCAAGGTCGGAACTCTGGAAGACGACGGCAAGGAATTGAAGCGCGCGACCGATCTGCTGGCCAAGGAAAATCGCCAGGATGCCAATCAAACGCAACTCGCCGAATGGTGGAGCGCGGCGAAAGATCACGCCAAGGAAGATCTCAAGCCGGTCCAGGATGCGGGAATCGTCGGCGGAAAGATGGCGCTGAAATTGACGGCCTATGTCCCTGCCGCCATGGCCGTCTGTTACTTGCTGTTGATCCTCTACTTCAAATCCATCGGCGGCTACAAGGCCGTGCATATCGAGAGTCCGGAATCACTTGGCACGGCCGAGGCCTAGGAGAACTTCGGTTCGGGCTTGGTACTTCCGAACTGCCCGCCGTAGACAGCAGACGATTCCTCTTCCCCTCAGGGGGAAAAGGATCGTCTGCGTACGGCTTCAGTTTGACCCGGGCCGCTGAGAGAAAGAGCAGTCCAGGTTCGGCTACCGCTTCGATCTTGATTCCCGCGCCCTTTTCCGCGACAAACGAGGGAATTGGTCCGTAGAGAAGGCGTGCCAAACTGCAAGCGGATTGGCACGCCGATGCACTCTCGTCAGCTTGACGACGGACTGCGAACAACGAACCGTCCTCAAGGCGTCCCATGTCCTCCGAGACCCCCGCTTCTCCCCCCACCAATTTCGTTCACGAACTGATCGAAGCCGACAACCAGGCCGGCCGGTTCGGCGGCAAAGTGATGACCCGGTTTCCGCCAGAGCCGAACGGTTATCTGCACATCGGCCATGCGAAATCGATCTGCCTGAACTTCGGCACGGCCCGCAAGTTCGGAGGCCGCGTCAACATGCGGTTCGACGACACGAACCCCACCAAGGAAGATCAGGAATACGTCGATTCCATTCTCGAAGACGTCCGCTGGGTCGGCTTCGAGTGGGATGCCTTGTATTACGCGTCGGACTTCTTTGAAGAGCTGTATCAACTTGCCGAGAAGCTGATTCAAAAGGGACTCGCTTACGTCGACAGTTCTCCGGTCGATACCATCCGTCAGGAACGGGGAACGCTGACCGTCGCCGGGAAAAACAGTGCGTATCGCCATCGTCCTGTCGAGGAAAATCTCGCTCTGTTCCGAAGAATGCGGGCCGGCGAATTTCCCGACGGCGCTCATGTCCTCCGGGCCAAAATCGACATGGCCCATCCCAACATGAACATGCGGGATCCTCTCCTCTACCGCATCCGCCATGCCGAACATCACCGCACGGGCAATACCTGGTGCATCTATCCGCTCTATGATTTCACGCACGGATATTGCGATTCCCTGGAAGGCGTCACGCATTCGATCTGCACGCTGGAATTCGAGAATCACCGGCCGCTGTATGACTGGCTGCTCGACAACGCCGAGATTTTTCATCCGCAGCAGATCGAATTCGCAAGGTTAAATCTTACCTACACCGTGATGAGCAAGCGCAAGCTGTTGGAACTCGTCGAGCAGAAACTCGTCCGCGGCTGGGATGACCCGCGGATGCCGACGCTGTGCGGCGCCCGCCGCCGCGGATATACGCCGGCCGGCATGCGGGCGTTCTGCGACCACATCGGCGTGACGAAGTTCAACGGCTTGACAGATCTGTCCGTGCTGGAGAACGCCATCCGCGAGGACTTGAACAGGAAGGCCCCCAGGTTCATGGCCGTGCTCAAGCCGCTCAAAGTTGTCTTGACGAATTATCCCGACGGCCAGACGGAATATCAGGACGCCGTCAATAATCCGGAAGACGCTTCCCAAGGAACCCGACAGATACCCTTCTCGAAAGTCCTCTACATCGAGCAGGACGACTTCATGGAAACCCCGCCCAAGCAGTTCTTCCGGCTCGCTCCCGGCCGGGAAGTGCGGCTGCGCTGGGGCTACTTCATCACGTGCCAGTCGTTCGTGAAAGACGCGCAGGGCAATGTGATCGAACTCCACTGCACCTACGACCCTGCGACCAAAGGGGGCAACGCGCCCGACGGCCGAAAAGTGAAAAGCACGATTCACTGGGTCTCGGCGGACCACGCGATGAGCGCCGAAGTCCGGCTGTACGACAAGCTCTTCACGATCGAAAACGTCGCCGACATCCCGGAAGACGAAGACTGGAAGAGCTATCTCAACCCGATATCGGAAGCGATCAACACGGCCGCCAAGCTGGAACCCGCGCTCGCTCATAAACCGTCGGGCTTCACCTGCCAATTCGAACGCCTGGGCTACTTCTGCGTGGACAAGGATTCGTCGTCCGCCAAACCGGTCTTCAACCGCACCGTCACGCTGAAGGACGAATGGGCGAAGATTCAGAAGAAAACGTAGCGGATATTTGACGGCGGAGAGAATGAATCTGACGTCAGTGCTTACCCGGTCGCCAGCGATTGCCGTCCTCATCATCCGACCGCCTCATCAGGGCAAGCAACCCTCCAAAACATCCGCAGCCGAGGAACCCAACTAATACTACAGCGCTAAGTCGAATCCCATTGGCAGCGTACCATGTTCCGTTTTGTGATGCCCAAACGCTGTAATTTACGCCAGGTCGTGCGGGTGTGGCAGTCACGCGCGGTGCGGTTTTTGCCTTGCCAGTGGGCGATCTCTTTCGCCGCCTGCTCCAGCAGCGGTTTTTGCGCGGACTTCGGCAGCCACCACGATTGGACCAGGGCCGCCCCGGCGCGATGCACCTGGCAGACGGTCAGCTCCGGATTTTTTTTCCCGCATCGCCTGCACGGGGAAGAAAAAGGGGGAAGAAAAAGGGGACAGGTCCATTTAATTCATTCGGCGAGGATGTCTTCGA
>CAYMAO010000075.1:0-6306 GCA_964388415.1 uncultured Planctomycetaceae bacterium | reverse complement strand
CATGAAGTACAAGGGGATGATCTGCGACCGCTGCGGGGTGAAGGTCACTCACAGCCGCGTCCGCCGCAAGCGGATGGGCCACATCGAACTGGCCGCGCCGGTGGTCCACATCTGGTTCTTCAAGTCGATGCCAAGCCGCTTGGGCGCGCTGCTCAACATGAAGACCACGTCGCTGGAAAAAGTGATCTACTTCCAGGATTACGTCGTCACCGATCCCGGCGATACGCCGCTGCGCAAATGCCAGATGCTGACCGAGGAAGAGAATCGGCAGGCGAAGGCCAAGTACGGCGAAGGGACGTTCTCCGCCGACATGGGCGCGGAAGCCATCAAGAAGCTGCTGGCCGGGCTGAACCTGGTCGAGCTGTCGGCCCAGCTGCGCGAGGAGTTAAAGAAGACCACCAGCCAGCAGAAGAAAAAAGATCTGATCAAGCGGCTGAAGGTTTCCGAAAGTCTCAGGGACAGCGAAAACAACAAGCCGGAGTGGATGGTTCTCGATTGCGTCCCTGTCATTCCGCCCGACCTGCGGCCGCTGGTCCTGCTCGATTCCGGCAATTTCGCCACCAGCGATCTGAACGACCTATACCGCCGGATCATCAACCGCAATAACCGGTTGAAAAAGCTGGTCGATCTCAACGCGCCGGAAGTCATCGTCCGCAATGAAAAGCGAATGCTGCAGCAGTCGGTCGATGCGCTGTTCGACAACAACCGCTGCAAACGGCCGGTGCTCGGCTCGTCCAATCGGCCGCTCAAATCGCTGACCGACATGATCAAGGGCAAGCAAGGCCGCTTCCGCGAAAACCTGCTGGGCAAACGCGTCGATTATTCGGCTCGATCGGTTATCGTGGTCGGCCCCGACCTGCTGCTCAACCAGTGCGGCCTGCCGAAGAAGATCGCGCTGGAGCTTTACCAGCCGTTCATCATTCGCCGGCTGAAGGAACTCGGCCATGCCGACACGATCAAGTCCGCCAAGCGGATGCTGGAGCGTCGCGATGAAGAGGTGTGGGATATTCTGGAAGAGGTGATTACCAATCATCCGGTGATGCTCAATCGCGCCCCGACGCTGCACCGCATGGGCATCCAGGCGTTCGAGCCGATCCTCGTCGAAGGCAACGCGATCCGCATTCATCCGCTCGTCTGCAAAGGGTTCAACGCGGATTTCGACGGCGACCAGATGGCCGTCCATCTCCCCTTGTCGATCGAGGCCCAGGTCGAAGCCACGACGCTGATGATGTCGACGAACAACATTTTCAGCCCGGCCAACGGCGCGCCGATCATCAGCCCGTCGCAAGATATCGTGATGGGCTGCTACTACTCGACGCTGAAAAAGGCCGATCGTCCAGGCCACGGGATGAAGTTCGCGTCCGTCGCCGAAGTGCACACGGCCTTCCTGCACGGCAAGATCACGCTGCACAGCACCATCCTGGTCCGGATGCCGAAAGACAAACGCGTGAAAGGCGAAGGCGCCGAAGGTTACCGCATGGGTGGCCTGATTGAAACCAGCGTCGGCCGCGTGATGATCAACGACATTCTTCCGGCGAAAATGTCGTTCTATAACCACACGATGAAGAGCAAGGATCTCGCCAACGTCATTTCCGATTGCTACCTGGAACTCGGCCGCCGCGAAACGATTCGGCTCCTGGACCGGATGAAAGAATTCGGATTCAAGGAATCGACCCGCAGCGGCCTGTCCTTTGCCACCAGCGATCTCAAGACGCCGCCCAACAAGGAAAAAGTCATCACCAGCGCTGAGGCGGAAGTGCTCAAGCGCCAGAAACTGTACGAGCGAGGCATCATCACTGCGCAGGAGCGGTACAACCAGGTGCTTGATACCTGGACCCACGCCCGCGAGCAAATCACGCAGGCGATGATGGAGGAGTTCAAGCACGACGTGCGCGATCAGGGCGCCTACGTCAACCCGATCTTCCTGATGGCCGATTCCGGCGCCCGCGGCGGCATCGAACAGATCCGCCAGCTTGCCGGCATGCGCGGACTGATGGCCAAGCCGAGCGGCGAAATCATCGAAACGC
This sequence comes from uncultured Planctomycetaceae bacterium, assembly GCA_964388415.1. GTDB lineage: Bacteria > Planctomycetota > Planctomycetia > Planctomycetales > Planctomycetaceae > CAZDGB01. The sequence goes on along the minus strand of CAYMAO010000075.1, from coordinate 4,279 downwards.
CCATCAAGGCCAATTTCCGCGAAGGCCTTACGGTGCTTGAGTACTTCAGCTCGACGCACGGCGCGCGCAAGGGGCTTGCCGATACGGCCTTGAAGACCGCCGATTCAGGATATCTCACCCGCAAGCTGGCGGACGTCTGCCAGAATATGGTCATCACGGTGCAGGATTGCGGAACGGCCAAGGGCATCACGCGCGGGGTGGTCTATCGCGGCGAAAAGGTGGAAGTCGGTCTCGCCGACGCCATCCGCGGACGCGTCAGCCGGACGAATATCGTCAACCCGATCACCGACGAGCCGATCGTCCGCGAGAATGAACTGGTCACAGTCGACATCGCCCGTCGCATTGAAGCTTTGGGACTGGAAAAAATCCAGGTCCGCAGCCCGATGACGTGCGAAGCCGACCTCGGCATGTGCCGGCTGTGCTACGGCATGGACCTCTCCACCGGAGCCTTGGTCGAAGAAGGCTTGGCGGTAGGCATCATTGCCGCACAGTCGATCGGCGAACCCGGCACGCAGCTCACAATGCGAACATTCCACATCGGCGGAACGGCGTCGATCGACGTGGAAGAAAGCGAAATGCGGGCGAAAAAGGCCGGCCGCGTCCGGCTGGTGCGCATTCGCAGCGTCGTCAACGCCGAAGGAAAGAGCGTGGTCCTGGGCCGCAACGGCGAAGTGACCATCATCGACGCCAAGGAGCGCGAACTCGAAAAATACACGATCCCCAACGGGGCCGTGCTGCAAGTCGCAGAGAACGACGTCATCGAGATCGGCCAGGTGATCTGCACTTGGGACCCGCACGCCGTGCCGATCCTCGGCGAAGTCGGCGGTAAAGTCCGTTTCGAAGACCTGGTGGAAGGCCAGTCGATGCGGTCCGACACCGATCCGAGCGGCAACGTCCGCCGGACCATTATTGAACACAAAGGCGACCTGCACCCGCAGATCATCCTGGAGGACTCCGCCGGCAAGATCCTCGACTTCTATTACCTCCCCGAACAGGCCACGATCGAGGTTCTTGAAGGGACGCAAATCACCGCCGGCACGATCCTGGCAAAGAACCCCCGCGAATCGCAGGGGACGCAGGACATCACCGGCGGTTTGCCCCGCGTGACCGAATTGTTCGAGGCACGCAAACCGAAAGATCCGGCGATTATCGCCGAGATCGACGGTACCGTCGAGCTGCCGCCGGAGAAAAAACGCGGCCGCCGCGTGATCATCGTCAAAGGAACCGACGGCACCGAGATCGAGCACTTGATTCCGCACGGCAAGCACCTCCTGGTTCATGCCAATGAGCCGGTCCGTTCCGGTGATGCTTTGATTCGCGGCCCGTTGGTGCCGCATGATATCCTTCGGGTCAGCGGCGAAGAGGCCGTGCAGCAGTATCTGCTGCATGAAATCCAGAACGTCTACCGTTCGCAAAGGGTGGGGATCGACGACAAGCACATTGAAATCGTGGTCGCCCAGATGCTGCGAAAAGTTCGCGTGGATGAAGTCGGCGACACGACCATGCTGCCAGGAATTCTCATCGACAAGTTCGAATTCCGGAAAGTCAACCTGAAGCTTCAGCAGTCCGTCCGCATCACCGACCCGGGCGATTCCGAATTCCATGAAGACGACGTCGTCCCTTCGGAAACGTTCCACCAGGTGAATCAGGAGATTCAGGCATCCGGCGGCAAGGCGGCGAAGTCGGCCAAACCGCGGCCGGCGTCGGCGTCGACGCAATTGCTGGGAATCACCAAGGCCGCCGTGCAAAGTGAAAGCTTCATTTCCGCCGCCAGTTTTCAGGAGACGACCAAGGTTCTCACGGAAGCCGCAATCGCCGGCAAGATCGACAACCTGGTCGGCCTCAAGGAAAACGTAATCCTAGGCCACCTGATTCCCGCCGGCACGGGCTTTGATCTGCATCAGAATTCGGAAGTCCGCATCAAGCCCGAAGCGCTCGCGGAAATTTACGCCGAACGCGACCGGATTCTCGCCGCCCGGGCCACCATGTTGAACGAACCGGATTTGACCGGGACGTCGGAAATGAAGTAGGTCCCGGAAGGAAACGGCATCCTCGACGCGGAATGAAGACTTGGAAAGCCGCGGACTTCTGAGCAGGGCTCCGTGGCTTTCGTTTTATCCCCGCAAACCGTCCCTGTCGGACGCGGCGCCGGGCGTTCCCTCGAACGGCTCCAGATGCACGAGCACGTTGGCCACGGCGGGGACGTGCTGGCGAATCTCGGCCTTCACGCGGCCGCCGATGGCATGAGCTTCCCGGAGCGGCAGCGTCGGCTCGGCTTGAACGTGGATGTCCACAAAATACCGGAGGCCGGCCCTCCGCACGGCAAGTTTTTCCACGGCGAGAACGCCCGGGACCAGTTCCGCGGCACGCCGCACCTGGGACAACATGTCGGCATCCGGCGTCCGGTCCATTAAATCCTGCAGCGCACCACGCAACATCAGCCCGCCATTCAGCAGGATCACTCCCGCGGCGACCAGGGCCGCGTAATCATCAGCGGCCTCCCAGCCCGGCCCCATCACCACGGCGATGCTGATCCCCACAAACGCCGCGGCGGAAGTCAACGCATCGCTCAGATGATGCCAGGCATCCGCCTGCAGCGACCGGCTCCCCAGGGCATCGCTGGCAAGTTGCACCCTCCGCGAGACCAGCCATTTGACGAGGACCACCGTCACCAGCACGCCCAGCGTCCAAGCCGCCGGGGCGTGATGCGGCGTCTGAATTTCGCGGATCGCTTCAATCGAAATTCCGATCGCCGTGCCGATGAGCATCAACGCCACGACGCCGGCCGCCAAAGTTTCCGCCCGGCCGTAGCCGAACGGATAATTTTCGTTCGGCTCACGCCCGGCGATCTGCAATCCGACCAGAACGACCAGCGACGACAGAATATCGGACGTCGATTCAACCGCATCGGCGATCAGCGCGTAGGCGTTCCCGGCAACGCCGGCCACCAGCTTGATCGCTGCCAGCAGCGCATTCACCAGGATGCCCAACTGGGCCGACTGCAAGCCTTGGCGGAGGGAGGACGGATCGGACATACAGAGGCGGCGACCTGGAAATTAAAAATCTAAAGGACTGCGCACACCCAGGCCGGGTTTCTGCATGACGTGCGTGTAAATCATCGTCGTGCTGACATCGCTGTGGCCGAGCAGGTCTTGCACAGTCCGAATATCGGTACCGGCTTCAAGCAGATGGGTAGCGAAACTGTGCCGCAAGGTGTGGCAACTGGCGGGCTTGCTGAGTTTGGCCGATTGGACGGCCCGCTTCACCGCCCGCTGCAAGCCGTCTTCCAGCACATGATGCCGCCGAACGATGCCACTCCTTGGATCGCGCGACACGTCTCGCGCCGGGAAGATCCATTGCCATGCCCAGGAGATTCCCGCGTTCGGCGATTTCACCTCAAACGCCTGCGGCAATTCGACACCGCGCAGGTTCCCTTCCCGATCTTGGGCGAACAGTCCGCGAAGCCGTTCGATGTGCGACTCCAATTGTTCGCGGATGGACTCGGGCAGGATCGTGGTCCGATCCTTATCCCCTTTGCCACTTCGGACCGTGATCGTTCCTCGCGAGAAATCCACATCCTTGATCCGCAGTCGCACGCACTCCATCAGTCGCATGCCGGAGCCGTAGAGCAGCCGCGCCATCAGGCCGTAGGTTCCGTCCAGATGAGCCAGGACACGTTTCACCTCATCACGAGTCAAGACCGTCGGAAGTCGCTTTGGCCGCTTGGCACGGTCGAATTCGGCGAACTCACCCGGATCGCGCCGCACCACTTCGCGGTACATGAACACAATAGCGTTCAGCGCCTGATTCTGCGTCGAAGCAGAGACGCGGCGATTGACCGCCAGATGCGTGAGAAACGCCCGGATTTCCACGGCTCCCATCTCCCGCGGGTGTCGCTTCTGATGAAACAAGATAAACCGCTTCACCCAGGAGACATAGGACTGCTCGGTACTATAGGCCAAGTGCCGAACACGACATGCGTTGGCGACCTGGTCGAGAAACCGGGGCTCTCCGGGTTGTGCCTTGCCCAGGGGAACCGATGGCGAGTGAATCGATTGAGGCGGCATCTGTGGCATAGCACGGGCTCACTTGCGGTAGAGTATGGGAAACTGTCGAGCGATTCGACGCAACCCGATTTGCAGTATGACGCATCAGAGTTGACAATTCCATATTCGACCGTAAAAATGCGGTAATGTTTTACCGCACTTATGCGGTAGAATACTTGTTCGCCAGCAAACAAAGCCGTAATGGACCGCATCGCCGAAGAATCAGATCAGCT
>CAYMAO010000074.1:0-7743 GCA_964388415.1 uncultured Planctomycetaceae bacterium | reverse complement strand
CTCTAAGTCGTTCGGTTCTTGACGCAAGGCCCTCCTGGTCTGAGTAATCACTCCAGGGGGGCTTTTGTTTTTTGCGATTCACGCTGCCCCGCCGCTCGTAATGCTTCTGCCGCGACGAATAGACGGTAAGGAATGGCCCTGATTTCACTCATCCCGCGAGCGGGCTGACACGCGGTGCCCGAACGGATGAAGCGCTCTCTTTGCCGCGTCGCGCTCTCGTTGAAGGCGGGCTGACCGGCCTCAATCTTTCCGTAGAGCGTTGAATCGCGCTCCCCCCCGAATCAAACGGGAATCGCCAAGTCGCTGCGCTTCAACAACTTTTGGCGGCGGCAAAACAGAGAATGGTTCGGAAAAGGGTTTTGCACGGGGAGGGTGGGTGCTGACGTAGCGCGAAGCGGAATTCGGAAGATCACAGCAGCACGTGTTGGCTGTCAACGAATCGTTTCTGGATGGTGGCGATTGGCGACATGGAGCCGCCGCCATTGATTTAGCGATCTGAATCCGTCATTGCACAAAATCCAAGCCGGGATCGTTGGCGGGCGTGCCTATCATTTGGAAGTGAAAGGCGTTGCTCTTAGGCGTTGTAATTTGTGCCAACATCGTGCCGCCGCCATCTGGCTGCATGGCCAGAGTGTCACCGTCGATGCCGTAGACGCCTTTCACGGTTTGCATCTGGTCCCCTTGCAGATAGCTCCAGACGAATTCTTTTTGATCGTTCAGCGATAAGGTAAACTTCGCCCCGTTGGCCACTTTGGCGTTCCAAGTGCCTGTCATGGATTCGACCGTGATCTGCGGTTGTTCGGCCGGGGCAGGTTCGGGGACTTTCGTCGGTTCCGGGGGAGGGCTGCTCTTTCCCGTGAGCATTTCTGCCAGTTGGGCGGCTACTTGATCTTTGGGCTCCAGTTCGACGACCCGTTGGAACTGCGTGGCTCCGTCCTCGGCATGACCGGCGGTGAGGTAATGGTAACCCAGCACAAAGTGGGCATCGGGCCGGTCAGGATTCTTTTTCGAGAATGATTCCAGGGCACGCAGTTGTTCGGTGTAGGTGCTGGATGAGTTGCCGTAGAGGCCGATCAACGTCGTCCAGTCCCAGCCGGGACCGACAGCAAGCACGGCATTTAGGGTGGCCGCTGCTTCTTTGTATTTGCCGATGGCGAAGAGCGTCAGTGCGCGAAACTCATGGATTGCGGCATCACGAGGCGCATCCTGCAGGGCCTGGTCAGTCAATTTGAGCGCTACGGTGTATTGCCCATCGACAAACGCCTGCCGGGCCTGATCGAAATTGGAATACGCCTGCGGGGCGGATTCCGGCGGCAACGCCGTGCCGCTGTCGGTGGGGACAATAGTTTCTTGAGTGACCGGCTGGCTGACGATCAGCGGTTGGGAATAGTCGTAGTACGTTGTCGCAGCGGCCGGCGCGACCCAATAGGGGTTGTAATACGGCGTATATCCGAACCAGTAGCTCATGCGATTAACACCCCAAGCGGTCAGGCCGAAGGCCGCTGCGGCGGGGTGCTCATCCCACATATGATTCCAATAGGAATTATTCCAATTGCCATGCCAGTATCCATGACACCAGTCGTTGTGGTGCCAATCCTGATGCCAGTCGTGCCAGTCTTCGTGCCAGTTGGGGTGATCGTTGCGATAGTTCTGCCAGTTGCCTTGATGATTGTTCCAGTCGTTGCGGGAATTGAAGTTATTTTGAATGTTCGTGATGTTGTTCTGATGCAGATCATTCAAGTTGTCGGAGAGATTATGGTCGCCCCAGTTGGGTCGATTGCCGTTTGGTCGGTCTCCCAGTCCTGGCAATTGCCCCGGCCGATTATTTCCGGCGAGTCCCGGCAATGTTGTGGGTCTGTCTCCGAGACCAGGACGTCCCGTTCCAGGTTTCAGTACCGGCATATCACCAGCTCCTGGCCTGGCGCCTGGACCGGTCGATGGCCGATCCCAGACGCCGGGACGGTTGGCTGTCAGACCGCCGCCTGCCCCTGGACGGTTGTTGTTGGGAAGACTTGGCCTGGTTCCCGTGCCAGTGCCGGGAAGATTCCCGCCAGGGCGCGTGGGACCGCCTGTCGCAAGCCGGTTGCCACTGACTTGTGGCCGATCCACGTTCCCGGGGCGATGCATGGCCTGGCCGCCTCCGGGTTGCGGTCGGTTGCCGCCCATCGAGTTGCCGGGCCGTGTCGCGGTCGGCGGATTGGGACGCGATGCTCCCGAGGGACGACTTTGATTAGGACGAGGCGAACTCATCGAGGGTCCACGGGAAAGATTAGGGGAAGGCCTTCCGCCGCCCATTCCTCCACTGAAGTTTCCTCCACCGCCCCCTCTCATGCCGCCTCCCCCGCCTCCTCGACCGCCGCCGCCACGTCCCCAAATGGGACCGGTGGCAATGCAAAGGGTCAAGCTCAGGGCCAAAACGAGAGTTTTGCGAAGGGAATGTGACATGGATGGAGTCCAAGAATGACAGAGAGGATCGAATCAAGCGTTTCGGTTTGCAGGAGCTGCATCAGTGGAGCAACTACGACTCGTTTGCTAATCTTTTTTCGCTGCCGTTGGCAGCGGCGCTTGACGTGCTAGGATCACGGTCAATGGAGGCAACGGTTCCTCGCCGAGCAAACGGCCCTCCATTTTCCACTCCATCCGGTTCTGATCGAGGGACGTCACAATCTGCGTCATGGATACCGGCTGTCCATCGGAGCGAAAACCGGCGGATTTGATCACCCAGCGGTCATCGACCTGTGTCCAATGGCCTTCCACGAATCCGCCGTCATCATCGAACGTCCAGGAGCGAATCTGCTTGGCGACGGCGTCCCAGCCGATGCGCTGCTCGCCCTTCAGCACGACATCCCCCTGGGTTTTTACTTCGAACGATCGCAGCAGGAAACTTTTTTTCTCATCCCAGCGGCATTGAGTCGTGACGACGGATTCGGCTCCTTCATCGACCCAATCTCCCGTCAGCCACTCCAGATCCTGCAAACGGGCCAGCGGTGCGAGCATTTCCTCCTGCAACTCCCGAACCAGCTTCATCCGCCAGCCGCCCTTTTGCTTGACGTGCACCACGGAATACCGGCTACGGGTGGTCGGAGTTTCGCCATCGGCGAAATTGATGGTGACGCCGTCTTCAAAGGCGACATCCGGCGTCACAAATTTCAGCGATTCCATGGCGAGGCTGATCTTCGCCTGGGGCTTGGCCTCGAATGCGGCCGTGAACAGGGCTTTGATCTCTTTCGCTCCAGCGACGGGTTCTTCGTCCAGCCGCAGAAACTCGGCATCCGCCGTAAAGAGTTTCAGCAGCTCGTCCACTTTGCGGTCGTTAAATGCCGAGACGAACTTTTCGGCGGCCTCTTCGATCCGCAATTGATCGGCACTGGGAGCGTCCTCCGCAGCCGGGGCGCCAACCGCACAGAAGGCACCGAACAGTAGGCCCAGGCACAACCGCAAGCCGACAGATTCTGATAAGATATTCATGGAATGACACTCCGAAAGATGGTCCGCGGCCGACATGCCATCCGGTGGCATTAGAATTCGAGCTGGTATTTTTCGGTCATTTTCCGGCGCATTGCCGACAGGCCGTCTTCAATCTGCTTCCACTCGGAGAAGCGGACTTCTTTCGCGGCTTCGTTCTCTTCGGTACGAATCGTGTTGGTCGCCTGTGGGTCGGTCGATTTGTACCATCCGTACGCGCCATACGGCCCGACGTAGCCTTCGGCCCGAGTGTAGTTGGCCCCGGACTGGGCCGTGCGTGTCCCGGCGTGAATGTTCGACATCCGCTGCACCTGGCCCTGATACCGCAGCGAACTGCTGACTTTCGCCGAGTAATCCAGCAACTCCGGGTCGACGTTCAATTTCGGCAGGTCGTCGATTTTCCGGCCGTAACGTTCAAACCACAGCGCATGATTGTCTTTCGTATTCTTCAACGTCTTCTGCAGATCATCCAACACGACACGGATCGATTTGCAATACTTCTGCGACGTGCGGCCCACTTTGTTGTCCGTCGCCTGCTCGGTACTGGCGGAGATCGCATGCGTGATGGACGGCGGATCGAGGACCGAAAGCAACCGCATGCCGCCGCCGGGAGAAATCGGGCCGGTGCCGGTGACTCGGCTCCCTTTGACCGTCCACTTCCATTCGCTGAAGTCTTCCGAGGCGGCGCCCACACGCTGCAGGATGGCCTCGACCAGTTTTTCCAGCACGGGCTTCAGAGGCATTGCGTCTTTACCGAAGTCGAGGTCGACGCGCCCCGTCCGCGCTTGATCGACGGCGATGCCAATGGTGATCCCGTAGACCGACGCCAGCACCTCGGCGACTTTTTCCGCGGCACTCGGCGACGGGAACCAGTCGGTCCCCTTCAATTGTTCCTCGAGATGACCTTGAGAAAAATTATCTTGCAGGTCAATCGCCAGGATCAATTGTGCCGTGTTGGCCTTCGTCGTCAAAGCGGATTTCAAATAGGGGGAAAGCTGGGCGCCCCCTTTGGTCGGACCGGCCTTCAGCCAGCGGGTAATCTGCTGACGGCTGGTCTCCGTCGTGGCCAGCCAGCAGCCATCGCCGGCGTCCACCACGTAGCCGTCATGGCCGAACTTGGCCGCCTGCTTGTCGCCGATCTTCTCCAGACCGTCCGGCAGCCAGTCGGCCAGTTTTTCCAGCGTGGTTTGCGACTCCGGAACCAGCACCGTGTACTTGCGATCGGACGAAAGATTATCCTGCAAATTCAGATTCGCCCCGATCAAGATCTGATTCACCCCCGGCGGAATCATCGCCTCCTGCTGGATGAACGATTCGGTCGCCTGTTTGAGCCAGCTTTCTTTCTTGGCCAGCGGGGTCTTGTAAACCTCGGCGACATTGACCCTGACCACGGCGTTGATCTCCGCCGGCAACCACGACACGGGGTCCGCAGCCGATGCCGACGACATGAATACGAACACAGTCCCGGCACAGAGCAATGAATTCAGTGGGTGCATCAATCGGCTCACTTTCCAGACGGCTCACTTTCCAGAGGAGTTCTTCTGATGTTTGCCTGCAAACAACAACGTCGGCCATCCGAATGCTGAACCGGTGCGTGTGCAAACCAGACGCTATGGGACGGCTGAGGCAGTCAGCTTTGAATTCGATGGGCCAAGTCAATTCATCGCATCAGAACACGATGCAGATTTCGTCACGGAATTTCAATCGTGACCTGCTCGATCCGGCCGGTAAACTTGAACGGAACCTCATACGTCAAATTCACCGGCGTGCCGGCATCCTCGCCGATATCCAGGCCTTCATCCAGGGAAATTCGAATGGGAACGGTGTGCTCGATGCGGCCTTGCGCCACCTCTTTTCCATCGACCGACAAGGTGGCGACGCCTCCTTTGCCAATCCCGCCGCCATCGTATTTGAAATTCATGGCGACCGTGTGTTTGCCGGCGGGCAGCGGCTGCTTGCCGGCCACTTCGTAATGCGCCACGTCGCAGAAGTTGGAGTGGAACACGGGCTTGCCGTGATCGAGATACAACGCCCAACCGCTGAATAGTCCGCCTTGAGTGACGATGATTCCCGTCGTCTCGGCCTGCACTTCGATCTCGGCCGTGACGGACCACGACTTATTCTTGATATCCGGACAGGCTCCTTCCGGGATGCGGCTTTGCCCTTCATAGAAAGTGAATTTCTTCCGCCCGCGGGTCAAACTGGGACGAATCGCCGGATCGAGGCGGCTGGTCTTGCTGTTATCCAGCGGCAAGACGTTGTACTTGGCGGCCTCGGTATAAAATTGCAATTGCAGTTCGCGGAGTTTGTCCGGATATTTCTCGGCCAGATTCACTGACTGGGAGAAGTCTTGATTGGTGTCATAAAGTTCCCACTGATAACCGGAAATTACGTCCACTTCCGAACCCGAGGGATCCCAGGGGGCTGTCACCGGCGTGGTGCACGCCACCCAGCCGTCGTGATACAGCGCGCGATTACCTAGCATTTCGAAATACTGCGTGGTGTGCCGGCCGGGTGCATCGGCTAGGGCGAACGTGTAGGCCAGGCTGACGCCTTCAATCGGCCGTTGCGTAATCCCGTTCACGGAGTCAGGCTGCGTCACGCCGCAGACTTCGTAGATCGTGGGCACGATGTCAATCACATGATGCCACTGCGTGCGAAGTTCCCCCTTCGCCGAGATGCCTTTCGGCCAGGAAATCACCATGCCGTTCCGCGTGCCGCCGTAGTGACTGGCGATCTGCTTGGTCCATTGAAACGGCGTGCACATGGCATGCGCCCAGCCGATAGGGTAGTGGTTATAGGTCGTGGCCGTTCCGATTTCATCGACGCGCTTCAATACATCCGCCAAGTCCTCTTTGACGCCGTTGAAAAAGGTCATCTCGTTCAGCAAGCCCTGCGGACTGCCTTCAGCGCTCGCGCCGTTGTCGCCGGCGATGTAAATGACGATGGTGTTTTCCGTTTGTCTCAAGGTGTCGATGGCATCCAGAACCCGGCCGACGTTGTGATCGGTCTGCTCCAGGAAGCCGGCGTAGACCTCCATCATCCGGGCATAGACTTTTTTCTGCTCGGGGATCAGCGTGTTCCAAGCGGGAATTCCGGGGGCCAACGGGACCAGCTTCGTGTCTGGGGGGACCACGCCCATCTTTTTTTGCCGGGCCAATGTTTGTTCGCGGATGGCGTCCCAGCCGGCGTCAAATTTCCCACGATATTTCTTAACCCATTCCTGCTTCGGATGATGCGGAGCATGCGTGGCGCCAGGGGCGTAATAGCAGAAAAAAGGTCTGTTGGGCGCCACGGCCTTCTGCATGCGGATCCAGTGCACGGCTCGATCAGCGATATCGTAATCAAAGTTGTAATCGGGATTGCCGAGGTACGGTTCGATCGGTTTCGTTCCCTCCACAACCGCCGGTCGCCATTGATTCGTGTCGCCCCCGATGAAACCGTAAAAATGCTCAAACCCCAACCCTGTCGGCCAGAGGTCAAACGGACCAGCTTGACTTGTTTGCCAATCCGGGACGTTGTGATTTTTCCCGAACCATGCCGTATTCCAGCCATTCTGCTTGAGCACTTCCGCGACCGTAGCGGTGTCCTTGCGCATCACAGAGTCGTACCCTGGAAACCCCGTGGCGGCTTCTGTGATCGGACCGGTATGCACGGAATGATGATTTCGACCAGTGATGAGCGCTGCTCTGGTCGGACTGCAGAGTGCCGTTGTATGGAGTTGGTTGTATTTCAGCCCGCGATCCGCCAGCTTCTGCAGCGTCGGCGTTTGACAGGGCCCCCCAAAAACGCTCGTCGCCCCGAAGCCGACATCATCCAGTAACACCAGCAACACATTCGGCGCTCCCGCGGGCGACTGAATCGGCTGTGGGAAATCGGACTGCGAATCTTTGGCGCGTAAATTGATCGTCCCCTGAAATGGGGCAGGCGGTGCCGGCAGAACGGTCGCTGTGCCCCGTTTGGCCGTGACGGGTTTCTGATCTTGCGCAACCACTGGCAAAGTCCACGGCCCGGATGCCATCCACCAGCCGCACAATGACCCCAGGGTTAAGACAACGCAGGAAGTCAACCGAGTGCGCGTGAGCATGATTGATATCCGTGGAATAAGGACTGAATAAAGGTCGAGTTGTTCGATTGAGGTATCGATGGGGACCGGGCAGTGCCACAGATGATGGCAGGAATTTTCACGGAAGACAAGTCTCGGAAAATTGGTACATTTCCAGGGGGCGCATCCGCCGGTTGGTGGTTGATCATGCGGACAGCAGCAGGGAATTCCAG
>CAYMAO010000073.1:0-8362 GCA_964388415.1 uncultured Planctomycetaceae bacterium | reverse complement strand
GCGTACTTCACTGCGACTCCTTCGCAAAATACGCCGTGGCTTTTTTTAGGATTTCTCGTTCCAGCTCGGCACGCCGGAGTTGCTGCCGAAGGCGTTTGATTTCCTCACGCAGTTCCTCCAAGCCGGCCCCGTCGCCGCACGGACTCGGCTGCGGGACGATCCGGGCGTGCCAGTCGCACAAACTTTTCTCGCTGACGTTGACGGCCGCGGCCGCCGCCTTGAACGAGTATTGCTCCTCGCTCACCAATCGGACGGCGTCCTGCTTGAACTCCTCCGAATACCGGCTCGCCGGGGACCGCCCCGCGCCGCCCGTGTCCAAAACCGCGCTGTGCTTTCTGCTCATGCCGAACTTCTTTCAGGGGGTGATTATTCCCGCCCCCGCCGGAATCCGCCATTCCTGGGCAATCGCAAGGAGTTCTCGCGTGCCAGTTTCAGCACCAGTTCACGGCTGTCGTCCGGCGTCCGGGGCCGGCCGGGTTTGCGCTTGGGCGTCAACTTCATCGCCGTGTGGGCCGCCTCGGCCTCGCGGACCCAACGGAGGAACGACTGGTAGGTGACAATCGAGATCAGTTCCTTCAGCTGCTGCCCGAGCTTCTTGCCGAACCGGAGCAACCGCCGTTTCTCCTGATCGGTCGCCACCAACCGCTCCGGCAGCCGGGCGCGGAGAATCCGGTTCTCTTCCTTGAGGTAGGCAACCTGACGGGCCAGATCCTGGCGGGTGACGGAGGCCAACAAGGCGAAGAGCGGATGCAGAATGCGGCCCATTGTGGTACGGTGGCTCGACGGTTGATTTGGCTGAAAATCAGTGGGAATCAGAGTTTTCTTACCCCGCTGGAAGGCCGGCCAAAGTACCCGGATTCGGCCCCTGTGCCGACCGCCATGATGCCCCCGCAGATGGGCACCGCCAGACTCGTCCGCCGCTGATGGCGCGACCGGCAAATCTTCTCCAGGTCCGCGCCGATTCCGCCCATCCGGGCAGTCCCTTGACGGGCTGTTAACCCGTTGCTTGCGAGTTCGAAGAGGGTGCCTTTCGTTCGACCACCCCTACCCGGTACGTGGAAAACTCGAACTCACGACGCGAAAGCAGGTTGCGTCAAATCGACGACCCCGAAAAAGGCGCGCATTGTTTCGAAGAGGGTCCCTTCCGGGGAGGCCCAGCGCGCAGTTGTTTCCGATGACGAGGCCGTTTCCCGCCAGTTCGTCATGCGAGACTTCCAACTGACCGCGATCACCATAATCACAAGCCCGTCGTTGGTTGTGTCAGAAGTCGATCTTCGCGCGAATACCGACGACGATTGCGGTATCAATCGGCTCGGCAGCAGGCGGCAAGGTTTGTTCGCGGGCGGGAACCAGAATCTGCAAGTCTGGCGTCAGGCGGAACCAGGGCGTGACGGCATAGTTGTAAAAAAGTTCCACCGCATGATCGTCTCGAATTGGAACGATGACGGGAGCGAGCGTCTGGATTGGTCCGGAGAAGCCGACAAATGAATAGCCAATGCCGAACGTGTCGAGAGGCCTGTTCACTAGCGGGCTGCTGCCGCCGACGCCGATATTCGCCGACCAACGGACGGGGCTGGGACCATCATCAGCGAGGCCCAGGTTTGTGAACAGTCCCCATGCGCGTTTAGGATTACCGGGGTCAACATACAACGCCTGATCCGCCGAATAGAACAGAGACCACGAGCCCGTCTCTTGTCCAGCGACCAGAAACGGCCCGGTCACCGGATTGAAGTAGGCCGTCGGTTGCAGATCACTGTATTCTCCGTTGCTGTAAGTTCCCCAAAAGCCCTGATGGCCGGGAAGTCCTTGCAAAGTCACCGGGACTTCCAGCTTGGTGAGCAGTGTAGCGCCGTTGTCGAAGAAAGTTTCAAATCCGGTCGTGGTTGGTGTGTTGTTCGTATCGAGAACCATGAAGGTCAACACCGGCTGCATTTCATGCAGCACCGCAAATCCGGCGCCGAGTGTGGAGTAGGGAACCGTGCGGGCCGCCGCCACGGGAAACGCCAGTCCCATATTCATGAAGGCGTCGACACCGCGGCCGCCGGCGAAGGGTTGCTTGAGATCATCCAGCGTGTTGATTTTTCCGGCGAACGTGATGAAGTGTTCCGACAGCGCCTGGGTCAACTTCACCCCGGTTAACGCCGTCTCTGTCCCGGACGCCACAGGAAACAGCATGCCGGAGTTCGGCGGGATAATTGCGCCCGAATCGAGATTGATGGTATTGCCGTAACGGGTTTCGCCATGCAGCGTGACGAAGAATCCTTTCCAAAAGCCGGCCTTTTCTCCGTCGACATTCACCAGGTAATCCAGTCGACCGGAGTACTCAAAACCCTGTCTGGCACCGCCGCTGGCCACGCCCTGGTAAAATTGCGTGGAACTCACATTGACCATCACGCCATTCCCGGCGAGGCTGTCTCGTGATCCGCCGGCGCTGCCCAGTAGATAGGGGCGCTCCCACAGATTTCCATCGAACGGCGAAACATACGGGGCTGGCATGGCGACCGCGTTTTCCTCTTGTGCGGAGCTCGCCGTTTGGTAGGCGATGAAAGCGACCGCACAGGAGACCAGGAGCTGGCAGCGATGTTTCGAAGGAGCAGCATGTCTGCGCATCGGAAATACCTTGAGACCAAGAATCGCCAATCGATCAGTTTGTATTCGCTTCACCCGATATTCAGACAACTACTCGTGATGAGTGCTAGAACCTGAGCCCCAATCCCACGTTGCTGAAAAAATTGGCCGCATCTGGATTCAGCCCCCAGCCGACGCGCACGCCGAGTTCGCAATCCGGCGAGATCGAATAATGCACGCCGGGGCTGAAGTACTGGGGATTCCTTTCGACTTCGCGACCCGCGGTGAAAATTCCGAAGTATTCGCCATGCACGTTCCAGCGTTTTTCCACCGGAATTTTCAGCACCACCGACGGGGCCCATAAGTTGTGGCGGTCGCCCTCTTCCGTCGTGTGGACATAGCGAATCGAGGAATCGAGCACCCAGTCATCGAAGAACGTCCAGCCGGCGACGTAGCCCAACTGAAGATCGGTTGCTGTTTCTGGACCGTACGTGGGGGTCGTTGCTTGCACGATGCAGGCCGACTGCGGAAGCCAAGCCTGTTGCCTGGTTAAACTGTACTTGAGACCGTACAGCGTCTGCGACTCTTCACCGGCCCCGAGATTTTCAATGGCTCCACCGGAGCCGCTGCTGGATATTTCGCTGCCTCCGCCGACCTCATAATTCCAACCGAGCCGCAACTCCAGTCGATCCGTCACACCGATCCGCGTGAGGATCTCCGGGAAGCTGTGCGAATCGTCGGTGTCACGGTTTTCAACGAATGAATACGCGGATTCAAACAGGATGCGACCTGCGCCGACCGTTGATGTCGCGGGAGTGAATGAATCACGGTCGGTTTCCAGATGGTCGGCTACTTCGCCGTTTTCGTCGGCTGAAATCCACGTATCGCCGCGCGGCTCGAACAGTCCCTGCAAGTCCTGGCCGCTGGAATCAGAGGCGATTCCGACGAGTGCGGCAATGATCAGGCTTGAACGTAACATGGGTCGGTAGTTCACAGGGCAATTTGTGGACAACGATGGAGCCGTTACCCTATGAGATCGGAGAGCGGGAATTTCCTGATGATTTGAAATGAATCAATGACACTTGGTCCCCTGGAGACGGATGTTGATTTTCTGGTCAGGCAAAGTAGAACATTCTCGCTGCCCAGCCGCACCGGCGGAAGTTGCCGATTTCCGGCGCATCTCTCGTTGGATCATTGCGCTGGACGGGAAACGTGTTGCGCAACCCGAATGGCCGCCAGGAACTCGCTAAGGAACAAAGTTCAGTCGGTGATTCGATGATTCCCGGAAGCCGGTGTTTCCGAAGATGACCCTCGAGGGCGTCACGCCATCGGTGCCAAATGTGCGGCGTGCGAAGCCCCATTCCTCTTAGACTCCGTGATGGATCACGGGATGCCCCCGTTTCACATCTGGTTTCCGTTCGGTGTTGTGTTGCTGCTGACGGCAGGGAACATGCCGTTGGAAGGCGGTGAGGCGATCGCCCGACAACACACCGCTGAATTCCCTATGTTTCGACTGCGGGGACGGATCGATACCGATTTTCTGTGGACGAACCAAACCGCAGAGAATCGAGCGGTGTTCGGCGACGTGCAAGAAGTGGTCGGGTTGAGGCGAGTCCGCATCGGTGCCGAGGGATATTTCTCGCCGGATCACCGCTACGTGTCGGAAATCGATCTCGCGAGCGGTGCGGTTGTCGTCCGAGATTACTATATTGGCTGGGGAAAATTCGTCGAAACGGGGGAGTTCCGCCTCGGTCACATGCGTGAGCCCTTCAGCCTGGAAGGCGGCACGAGCGCGAATACCTTCCCCTTTCTGGAACGGTCACCCATCAACACCCTCGATCCTGCCCGCAATTGGGGGATTGCCTATTCCTATTGCGGCGGCGACGAGCGCTGGACGATCGCCGGCGGTCTGTTTGCCTCCGGGACGGATGCCAATGATTTCGATTATCGCCCCGGCAGCACGACCGATCTGACGTTCAAGTGGACCGGACTCGCGGCATATGAAGATCAAGGCGCCCGACTGATCCATTACGGCCTGGCAGTTTCTGAACGCATTTCAAATCAGGGTGAATATGTCATCAATCAGAAGCCACGGTCGTCGCTCATCAGTTTTGAGGACTCGTCTCAGGCGGAGTACACGCCCAAAATCCAACTTGCCGCCGGCTTTCAGCAGTTGTTCAACCTGCAATGGGCCGCGGTCCATGGTCCGATGTGGGTGCAGGCGGAATGGTATGGAACGATCATCGACCAGTCGGACGGGGCGGCGATCTTCTATCACGGCAACCATCTCGATGTGGGATATTTCCTGACGGGCGAACACCGCCAATATCTCACACATTCGGGCATCTTCGGCCCCATCTCGGTCCGCCGGCCTGTACTCTCGCAGTTCTCGTCGAAGCCGCATGCCGAGGAACTTGGTCTCGGCGCCTGGGAACTCACCGGCCGGTTGGCCTATCTCGATTTCATCGACCAGAACAATCCGACGGATTCGACGGGCAATCTCGTCGGCGTGCAACTGACACAGGCCACGCTCGGCGTCAACTGGTACCTGGCGGACCGAATGCGGCTGATGTTCAACTATGTCTACTTTGAGCCGCAGGCCTCCAGCACCGGTGTCAGCTCTGCCAATCAATTCGGCATGAGACTGGGTATGTTTTGGTAAGGCAACCGGGGTCATTTCTCCGTTGCGGGAAAAAGCTGCCTCCAGTCGCGCTGCATATCGACAACCAGCCATCCGCGCTGGTCCGCTTCGGCAAGTCCTCTTACCAGTCGACCAACGTGCGACTGGCGATCGTAGGCATATTCGCGATCGGCATCAGTGTGATGGACAATCAAGCCGAATCTCGGCCCTTCTCCCGCGGTGACATATTCCAGCATCTCAAAATCTCCGTCCGAATTGCCAAACGCCATGAGCGGGCGGCGGCCGATGAGTTTGTGGATACCGACCGGCTTACCGGCTTTGTCATCAATGAAGTCGATCTCCGGTAAACCGACGAGAACCGGCTTCCCGGCGCGCAGCTCGTAGTTCACTTTGATACTGCTGCCGATGACTTGTTCAGGGGGAATGCCGTAGACTTTTTCCGACCATGGCCGCATGAATTCGACGCCTCCACCCGAGACGATGTAGGTCTTGATGTGATGGCTGCGCAGAAAGTCGAGTAATTCCAACATCGGCTGATACACGCATTCGGTGTACGGACGTTGGAATTTCGGATGTTTCGCCCGAGCCAGCCAGTCGATGACGATATGCTCGAATTCGTCGGTCGTCATCCCGGCATGCGTTGCCATGATCAATTCGACCAGGCCCCTTTCGCCAGTGGCCGACAGGGCTTTCACGTCGTTCTCAAGCACGGCCTGAAATGGCTGCTTGGTTTTCCACTCCGGATGCGTTGCGGCGAGTGTCTTCACGCGATCGATGGCGAATGCCAATTGCACGTACATCGGTTGTTCGCACCAAAGGGTGCCATCGTTGTCAAATACGGCGATCCGCTGAGAAACCGGGACGAAGCCCGGTCCGTCGCGCTGCGTGATATTGGTGACGAAGTCCCGAATGGCCGACTTGGTCGGTCCATCATTCCAGGACGGCAACGGATCGTCGGCTGCCACCGCTAAGGCGTGAAGTACCAGCATCATCGTCGTCGATATTGCCAAACAGCGCATCGTCGTATTCCTTACTCAAAAAAACCGGACGTCTCCGAGGAAGACGTCCGGTTGGAACTGCAAACCTTTAGACAAGTCATGTTACTTGCTGCCGGATTCCTTCAGCTTCTCCATCACCTCATCGAGATTAAAGCTCGCGGCTTTTTGCCGTTGCGGGAATTCCTTGAAAGTCATCAGGAATTTACCCACATAATCCTGAGCTGGGACCAGCAGGAAGGCGTGGCTGAACAGCCAGTCGTAGTAGGTATTGGACGTGATCTGCGCTCGTTCGTACGGGTCCATCCTCAGGTTGAAGATCAGCGGCACCCGCAGACTAACGAACGGATCGGCCCAGACCTTCAGAGTCCCCGTCGTGCGCTGTTCCATGAACACCAACTTCCAGTGGTCGTACCGCAAGGCAACCACTTGCTGATCGTCATTGCAATAGATGAAGGACTCGCGCGGCGATTTTTCGGCCTCGCCGGTCAAGTAGGGAACCAGATTGTAACCGTCCGGGTGCACTTTGTAGGTCGTCTCTCCGATCTTGTGTCCCTTCATCAGTTTTTCGGTGATCTTGTCGTCGCCTGCGATCGCCAGGATCGTCGGAAGCCAGTCGTGGTGACCGATAATTTCGTTCGACACACTGCCCGGTTTGATCTTGCCCGGCCAGCGGACCATGCAAGGCACTCGGTAAGCGCCTTCCCAGTTCGTGTTCTTCTCGTTGCGGAACGGCGTCATGGCGCCGTCCGGCCAGGTGTTCATGTGCGGCCCGTTGTCCGTGGAGTACATCACGAACGTGTTGTCCGCGATCTTGGCATCGTCGAGCGCCTTCAGGACCGTGCCGACGTTCTTGTCATGATCGATCATCACGTCGTGGTACTCGCTTTGCCACCGGCCCGACTGGCCCTTGCTCTCCGGCTTGGCGTAGGTCCGCGCGTGCATGTGGGTAAAGTTGACCCACACGAAGAACGGTTTGGCGGCTTTGGTCTGACGCTGAATAAACTCCGCGGCGCGATTGGCGACGTCGTCGTCGATGGTTTCCATTCGCTTTTTCGTCAACGGTCCAGTGTCTTTAATGATTTGCTTGCCGACTTTGCCGAAACGGGGATCCACCGTCGGATCATCCATGTCCGACGCCTTGCAGTCCATCACGCCGCGGGGGCCGTACTTCGCCTTGAACGCCGGGTCTTTGGGATAGTCGGGATGCTCGGGCTCTTCTTCGGCATTCAGGTGATACAGATTGCCATAGAACTCATCAAAGCCATGTACCGTCGGCAGGAACTCATTGCGGTCGCCCAGATGATTCTTCCCGAACTGGCCCGTGGCATAACCGAGCGGCTTCAGCAATTCGGCGATCGTCGGGTCTTCTTTCTGAAGGCCCAGCGTGGCAGCAGGGAGGCCGACCTTGGTCATCCCGGTTCGCAAACCGTGCTGGCCCGTGATGAATGACGCCCGGCCCGCCGTGCAACTTTGCTCGGCGTAATAATCGGTGAACATCATCCCTTCCTTGGCGACACGGTCGATGTTCGGCGTCTTGTAGCCCATCAAGCCGTGAGAATAGGCGCTGATGTTCGACTGCCCGATATCGTCGCCCCAAATAATGCAGAAATTCGGCTTCTTGCCGGACTGTGCCAGACTCGCCGCCACAAGCTGGTTGTGATTGACGAGCGAGAGTTGATCGGCCCGGCTTAAGGCCGGAGTGCAGCATCCCTCCGATTTGGCAACCGGAACCGTAATAACGGTTGTCGGTTCGACCTCAATTTGATCCGTCGCGGCGGACAGCGGCTTTGATGAAAGTTCGATTGTCGCCGCTCCGTAACCGAAGAGCGCGCCGAGAACAATCGTCAACAGGGACGAGGACCACAATCGCATTGTCATGAGGGTGACTCCTGAATCTGAGAGTGAAGCAAAATTGCAGGGAATGGCGCCAACATCGCTGACATCGAGCAGATGCTTGTCAATTCAGTCTCGGGGCAAAGCCGACTTTTCCGTGGGCAACCCCCCGTCGATATTATATCCAGGGTCGAGCATGGTGTCCCCTTGGAAGCCGAGGTAATCCACCTGAGACTTCAGCCATTCGCTCATCTTCTGCTGCGACGCATAGCAGCCCGTGGTGAAAGTCCGATTGCGGTTGACGATCGCAAAAAATGCGCTA
>CAYMAO010000072.1:0-8718 GCA_964388415.1 uncultured Planctomycetaceae bacterium | reverse complement strand
CTGGTCCGCGTCCCGATGGACTGCTGGCGGCAATGGATTCGGCACCGCACGGCCAATGTGAACGAATACAGCACCCGTTATTCGGTCGCCATCGATTCCGCGCAATCCACCGCTCCCGATGCCTGGCGGACGCAAGCCACACAAAATCGCCAGGGGAGTGGCCATCCGCTGTCGATCGAATTGGGACAGCAACTCACGGATGACGAAAAGCAGCTGCATCGTCAGGCCCGGCAAGTCTACGAAGCCCGGCTCGAAGCCGGCGTGGCAAGGGAACAAGCCCGCAAGGATTTGCCGCTCGCCACTTATACCGAGGCCTATTGGAAGGTCGACTTGCACAACCTGCTGCATTTCCTGGCGCTGCGGATGGACAGCCACGCGCAGGAGGAAATCCGGTTGTATGCGGAGACCATCGGCCACAAGATCGTGCAGCCGCTTTTTCCGATCGTCTGGGAAGCGTTCCTCGATTACCGCATGCACAGCACGTTTCTGAGCCGTCTCGAACGGGGCGTGATGCAGCGGCTGTTGCAATCGGGTGCGGAACGGAAACTCGCCCCGCCCTATTCCGAGAAGGATTTCCTCGCCGCCCAGGATGAATCCTGGCGCGAGTTCACCCGCAGCCGCGAACGGGACGAATGCCGGGAGAAACTGGCCGACCTGGGGCTGCTCGCAACAACGATGGAGTGAAAGAGGTGTCAGAGGTGAAAAAGTGTAAGGGATGAAGAGCAAGCAGTCCCGCAGCATTTCTTACTCTTTCACCCCTTTCACCCCTTTCACCCCTTTCACCCCTTTCACCCCTTTCACTCTTCCACCCGGCTTTGGAGCTTCTCCCGATGGGCCTCTTTGACCGTCTCAAGCAGGGCTTGCTGAAGACCAAGCAGCTCTTGCAGACCGATATTCGCGACCTCTTCCGCGCCGGCGAGATTCTCGACGAGGCCAAGCTCGAAGCGTTCGAGGCCCGGCTGATCCGCACCGATATGGGCGTCGCCGCCTCGGGCCGCATCATCACCGAGCTGCGGGCCAACCATCTGGGTCGGACGGTCGTCTTGCCGGAACTGTGGGCGACGGTCAAGAACACGCTGAAAGATTTGCTGAAAGGTTCCGACGCCACCGTCTGGAGCGCCGATCAACCTTTGTCGCCCCTGAAATTCGCCGTGGAAAAACCGACGGTGATACTCGTCGTCGGCGTCAACGGCACGGGCAAAACGACGTCCATCGCCAAGCTGGCGAAGTTTCTTACGTCGAACGGCAAGACCGTGCTGCTCGCCGCCGGGGATACGTTCCGCGCCGCCGCCGTTGAACAACTCACGCTCTGGGCTCAACGGCTGGGCTGCGGGATCGTGACGAAACCGAGCGGCACGGAGCCCGCCGCCGTGGCGTTCGCCGGCTGCGATGAAGGGGTGAAAACCGGCGTGGACGTGATCATTATCGACACGGCTGGCCGGCTGCACAATCAGGTCAACCTGATGAAAGAATTGGAAAAAGTCCGCAAGGTGATCGATAAGCGGATTCCCGGCGCCCCGCACGAATGCCTGCTGGTGATCGACGCCACGACCGGCCAGAACGGGCTCAACCAGGCCAAACATTTTTCGGATGCTGCCGGTTGCACCGGGATCGTGCTGGCGAAACTCGACGGGACCGCGAAGGGCGGCGTCACCGTCGCCATCCGCCAGCAAATGGGCATCCCGGTGAAATACGTCGGCGTCGGCGAGCAGATCGACGACCTGCAACTGTTCAACCCGGACCAGTTTGTGGATGCGCTGTTTGATGACGCGGGGTGATTCTGCCAGCGCTGGCGCCGTCAGGCAATGACCCAGGGTTCGCTTGCCGAACTTGTTAGAGAACGTCCCCTTTTCCCTCGCCGCGGGGGAGAACGAACTTTGTTTTCGCCCGTCGTGTCACTTGTATCGACACCAATGCCCGCCGGCGCAGGGCTTTGATGTTGCTGCACGGACTCCTGTCGGCCGACAATTGACGGCTCTGGCCACCGACCGGCAGGAATTGCCGAACTCGCCTTGACGGTTTGCCGAAAATCCGCAGAATTCCGCGGTTCTCCAGAGAGTCAGGATGCTCTCGACAGTCGCCAGGGACGGCCACGATGACAAACGCACTACCTGTTGCCCCCAGACCGAACGCGGTCTGGCTGCGCGCGCTGCTTCCCGATGCGGAGTTCCAAGGCTGCCCGGATCTCGAAATCACCGACATCTCTGAACAAAGCACCCAGTGCCGGCTCGGAAGCATGTTCGCCGCGATCTCCGGGACCCGCCACGACGGCACCGAGTTCATCGCCGAGGCCGTGCGGCACGGTGCGGCGTCGGTGTTGGCCGAGCGCCCGGTTCCCGAGGCCGGCGTCCCAATCTGCATCGTGCCCCATGTCCGCGAGGCCTATGCCCGGATTTGCGATGCACTCTGCGGGCATCCGTCTCGAGTCGTGCAGACCGTGGGAGTCACCGGGACGAACGGTAAAACGACCGTCGCCTGGCTGATCCGCGCGATCCTGCGCCAGGCCGGGCATCTCACCGGGTTGCTGGGAACTGTCGAATACGACGACGGCATGATGACGGAAGCGTCCACACTCACCACGCCCGATTCCCAGTTGTTCTCGCAGTGGCTGGCGCGGATGGCGAAGCAGGGTACAACTCATGCCGCCGTGGAGTTATCGAGCCATGCGCTGCATCAGGGCCGGGTCGCCGGCACGGAACTCGCGGCGGCGGCGATCACGAACATCACGCAGGATCATTTCGATTACCATCAGAATTTCGCGCACTACCAGTCCAGCAAAGCGCGGATCATCAATCTCTTGAAGCCCAAGGCGGCCATCGTCTTGAATGGCGATGATCCGGGATGCGAGGCGCTTCGCGCGTACTGCAACTCTTCGAACAGGCTCTTGACATTCAGCTTGAAGAAACCGGCGGAGATCTCGGGACGGATCGTTTCGGAATCGCTGACCGGCAGCCAGTTTCGGCTGTCGCTCCCCGGCGAGTGGACGGTCTGCGAGACGTCGCTGATCGGCCGTCATAACCTCGAAAACTGCCTGGCGGCCGCGGCCGTGTGCCATGCGCTGGGCGTTTCCCTGGCGGACATTTCGACTGCGATTCAGGGCTTCTACGGTGCGCCGGGCCGGCTGGAGCGCATCCGCTGCGGGCAGCGGTTTGAAGTCTTCGTCGACTACGCCCACACCGACGACGCCCTCAGGCGCTGCCTCGCCAGCCTGAGAAGCGTCACGCCGGGCCGGGTGGTGTGCGTCTTCGGCGCAGGCGGTGATCGCGATCGGACCAAGCGCCCGTTGCTGGGCCGCGCGTCGCAACTGGCCGACCTGCCAATCGTGACGAGCGACAATCCACGGAGCGAAGACCCCCGGCGCATTGCCGCCGACATAGTGCAGGGCTGCGATCCCTCCGGACCGCAGCCGACGGTGGAACTGGATCGCGCGCTGGCGATTCGGCGCGCACTCCGGGAAGCGCGCACCGGCGACAGCGTGCTGATCGCCGGCAAAGGCCACGAAAACGAACAAATCTTCCGTGAGCATCGCGTGCCGTTCGACGACCGCAAGGAAGCCCGGCAAGCGCTGATCGAGCTTCTATCCCCGAGTTCGTCGTCTGTTCGGATTGGAGCGTAGCGTGATGCGTCCGGCGACATTGGAAGACATCGCCGCGGCGGTTCACGGACGCTTGATTTCGGTCGCAACCGACGTCCGCTGGACCGGACGTCTGCAGATCGATTCCCGCGACATCCGGGCCGGTGATTTGTTTCTCGCGCTGCCCGGCACGAAACACGACGGCCATGACTTTGCTGCCGAGGCGTTGTCCCGCGGTGCGTTGCTGGTCATCTCGCGTGCCGATCTTGCGGCGAAAATCGTCGGTCCGAAGCTGGTCGTGGCCGATACGCAAATCGCCTTGCAACAGCTTGCGGAATGGCATCGCCGGCGGATGGACGCGCTGGTCATCGGGGTGACGGGAAGCGTGGGAAAAACCACCACGCGCGAAATGATTCACCAGCTATTGCACGGCCAGCACTCCGGTGTGCGCAGCCGGAAGAATTTCAACAACGAAATCGGTCTGCCATTGAGCCTGCTGGACATCGAACCCGAACATGAATTCGCAGTCTTGGAACTCGGTGCGGCCCGCGTCGGAGACATCGCGGAACTGGCGAACTTGGCAGACCCGGAGATCGGAGTGATCACGGCCATCGGCGATGCACATCTTCGCACGTTTGGCAGCGTGGCCGGCATCATGCAAGGCAAGGGAGAACTGCTGGAAGCCTTGCCGGCCGGCGGATTCGCCGTGCTCCCCGGCGACTGCCCAAAGCTCAGAGCGATGGCCCCGCGCGCGAAATGCCGCGTGATCTACGTCGGCACAGGCGTCGAGAACTCGCTGCGGATCACGGCGATTGAACCGAGCGAGAATGGCTTGTCGTTCCGGGTCGATGGTCAGCCCTATCGGCTTCCGTTGATCGGCCGGCATAACCTGACGAACGCGCTGTGCGCCATTGCGATCGGCAAAGAGGTCGGCATTGCCGGCGAACTGCTTGCCGAAAGTCTGGCGGAATTTCGGCCGGTCGCCGGGCGTTCACAGCTCATCCAGATCGGTTCGTGGACCGTGATGGACGACACGTACAATGCCAGTCCGGCCGCCTTTCTCGCAGCGATCGAGGCGTTGAGCGAATTTCCCCGGCCCGCGCGCGGACGGCGGATCGTGATCGCCGGCGACATGCTGGAGCTTGGGGCCGCGGCGGCGGACGAACATCGCCGGCTCGGTGCGCGCATCGGCCAGATGGGCCCTGACCGGTTGCTCGTTACGGGCGATCATGCCGATGACGTCGCCGACGGCGCCCTGTCTGCCGGCCTGCCGTCGCAGTGCATCGCCGCGGCGAAAGATTGGGACACGCTGCTGTTCCTGCTGGAATGCTGGCTGGAACCCGGCGATGTTGTGCTCGTCAAAGGATCTCGCGGCATGAGAATGGAACGCATCATCGAGTGGATGAACGACGCCGTTTCCGGAGAGGGCGTGCCTCTGCGGCGTTCGGCGTGAAATAGACGGGAAGGCATTCGGCGTTAGAGCATTAGAGCAAGAGTGCATTAGAAGAAGTAGTCGTCTTTCCGAACGCCTAACGCCGAATACCTAACGCCTTTCCAGCCCTTCACCCTAAACAATCAACCCTTACCTCTCCCATGCTCGTCTGGCTGCTGCAACGATTCGCCCAGTTTCTGGAGCAGTTTCAACTGGCGTCCAGCGGGGATTCCCGCGTGTTTCTCACGGCCCGCGCGGCGTTGGCCGCCGTCACCTCGTTCGTGGTGGCCATGCTGTTCGGCCCGGTCGCCATCCGCTGGCTCAATCGCCGATTTCGCGAACGCATCGACAGCGCATCGCCCCGACTGAACGAACTGCACGCCGCAAAAAACTCCACCCCGACCATGGGCGGGGTATTCATCGTTGCGGCGATTCTCGTTGCGGCCGTCGTCTGCGGCGACCTGTCGAATCGCTACCTGCAACTGGCGCTGCTGATTACGGCGGGTTACGCCGCGATCGGCATCACCGACGACTGGATTAAGATCACCACGGCGAAGCGCGGGCTGTCGGTCCGTCAGAAACTGCTTGCGCAGCTCTTAATCGCCGCCGTCGTCGTGCATCTTCTGGCCGTCGAGCAGAAAGATAAGCCGCAGGGCCTGGACCTCGTCTGGCCAATCGGAATGAACGGGCTGTTTCTCGGCGGGGCGTTCGCCGTCTGGGGAACGCTGGTGATCGTCGGCAGTTCCAACGGGGTCAACCTCACTGACGGGCTGGACGGCCTGGCCGGCGGGTGCCTGGTCTTCGCCGGGGCGGCATTTGTTGCGCTGACCTATCTCTCCGGCCACCGCGTGATGGCCGAGTACCTCAGCATTCCGCACTTTGTCGGTGCCGGGGAATTGAGCGTGCTGTTTGCGGCGATGGTCGGCTCGATGCTGGGTTTCCTGTGGTACAATTGCTACCCCGCGCAGGTCTTCATGGGCGATTCCGGCTCGCTGCCGACCGGGGCGCTGCTCGGTTTCGGGGCGCTGGTGACGCGGCAGGAAGTTCTGCTGCTGATCGTCGGCGGCGTCTTCGTGGCGGAGACCTTGAGCGTGATCGCGCAAGTCGGCTGGTTCAAGTTGACGGGCAAACGCCTGATCGCGTGCAGTCCGCTGCACAATCATTTTCTGTTTCGCGGCGACCATGAAATCAAAATCGTCGTCCGCTTCTGGATCACGTCCGCTGTGCTCGCGCTCTTGGCCGTGGCGAGTCTAAAGATTCAGTGATTCCAGTTTCAAAGCGGAAATTCCGTGTGAGAGCCTGAGTGTGCGGGAGTATGAGATAAAAATCATCTCGCGATTCACGCGCTCCCTCTTCAATCCTCGCACTCCCTGACACTCACAGCCTCATACCATTCGTCACCGCGTGATGGGCTGCGAGACGCGGTCCAAGTCGGCGAACCAGGCTTCGAGGCAGAGGGGCACGGAGACGTTCTGATCGATCTGCTCGGACGTCAGCAGCGTGCGATCCAGCATCTCGGCGACGATTTCCGTCGCCGTCGACGGTTCGGTGCGCAGCTTCTGCACCCAGGCTTCGGCCTGTTCGATGCACGGGATGTCTGTGTGGCTGGCGACCCTTGAGCCTTCGCACACGCGCCACAGGGCCGAGCGAAGGAATTCGGCGGCGAAGCGGACGAGCCACTGGGCGAACTGCCGTTGTTCGGACGTCTCTCCGGAGAGCTTGTCGATTCCTTCCTGCAGGTGCCGGGCCGTCTCGATGCCGATCTGCTGGGACCGGCCGAGGTGATCGTAGAGGAGCGTGCGCAGGTGCCTCAGCTCGGGGTCAATCAATCGCTTTGCCTGCGCCAGGCTCCCTTCGGCCAGCGCCGCCACGAGATTGGCTTCGGCCGGCGATTCGACCTGCTGCTGTTCGACAAGCAGCGCAGCGACGTCTCCGGACGAAAGCGGTGCGAAGCGCAGCGCCTGGCACCGCGAGCGGATCGTCGGCAGCAGGGCCTCCGAATTCGACGCGATCAAGAACAGAATCGCTCCGTCCGGCGGCTCTTCCAGCGTCTTGAGCAGCGCATTCGCCGCGGCGTCGTTCATCAGGTCGGCGTCGTCAATCACGGCGATCTTGCGCGAGCCCGGCAACGGCCGGAGCGACAAATCGTGGCACAGCCCGGCCTGTCCGCGGCGTTCACGCGGGCCGACGAACAGTTCAATCGGCAGTTCGCGCTTTCCTTCGGGACAGCCCAGCGAAAGAAAATCGGGATGGCTGCCTGCCTGAAACGGCTTGCACCCGGCGCATTCGCCGCACGCTTCGAGATCTTCCGGGGCGTGCTTGCGGCAGAAGAGGCATTCAGCAAGACACTGCACGAACAGCCGCTTGCCGACGCCTGACGGCCCGACCAGCAGATACCCCGACGCCAGCCGGTTTCGCCGCAGCATCCGGCGTACCATTTCGCGCTGCTCGCGATGCCCGCGCAGTTTGTCCCAGATGGAATTCATCGGGGTATTGTGGCGAAATCCCCAAGCCGACGCAAAGCCGGCAAGAGCACGGCTTGCGCCCCGCGGTTTAATCTCCCCAGCGGCTGGGGTTAATGCCTGGTGCCATGGTCTTCATGCCGGTCGGCTTGTGCTGCTGCTCGAAGACGAAGCCGGTCGTGTTCAGGCTCTGGAGGAATGGCTTGGCGATGTCCGGGGCGGCGGCGACGAACTCGGGGTTCCACTCTTCCACGGGTTGAATCGGGCCGGCCCACGCCGGGCGGTATCCCATCTGCACCAATTCCCTCGGCCGCGCATCGAGATTCGGATGACTGCCGTGGAACAGCAGCGACGGAATCACCACCGCCGAACCGGCCGGGACGACCAGCGTGATTTCCTCCGGGTGCGATTTGTACCGGACGTACGGGCTCGCCTCGGCATGAAAGGAGAGATGCGATCGGGGGATCACGCGAAACGGGGCCCGCTCGGGCGTGAGATCATCCAGATAGTACAGCACCCTCAACAGCCGGGGGCAGCTCCCTTCATATCCAAATAAATTCGAACCGTGCGGCTGGCCGTCGGTGTGCAGCGAGATCCCCGGACATCCCGGCCAGGTCCGCTGGAAAAAGCCGCGAGTGAAGACGATGTCCGGCCCCATCAGGTCCTTGAGAAAATCGATCATCGGCGGAAAACCGATCAATTCGCAAACCGCACGGCTCGTCCATTGCGGCTGTTCGACGGCCCGGGTCTGGGCTGTGCTGTAGCTGGTATGCCCCATGTCGGCTTCGGCAAGCTCTCGCTTGATCCGGGCGATGAAGTCCCGGGGGATGATCCGCGGCAGCACGACATACCCTTCCACTTCCAAGTGCCGGATTTGCTGCGGTCGGGTCAGCGCTGCGAAATCGGTCTGGTCGACCGTCATGAAGCCGATGAGCTCTTCGGGCGGCAGCGGCGGGGTCGGTGCGGGCGGCATGGGATGTCCTCGTTCTGTGGGGTTGGCGGTGTTCCGTATCTTGGCCGAGGAAGCAGTGGAAGTTCAACTGCGATACCCTCTTCGTAGAGTGGGTCGAGTGCTCTGACGAGGCCCACCACTTTGCTGGATCGAAATCCAATCGGTGGGCCTCGCGAAGCGCTCGACCCACCCTACAAGAACGGGGCATTCTTGCGAATCGTCACCGGGGTGGTCAATCGGCATGGGTGCGGCCACGAATCCTGGCGGGGTTAAGTTTTGGCGGGGCTGGGGGTTTGCC
>CAYMAO010000071.1:0-11311 GCA_964388415.1 uncultured Planctomycetaceae bacterium | reverse complement strand
GCATCATGATCCGCAAGACCTGTTCGTTCTTCCTGAAACTGGACAGCAACGATGAACGCCATCGCCGTTAACGTAGAGATGCGCGAACGCTGGCCAATGTTCGCGGAAATTTGAAATGTTGGCCATTTTTTCCAGAAACGCTTCGAAACATCGCGGACAAGACTCAGATCGCCACGCCACCCGGCACCCTGCCCGCGACCTTCAACAGGTCGGCCTTCACGTAGACGATCTGGTGCTCGCGGTGCCAGTCGCTGGGGAAGAAGTTCTTCAGGCGATTCGCCTGGAACCGGACGGGGCAGTCGATGAAGCGGTTCTGGTCGGCGCGGGCGTAGTACCAGAACGAGTTCGAGTTCCAGAACGAGACGTGCGTCGGGTCTTGGAACGCGCCGCGACCGTCGGTGCTGGGCGTCTGTGACAGGAGCCAACCCTGCGGGGCCAGGCAGCGATGGAGCTCCTTCATCGTGTGGATGGGCCGCGGAGATGTTCGAGAGCGTCGTGCGCCCGGAACACACCGACCTCGCTGTCGCCAAACGGCCAGCGCTGCAGCGACGGAACGGCGGGAAGGATTTGGGGCAAGGGCGGGTATCCTCGCCAATATTGACGGCAGTTGAAATTAACGGAGTTGGGGATTGTTGAAATAGTTGTAGAGCATGCGATGAGCATTGAAGAGGACCAGATAAGCGATTGCCGCCGCAACCAAAGACAAAAGCGCTCCAGGCACGATTGCCATAATCTTACCAAGCATCGTATTCCAGTTTTTTATTCCGAATACGATGGACGAAACCATCGCCGCCATGATCAGGGCGAAGACAGCCAAAAAACACAGCGTCTCACCTGCGGTTGGACCGATTGTAACCATGCCAAAAGTTTATATCAAACTCCCTCTTCAAACTATACCGCGCGTAAGGATATTCTGATTCGCTTTGGTTCGACAGCTACTGGGCGAAAGCAGGCCAGGACAGCGAGGAGAATGAACTGCAGATCAGCAGGTCGCGAGCACGTCAATGCACCGCGCTGTCGTTGCGGACGCAGCGTCGCTGCGTCATTCTCCGCAGTCGGCGCACACTGGCTTCCCCCAAAATCCACAGCTACCATGCTCGCGCTCACGCCGGCCTGTTAACTCCGCGGTTTTTTTGGGAGGCGTTTGGAAAAACGACACGCCAGTTAACAGCGCGCGTTGACAAGCTGTGAACTGCGGTGTTCGGAGTTCGAAGAGGGTCGCTTTCGTTCGACCACCCCTACCGGGTACGTGGAAAACTCGAACTCACGAACCAACAGCAGGTTGCGTCAATTCAGAAGCGCGAAAACAGGCGCGCATTGTTTCGAAGAGGGTCTCTTCCGGGGAGGTGTCTAGCACAGGGAGGGGCGATGCCGCGTCAGGCCGCTTTGCGGCCGTGGAGTTCCTGCGCGACGGCGGCGATGTGGTCGGCGGTGATTGTCGTGAGGCCGTCCGCGCAGCCGGCCAGCAGGCTGAAGTCGCAGAGGCGGTCGATGCGGCGCGGAATCCCGGCGGTCGTTTCCCAGATCCGGCGGACGGCACCGGCATCGAAGATCGGCTCGGTCCGGCCGGCGACTTCCAGTCGATGACCGATGTAGCCCCGCGTCTCCGTTTCCAACAGCGGCGGCAACGTGCAGACGAGCGCCAGCCGTTCTTCCAGTTGCGGGAGGCGCTCCAACCGGCCGAGCAGTTCCGGCTGGCCGACGAACAACACGCTGAACTCGATACCGGCTCGCTCGCGATACGTCAGCAGCAATTGCCAGGTTTGCCAGGCGTCGCGGCGTTCGATCGCCTGGGAGTCATCCACGACAAACACGGGTGAACGGCCTTTCATCCGGCAGCGCTGCAGCAGATGTTCCCAGGCGTGCAGCAGTTCATCCATGCCGGAGAATGTTGATACGGTTTCCTCCTCAGCGTCGGCGAGTTCCGTCACGAGATACCGGACGAGTTCGACCGGCGCAAGATCGGGATAGCTCAGCCAGATCATCGGACTGACGGCGGCGGGCAATTCTGCGGCCAGCAGCCGCAACAACAGGGACTTGCCGATGCCGGTCGGCCCGATCAGCGCGGCGGAGGCTTGCCGCTGTTCGAGGACGAACCGCAGTTTGAGCAGCGCGGCTTGATGTCCTGGCGTACGACAGAAGAATTCCGGCCCGCTGTGAGGACGGAACGGCGATTGATTCAGTTGCCAGTGCCGTTCGTACATCCCTGCATCCTTTGATTCTGGCGTCCCGTGCTCGTCATCGCGGGGAACGCGATCTCGAGCCGCGTTTCCAAGCGGGAATTTGTGACGGGCTGTTCGCCGGTCCGTCCTGGTCTGCGCCGCCGTCTTCGATGGTCCCCGTCAGCCAGGCGCCCGCCGGGGCCAAGGGTTCGTCGACCAGCCGTCGCGGAGCAACAGCGGCCTCCTCCGGAGCATAGCCGGCGACAGCGAGTTCGCCGTCGTCGGCAGCCGAATCGTCGGAACGATTCGCAGTTCTCACGCGGGAATCGTGAAGAGGAGCGTCTGCATCTGCTTCCGAATCCGAGACGTGCGTGATGCGGGCCGTCAGCTGGTCAGACTTTGACCTTCCGGCTTCGGAACGATTCGGCCGTGACGGAGACGCTTCCTGGTTCCAATCCTGAAAGGCTTCGCTATCCAACGGTTTGGGCGTCGCGGGAAACCCCAGCCACAAACACCAGCCGCCCAGCACCACCGCGACCAGTCCGGCCGCTCGGCACAAACCCCGTTGCCAGCAGCCTTTCTGCCGGGTGGAATGTTCGGTCGGTTTTGCTGGGTTTGTCATGTCTGGGGTGTCCGTACGGTGAGCCGGGGCACACGATGTGACTTTGAATTTATCGGCGAGAAGCTATGCCGACCTTGAGGATTTTACCGACTTTAACGGCGCAGAGACCCTCGGCGGCGGGTGTCATCCAGGCCACAACATCGCAAGGGAATGCGGGGGAATTTCGCTGCCAGCGCCCGGACGTGAACCTACCCGAACTGAATCCCTTGCGCTAAAGGGAGGCTGCTGCCGAAGTTGATGGTATTTGTGGCGCGCCGCATGTAGGCTTTCCAACTGTCGGAACCCGATTCGCGGCCGCCGCCGGTATCTTTCTCGCCTCCAAACGCCCCGCCGATCTCCGCCCCGCTCGGCCCGAGGTTGACGTTCGCGATCCCGCAATCACTTCCCATGGCGGACAAGAACAACTCGGCTTCACGCAGATCATTGGTGAAGATCGATGACGACAACCCCTGCGTCACGCCGTTCTGCCAGGCCAGCGCCTGATCCAACGTCCGGTACCGGAGCACGTACAGAATCGGGGCGAATGTTTCCTGAGCCACGATGTCGGCATGGGCCGGCATCTCGACGATCGCCGGCCGGACGTAACAGCCTCCCTCGGGAACTCCTTCGGTCACGCGTTCGCCGCCGAACACCTTTCCGCCGGCCTGCCGCGCGGCTTGCAGGGCGCCTGCCATGTTCCGATAGGCGCCGTCATCAATGAGCGGCCCAATCAGCGTGCCGGCATCCCGGGGATTGCCGATCGGCAAGGAGTGGTACGCCGTCGTCAGACGCGACAAAACATCGTCGGCAATCGATTCGTGCAGAAACAGGCGGCGTAAGGTGGTGCAGCGCTGCCCGCACGTTCCGGCCGCGGCGAAGACGATGCCGCGCAGCGTGAGTTCCAGATTCGCCGTGGGCGCGACGATGCAGGCGTTGTTGCCTCCGAGTTCCAGCAGCGAACGTCCGAGCCTGGCTGCGACCGCCCGTGCGACAGACCGTCCCATGGCGACGCTGCCGGTCGCCGAGATCAGCGGCAAACGCCGGTCGGCCGCAAGCGCTTCGCCGACGCCGCGGCCGCCAATGACCAGCGTGCTCAGTCCCGGTGGAACATCAGGAAGGCCTGACGCGGCTTTGAGGAGTAACGCTTGGCAGGCCATCGCCGTCAACGGGGTTTTCTCGGATGGTTTCCAGACGATGGCATCTCCGCAGACGAGCGCGATAGCGGCATTCCAGGCCCAGACGGCCACGGGAAAGTTGAACGCCGAAATGATCCCGACCGCGCCGAGCGGGTGCCATTGCTCCATCATGCGATGCTGAGGACGTTCCGTGGCGATCGTCAGACCATACAGTTGCCGGCTGAGTCCGACGGCGAAATCGCAGATGTCGATCATCTCCTGCACTTCGCCGAGCGCCTCCTGCCGGATCTTGCCGACTTCCCAGGAGACCAGGTCCGCGAGATCCTCCTTCTGCTGTCGCAACACGTCGCCGAACCGCCGCACGAGTTCGCCGCGCACCGGAGCCGGCGTCATCCGCCACTTCAGAAACGCGTGCTCGGCTGCGCTAACGGCGAGATCGACGTCACCGGCCGTCGCCGCCGGAAACTCTGCGAGCCCGCGGCCGTCGATCGGCGAGCGGACGGCGAGCCTCTCGCCCGTGCACGCGCGCGGCTGGCCATCGATCCACAGCCCCGAGGGACGATCGATTCCCAGACGAGTCAGCAGCTCTGTTGGATTGTCGCTCATGAAGTCCCCGTTCCGGTGCGTCGACTTTGACTGCCTGATGGTAAATTTTCCGCGCGGCGATGACCAGTACGAATTGTCCGGCGGGTGCATCCGTTTTTTGGTGGTCTGACGGGATGTTCCGAAGGATCTCAGTTCGGATGGTTTTCAGCCCGGAGGGCCGAAGACGACATCTCACGTTTCTGGAGATCGACAGGCTTTCAGGCCACAAACCAGCGGATGCGCCCTTGTCCGGCGCTCTTGCAGTCTCGTCATGGATATGAGCGGAGTTCTCGTGCTATGATCGATCATTCCTGGTTCGAATGCCTGAACCGGCTCGACCCGGCTGACCTTCCTGTTGCACCTCTTCACTTCTGAACCGCCATGCCCGATTTGTGGATCAATGAAGTCCTCACGCCGTGTGACATCTGGCAGCATGGGGTGACGCGGGTGCTGGCGCACAGGGTGACGCCGTTTCAGGAAATGTACGTCGTCGAGAGCGGGCCGTACGGCAAGGCGCTGGTCCTCGACGGGAAATGGCAGACATGCACCGGCGATGAATGGCTGTATCACGAGCCGATCGTGCATGTTCCCTGCGTGTTGCACGGTTCGCCTCAGCGAGTGCTGATCGCCGGCGGCGCAGATGGCGGAGCGTTGCGAGAAGTCCTCAAGTGGAAGTCTGTGCAAGAGGTCGTGGTGGCCGACATCGATGGCGATGTCGTCCAGGCGTGCCGGGAATTGCTGCCGGAGATCCACCAGGGAGCGTTTGACGATCCCCGAGCGAAGATTGCCGTCGGCGATGCGTGGGACTTGATTGCCGGGACGCCGAACTCGTGGGACGTGATCATCGCCGACCTGACCGACCCGATAGAGTCGGGCCCGGCATTCAAACTCTTCACGCAGGAGTTTTTTTTGCTCTGCCGGAATGCGTTGAGGCCCGGCGGCGTCTTTGTCAATCAAGCCGGTTCGCAGTCGCCGCCGCTTGCCGATCTGCTGGTGCGCGTGATGAAAACCATCTCCACGGTGTTCCGGCAAACGTCGCTCATCACCGCGAATGTCCCGACCTATGGTTCGCCCTGGGGATTGGCGCTGGCTTCGGATCGGCCGATGAATTTGCGGCCCGATCCGGCGGACATCGATGACCGGCTCCGTGCCGGGCTGACGGGGACGTTGAAATTGTTCGATGGCCAGTCGCTGCTGGGGATGTTGCAGTCGCCGAAGTATCTCCGGGATCGGCTGGCGTCCGAGACATGCGTGTACACCGTTGCCGAGCCGCCGAAGTTCCCGGGCCAGGGGATCGGTACGGCAGCCCCGACCGCAAGGGAGGGGTGACAGGCCGTTGGATCACGCGGCGGCCGTGAGTTCGCCCGACACGGAACAATCCCCTTCAGCGGCGATGCGTTCGGTGATCCGGTCGCCCAGGTCTTGCAGCGATTCCCTTGAGGCGCGATCCGCCTGCAGCGTCAGATTTAAGCAGCCATTGACGGTGGCCGTATTGACGGCTACGCAGGCTCCGAGGTGCCTGGACCGGGCGAACCAGGAGAACTCTTCGAGCCGCCACGGACCGGCGCTGACGGTTTCGCACCGGCCGAGATTATTCACGCCGGCCGTCATCCGCTGCAACGGTTTCAGCCAGCGCGGAGTGAACGCCACGCGGCTCATCAGGTGGTCCCAGCAGTTCGGCATCCGCCAGCTCATTTCATGCTGGACGTTTCGCCGGCAGCGGCGCGCCAGGTCCCAGAAGGGGCTTGCCAAAGGGTCGGCATGGGGGAAATCCATGATCCCCGCGAAGCATCCCAGCGTCGTTCGATCCACGCGGGGAGCGTACAGATGTCGAATGTCGACCGGCACCTGAAGCTGTAAATTGGGGACATTCCCCCAAGCCTCCCTTTCGGCCAGCGACTGGAGCACGCCTGCCGCCAATGCGCCGAACACGGTG
This sequence comes from uncultured Planctomycetaceae bacterium, assembly GCA_964388415.1. Taxonomy (GTDB): domain Bacteria; phylum Planctomycetota; class Planctomycetia; order Planctomycetales; family Planctomycetaceae; genus CAZDGB01. The sequence continues at coordinate 4,891 of CAYMAO010000071.1, read as the reverse complement.
GTCCGTTCACGGCGGCAGCGCTGCACGAAATCTTCGGTCAGGCTTTCGGGCCAGACGACGCGCAGGCATCCCCCCGGCGACGAGGCTTCCGGATCGATGCCCGCTGCCGGGCGGAATTTCTGAAACACGCACTTGCCCAGCAACTGGCCCGTCAACCGCAGCCGCTGCCACAGCGAGGTCGGCTGCATGGCGCGAAACGCGTATTCCTCGTCACACACGCCGACCTCGGCCGGCAGGCCGGCCAGGCGGTTGAACAATTCGCGCAGCAAGGCCAGCATGGAAACGGCATCAACGATGGAATGATGGAACGAGGCGATCATGTGAAAGCCGTCGCCTGACCGATCGGGCAGCACGGAGAACCGGCATAACGGCGCCTGTGCGACGTCGAACGGCTGCTCGGAATGGCGGAGCGCCGTTTGCTCCCAGTCGACGCCGGAATTCGCGTCGAGCACCTCCAGGGGAATGGACGGGGCCTGGGGATCGAGTTGAAAGCAAGGCCAGCCGCGCCGCGGTTCCACCACGCGGCTTTGCAGCAGCGGATGGCGAGATTGAACGGCGCTCAGCGCCTTGTGAAACGAATCGGCGCTCCACGGCCCGGAACAGCGGGCGGCGAAGACCGGCATGCCGTCGCCGTCGTAACATTCCGAGACGGCATGCAGCAACCGCTCGATCACCGTCAGAGGCCGTTCGATGACTGACATCCTGCTCCGTATCTGGCCGTCGGGACATTTTGTTCGTGACCGTCGATCCGCTGCCAATCAGGTAGAACGTCGGATATTGACCGCAATTTCTTGAGACGGTTGACACGAAATGGACCAATATATTCATCCTTCGGCAGCCCCGACCGTGAGGGAGGGGGCCCGGCGTCGCCGACGCCGGGCTTTGGGCGCTACGACACCCGGCGTTGCCAGTCGAAGGCAAGATCGAGGGCCGGGGCGGAATGAGTCAACGCGCCGATGCTGATGCGATCCACACCGGTTCGCGCAATCTCCGCCGCGTTGGCGAACGTGATCCCGCCGGACGCCTCCAATTGAATCCGGGGCGCCGTCGCAGCGCGGAGCGCCACGGCGTCGGCCATCATTGCCGGGGTCATGTTGTCCAGCAAAACGATGTCCGGCGCGCCGGCGAACGCATCCGGCAACTGGGCCAGCGAATCGACTTCGACCTCCAACGAGACCGACGGCCAGCGCGTTCGCGCCGCATTCACGGCCGCCGCGATCGAATTCGATTCCGTCCACGCGGCGAGATGGTTATCCTTGATCAGAACGCCGTCGTACAGACCCAGGCGGTGATTCGTCCCTTTGCCGCACCGGACGGCATATTTTTGCAGGCAGCGCCAACCCGGCAGCGTCTTTCGCGTGTCGAGGATTTTCGCCCTGGTCCCGGCGACCGCATCGACGAATTTTCTGGTCAGCGTGGCAATGCCCGACAGGTGCGTGAGAAAATTCAGCATCGTCCGTTCAGCGACGAGCAATTGAAACAACGGCCCGGTCGCTTCCGCAACGATCGTGCCTGGGACGACGCGCTCGCCGTCCGATGTTCTCGTGACCCATTGGATGGACGGCTCCACGTGCTGCATCACGAGCGGGCCGACTGGTTCTCCGGCAAGGACGCCGGGTTGACGGGCCACCACGCAGACGGTCGCCGTTTCCTCCGGCCGAATGAGCGCCTGGCAGGTGAGATCGCCCCGTGTGCCGAGATCTTCTTCCAGGGCCAAACGGATCAAGGTTTCCGCGGCGCGGCGTTCAGACGGTCCGAAGACGAGGGCGCTCATGCGTCACCGCTGGCCGTTTCCGCTGGCGCGGAGCGAACCTGCGCGATAGGCTTCCCCCATCGCGAGCGGGATGGCCGCCTCGGCAAGCACCACCTTCGCCTGATTCTCCACCGTCAAAGCTTTCATCTCCTGCTCGTCGGCGACGGCCCGGGCCCGGCGCTCTTCCGCCTTGGCACGGGCAATCCGCATGTCGGCTTCGGCCTGGTCGGCCTGCAGCCGGGCGCCGACGTTGTCGCCCACGTCGATATCGGCGATATCAATCGAGACGATTTCATACGCCGTTTGAGAGTCCAGGCCCTTATTCAGCACGGTCTTGGCGATGAGCATCGGGTTTGCCAGGACTTCCTTGTGCGTTTCGCAACTGCCGATCGCCGAGACGATCCCCTCGCCGACGCGGGCCACCACGGTGTCTTCCGTCGCCCCGCCGATGAGTTGCTTGATGTTGGTCCGCACGGTGACGCGGGCCTTGGCTTTGAGTTGAATGCCGTTTTTCGCCACGCCGTCGAGCGTGGTCCGCCCGAACTGTTTCGGATCGGGACAGTCGATGACTTTGGGGTCGACGCTGGTCTGCACGGCTTCGAGGACGTTGCGGCCGGCCAGATCGATGGCCGCCGCCGTGTTCCAATCGAGGTCGATCTTCGCCCGGTGCGCGACGATGAGGGCGCGGACGACGTTCCGGATATTCCCCCCGGCCAGATAGTGGGCCTCCAGCATGTCCGTCTTGATGCCGCGAAGGCCGGCCTGCACGCACATGATCTTCGAGTCGACGATGGCCGTCGGGTTGACCTTCCTAAGCGACATGAAGACCAGCGCAAACGGACCGATGCGGGCCTTGGTGACGAATCCTCGCAGCCAGAGCTTGAAATACGCGGCGAACACCGCCATCAGGATGATGAGCACCAGCGCGGTGAACACGATCCCGACATAGAACAAAATGGTCAGAATATCTTTCATGGCGGATATCCGTGAGAGAACCGGGCAACGCACTGCCGGGATTCTAATCAAATGATGCTCTGGAAGAAACAGGACACAAGATACAAGAAACAAAATGCAAGCCACAAGCCCCGATGAAAATTGCAATCCGTCGGAGGCAGATCATGGTTTTATTGGACTATTCTTGTATCTTGTCTCTTGATTCCTGTCTCATCACAAAGGAACCCCCGATGTCTCTTGAATCCCGCATCGCCGAGTTGAAACTGGAACTCCCGCCGGCCCCCAAGCCGGGCGGCATCTATGCGCCGGTCCTCATTCACGGCGATCTCGCCTACGTCTCCGGTCATGGCCCGCTGCGGCCCGATAAGACGCTGCACGTCGGCCGAGTGGGCGACACCATCACCGAAGAGGAAGGTTTTCAAGCCGCTCGAGCCGTCGGACTCACCATGCTGGCTACGCTGAAACGGGAACTGGGAGACCTGGACCGAATTGTGCGAATCGTCAAGACGCTCGGCATGGTCAACGCCGCGCCGGGGTTTCAAAATCATCCGCAAGTGATCAACGGCTTCAGCAATCTCTGGGTGGACCTGCTGGGCGACGTCAACGGCAAGGGAGCTCGCAGCGCCGTCGGCATGGGTTCTCTGCCGAGCAACATCGCCGTCGAAGTCGAGGCGATTTTCCAGATCCGTTAGCGACGCTTCGCAGAAGCGTGGTGGACTCCTCATGAATCGTCAGGATCAGGCCCAGCAGACGATCGCCGACTTCGGCGAACAATGGACGAAGTATCGTGACAACGAGAGTTTCTACGGGTCGGTCGAACTGTTCGAGGATCTCGTCCACCCGTTTCTGAAGGCTGCCGATGTCGCAGGGAAGCCCGTTGCCGACATCGGCAGCGGAACGGGGCGGATCGTCAACATGCTGCTCAATGCCGGGGCCAGCCATGTCGTCGGCGTGGAGCCGTCCGAGGCGTTTTTCGTGTTGCGGGAGAATGTCGTCGATCCCGGCCGTACGGAACTGATCCAGGCGACGGGCGAGAAGCTGCCCGCGCGCGGCGACCGGGATTTCGTGTTTTCGTTCGGCGTACTGCATCACATCCCGGACCCGGCGCCGGTCGTCCGCGCCGCCTGGGGGGCGCTCAAGCCGGGCGGGCGGATTCTCGTCTGGCTGTACGGACAGGAAGGAAACGAGTTGTACCTCGCCGTGGCCCGGCCGTTGCGCAGCGTGACGACTCGCTTGCCCCACTGGTGCCTGGCGACGCTGACGTGGCTGCTGGCTGTCCCATTGGCGGCGTATATCGCCGTGTGCCGGTGGATTCCGCTGCCGATGCACCGCTACATGCGGTCTCACTTAGCGAAGCTGACGCCGGCCCAGCGGCGGCTGACGATTTACGACCAGCTCAACCCGGCGTATGCCAAGTACTACACGGAAGCCGAAGCCATCCGGCTGCTCGCCGACAACGGCTTCGTCGACGTCCAGACGCATCGCCGCCACGGCTACAGTTGGACCGTCATCGGGACTCGCCGCTAAGGCCGAGGGCGATCGCCAAAAACCCAAACAACCAGGCCGAACCCCTTTTTTCAAAGTAGTCTTCATGCCCGTGTTTGGGGCAGCTTGTTTGATGAAAATTGCGGTTTGTTAGAGCGGTTTGGTCGGCGGGGGTCTGGGGCAACAGGCCGACTCACAGGGGGGCCATTGAGTCCGAAAGTAGTCTGGCCGGACGGTTGTCTGCGAACCTTTTTTTGTCGTTCCCGCGCGGGCGGGGAGCACGCGGAGCAGATTGGACGTTTTCGCACCGTCCCTCGGGCCTTCGCCGGTTTGACCAAACGGGTTCGACCAACAAGGGGGAGGCGGATCATGGAGACGTTGTTTGCATGGTCAAACGACTGGAGGGCCTCGGTTACCACGTCACGCTCACCCCACGATCCGCCGCCTGACGCGGCTGATCGCACCACCGTCTCCACGCCCGGCTTCCTCACCGAAGCAACGCCCCCGCTGTCCCCGCCCCCTCCACAAAACACCAGAGATTTTCGGAGCAAGGTGCGGCCGAGCGCTTCGCGAGGCCCACCGATTCGCCGTAATTTTGAAGACGGTGGGCCTCGTCAAAGCGCTCGACCCACCCTACAAGATTCGGCCCGCCCTTCTCTGAAAGTCTTCGATTCGTCACGGGGGACGGGGTGAGATTCA
>CAYMAO010000070.1:0-13739 GCA_964388415.1 uncultured Planctomycetaceae bacterium | reverse complement strand
TCTCCCCGCGGCTGTCGGCATTTCCAGGCGGCAAGACCGCGAACGGAGTTGCTCGCCCCATAGGCCAAATCGCCGAAGATGACTCGGCGGCGCCGGGACCGACCTTTTCATTACGCGATCAACTCATTACGTGATCAACGGGGCAATCACCTGGCCGCGGCTGATAGGAATCGGACGATTGAGCGAATCATAGATCATCGTTTCCGGATCGATCCCAAGGCAATGAAAGATTGTTGCCGTCAGATCGGGCGGGGTGACGCGGCCTTCCGCCGGATAGGCGCCGTGCAGGTCCGACCGGCCATACGCCTGACCGCCGCGGATGCCGCCGCCTGCCAAGGCCACCGAGAAGACTGGCCCCCAGTGATCGCGGCCAGCGGCCCCGTTGAACTTCGGCGTGCGGCCGAATTCCGCCATCACCACGACCAGCGTGTCGTCCAACCGGCCCCGGTCGATCAGGTCGGTCAAGAGCGCGGAATACGCCTGGTCAAACGGCGGAATCAGCACGTTTTTCAGCCGTTGAGTTTCGTTGGCGTGGCTGTCCCAGCAGGGGGCGACGGCCGGTTCGTCGGCCCCGCGGAACCAGTTCACCTGCACCGTGGAAACGCCTGCTTCCACCAGTCGCCGGGCCATCAACACGCTTTGTCCAAACTGCCCGCGGCCGTAACGATCCCGGACGTCGTCCGGCTCGACATCGACCCGGCACGCAGCACGGGCTTCGGGGGCGGAAAGCAAATCGAACGCCTGACGCTGCAATTGATTGAAGTTGTCGATCTCGCCAGACCGTTCGGCCTGTTTCAACTGCTGTTCCAACTGCGAGAGCAGCGAGCGGCGATTTTCCAACCGGCCCAAGGCTCCGTCGGCCGCGAGTTCGAAATGCGGGATCTTGAAGCCGGGGGTTGCCGGTTCGCAGTTGAGCAGCCACGGGTCGGCAGCCTGGCCGAGCCAGCCGGAATCCTGACCGGGCCAGACGGAACCGTCAGTGTTAAAAATGTGGTGGGGCAGCCGAATCGCCGGCGGCAGCAAGCGCGGTCCGCGATGCAGATGCTGCATCACCGAGGCGATCGTCGGGCTGTTGTTGGGCGGACCGGGTTTGGCACCTTCCGAATTCATGGGAAGGTGCGGCACGCCGGTCATCATGAAATAGCCGCTGGAAGAATGCGCGTTATCCTCGGTGGACATGGCCCGGATGACGGCGATGTGCTGCATCAGATTCGCCGTCCCAGGCATCAATTCGCCGACATCGATCCCCGGCACGGACGTGGCGATCGGCCCGATCTCGCCGCGGATGACGGCCGGCGCGTCGGGTTTGGGGTCCCAGGTCGAATGCTGCGGCGGGCCGCCCAGGAGGAAGAGGATGATGCAGGATTTCGGGCGCGAACGGGCAGGGGGCGGCGAACCCGCAAACGTGGCGGCGGCCTGAATTGACGCAGAGAGGGCGCCGCCCAGCAATCCCAATCCGCCGGCCCGGAGAATCTCCCGGCGGCGAAAGCCGTCACAGAGTTTAGGGCCATGGTCGAGAATGGAGAGCATGGGGGATCGGCGTTTGGTATTCGGAGTTCGGCGTTCGGAATTCCATCATTGTCCGTTGTCGCCACCGTCTGTGCTGACAATCGACATCACGCCATCCGTGAACCACGGCTTACAGCAACTCTGTAATCACTGCACCCGGTTCGAGCGCCGGGACCGGACGGCCGGAGTGGCTCAGGAAGTTATGCTCAGGGTCGACGCCCAGCACGTGGAAGATCGTGTGATGGATGTCGGCCGGTTTCAACGGACGATCTTGAGGGACTTCGCCCAAACGGTTCGTGGAGCCGACGATGCGGCCCCCTTTCACGCCGCCGCCGCCCATCAGGCAGAACATGGCGTTGCCCCAGTGATCGCGGCCGGGCGTTCCCATGCTGAGGGGGGGGCCGCCGTTGCCGCCGTTGTTCATCCGCGGCGTGCGGCCGAATTCCCCGCACAGCACCACGAGGACGTCATCGGTCATGCCTCGCTGGGCCAGGTCGTCAAACAGGGTGGAGACGGCCCGGTCGACAATCGGCAGCACGTTTTCGTAGCCGGCCTTCAAATCCCAGTGATGGTCCCAGCCGCCGTAATGCACGGTGACGAACGTCGAACCGGCTTCCACGAGGCGGCGGGCTAAGAGCGTGCTCTGACCCCAGTTGTGCCGGCCGTAACGGTCGCGCATCTTGGGGTCTTCCAGCGAGATGTCGAAGGCCTGCCGCGCCGCGGCGCCGGTGACGAGATTCAACGCCTGCTGGTCGAACAGGTCCATCTGATCAAGGATGCCTTTGGAATCGACTTCGCGCCGCAGCCGGTCGAATTTGTGGGCCAGTTCCGACCGGTTCTCTAACCGGTTGACCGACATCCCGCCCGGCAACTGCATATTGTTAACTTGAAAGTTCGGCGCGTTCGGGTCGCCTTCCGTCTCAAACGGGTTGTGCGCCACGCCGATGTAGTTCGCTCCGAAGTATCCGGGACGCAGGCCGATGCTCGATGCATACGGTACCGCCACATTCGCCGGCATCCCCGGCTTGCGGGCACCCGTGGCGTAGGTCGCCGCCGAGCCGAAGAACGGATACTTGCCCGGAGTGTCAACGCCGCTGGCGCCGGGCCGGCCGGTGAGCATCAGGTGTCCGCCCGCGAAATGGTCGCCGTTATTGTGATGCAGCGAACGGACGATGGAGAACTTGTCCGCACATTTTGCCTGGAGCGGGTAAAGTTCGGTGATTTCAAATCCGTCGACGTTGGTCTTGATCGGATTCCAGAGCCCGCGGTATTCCTCGGGGGCTTCCGGCTTCATGTCATACATGTCCATATGGCCGGGGCCGCCGTCCAGCCAGATCAGGATGACCGACGTCGACTTGGCCGACGATCCCGGGGCGGCCGAAGCCGCTTTGGACTTCAGGACTTGCGACAAGCCAGCCGTCGCCATACCGGCGACGCCGACCTGCACGAAACTGCGGCGGGACATCCCATCACAATAGCGTTGAGAAAAACCGGCATCGATGCGGAGCATGGTTCGTCCTCGTTCACAAGACATTGGCCCGTTGATACATCAACAACCATCAATTCTAGTCGACTTTTCCCTGGATCGTCAATCACCTTTCGTTGTTTCCAGGTCAGTCGGGCCGATTTTACTGTCTGGGCAACATCGTCGAGCGGCACGACTTGCGGCTTCGTCAACGGGGCTTCATCTCAACCCGGAAAGTCGTTAGGCTGGACTGTGCCAATTTGGCAGCCCTGACTCGCCCTGCATAAGCCGTACAATCGTCGATGTCCGCATCTCTTGCACTCAGTCGTTTTGTCGTCGGGCTTGATCTGGGCACGACGAATTCCGCATTGGCCTATGTCGACACCGGCGAATCGCCGTGGCGGATAACAACTTGCCTGATTCCGCAGGTCGTGGCGCCGGGACAAATCGAAGCACGCGAAACGCTGCCGTCGTTTTTGTATCAGCCGGCCGCCGGTGAATTTCCGGCCGGTTCGTTGAAACTGCCGTGGCAGAAAACAGACCCTGCGGAGATTGTCGGCCAGTTCGCCCGCGATCATGGCACGCTGGTCCCCGGACGGCTGGTCTTCTCGGCGAAAAGCTGGCTGTGTCATCCGGGAGTCGACCGAACCGCTGACTTGCTGCCCTGGCATGGCGCCGGCGATGTCCGCCGGCTGTCGCCGGTCGCCGTCAGCGCCCGGTTTTTGCAGCATGTCAGGGAAACCTGGGATGCGAAATTCCCGGAGCACCCGCTCTCCGAGCAGGAGTTCGTCCTCACCTTGCCGGCGTCGTTCGATGAAGTGGCCCGCGAACTCACGATTCGCGCCGCCCAGCTTGCCGGCCTGAAGAAGGTCGTATTGATCGAGGAACCGCAGGCGGCGTTTTACGCCTGGATCGCGAAACATGCGGACGATTGGGAACGGAACGTCTCGCCGGGGCAGACGATTCTCGTCTGTGACGTCGGCGGCGGAACGTCGGATTTCACGTTGATCCGCGTGCGCAAACAGGCGGACGGGACCGTGCAGTTTCATCGTGTCGCGGTCGGAGAGCATCTCATCCTCGGCGGCGACAATATGGACCTGGCGCTGTCTCACCATCTGGAACAGCGGCTCAGGCCCAACGGCCGACTGGAGCCGCGGGCGTGGAGCATGTTGCTGCGATCTTGCCGTCACATCAAAGAAATGCTGATGGGCGACGACCCGCCGGATCAGTGGACGCTGACGCTGCCCGGCAGCGGTTCCAAGCTGATTGGGGGATCGACTCAGGTCCCGGTGCTGAAAACCGACGTGGACGAATTGCTCGTCGACGGATTTTTCCCCCGCGTGAAATTGACGGAGAAACCGCAAGCGGCGCGGTCCGGGTTTCAGGAATTCGGGCTGCCGTATGCGGCCGATGCGGCGATCACCAGGCACCTCGCGGCATTTCTGTCCGCACATCGAGCCGTGCTGACCCATGAGCCGTCGCCTGACGCGACGGCCCCGCCTCCCGATCCCGCGCGGCCGGATGTCTTGCTGTTTAACGGCGGGGTATTCGCTTCGCCGCAATTGCGGCAGCGGCTGATCGACGTCATCCAAAGCTGGTTTCGAGACCGCGATCCTGATTGGACGGTCACGGTGCTGGATCATGAACGGCTCGACCTCGCTGTCGCGAAAGGGGCCGCCTATTACGGCATGGTTCGCCGCGGGAAAGGGGTCCGCATTGCCGCCGGATTGGCCCGCACCTATTACGTGGGTGTCGCAGGCGATCCGCCGAGCGCGGTCTGCCTCGCCCCGGCCGGCATCGAACCGGGAGAAGATGTCGACCTCTCGCAGCGGAAGTTCGAGGCCCTCGTTTCACAGCCGATCGAGTTTCCGTTGTATTACTCCAGTCTTCGACTCAACGACAAGCCGGGCGACGTCGTTCCCATTGATCGAGAACAGCTCACCGCACTGCCGCCGATTCGCACGGTGCTGAAAACCGGCAAGACCGGCGAGGCCGACCGATTGACCGTGCAACTGCAGGCGAAGCTCAACGAGATCGGCACGCTGGACTTGTGGTGCAAAGAAGTCCACGGCCGACGCGCCTGGAAACTGATGTTCGATATTCGTTCCGCGACGCAGACCGACGTCTCGGCTCATGAATCGGCGGCGGAGTCGTGGGGCATCGTCACCGAAGAACAGCGGCAGGCCGCCCAGGCCGTCATCACGGCGGCATTTCATTCCGGCGGCGGCGACCCGGCGCAGTTGATGAAACGCCTGGCCGAAGTGCTGGATCAAGATCGCAATGCCTGGCCGCCGTCGCTGCTCAGGCAACTGTGGGAAACGGCCGCCGCGAACGATGCCGGGCGGAAGTTGAGTCCTGGGCACGAAGCCCGCTGGTTGAACTTGCTCGGGTTTTCGCTGCGGCCCGGTTATGGGTTCGCGCTCGATGACTTTCGGGTCGGCGAGACGTGGAAGCTGCTGCAGAACAAATTGGTGCACAATTCCTCGTTGTGCCGACCTGAATGGTGGATTCTCTGGCGGCGCCTGGCCGGCGGATTGTCTTCGGGGCAGCAGCAATCGCTGGTCGTTCCCTTGATCGGCCAGATCAAGCAGCTCGACAAACTGACGGCTTCCAAAAGCGGTGGCATCAGTCTGCACGAGGCCGCCGAACTCTGCCGAGCGGCCGGAGCTTTCGAGCTGCTGTCGATCTCGGTCAAAACGGAACTGGGGACTGCGGCGGTGAAGTTGCTCCGCAAGGGGACAGTTCCCGGTTTGCGCTCCGCGCTGCTATGGATGCTCGGCCGGTTGGGAGCACGCCGGCCAGCCTGCGGGCCGTTAAACCTGACGGTGGATGTCGATCGCGTGAAAGAATGGTTGGAGACCGTCATGAATCTTGAGGGCGAAGATCCGATCGATTCGTTCACCGTCATGCAACTGGCAAGAAAAACTGACGATCGGTATCGCGACCTGGACGACGAGACCAGGCACGCCGTCCTGAAATGGATGGACCGCGTTCAATCGCCGAAAAGTCTCCGCCGGCTGGTGCGCGAGGCCGGCACTCTGGATTCAGAACAGCAATCGCTGGTCTTTGGAGAAAGCCTGCCAACGGGTCTGCGCATTCTTTGAGACTGATCTCATGACGGGCAGCGATGGCAGGAACGGTCCCGGCGTCGCCGACGCCGGGCTTAACGAGGGGCTTTGAAACACGCGTTCACACTGGTTCTTCGTGGTTCATTAGTTGACAAAAGCGAATCGGGCCGATATGACTGCTCATGGAAATGGGATTTGGCGTGGAGGTAACCGTTGACGGAACTTGCTCTCGCGAGAGTTCTATTCTTCGATCCGAACGTCAGGAGGTTTTGATCATGCTGCGGCTGTTATTGCGACAAGCGGTTTTTGGAACGTCGATGTGGGCCTTGCTGGCGGGGATGAACGGCCGTGTTGAAGCGGCGTTGATCCAGTCCGGGTTCAATGATGCGTCCGGCATCAATAGCGACGGAACGACGAACTCGCCGTTCAATACGGGAAATGTCTCGTTGCACGGACAGGGAGGAGCGGAAGCTGGCTGGGCCGGTCCTTGGCGGATGAGTACCGGTTCGGCGGTTGTGAACTCTGCGACGACGTTCGAAGGCGACGGAGCCGCAAAATTTTTCCAGAACACGGCGGCTGCCGACCGGACGTTGGCCACGGCCCCCACGGACCCGTTCAGCATCTCGTTTCGACTGATGCTGTCCGCAGCCCCGACCCGCGATTTTATTTTCCGGGCGTATGACAACTCGATCCTTCCCAACATCTTTTCCGCGATCGCCGTGCAATGGGCGATCAACCCGGACTTTGAATTGGCGGTCCTCGACGGTGTCGAAGATTCCGTTGAAACCGGGGGAACGTATGCCGAAGGGACCGGCATGTTCCTGACGGCGGGCGTGTGGCACGAACTGACCACCGTCATCGACCCGGTCAGCCGGACCTGGGACATCTTTCTGGACGGAGTGGAGTTCCTGGAACCGGATCCGCTCGGTTTTCGCGGCGTGCCGGTGAATATCGATTCGATTCAATTCCTGAATGAAATTGCCGCGCCGGAAGGCTCGTTCGTTGACGCGGTGACGATTAACACCGACCTGAGTCCTCCGCCTCCGCCCCCGCCGTCGGTTCCTGAACCGTCGGTCAGCGTGCTGACCGCGCTGGGCTTGCTGGGGTTCGCCGCCCGGCGTCGGATGTCTCCGCGGCAACAGGCCTAAGGCCCCGGCAAGTGAAACTTGAATCGTACAAAGCCATTGGCGGAGTATTCGCCAGCGGCTTTGTGCTTGAGACCGGGGAATTGCGGGGCGGGCGCCTCATCCTCCCAGCAGCAGCCGCCGGATGTAGGAAATGGCGCGCGTGAGGTCTCGGGGTTTATCCTGGCCTTGCGTGCGGACGGCGGTGAGCCAGCCGGCAAATTCGATTTCGCCGAGCGTTGCCAGGACTTCCGGCCACGGGACGGCACCGTCGCCGACAGGAGTTTCGTTGCTTGTACCGTCCGGCTCGGACAGGCCGTCGCGCAGTTGGGCATGATAGGTGAAGGCGTGCAGGGTTCGCAGGGCGTCGACGGGATTGCGGCCGGCGAGGACGAACTGGGCCGGGTCGAAGTCGATGCCGATCGGTCCCGACGTCACGCCGGCCAACCACGTTCGCAACTCCTCGTCGGCGTCTTGAGCAGGCTGGACGGCGAGCACGACGCCGACGTGATTGGCGTGCTTCGCCAGATCGTCCAGCAGATCCCGGAGAATCCGCGCGTCTTTCCCTGCCGGATCGGCCGGCAGCTTGCCGATCCGAAAACTCAGCACGCGTGATTTCAGCTCGAACGACCAGGTCATCGCCTGTTTGAGCGCGGCGATGCGGCGGTCGAGTTCGTGTTCGTCGGCGAGTGTCCGGCGCAAGGTGAACGTGGTCCCCGCGACCGTCAAACCGAGTTCGTCCAGGTAGTGCAGCAAGTCCCTGCGGCCGGACGCCGTCAACTCACCGGGCTGCAACTCCTGACGCAAATCAAACTGCACCCCTTCGGCCCCGCACCGGGCGGCCGCCTGCAGCGACGCCCTGAGGGGCAGTTCCAGGCAGCGGGTGGCGACAGCGAGACGGAAGCGATGCATTGAGAATAGCCGGTAGAGTCGAGGGAACATCGGTCCGCGACCAACCGTTCCAATCCGCTCATCCTGCGAACCTCGACATCGCATTCAGGGCAGACCGCGGAGAACCGATGATTGTCTCAGAGCGGAGGCGCGGGTGCAATCGGGATGAGGTTTTTATGTAGGACAGGTCAAGGTTCTGCGAGGCCCACCGATTCTCTGGACCGAGGACCGAAATTCAATCGGTGGGACTCTCAGAGCCTCTACCCACTCTACGACGGTCTCATTAACCCCCCAACTCCCTCGAAACCATCGCCCATGATCGCCACGGGAACTCTGATCGGTTGGCTGGTTTGTGCCGCATGGGGAACGGCTATGCCTGTCGATACGGACGCTGCCGTCGAGGGGATGGCGAAGGCCCGGTATTCCTTCGAGCCGAACGATGATTTGGACTATGACAGTCTGCCGGACGACTGGGTCCGCCGCAAAGGTCCGAAATTCCCCCGGTACGTCAAGATCGGCATTGATTGCGGCGCCGGCTGCGACGGCGAGCAAAGCCTGAGGTTCGATGCGAACGGCGGGGCGGCGATTCTTTACTCGCCGTTGATCCCGATCGACGCGCTCCATACTTACCGCTTCCGCGGGAAAATCCGCACCAAAGATTTGAAGCAGGACGCCGCGGTTTTGTCAGTGTCTCTCCTGAACCATCGCCGGCAACGGGTTCAACGCTTCCTGACCCCGGCAGTAACGGGGACGCAAGACGACTGGCAGACCGTGGAACTGGCCAACATCGTGCCCGAAGACGACATTCGCTTCGTCTCGATCGGCTGCCACTTGCTGCCCGGCGAAGAGGAAGGGATCGGCGGCACGGTGTGGTTTGACGATCTGGTGCTGACGCAATCGCCGCGCATGGAGATTGACAATGATTTCTTCGCACACTTCGTCAAGGAAGATTCGCCGGTGATTTTCACGTCGAAAGTCAGCGGCTTGGAACCCGGCCGGTCGTATGCCATTCAATTCGAGTACTTCGATGCCGACGGGAAATCGCTGGACCAGCGTCTGCATCCGCTCACCACGGAAGAGCCCGACCTGGAAAGCCCAAGCGTCCCCCGTTCCATCCCGTGGGATCTGGGGCAGCAGGAGCCCGGCTATTACCGCTTAACGGCCAAGTTATTGCAAGACGACCGGCTCGTGGTTTACGAGGAGACGACGCTCGCCGTGATGCAACTGGTCGACAAGCCTCGGCTGCAAGGCGAATTCGGCTGGTCGATCAGTACGATGCCGAAGCAGATCAAGCTGGAAAATCTGGTCAAAATTGCGGGGCAAGCCGGCATCAACTGGGTGAAATTTCCGGTCTGGAACAGCGTTCGTCCCGAAGACCGCGATCAGACCGGCGAACTTGCCAAGTTCTTCGACCTGCTGTACGACCGCCATATCCGCACGGTCGGGATGTTGAACGATCCGCCCCCGGAATTGCGGGCCAAATTCGCGCGAAATTGGCTGGGAGTCAGCGAGATTTTCAGCACGCAGAACTCGGTCTGGGGGCCGTCCGTCGAACCGTCCGTCGCCAGGTTCTCGTCAGCCATCCGGCATTGGCAGCTCGGCGACGAGGACGACTCCAGTTTTGAAGGTCTGACTGACCTAGCGGGAACTCTCGACCGCGCGTATGAGGAAATCAATCGCATTGGCCTCAATTCGCAGCTAGGCATTCCCTGGCACCGCAACCATCCCGTGCCGGCGCTGTCGAATCAGACCCTGGGCTTCGTTTCGCTCCGGGAGACGGACGGCGGGGATCTGGACGAACTCAGATCGGTGTGGAAGTCTTCGGAGGACTCTCGCAGCGAGCGCTGGGTCCTGCTGCAGCCGAATCAGCTTTCCAGCGATCGAAAACGGCGGGCCGGGCAACTGGTGCGGCAGATGCTCGCCGCCAAGATGTCGAAAGTCGACGCCGTCTTCATCAACCGCGTACTGGAAGGACGAGACAGCCTGTTGAACCCCGACGGCTCTCCCTCCGACTTGTTTCTCCCCTGGCGAACGATGGCTCTGGCACTGCAGGAAGCGGAGTTCCTGGGGGAAATCACGTTCCCGCAGGGAAGCCGGAACGCCGTGTTCGCCCGCGACGGAGAAGCGATCATTATTCTCTGGAACGACCTGCCGGAAGAACAAACGGAAGAGTTCTACCTGGGGGAGAATGTCGTGGAGACGGATTTGCTGGGCCGCACTCGGCGCCTACAGCCGTCGTCCCGGTCGCAAGATGCGAATTTTCGGGAACAGCAGGTGACGGTGACGAACACGCCAAAAATCCTCAGAGGTTGTTCCGAATCAGTGGCGCGATGGCGGCTGGCAACGCGTTTTGAGATTGGCGAAATGCGCAGCGAGTACGGCAGCCACGAAGACGCCGTGCTCGGGCGAAACACGTTTCCTTTGGGCGTCAGCGGCAAAGTGCTGCTGGAGACGCCGACGCGCGATCATGCCGGTGCTGCGTCGGAACGCATGGAGGCCGATGTTCGGGAGAACGAATCCGGCTGGCAAGCCGAGCCGCGCGAATGGACGATCACGTCTGCCGCCGGAGAGTCGTTTCGGCTCCCCTTGTTTCTCAAGTTGCCGACCGATGCCAACCTGGGCGATTCCCAGATGAAATTGACGTTTCAGATCACGGGCGACCGGCCCTACCGGTTTCAGGTATTAAGCCCGTATCACGTCGGGTCGGGCGATGTGACGCTGCAAGTCATCGACCGCAAGCTGGACGACGGCCGGCTGGAAATTCAGCAGATCGTCAACAACTCGACATCGCCCACGGAGGTGCTCGATTTCCGCTGCAGCCTGCTTGTGCCGGGCAGCCCCCGCCAGAAGGCGCGCGTGACGCGGCTGGGCTCGGGAGAAGATCGCAAGTTCTACTTCCTGGACAATGCAGATGCGTTTCGCGGCAAGGAACTGCGTCTGAAGCTGGAGCAGGAGGGAGGCGGACGCATTCTCAACCACATCTGGACGGTCGGCGCGGATTGGGAAGCCGATTCGAAGCTCTCCGCTGTTCCGGCCGGCCAGGTTTCGCCGGTCAGCGATCAGCGATAAACTGGCGCGGAGTCTCATTGGCGTCATCGTGCCGTTCCAGAAAGGGGCATTCCATGCAGCGCGCGTTCCGTATCGCAGGCGTCGGTAGTCTGTTCTCTATTGTGATGATGGCATCAGCCACATTGCTTACCGCGGCCGACGAATTGAAATTCACCGAAGCCGACGGCATCCGCTGGTACGACGTAAGGCAACTCGGAATCGAAGGCCAGGGCTGGACCGAAGTGAAGTCGCCGTTTGATCGCTTGCCTGCGAAAGCGGAAGGCGTGGTCCGCGATGCCGTCTGGGGGAACAGTCGGCACTCGGCCGGCATGGCCATGCGCTTCGTCACTGATGCCAAGGAAATCCGCGCGCAATGGGCCCTGACAAGTCCGAACCTGGCGATGGTCCATATGCCGGCGACCGGCGTCAGCGGCCTCGATCTGTATGCCAGGAATGATCAGCAGCAGTGGCGCTGGGTGGCTGTCGGCCGGCCGACGGAACAGAAAACCACGGCCACGCTGGCGAACGGCCTGCCGGGACAATCACGCGAGTTCCTCTTGTATTTGCCGCTGTATAACGGCGTCACCGACGTGCAGCTCGGCGTCCCAGCCTCGGCGAAGCTTGAACGGGCTGTTGCCTATCCGCCGGAGAAGTCCAAGCCCATTGTCTTTTACGGCACGTCGATTACGCACGGCGGGTGCGCCTCGCGGCCGGGAATGTGCCACCCGGCCATCCTGGGCCGCCGGTATCAGCGGCCGGTGATCAATCTCGGATTCTCCGGCAGCGGGACGATGGACAAAGAGGTCGGGCAACTTCTGACGGAAATTGACGCCCACATTTATGTCATCGATTGCGTTCCGAACATGACCGAGACCCTCGTGACCGAACGGACGAAACCGCTGGTCGAACAGCTTCGCGCGGCTCGGCCGGCGACACCGATCGTTCTGGTGGAAGACCGCAATTACACAAACGGCTGGCTGCTGGAAGGTCCGCGGCAACGCAATGCGGCCAGCCAGGCGGCGCTGAAGAAGGCTTATGACGGACTCGTCGCCGCGGGGGTCAAGCATCTGTATTACATCACGGGGCCGGATTTATTAGGCGACGACGCCGAAGGGACCGTGGACAGCTCGCATCCAAACGACCTGGGATTTCTCCGCCAGGCGGAAGCGTTCGACAAGGTGCTTGGCCCGTTGTGCCGGTAAAAGGACTGTTTTAGCGACGCTTCGCAGAAGCGTTCCCGCCGACGCCGTCGGCGGGCTTTGATTGACGGTGAATCCCCTGAGGACGCCGCATGAACGCCGAACAGATTCGCTTGCAGGAAGCGGCAGCCAGGACGGCGAACTGGAAACGCTGGGGGCCGTATCTTTCCGAGCGACAATGGGGGACAGTCCGCGAGGATTACTCTCCCTGGGGCAACTGCTGGGAAT
The DNA here is from genome assembly GCA_964388415.1 of uncultured Planctomycetaceae bacterium. Lineage (GTDB taxonomy): Bacteria > Planctomycetota > Planctomycetia > Planctomycetales > Planctomycetaceae > CAZDGB01. The sequence continues at coordinate 1,207 of CAYMAO010000070.1, read as the reverse complement.
ACTTTCCGCACGACCAGGCGCCGAGCCGCGCGTATCGCTGGGGCGAAGACGGTCTGTTGGGCATCAGCGACCGCGAATGCCGGCTCTGTTTTGCGATCGCCTTATGGAACGGACGCGATCCGATCCTGAAAGAGCGGCTGTTCGGCCTGACGAACGCCCAGGGAAATCACGGCGAAGACGTCAAAGAGTGCTATTACTATCTCGACTCGACGCCCACGCATTCGTATCTCCGCGGGCTCTATAAGTACCCTCAGGCCGAGTTTCCTTATCAGCGGCTGATCGACGAAAACCGCGGCCGCGGGATGCAGGCTCGCGAGTTTGAACTCGGTGACGCCGGCGTGTTCGATCAGTCTCGCTATTTCGACGTCGAAGCGGAATACGCCAAGGCCGGTCCCGACGACGTGCTGATTCGCATCACGGTCTCCAATCGCGGCCCGGAAGCGGCTGCGCTTCATCTCTTGCCGACGTTCTGGTATCGCAACACCTGGAGCTGGGGCTGCGAGCATGAAGGCTGCTGGCCGAAGCCCCGCATCTGGAATGACGGCGGGCAGGGTTTGCTCGCGGATCATCTCACGCTTGGAAAATTCCGGCTGCACATGGACGCCGCGTCCGACGGCACGGCATTCACCTGGCTCTTCACCGAGAATGAAACGAATGTCTCGAAAGTCTTCGGCACCGCCGCCGACGGCCGCTATTTCAAAGACGCGTTTCACGAGTATGTCATTCATCATCGAACGGACGCCGTGCGGCCGAAAGCCGTCGGCACAAAAGCCGCGGCGTATTTCCCCTTGCTGGTTCCCGGGCGTTCCTCCGTCACCGTACACGGCCGGCTGACGGCCGACGGGCTCCTGACAGCCCCGGCGTTCGGTCCGCAATTTGACGGCATTTTCGGCCAGCGGATTCAGGAAACCGAAGCGTTTTATGACGATCTGGTCGGCTGCAAGCTGACGGCCCCTGAGAAACAGGTGATCCGCCAGGCAAACGCCGGGCTGCTCTGGTCCAAGCAGTTCTATCATTACGTCGTGGAAGACTGGATCGACGGCGACCCTGCGCAGCCCGCCCCGCCGCCGGAACGGCACCAGGGCCGCAATGCCGATTGGCGGCATCTGTTCAATCGCGACATCATCTCCATGCCCGACAAGTGGGAGTACCCCTGGTATGCCGCCTGGGATCCGGCGTCTCACATGGTTCCGTTTGCCCGGCTTGA
>CAYMAO010000069.1:0-13844 GCA_964388415.1 uncultured Planctomycetaceae bacterium | reverse complement strand
AATCCGCCACGCCAGCCTGATTTCCCCGAATCAGAGCGGCTTTTTCAGGGATGACGAAATACTCTCCGACCATACCGGGCGTGATGCGGTCCAGCGAAACCCCTTGTTGCTCAATCGAGGTGAGAAATCGCCGGATTCCTGCCACCCATAGGTCGTCTTGTTGGCCAGAAGGAGAAATGCCGATCAAGGTTGTCTTTCTTGCTTGGCCCGCAAGCCATCATGCTGCCGAGATGCCATTTCGTCTGCTGCCCATGTTTTTTGATCGTTCAGGTTGGCACCCGCCTTCTCTCGGGGCCACGACGAGGTTTTGCCATGGCTTAGGGAGTTCTGCTATACTGGGATGAGGTCGTGCCTGGGCCATCACGTCTGAACTCGCAATTCCTCTCTCAGGATTCAGCTGAAGGATTCTCAGTATGTCTGCACAGAATCTGGCCGGGCCGACGGAAGACGAGGCTCGTAATCGCCGCATTGCCATCGACTGCTACAAGAAAGGGAATGAAGCCCTGTCGAAGCAGAACTTTGACTATGCGATCGACATGTACAGCAAATGCGTGCTGCTGCAGCCGGACAATCTGTTGTATCGCCAGGTGCTGCGCGGCGCGGAGTACAAGAAGTATCGGGACAACAAGACCGGGGCGCGGATGGCGTTCATCAGCACGACCGGCGTCCGGGCCAAGTCGAAGAAGCTCCGGATGCAAAGTCAGTGGAAGGACCTGGAGCGCGCGGCCGAGGACGGGCTCGCCATCAATCCGTGGGATGCCGCGTTCAATGCCGATCTGGGCGAGGCGGCCGTGCATCTCGGCTATCAGGAAGTCGCCGTTTTCGCCTTTGAAAAGGCCGTGGAGACCGAGCCGACCAACAAAGATCACCTGCGTTCTCTAGCCCTGGCGTATGAGCGCCGGTCGCGGTACGTCGAGTCGAGAACAATGTGGGAGAAACTGCTGGCGCTGGACCCGCTCAACTCCGAGGCGCGCACCAATATCACGAAAATGCTGACCGTCAATACGATCATGCGCGGCGGCTACGAAGACGCGAAAAACATTCAGGAAGTCAAGGTCGGCTACGAAGAATCGGTCAAGGGGGATGCCGGAGACGCCAACGCCGCTGCAGCGCCGGGCGAGTCGGAAGAAGCCGATCTTCAGCACGCGATTCGCAAAGATCCGTCCGTGCCCGGCAACTACCTCAAGCTGGCCGAGCTTTACCGCAAGAGCAAACGGTATAATGAGTCGATCGAGGTGTTTCAGAAGGTCCTGCAGGTCACCGGCGGCGATCCCAATATCCGCGAGCGCATGGAAGATGTGCAGCTCGAATTGGGGCGGCTGAATCGAGACCTCGCCAAGCAGGCGGCCGCGCATCATCTGCAGGATGCCGCGGCCCAGCAGCGCGCAACCGAACTGGCGAGGGAACTTCTGCTGCAGGAAATCACGGTCTTCAGCGCACGTGTGGAGCGCTATCCGCAAGACTTGCGTCTCAAGGCGGAGCTGGCGCAGCGGTTCTTTCAGAGCGGCAACTACGGACAGGCGATTCCGCTGTTCCAGCAGGCCGTCAAGGATTCGCGGCTGGAAGCCGTCGTGACGGTCAATCTCGGCAAGTGCTACCTCAAGGTCCGCAAGAACGACCTCGCCGAATTTCAGTTCAAGCGTGCGGTCACCAAGCTCAACGCGAACGATCATTTGAAAGCGCTGGTGGAGTGCCATTACTGGCTCGGCCGGCTGGCGCAGGAAGCCAGCCGCAAAGATGAGGCCATCACGCATTACAACGAAGTCATCTCGCTGGAATACGACTACAAAGACGCCCGTGACCGCCTGGAAAGTCTCCAGGGCGAATCCGGCCAGTCGGGCGCCCTCATGGACGACGCCTGACGGAATTCATCCCGACACCCTTTTGACGCATGCGATTTCGCACGCCTTTTTCTCACCCCCAGGACCCGCAACATGCCCGGCAAGAAATTCAACGTCGCGATCATCGGCTTAGGCTTCGGCGCGGAATTCATTCCGATCTATCAGCAGCATCCCGATGCGAATATGTACGGCATCTGTCAGCGCGACGCCGCGAAGCTCAACAAGGTCGGAGACGAATTCGGCATCGCCAAACGGTACACGAAGTACGAAGACGTGCTGGCCGATCCGCAGGTAGATTACGTGCACATCAACTCGCCGATTGCCGAGCACGCCCGGATGTCTTTGCAGGCGCTGAACGCCGGCAAACACGTGATGTGCACCGTCCCGATGGCGACGACCATCGAAGACTGCGAACAAATTTGCAATGCCGTCGCCAAGACCGGCAAGAAATACATGATGGCGGAAACCGTGGTCTACAGCCGTGAATTCCTGTTCATCAAGGAGATGTATCAGAAAGGCGAACTCGGCAAGATTCAGCACCTGGCGGCGTCACACCCGCAAGACATGGACGGCTGGCCCGACTATTGGGAACGCATGATCCCCATGCATTACGCCACGCATGTCGTCAGCCCGTGCCTGGGGCTTTTGAACGGATTGGCCGAGTATGTTTCGTGCTTCGGCTCGGGCACGGTCCGTGAAGACATCCAGCAGAAGTCCGGCAACAAGTTCGCGGTGGAATCGTGCCATATCAAGGTGAAAGATTCCGACGTCTCGGCCCACATCTGGCGGTTCCTGTACGATGTTGCGCGGCAATACCGAGAGAGTTTCGACGTCTACGGCACCAAGCGGAGTTTCGAATGGACGCTGGTCGAACATGAGCCGCACATCATTCACACGGCGAAGAAGCCGGAGCCTGAAATTCCCTCGAAAGTCACCGTCCCCGATTACGCCCATTTGCTCCCGGAACCGATCCGCCGGTTCACGCAGCCGGCGGAGATTCACGATTCGCAGCACCTGAGCTTCATCCAAGGCGGCGGCCACGGCGGCTCGCACCCGCACCTGGTGAATGAATTCTTATCGGCCCTGCGCGACAACCGCGACCCGTGGCCGAACGCCACCCAATCCGCCAACTGGACCTGCGTGGGCATCTGCGCGCATCAATCGGCCCAGAAGGGCGGCGAGATCGTGAAGCTGCCGGCGTTTACGCTGAGGTGATGATGAACGAGTTTCATCGCAAGCTGTCAAAACTCCTGGCCAAGCAGCAACTCATCGCGTTGCGGCGTCCGTTTGTGAAAGAGGAGTTGGAGGGCTGCGTTGTCGGGGTCGGCGAACAATTTGTTTTGCTGCATTACCTTGATTGCGGATTCCGTCTTAACGGACATCTTGCCATTCGAATTTCTGATATTCGCAGTTGTCGTTTGCTGATAAAGAATGATCGCATTGCCGAGCGTGTTCTCAAGCTGCGCGGGGACGTCCCGGTTCCTTTGCCGCAAATTTCTCTGGTCAATTTGCCGGAATTGCTGCTTTCGGCATTTCGGCAGTATCCCTTGGTGACGATTCACACTGAGCTTCGTGATCCGGATGTCTGTTTCATCGGGGAGGTCGCTAAGATTACCGAAAGAACGGTCACTTTGGATGAGATCGATCCCGCTGCCAAGTGGACGCGCACACGCCGACATCGACTCGATGACATTACGCGTGTTGACATCGGCGGTGCATACGAAGATGCTTTATTGCTGGCGGCGACTCATGGTCGACAGAAACGACGTGAGCAAAAACATACTACCTGAATCGTAAAGATCGAGGATCGCGTATGACCACCACCCTCATCGCCACCTACGCCAACGGCGTCTTCAAGCCGGACACGCCCGTTGATCTGCCGGAAAACGCCAAGGTGGAACTGACGCTGAATCCGGCGACTGAGACCGCGCCTGTCAAACCCGCACCGGGTTCGCCGGAGGCGTGGGAAGCCTACATTCGCCATTGTCGCGAAGCGCCTCTGCACAGCGGTGTCGGCTGGCAAGGACGGGATGAACTCTATGATCGCCGTTGACACGAATATCATCGTTTATTCGATGGATGATTCGGCGCCGCAGAAGCACGTAGATGCCGTGAAGTTTCTAACGGATTTGCGCGCACGCAATCCGCGGATATTTCTACTTTGGCAGGTTGCCTGTGTGTCGCTCGCTTGGCTACAACGTCAGCGAGCGGCCGGCATCATTCGGCACGAGGATGTCGAGGTTCGGTTTAACGAAATCCAAACTGCATATGATCTTGTTCTTCCCGAGGCGGAATTGCTCGATATGTCACTGCAATTGATGCAATCTCACAGCCTCTCCCACTGGGACAGCCTCCTGCTCGCCGCCTGCATCTCGGCCGGGATCAACACGCTCTACAGCGAAGATATGTCGCACGGCGTGACTTATGATACGGTCACCGTCATCAATCCGTTTCTCGCTTCCCAGACACCTTGAAAGTCCGCTCGATGATCCACCACTGGCTGCTCGCGCTTCTGCTTGGAACTCCGCATTTCCTCCCCGCCGCCGAACCCGACCTCAAACTCCTGTTCCTCGGCGACGCGGGCCATCATCAGCCGGCCGTGCGGTTCAAGCAGTTGGAACCGGCGCTCAAGGCTCGCGGCGTCGCGCTGACGTACACCGACATTCCGGATGATCTGAATGCCGAAACGCTGGCGAATTACGATGGTCTCGTGCTCTATGCCAACATCGACGCCATCACGCCGGAGCAGGAGCAGGCGCTGCTCAAATTCGTGGCCGATGGGAAGGGATTCATTCCGCTCCACTGTGCGACGTTCTGCTTTCGCAATTCGGACGCTGTCGTCGCGCTGATGGGGGGCCAGTTTCAGCGGCACGGCGGGCAGGAATTCGCCACGGAAATCGCTGAGCCTTTGCATCCCGTGATGAAGGGCTTCTCCGGTTTCCGCAGTTGGGATGAGACGTACATCCACACGAAGCACAACGAAAAAGATCGCACGGTGCTGGAGTACCGCGTGCAGGGTGATCAGGCCGAAGGACAGCGCCGCGAACCGTGGACCTGGGTGCGGACTCAGGGAAAAGGCCGGGTGTTCTACACGGCGTGGGGCCATGATCAGCGGACGTGGAGCCAGCCCGGATTTCACAACCTGGTGGAGCGCGGCATCCGCTGGGCGTGCGGGAAGGATCCCGGCGTCGTGCCGGCGTATCGCGATGCCAGCCGGTTCGAAGTTCCCGAGATGACGAAGATTCCCGAGGATTTGCCGGCGTTCAAGTATGTCGATGTCGGGCCGAAAATTCCGAATTACTCGCCGGGGCAGGCGTGGGGCAAGCAAGGCGAAGCTCATTCGCAAATGCAGTTGCCGCTCTCCGCGCAGGACTCGATGAAACATCTTTCGGTCCCTGTCGGGTTTCATGTCGCGCTGTTCGCCGCTGAGGGACGGGAAACATTCACCGGCAAGCCGATTGCCATGACGTGGGACGCGCGGGGCCGGCTGTGGATCTGCGAGACATTCGACTATCCGAACGAGTTGCAGCCGCCGGGCCAGGGCCGCGACTGCATTCGCATTCTGGAAGATACGAACGGCGACGGCCAGGCCGATAAATCGACCGTCTTCGCCGACAAACTCAGCATTCCCACGTCGATTGCCTTCAGTCACGGCGGAGCAATCGTGCAGGACGGCACGCAGACGGTCTACTTGAAAGACACCGACGGCGATGACGTCGCCGATGTCAGGGAAACGCTCATCACGGGGTGGGGCCTGGGGGACACGCACGGCGGCGTGAGCAATTTTCAATACGGCCTCGATAACCACATCTGGGCCATGCAGGGCTACAACGCGTCGGAGCCCGTCATCCGAGGGGAGAAGCAGCCCGGCTTTCGCATGGGGTTCTTTCGATTCCGAGTTGCCCACGCGAAGCAAGGCCCGTCGTCGGCCGTCGCCGGGAGGCCCGACGTCGCCGAGTTGGAATTCATCCGCTCCACGAACAATAACACCTGGGGTTTCGGCATGAGCGAAGAAGGGATCGTCTTCGGGTCGACGGCCAACCATAATCCCAGCGTCTACATGCCGATTCCCAACCGCTATTACGAACGGGTTCGCGGCTGGGGACCGCAGCAACTAGGCACCATCGCTGATTCGCATCTCTTTCAGGCGATCACGAAAAAAATCCGGCAGGTCGACCAGTTCGGCGGCTACACGGCCGGCGCGGGACATGCTTTGTACACGGCCCGTCGCTATCCGGAACAGTTCTGGAACCGAGCCGCGTTCGTCTGCGAGCCGACGGGGCATCTCGTCGGAACGTTTGTGCTCTCGAAAGACAAGTCCGACTTCAAATCGACCAGCCCGATGAATCTCGTCGCCGGGGATGATGAATGGTTCGCCCCGATCATGGCGGAAGTCGGCCCGGACGGAAACGTCTGGGTGCTTGACTGGTACAACTACATCGTGCAGCACAACCCGACGCCGATCGGTTTTCAGAACGGCAAAGGAAACGCCTATGAATCCGACCTGCGAGACAAGTCCCACGGCCGAATTTACCGCATTGTCTACGGACCGAATAACCCAAGGCGGACAGCGACCGAACATTTTCCGCCGCTGACGATCGACAAGCCGCAAGAACTTGTCGCCTCGCTGCAGCGCAACAATTTGCTATGGCGGCGTCATGGGCAGCGGCTGCTGGTGGAGCGAGGCAAAACCGACGTCGTGCCGGCCTTACTGAAGCTCGTGCAGGACGAAACCGTCGATGAGATCGGGTTGAATGTCGGCGCGATTCACGCGTTGTGGACGCTGCACGGATTGGGTGTTGTCAACGATCAGCACGCGGATGTCTTGCCGGTGGTTCATGCCGCGTTGAAACATCCGTCGGCGGGAGTCAGGCGGAATGCGCTGCAGGTGCTGCCCGTGGCGGAGTCTTCGCTGGACGCGATTTTCCGGGCCAAGAGTCTGGCTGACGGCGATCCGCAAGTCGTCCTGGCGACCTTGTTGGCCATTGCGGATCAAGAGCCATCGGTCACCGCCGGAAAACTGATTGCCAGGAAGTCCATCGATGACGCAGTGATGAGCGACCGCTGGCTGTCCGATGCCGTCATCAGCGCTGCTGTGGCACATGCCTTTGACTACTTGGAAGGGTTGAACGACATCTACGAACCGGCAGATTCACCTGACTTCGAAGCCAATTCTCCGCAATGGGTTGTCGTCGCCCGCGTCGCCGAGCATCTGGCCCGCGGGAAGATGACGGTGGACGATCTGGCCCGTGGAGTGTCGATTCTGGACAAGTCGACCTCGCCCATGGCTGCCGCGATGTTGACGGGATTTTCCGCCGGATGGCCGAAAACGCACACGATCCAAATGACTGAAGCCACCGATCAAGCGCTCGTCAAGTTGCTGAAACATCTCCCTGCCGGAAGCCAGGGGCAGCTCATCCGCATGGGAAATCTCTGGGGCAGCCGGCAGTTGGCGGCGCAATCGGGCATGATTCTGAAATCGTTGCTGAGCGTGGTCGCGGATGCCGGCGCGACGGAGGAGGCCCGGATCACTTCCGCCCGTCAGGCCGTCGAACTCAAGCCGGTGGATGCGGAGATTGCCCAACAGATCCTGGCGGTGCTCGGGCCGCAGTCCTCGCCGGAGTTGTCGGCGGGGCTGTTGTCCTCATTGACACTGAGCCAGGCCGAGGGGCTGGGAGCGGCAGTCGTGGCCAAGGCGGAGACATTCACGCCGGCCGTGCGTCAGATTGCCTTGCGGATGCTGTTGTCGCGGCCGGTGACGATGGCGGCGGTGCTGGATGCCGTCGCCGCGGACCGGCTGTCGCTGGGCGACTTGACGCTGGATCAAAAGCAGGCACTTGCCGTCCATCCCGACGAATCGCTGCGGAAACGTGCGCTGCAGCTTCTCAAAGAAAAGGGGAGCCTGCCGAATCCCGATCGCGAAAAAGTTCTTCAGGAATTGCTGCCGCTGGCGGAGAGAACCGGAGACGTTGCGGTCGGCAAAATGGTTTTCAAGAAGCAGTGTGCGAAGTGTCATCGGCACAGCGGCGAAGGAGAACGGATCGGCCCGGATCTCACCGGCATGGCGGTCCATCCTAAGGCCGAACTGATGGTCCACATCCTCGACCCGAGCCGCAGCGTGGAAGGGAATTTTCGCGTTTACACGGTCGTCATGCAGGACGGCCGCGTGCTAACGGGGCTGCTCGCCGCGGAGTCGAAGACGTCTCTGGAGCTGTTTGACGCGGAGGGGAAAAAGCAGACGCTGGCCCGGGAAGACGTCGACGAACTGGTCTCTTCAAAGAAGTCGCTGATGCCGGAAGGTTTTGAAAAACAGGCGACTGCCGACGAGTTCGCCGGGCTGCTCGAATTCCTGACGAAAAAGGGAAAATACGTACCGATTCCGCTCGCCAAGGCGGCGTCCATCGTCACGACGAAGGGGATGTTCTACAGTGAAGATTCCGACGCCGAACGGTTGATCTTCGACGACTGGGGGCCGAAAGCCGTCGGCGAGGTGCCATTCCAACTGGTGGATCCGCAGGGCGACCGGGTGGCGAATGCGATCCTGTTGTTCGGCCCGATCGGCACGATCTCCAAGCGGATGCCGAAAGCGGCGAGCCTGCCGTGCAACATGCCGGCGAAGGCGATTCACTTCCTGAGCGGCGTGAGCGGCTGGGGGTCGCCGCTTGGGCAGAAAGGGTCCGTGTCGCTGATCGTCCGGCTGCATTACGGCGACGGGAAAATGGAAGATCACGAGCTGAAAAACGGCGAGCACTTCGCGGACTACATCCGCCGGGTCGACGTGCCGGCATCGAAATTCGCGTTTGAACTCCGCGGCAAACAGTTGCGGTATTTGTCGATCGAACCGCAGCGGCCGGAGAAGATCGACCAGATTGAATTGGTGAAAGGCCCCGACGACACGGCCCCTGTCGTGATGGCCGTGACCGTGGAAACGCGATGAGCGCAGACTTCGTCCGCGGCTAAACTCTGCGGCCTTGATCCGGTCTGCTGGACCGAAACGGCGGCGCATCCGATATATTCCGTCGGGCGGGCATTGTCGTAACTGACGACACATCAGTCAGTTCCGGCAGAAGTGCCCGCTACAATCGAAACAACCGTCACTCTCGGAACAGGATGCTTCCGATGCCGCTGCGCCAATGGATTTCGCTCATGATCGTCGCGGGGATCACCTCGGCGACCACGCTTCAAGCCCAGGTTGTGCCCGGAACGGGGACCAAGCTGTCTCAGGTCGGCGACGACTTTGAAGACGACAACTGGCACTACACCTACAACTTGCCCAAGGCGAGTTCCAACATCGACAAAATCGATCGCTTGCCCGCGGGAGCCTCCAGCAACATGCGCTGGCTGGAAAGCACTTACCGCGGCACGCCCGATTTTCTCAAGCGGGTCGAAACGCCGCCCGGCGGGCTGCCGGGTAGCCGAGGGGCGATGGCGATCCAGACGCTGAACTCCGGCATCCCCGGCCGCGCGTCGATGAAATTCCAGCAGGACGACCTGATCGCCAACCTGGCGTCGACCGTCGGCTACCTGCCGGCCGGTCGCACGCCTAGCGTGATCACTCGCGTTTATCTGCCTGAATTCGATCAGTGGGAAGAACGCAACGGCAGCCAGTTTGGCTTCCGCATCGATTGCCAGACGCTGATCGACAAAAAAATTACCGCCAAGAACTTCTTCCGCAGGGCCAGCGGCGGTGGCAAGACTATGGAACCCTACTGGCCCGGCATGTTCATCCAGTTCAACCGCAAGGAAGATCTGAAGACGGATAAAGACACCGCCATGATTCTGATTCGCAGCGGATCGCGCGGCGAGGATTTGCCCGGGCCGACCATCACACGCGCCGGCTGGTGGACGCTCGGCATGACCGTCACCCCGGACGGAAGCGTCCACTACTACGCCCATGAAGGCGTCGAACGGCTCACCGCGAAGGATCACCTCTATTCCGGCAAGCCCTACGGCTACACCGCGCTGCAGATGAACACGTTCTTCTTCAACATCGTCAATCAGGACGATGGCCGCACCTGGTCCACTCGATTCATCGTGGATGACACGGAAGTGTTCGTGGCGCAGTAAGCAGCGCTGCCTGAGCGGGGGGCGTAAGCCCCCTGGTTGTGCGTCCGTTTGCAGGGAACGCGTCAACAGGGGGCTTACGCCCCCCGCTCAGAGATCTCACGTGGCCGCCGATCTCACCGACTGCTTTCGTTCCTGCTCGGTGAGTCGAACTTTGCGCAGCCGAATGACCTGCGGGGTCACCTCGACGTATTCGTCGTCCTCGATGTACTCGAGAGCCATTTCCAGCGACATCTTCCGCGGCGGCTTGAGTTGGATGTTGTCGTCGTTGCCGGAAGAGCGGACGTTCGTCAGCTTCTTCTCGCGAATCGGATTGACCACCAGGTCGTTCTCGCGGGAATTTTCGGCGACGATCATCCCTTCGTAAACCTCATCGCCCGGGGCGACGAACATTTCGGCCCGCTCCTGCAGTTTCCAGAGCGCATATCCGACGGCCCGGCCGCGCTCCTGCGAGACCATCACGCCGTTGCTGCGATGCGGCACTTCGCCTTCCATCGGCTTGTAGCACTCGAAGCGGTGATGAACGATGGCTTCGCCGCGCGTGGCATTCAGCAGCCGGGTGCGAATGCCGATCAGCCCGCGGGACGGAATGCTGAATTCAACGTGCGTGAAGCCGACGTTATTCGCCGTCATTTCGATCGTGGTGCCGCGGCGGTTTCCCGCGATTTCCATCACCGGCCCGACGTCGGCCGTCGGGACGTCGACTTCGAGAATTTCAAACGGCTCGTGCCATTTCCCTGCGATCTGCTTGCGAATGACCTGCGGCTTGCCGACCGACAATTCGTACCCCTCGCGGCGCATTGTCTCAATGAGAATCGCCAAGTGCAGCACGCCGCGGCCGGAGACTTTGAAGGCGTCTTTTTCTTCGAGTTCATCGACCCGGAGCGCCACGTTGGATTCGAGTTCCCGCATCAGCCGCGAGCGAAGATGCCGGCTGGTCAGATATTTTCCGCCGCCCGGCTGGCCGGCTAAGGGAGACGAATTGATCGTGAACGTCATGGAGATCGTCGGCTCGTCGACGCTGATCCGAGGCAAGGCGACCGGCTGATCGGGCGAGGCCACCGTATCGCCGATTTCGGGCTTTTCCAGCCCGGTCAGCGCGACAATGTCACCGGCTGTCCCCTCTTCAATGGCCGTACGCCCCAGCTTATCGAAGGCTTCCACCGTGACAATTTGTTCCGAGACGAGCTTGCCGTCCGACTTGATCAGCACGACCTTCTGCCCCGGCTTGACCGACCCGCTGATGATGCGGCCCGTCGCAATGCGGCCGACGAATTCGGAGTAAGCCAGAGACGTCACCATCATCTGCAGCGGGCCATCCGGATTGGCTTTCGGCCCAGGGACTTGTTCCAGGATCATGTCCAGCAACGGAACGATGCTGTTGCCGTAGTTCTCCGGATCGTGCGTGGCAAACCCGGCGCGGCCGCTGGCGAAAATGTATGGAAAATCAAGCGTGGCGTCATCGGCCCCGAGTTCGACGAACAAATCAAACGTTTCCGACAAGGCATCCTGCGGACGGGCATCGGGACGATCGATCTTATTCACCACGACGATTGGCTTCAGGCCGACTTCCAGCGCCTTTTTCAGCACATAACGTGTTTGCGGCCGGGGACCTTCAAAGGCGTCAACCAGCACCAGGGCGCCGTCGGCCATCTGCAGCACGCGTTCCACCTCGCCGCCGAAATCGGCATGGCCGGGCGTGTCGATGATATTGATCTTCACGCCCTTGTACATCAGGGCGATATTCTTCGCGAGAATCGTGATCCCGCGTTCCCGTTCCAGGTCGTTGGAATCGAGGATGCAGTCCCCCTGAAGCTGGGACTCGCGAAACTGACCGCTGGTGCGCAGCAGACAGTCGACGAGCGTCGTCTTGCCGTGATCGACGTGAGCAATGATGGCAATGTTTCGTAAGTCGTTTCTTCGCATGGCTTTGTCGCTAATAACGCTGAAAAAAACACGGGGGGCAGGACGGTTCCAGCAGGCTGGATTGCAACAGGCCGTCACAGGGACCATCAGCGGTGGGACGTCCCGGCGGATGCTGTCACAAGGAGAGACTCGGTAGTCTACTCGAAATCATCCGGCTCGGGAAGGCGTCTTTGCGTGCTTTTGCTCTCGAACATGAAGAAGCCTTCATCGAGCGCGCGGCGAGGAACCCAAGCGTGCTTTCACAAAAGAGACGAACGCGGCTGGAAACGCCCGGAGCATCTTGCCTTGCGGGCAAGTTCTTGTCGCCCGCCCGAAATCGCCCGGCGTCTCTCGCATTCGATCTTGGACAGGACTTGAATCGAAGAGAAGCCTCGGCTATGGTTGAGCCTGCACATGGTGGGTATAGCTCAGCTGGTTAGAGCGCCAGATTGTGGTTCTGGATGTCACCGGTTCGAATCCGGTTATCCACCCTGAATGTAAGTTGAGGCTGAATCGAGCGTTTCGATTGCCTGCTTCACGAGGAATTCGCGGTAAAAATCGTTCGACCATCACGATTCGTACCCCGGATTCAAATCAGCCGGCAGTGCGGCCTGAAAGCACTCGCTTTCACCATCCCCTGTTTCCAAGGGGCCGCACATGTCGAAACCTCGCATACGACCGGCTTATTCTCTGCATTCTTCCTGTGGTCAGGCCCGCTGCCGCATCAACGGCAAAGATAGTTGCACGGGAAGGTATGGCAGGGGCTTTTGAGCCTTGCTCAAGACCCGACAGTCACTGAACAGTTTGGCCTGGAACTTGCGAGATCGCTGCACCGACCCCGGCACCCGAGGAAACTTGGTTGGGCCCGCGGTTCGGTCCACTTTCGGTGGCCATTCCAGCACTGGTCCTCATAGAACCATTACCTGAGCCTGGAGAGCGGCCACTGCCCGACGCGAGCCTTCTACGGCAAGCGACTCACGGCATTCCACAGTTGGGTCCACTCTGACTCTGGGATACTTTGAATGGCCCGTTGATGCGCTTTCTTGTTCGAAGTCCCCTGCTGGACAAACCAGCCGCCGAAACCGCCCCAGGTATCCTTCCAGGCAAATCCATTATATTCCATTATATAACACGATATAAGCTAACCGCGTTCCCTTTTTGAGGATGTCGCCCGGCAGTCCGGACATCGGCAGTTTGAAGACCTTGACAACGATCTCATCGTCTCCCGGGGCTTTTGCATGTTGGCCATCGTGGCGACGAACTTGCGCTTGGGGTCGATCACCAGGGCTGGCAGGACATCGCCCGGTTCCAGGCATTGCTTCGCGGTACCGAGAGACTGGAACGTCGAAACGACTCCGAGTCCCATCACGATCAGCCCCGCGTAGAGGTGAAAAACAGCCACCACGCCGCCAATCAGCAGCAATACCAAGGTGAACCCTATGGATAGTTGATCATACAACAGGAGGTGCAGGTATTGAATTCGCACATTGCCGGGATTCGAGGCTTCATAGGACATGAAATTCTCCAAACGTTACAATCATCACCGTCACCCGGGATCGATGTGTGCCGTATTCTGCAATCCCAGTAATTCCGATTTCGTGATTCGTCTTCAAACGAATGCGGGGCTTTCCTGCAGAATGGCTTACGGAAACGAGTCATTCTGGGAGGAAGCCCATGCGCTCGATGTGAAATATAGTCATTGCCGATCAGCAAGCTCAAGCCGACGCCGAGGCGTGGCCACGGCTGGCCAGTTCTTTCAACCTGTGAAGATGTGACAGTGGCCAGACGACACCGTCCGCGTGATGCATCAGCCGCACGAACTGCCGCGGATCGGTTTAGCCGACTTTCAAGATGCACCCCCGAACCAAAGAAGGATCGCTGGAACACTTTCCAAGTTTCAGGTCTTGGATTAGAATGAAATCCGCAGGCGGGCGGCCGGGATCGAGTTCCGGTCGACTTCCTCTGGGAAAATAGAAATCCGGGGCGGTAGCTCAGTTGGGAGAGCGCTGCGTTCGCAATGCAGAGGTCGCGAGT
>CAYMAO010000068.1:0-14112 GCA_964388415.1 uncultured Planctomycetaceae bacterium | reverse complement strand
ACGACGATCAGAAAAAACAACCATCCAATCGCAATGACTTTTTCAGGGTTGACCACATAACAAACCGTTGCACACGGAACCGCGGGCCGCGCGGTTTCTGCAAACAACATTGTTCGCCGCGGCCCGGTGAACGGTAGCGTTGGACGACCTCACCGCAAACCGCAATCATCGGGAGAAGCTCAATAACCACCCGTCACAGTGCTGCCGGGGTAGTAGTATTGCACGATTTCCGTAGCCGTTTTCCCGGCGTTTGCGAGGCCGCGGGCGCCCCATTGGCAGAGGCCGGCGCCGTGACCGTGGCCGTGGCCTTCGGCGATGATCTTGCCGTTCGAGACGCGCAGCGCGCAATGCGGGCTGAGTAGTTTTCCCGGCGGGAGATTCTGCCGCAGCGCGACGCCGGTGACGGTGGCCGTGTGACGGCCGTCGCTGATGCTCCACTCGGAAATCACGCCGGGCTGGGGGCCCTGCGTTTGACGGATGGTTTTGACCGATGTCAGTTGTTTCGCGTCCGGCTGTTTTCGGAGTGCCGCCAGGAGTTGGGCGGGCGTCAATTCGGCGGTCCAGCGATACTTGTCGGACTCGCGGCACCAAGTGCACGGCACCGAGCGGAGCGCGGCATCGGCGTCGGGAAACAGGTCGAGCCCCGGCGTTGTCGCCCCGCCGCACACCGCGGAATAATACGTGCAGAACAGCCGGCCGTTCACCCGGCAGACTTGGCCCCGGGTCGCGGCAACAGCTTGCCGGCTGCTGGCGCTTTCGCCCGCCAACCGCCGGCCGTTCCGGTCGGTGTACTCCACGCCCAGGTATTTCTGGCTGCGGACCGTGGCGAAGACGTCGAACGCTGACTGAGGGTTCGCCTGCTGCATCTGCCATAGGGCATAGGTTCTCGCCACGATCGCCTGGGCTTCCCGGGCGGCGCTGGGAAACTTCGCCGGCATTTCGGCGTCGAGCACGCAACTGACGTACTGTTCCAGCGGCAGAACATTGATCGCCGTCAGCTTGCCGGTCTTCTGACGCTCCACACGCACCGTGCCGTGATAGGACGAATCGTTGACGGAGATCGGCTGCGCGTTCGTCGGCACAATTTCGATCGATGTTTCCGAGAGGCTCTTCGAACCGAATTTCAAACCGTGAGTCGTCACCGTCACGGTTGTTTCGGACAACGATTCGCCCGAGGAGAGATCCCGAGGAGAATCGACGGAGCGCACGAGATAGGGTCCGCGCACGGCGAGACGCAACTGCGTCTGGGGCGATGCCGTCAGGTTGACGCGGATCACAGGCTCCGGCCGGCGGGGTTTTTCCGGAATCACGGGGGGCTGGCGCAACGGGAGTTTGAGTTCCGGCAGTGCCACCAGCGTGACAGGCTGCTGCCGGAGACCGGCGACGAGCAGCGCGCCCAAGATCCCCGCGCAGACCGCCGTGGCGATTCCCTGGGCGGCGGTGGGCCGCCGCCGATCGTCCCTGAACGGCACCGCATCTCCTCCGTGAGATCGGGGGGAATTGTGTTGCGTCACAGACATTTCTGTCTGTGACCGCAACACAGTGTCATCAGTCGTTGCGCAGTTTCAGGTTGACTTCGCCCAGTTGCTGGCGGATTTCGTTCAGCGACGTCACGCCGAAGTTCTTCGTGGCCAGCAGTTCATCGGGCGTGCGCTGGATCAGTTCGCCAACCGTCATGATGCCGAGTCGGGCCATGCACTTGCGGGCACGAACCGACAGGTTGAGTTCGCCGACCGGGCGGCTGAGCTGGGCCTGTTCCTGCGGCGAGAGATCGAGCTGCTGGAAGAAGCTGGTGGCGGTCCAGCCGGGTTCGCGCACGGTTGGCGCCGCGGCGGTGGCCTGGAGCGCTTGGCCGACAACGAGGCCGTGGGCCGACATCAGTTCGCGAATTTCCACCAGCGAGGTCTCGCCGAAATTCTTGCCCTGCAGCAGTTCGGGTTCCGTGATGCGGGTCAGGTCGCCCAGGGTGAGGATGTTCATGCCGGCGAGGCAATTGCGGCTGCGGACGGAGAGTTCAAAGTCGGTCACCGGGCGGCTGAGCAGCTGCGCCAACCGGGCTTCGTTGCGGGCCGAATCGTCGTCGTAGAACATCTGGTTGCTGGCTTCGATGTCCTTCATGTACATCAAGGCGCGGGCGTTCTGCGGTTCATACGCCAGCACGCGGCGGAAACAGAACGCCGAGGCCGTGAAGTTTCCCCGGTCTTCATACAGCAGTCCCAGGTTCATCAACGCGCCGAGATGGTACGGCGGCTTGCTGAGGCATTGTTCGTAGAGCCGGATGGCTTCGATATCGTTGCCATGCAGGGCGTTCTCGGCGGCCAGCCGGAAGAGGGCCTGGGAATGATGCGGGTCCATGTCGACGGCCCGCTCGAAGTATTCGATGGCGCCGTACGTGTCGCCCCGGTCCGACAGGATGCAGCCCATCTGGTAAGAGTATTCGGCCCGGCGTGCACCTTCCGCGCCGGTTTGCTTCAACGCCTGTTCGGCTTCATCCAGCTTGGCCTGCACCCGCAAGGCGCCGGCCCGCTTCAGCGTGCATTCCACCGTGTCGTAACCGGCCTTGGCAGCGGCGGCGAACTTCGCCTCGGCTTCTTTCGGACGATCCAGCGAGAGCAACACCAGCCCGTGGACGTAGGCTGCCACCGGGTCGCCCGACGCGCCGGACAGCAGCCGCTCGGCAATGACGTGCTGCCCGAGCAGATGCGCGCCGACGCCAGCCCGGACAGAATGTCCGGTCGACTTCGTGCTTCCATCGACTTCCCGAATGAGGGCTTCGATTTCGACACGCGCGGCGGCGACCTGATCCGAGGCAATCGCCCGGCGAAATTCCGCGAGTTCCTCGGCCGACAGCGGGCCGCTCGCCTGAATCAGCGATTTCACATTCACCGGTTCCGTGGTCTTTGACACAAGCAGGGCCTTTCACTTGAGCAGAACAATCGGCAGCCCGTCGGCTGGAGTCCCGTACGCGGGCGGACTCGGCATGATACCAGATTCCGCCGGCGGTTCAATCGATTCTGAACGATTGTTTGGGAGCGACCGGGGAACGTCAACACGGTCCCGGCGTCGCCGACGTCGGGCTTGGCGGAAGACGTGGCCGATTGGGAAGTGTTCGGGACAGTATCGCCCGGACAGCGACCAAGGGACGGCTACCAGAGTTCTTCCCAGGCACGTTCCTGGACGAGGGCTTGGCGGCCGGGGGGAAACCGCTTGGGAGGCAAGGCGGGCAGCCTGAGCCAAACGTGATGTCCCTGGTAGGTGCCTTCAATGCCGAAATGCGGCCCTAGATCGTCATCGCGGCCGAGTCCTTGGGCCTGCCAATACGCGGAATCGACCTGGTCAAACTGTTCGAGCAGCGGTTTGACGTCGAGATGAAACCGGGAAGGGCGAACGCGGCCATCCTGGGGGCCGCCAATGATTTCCGTCGGAGCGGCGAAAAGCGTGACTTCCCAAAGACCCTCGTTCGTGGAATAGTGACACGCCAAGGGAGCCAACAGATCGACCGCCACGAACACGGCGGCGACCTGATCCGTCAATGAAGCCAGCCAGTCTGGCGGATTGCTCATATCTCTCGGCCTTTCAGACGGCATCCCGGTAATCAATCCGGCCAGCCGTCCGTGATTCGCAGTTCATCGAAATTTGCAGGATGGTCAACTCAGCGGGTGCACTCTGAGGCAGGCCGGGTTTGGATTTTTCAGCAGGTCGACGCACGGAGGAATCTCGGTCCGTTCCTCGATCTCTAACCTTGATCTCTCAACAGAGTCCGGTTGAGACACCCTCCGCGCTGACACAGAGGATTTCCCTCGGCTGACGTTACAAAGCATCTTGCGTGCCATTCGGTCGCGGCGACGGAATCTTTTGGTAAAAATCGATCCGTCACGGCGGCGGAAGTCCCGGTGGCGCAAGAGGGAAAGTCGGTGGATTTGCTCGGCCTTGCGAATGCTGCGGGGCGCTTGAAAGAGCCCGAGACGCCGCTGGAAATCCTGAGATTTCAGGGAGATCCAGGGCTGTGGAACTGAGAGCCAGCAGGGATTTCTGGCCGTCGATTTTTGACTGCTCGTGATGCCAGCGAGCCTGGTCCACGGCGACTGCCGGGCGTTTTGAGATCGAAATCCGAGCGGCAACACTCTGCCACGGGGATGTTACAAGGATGTTCAATATATGAAATGCGAATGAACGGAAAAGGCGCGAGTCTGATGCGTCCGCTCCAGTTGCAAGAGTGAAACCACGGAGAATTTGATAACACGAATCCCAGGTAGCGGGTCAGACTGCATTTAATGTAGGACACTTGCGGAGCAAGTGTCCTACATTATTAAACTGACGTACTACCGAACCCCAGTAGTTTTGGTTTCGGTTGATGCAAAGTTATTTACTCCAAAGGGGTTATGTCTCATGGCTAAGGGCTGCCCGCTTCGGGCTACCCTGGGGACCTGTCACTGGTGGAATGACCAACCCTGAAATCGTGATCGGTGCGTCCCGTCCTGGGCGTTAACCCGGGGAAGGTTTCTTGGGCACCGAAGGGGCGCTGGCGGACGACACCCCCTGGGATGGCATCGTGGAGGAGATCGCGCAGGCCAGTTGGGTGTAATCGGGGCGGTCGGCGGTCGTCTGAAAACGGCAGGCGTGAAGGATGCGACCGTTCTCGACGAGGAACGCGCCGCCGAGCTGCATTCCGTGGCCGATCATTTTTCCGAAGCCGAAGCGAAGCAACGGGCCGCCGAACAGGGCTCGATAGATGACATGCGGCCCGGCGAGCTGCCATAACGTCCCGAAATTCAGTTCAAACGCCCGGAAGAGCCGGCGGTCGGGATCGCTGACGGATTCGATGTCGTTCCGGCCGGACCATGTCATCAGTTGCCGGCCGTCGGACTCCGTTCCCATGTGGACGATGACCGGCTTCGCACCGGCAGCCTGAATGGCATCGGCCTGCGCGCCGACATCATGGACCGATTCCCGGCAGAACGTGCAGCCGGCGTGGCGGACGAAGACCACAAGCAACCGCTGCCGGTGCGACAGATCCCAAAGCGACTCCCCGGACGAAGTTTTCGCCCGCGTCATTTCGTCGCGCAACGAACCCAGGTCCGTGGGCGGCGGATCGTTCGCTTTCGCCGCATACAACAGAATCGCCGTGAACGGCAGCCACCAGACGATGTCATTGGCGAGAATCATCAGGCCGGCCGACCAGGGGAATTCGCCGTTCGCCGCGGACCAGGCGAAGCCGATCGGTCCGAAGATTTTTCCGAGCAGGCCGACCAGTACGATGGCCCAATGCCGGGCGGGATTTCGGGCGGCAATGACATACCCGACTCCATACACGCCGATGACCATCGCCAGGCACTGCACGATGGCGGGGTAGTTCGGCAGGGCCATGCCGGCCCAGGCGAATGGCCCGTTCGGGAACAGGAGGACGAACAGGCCGCAGCCGAGGTTGTACGCTCCGGCCGCGTAGAGCACGGTCGTCATCCAGCGGGGAGGGGTGGGTGAGGGGTTCATGGGGATTGAAAGATGGGTGCGAAATCGCAAGCGATGGCTGGGGCGGGTTGAGAAAAGTGGACGAGGAATCAACCGTCGTTCAAGCGCCGGACTTCACGGGCAACAACCGGATTTCTAATAAGTTGCTGACGGTGCTGGAGGTCCGTTCGGTTTCCCAGTAGGTTTGCCACTCGAGCCAGTCGAGCTCGTGTTCCTGAAAGACCAGTTCCGCCAGCGGGAGCGGCCCCATGCCGGCAGCCCGTGCGGCGGAACGGGGCCGGGGCGTGGACACAGGGCGCTCTTCCAGGGGATAGGTGAGTTCCTTGTCGAAATCGCGATGCGGCCAGACCACAAGGCCCTGTTCGGCGATGTCATAAGCCAACGAGGGATCATCAAACCGGCTTTCGATCTGCTCGCGGACCAGGTCGACGGCCCCCAGTTTGTAAACGCCGGCCAGAGCGGCTTGCAGCACGCGGCGTTCGCGGTCTTCCAACCGGTCGGCGGCCCAGCCGAGCTGCGTGATCCCGGCGATCAGCCAGCCCGATTGTTCTGAGATCGTCAATTGCAGCGGCCGTTCGGAGTCTTCATGGCGAATCTCGGAGACGATCCGATTGGTCGAAAGCTTGAGGTCGGAGATGGACAAGGCCGAGCGGCCGAAGCCGCGGGTCTGCTTAAGCAGCGCCAGCAATTCGCGTTCGATAAAATGCCGGACCGATTCGGCGACGTGATGCAACTGCTCATCGAACTTGGCCCGGCGGTCGATCTCCGGGCGAAACCGGGCTTTGCGGGCGTTGCGACGGCGCTTGGCGAACAACTTCGGAATCGTCCCCGAGTGAAACCCGGGACGCAGCAGCCGGAGCATCGTCTCGCCGTGGCTGCCAATGTGCGCGGCTCGGAGTTTGCGAGGGCGATTGGCGGCGTAGAGCCTCCAGTTCTCTTTGAACTCCCAGGCGAGAAACCCGAAGATGCCGGGAATCCCCGTGATGACGATGGTCGCCACGGTGCCGGCCAAAGCCGGCCCCAAAACATTGGTCAGCAGAAAGGCGACATGCGGAATCGTAAACACCAGCAGCTTGTGCGAGACCGTCACCACGGGAAAATGCTTGATCGGATTGATCTGCGGCTCAATCAGCAGCGTCACGGCAAAACGAACCACCGCATGAACTACCGACCACACCGCACCCAGCACCGCCTTGATCCCCAGCGTGACATTCGATTCCCCCGTGCGGAACCGCAGCCATTCATCCACGGCGTACAACACTCGCTCCAGGCCGTCCATCACCTGGCGGAAAACGTCGATGATCAGCGTGAACAGGCCGAAAATCAGGTGCACGCGCACCCGGTACCACGTCTTGCCGACCCAGTCCCAGAACAGCTCTTCCGTGTCGCGTCCCAGCCGGGAGAAAAACACCGCGAGCGTCAGGCTGAAAAAGAGAATCACCATCAGCCGGTTGGGCGGCTGCGTGATTCCCATGCCGGGCAGAATTTTCCAATAAAGCGCCGTCAGCACGATGGGAGTCAATAAGTAGCGGCGGAACAGCATCACCGGCAAGCTGCGCATCAGCCAGGCGACCGGCGGAAACTTCAGCACGGCGATGGGCAGGTCGTAAAGCATCCACCGCATCATTGTCCAGAAGACTCGAAGCACACGCAGCACGCCGGCGCGAACGGAAGGAAAATGCATCAGCACAAAAATGATCGAGCCGAGCAAGACGACGGAAATCGCCAATTCGTTCGCCGTGAGGATCGAATGATGCTCGGGCGGATCGGGGAGAAACGCCGAAGTGGTCGTCTCCATCGCCTCCTTGGCCGCGGCCGCGGTCTCTTCAACAGACGATTCCACCGAAGGCGCTTCCGCAGCGTCGGCTTGTGCGGGAGTCTCCGGCTGAGGATCAGACGTCGGCGTTTCCATTGTGGATGACGTCTCTGCCGGAGCGAGTGCCGGAGGGGGCGAGGCATCGGACTGCTGGCCCGTTGCCGTGCGGAACATGTCGATCAGGTGCTCGATCCCGCGAATCGCCATGAACGCGCTGCCATAAGGGAGCGCGGCATACACGGTGATATTTCGCCCCCAGGCGGTCCCGAAGATTAACGAGCTGAGGCTCTGCAGCCAGCGGAGATAAAACGGTCCTTTCTGATAAACTCCATCGAGCAGGAAGGACAGGCGCTGGTCGGCCTGCAAAAGTGCGTCGCCGGACAGGAATTCTCCTGAACCAGACAAATCCGCCATCTTGAGCTGGTTCCGTGAGACGGCGTCGCGCAGGTCGCCCAGCGTGAGAAATCCGCGATGCACGACGCGGTCGAGCAGTTCCTCCACCATTTTCTCGAAGGCGACTTCTTCCACGACGGAGTTGGCCGTAAACCCGGTGTCGTGCAGCGAATGGGCCACGAAGGGCTCCAGCCGCCGCCGCATTAGCCGTTCTGCCGCCGCTGCTGACTCATGAAGCAGGTGACTCAACTCCTGGCGTTCCAGAACATCCAGCCGGACGGAGCCGAGACGGCGCGTCGCGCTGGCCAGATGTTTGGACATCAAGACAACGCGCTGATTCGGCAAAGGGCGCTTGAGCGGATCGCGCCCGAAACTTCTCAGCCACTTCCACAGGTCGACTCGGTACGTTTCGCGTTCGTCATCAAGACAGACTTTCTGCAAATCGTACAACAGGCGAATGTTCGCGTTCCAAAAGCCTTTTCCTGCCCGGGCGGCCAGCTCTCCCGAGATGCGCCGCCAGGTGGCCGCCAGGTCGTCCGTCAGTTCCAGCGCCGCTTGCAGGCGTCGAGACAGCGTATCGAGCTCGGCGGCCATCCCTCTTCGGGCTTCCTCTGCCAATTCCGTCGGGGCCGCTGCCATCGCCTGTTGAAACCACAATGCCGCGCGAACCGAGTTCCCCTGTTCACGAAATCTCAGCGCCCAGCGCAGTCGCTGCCGGCAGCGCCTCTCCGAGGGCTTGGTTTTCGTGGTTTCCCCCTCGGCTTCCGTCGCCCGGGCAGATCGCACCGCGGGCAATTCCGAGGGACGTTGTCCCTGCAACTCCTTGGGCGTGCACGCTTCCAGCAGTCTTTCCGCGGGACAATCCTGCCGCACCAGCCCCTGGATTGCCTCCGGATCGCGCAGCGAGGGAAAATAGAGCGGCAGCAACTCCGGCGCAAAGGTCTCCAGTTCGCAATAGACGGCGAGAAATTCCGCGTAAATGGCCCGCAGATCATCCGGCTGCAGCAGCATCGCCTCCTGGCGGAGCACGGCCCGAATTTCGTCGAATTCCGATTGGCCGACGCGGTTGATCCGCTCCCGAAGCATGGCCAGCGACATGCGCGACGGCGCCACGGAATCCTGAAGATGAAAATCGAGCCTCGCGTGATACACCAGTTGCCAGTAGTACCGCAGCAGCCTTGAACGATCCCAGCGGTTGAGTTCCTCTTCTTCCGGTCGGGCAATGAGCATCAGCCTGGCCGGCAGCACGCCGTTCGACTCCACGCCGAGTTCATCGCGCGCCACCAGCCACAACAGCCGGTCCCGGTCGATGACCAGGGATTTGCGGTGCGGCAGCTTGATCAACGGGCTGGTGATTTTCAGTTCGTTCCGCAGCACGCGGCGGAGGACCCGCGCGGCGATGAAATAGGTCTCGGGAGAGACTTGCCGGAATTGCAGCTCGACTTCCGCCGCCCGTGCCACGGCCGCTGAAGTTTCCTTCGGAATCAAGCGTGTCGCTGCAACGGGCGCTGTCGTCACGGGAAGCCGATCTTTCACAGTCAACGGTTCTCTTTGTCCCCCGCGCATGGTAAATCAGGGACGGACATCGGAACAGAGCAGACGGCGAAGAAAGGACCCAGTCGACGTGGCCCGAAGACCGTGGTGGCGGCTGCGAATGTGCGCGCGCTGGCGATGCTGGATCACCACCGGCGTCCTGGCGTGGCTCGCCTTTGCCGGGTGGATGCTGTTTGTCGCCCTGACCCGCCCCGATTTCCGCATGTCCGCGTTTTTCGCCGTCTACCTGCTGCTGACCGTCGTTTGCAGCGGGATCACGTTTGTGCTGACCGCCGTCGACAAACGCCGGGCCGTCAAAGAACAGCCTCGCATTTCCGAACGGACACTGCACGTTCTGGCCGCGGCCGGGGGGTGGCCGGGGGCCTATCTCGCCCGGCGGCTGTTCCGGCACAAGACGCTGAAGGCGGCGTTTCGAGCCGTCTCGTGGGTCATCATCGCCGTGCACGCGATCCTCATCGCCTACGGTTTGTGGTCCGGCTGGTACTGGTACGGTGTGAAGACGCTCTTCAGGGCGTCCTGAAGCGCGTTACCGACATCATTCGGCACCTGGTCCCGAAACCAGCGTGAACGCCTTTCTTCGTAGGGTGGGTCGAGCGCTTCGCGAGGCCCACCGATTGCATTTCGTTCAAGCGAATTGGTGGGCCTCGAAGACTCGACACACCCTGCCTTGAAATCACGAACCGCCCTCCGCTTCATCTTGTGACCAACACGTTGCCGCTCTATTGTAGGGGAAATCTCTGCCGGGAATCTCAGGCAGGAGAAGAATTTGCGGCGCTGCGAAATCTGTGAATCGTCAGCGTGCCGCGATCATGTCGAGGATTGCTGATGAAACATCATCTCGTTGGCCTGGTGATTCTGTTCGCATGGGTACTGCCCGTTTTCTCGGCGGATCAGCCGCTGCCCGAGCAGGCCGCGGCACTCCTGGTGCGGCGCTGCCTGGAATGCCATAGCGGGGCCGATCCGCAAGGAAAGCTGGACCTGACCACGCGGGCATCACTTCTCAAGGGGGGAGAGAGCGGACCGGCCATTGATGACGGCGAGCGGCAGAAAAGCCCGTTGTGGCAGCGCGTTGTTCTGAATGAAATGCCGCCAAAGCAACCCCTGTCCGCCGAAGAAAAGCGTCTGCTCCAAGCCTGGATCGGTGCCGAAACGCCCTATGCCGTCGACCCGTTGTCTCCCTGGCAATATTCCTCGGAGAAGCGGGCCGGGTTGGAGTGGTGGTCGTTACAGCCGCTTCGTACCGTCGGAATTCCTGACCCGAAGACCAGCACGGCGCTCTCGCCGATCGACGCATTTCATCTGCACGACTTGCACGCCGCCGGATTGACGGCCAATCCGCCGGCGGGCCGACGGGCGCTGATCCGCCGCTTGTCGTTCAATCTGCTCGGACTGCCGCCGGCTCCGGGTGAGATCGATGACTTTCTCGTCGATGAACGGCCCGATGCCTACGAGCGGCTTGTCGATCGGCTGCTGGCCTCGCCGCATTACGGCGAGCGCTGGGCCCGCCACTGGCTGGATGTTGTCCGGTACGGCGAAAGCAACGGCTTTGAACGCGACCTGCCCCGGCCCAATTCCTGGCATTATCGCGATTGGGTCATCGGCGCCTTCAATGCCGACCTGTCGTATCCCGACTTTGTACGCCGGCAAGTCGCTGGGAACCCGGCCGATCCGCAGGATGCCGAAAGCTTGAAGGCCACCGGTTTTCTCGTCGCCGGGCCGCATGACACCGTCGTTCCCAGCAGCGACAAGATGCGCCAATCCATGCGGTTCGACGAGTTGGAAGACATCATCGGCACCATCGGCCAGACATTTCTCGGCCTGACGGTCAACTGCGCCCGGTGTCATGATCACAAATTCGACCCGGTTTCACAGACGGAGTATTACCAGCTCGCCGCAGCGCTCTCCGGGGTCGATCATGGCGAGAAAGAGTATCTGCCCCGGTCGGTCGTCGAGGAACTGGCCGCAGTCCGTCCGCGCATCGAAGAATTGACGGCACGGCTCCGGCAACAAGAAGAACCGCTGCGAAAGAAGATTCTCGCCGCTCGCAATCAGCCCGCCAAAGAGGCCCCGGTGCCGCCCGCTCCGCTGGCCGCCTGGGACTTCGCCAAAGGCCTTACCGATGTGCAAGGGAAACTCCCTGTGACGCTGCACGGAGCAGCGAAGCAGACAGCAGAGGGATTGATGGTCGAGGGGCAATCGGCGTTTGCCGCCACGACCCCTTTGACGAAACCGCTCCGCGAGAAAACGCTGGAAGTCCGTGTTCGGTTAGCGAATTTGCAACAGCGCGGCGGCGGAGTGATCAGCGTGCAGACGCTTGACGGCGGCGTATTCGATGCCGTCGTGTTTGGCGAACAGGAAGCCGGCCGCTGGATGGCCGGCAGCAACGGCTTTGTTCGAACCCAGTCGTTTCAAGGAGAAGCCGAGACCACGGCCGATAAGGAGTTTTCCGTCTTCTCCATCGTCTACAAGGCCGACGGCACGATTACCGGTTACCGTAACGGCCAACTCTACGGCCGGGCCTATCAATCGCAGGGACTGCAAGCGTATGAAGCAGACAAATCGCAGATTGTCTTCGGGCTACGGCATGGTCCCGTCGGCGGCAACAAGATGCTGGCCGGCGTGATTGCTTCGGCACGGTTGTATGATCGGGCGTTATCCGCCGAAGAGGTGGCGGCGAGCGCTTTGGCCGCTGATGTCTTCGTGACGGAAGCCGAACTCAGGGAACTGCTCACGGACGCCCAGAGAACCGAGCGGTCAGCCCGGCAGACGGAATTGCAGACGCTCCGGGACCGCGAAACCTTGCTCGCGAAAAACGGCCCGGTCAAAGTTTACACCGCCGCGCTCTCGCAACCGGGGCCCGTTCGTTTTCTGAAGCGCGGCAACGTGGCCGAACCGGGCGACGTCGTCGTTCCGGCTGGCCTGTCTGCGGTGCCGGCCGGGGACCAGTCATTCCGCTTGCCGGCCGACAGCCCGGAAGCCGTTCGCCGTCAGGCGCTTTCGGAATGGCTCGTCTCGCCACAGAATCCGTTGGCTGTTCGCACAATCGTCAATCGATTGTGGCATTATCATTTCGGCTCGGGTTTTGTCGAGACGCCGAACGATCTCGGTTTCAACGGCGGGCAGCCTGCGCATCCGGAATTGTTCGACTGGCTGTGCGGCGAATTTCTCCGGACCGGCGGCGGCATCAAGCAATTTCATCGCCAAGTTGTAACATCGGCCGCGTATCGGCAGTCGTCGGCCGCGCGTCCGGATCACATCGCAGTTGACTCCGGCAACCGTAAGCTTTGGCGGATGAGTCCCAGGCGGCTGGAAGCCGAGGCGGTCCGGGACGCCATGTTGTCTGTGGCGGGCGAGTTGAACGAATCGCTGGA
Source organism: uncultured Planctomycetaceae bacterium (assembly GCA_964388415.1). Taxonomy (GTDB): domain Bacteria; phylum Planctomycetota; class Planctomycetia; order Planctomycetales; family Planctomycetaceae; genus CAZDGB01. The sequence goes on along the minus strand of CAYMAO010000068.1, from coordinate 1,509 downwards.
CGGGCCGAGCTATCTCGATTTCAATTCGTTCTTCTTCAAGGGGACGCAGTTTTACGAGCCGCTGGACTCCACGGATGCCAACACGCAGCGCCGGACGGTGTATCGCATGTGGGCCCGCGGCGGCCGCAGCCCGTTTCTGGATACGTTCGACTGCCCCGACCCGTCAACGACCACGCCCCGGCGGTCCAGCACGACGACGCCGCTCCAGGCACTGGCGCTGATGAATAACACATTCGCGCTGCGGATGGCGGAGAGACTGGCGGCGAGAGCGGAATCGTCCGCGAACCGGCAAACAACGATTGAAGCTGTTTACCGTTTTGCGTACGGGCGAGAACCGCGCAAAACAGAGATTGTCGCCGCTCAAGACTTCATCACGCGCCGAGGGGTGATTTCGTTTTGCCGAGTCGTCTTGAACAGTTCGGAGTTTCTGTATGTCGAGTAACTTCCACCGCAGAGAGCTTTTTTCCTTCGCCAGCCGCGGGTTGGCGGCGACCGCGTTTCTTGATCTCGTCTTGAATAATCGACTTGCGAAGTCGGCTGAAGTTCCCGCCGAAGCCCACGACGCCCCGCCGCATCATGATCCGAAATGCACTCGCGTCATCCAGATTTTCCTTTGCGGCGGGCTCAGCCATCTCGATTCGTTCGATTACAAGCCGCTGCTGGCGAAGCATCACGGCAAACCGTTGCCGTCTTCGGAAAAGCCCGAGACGTTCTTCGGACAAATCGGTCTGTTGCGAAAGAACGACTGGGGCTTTCAACAGCGCGGCGAGAGCGGCCTCTGGGTGTCGGACTTGTTTCCTCACATCGCCAGCGTCGCCGATGACCTCACGGTCATCAAGTCGATGCTCGCCGATTCCGCCAATCACACGCCGGCGACGTTTCAGGCCAACACGGGCTTCCGGCTCAACGGGTTTCCTGTCATCGGGTCGTGGATGTCCTACGGCCTCGGCTGCGAAACGGATGAATTGCCGGCGTATGTCGTCCTGCCCGATCCGCGCGGCCAACCCGCCGGCAGCACGATCAACTGGACCAACGGCTTTCTTCCGGCCCGGCATCAGGGGGTCGCCTTCCGCACCAAGGGCCAGCCGATTGCCGATCTCTTTCCGCCGGGAAAGTTCGATGCCGGCGCCGAGCAGGAGACACGGGAATTTCTCGCTTCGCTCGACCGGCGGTACCTCGCGGAACATCCGGAAAGCGATCTTGCCGCGCGGCTGAAGAGTTATGAACTCGCCGCGAAGATGCAACTGTCCGTGCCGGCCGTGACGGATCTCTCGCAGGAAACCGCGGACACGCAAGAGTCGTATGGACTTGACCGGGCCGAGACGGCGGATTTCGGCCGCAGTTGCCTGCTGGCGAGACGATTGCTGGAACAGGGCGTGCGTTATGTCGAGATTTTTTCCGGCGGGTCGTTCGGCTCGCCGCGCATCAACTGGGATGCACACGAAGACATGCGGGAAAACCACGCCCAGGAAGCGCTGCGCATCGACCAGCCGACGGCGACGCTGCTCC
>CAYMAO010000067.1:0-15295 GCA_964388415.1 uncultured Planctomycetaceae bacterium | reverse complement strand
CGCCTGATCCGTTTCGTGGGATCGCCACGGACGGGTCACTACCGCTTGATGTAGCACGGTTTACGCCGCGTCCTCGCTCATGGCCCACAGTTCGTTGAGGTGCGGCTCGCGATGGCCAAAAAACGCCGTGGCAAACGCATCGCGGGCCGGTGTCCACGGTTCGAAGCTGCGGCAGTTATCCCGACTTGACTGGACAGGAAGCCCTTCGGCGAGAACGTCGAAGGGCTTTCTTATTGTGGGGACTAGGGTTACGTCGTCGAGTCGGCAGTTCAAAAAGACGATTTCGAGGATTCGACGTTTTGTGGCGTAGTCAGCCGTAAGCCATTTCTGGCGAAGGGCTTGAGAAAGTTCAAAAACTTTCACCGCCAGGTCGCACATTTCGTCGTGGGAACGGTCCACAACGTCCAATTGCAGCTTGAGGCCGGCAATGCGGTCGCGAAGTTCCGTCTGTTTCCCTGCGAAGATGTCAGCGTCAATCTCGCGGTTGATTCGCAAATCGACGAGACGGTTCTGCTGATTAACCGCCAGCGTCATCTGTCTTTGCACCTCGGCTCGCTGGGCAAGCGAATCAGCCTGTGCATCCTTCGTTTGAGACTGAAGGACGGCTCGCACCCAGTCGCGGACCTCTTCGTTCTCAATTCGTATCTTGTCGAAGATGGCCAAGACTTGCTGATCGATGTCGGATTCGGTCACTCGGACGCGTGGGTGGCCAGCGACGTTGTAGTACGTGCAGCGGTAGTAGATGTATTGGCGATCTCCGGATTTCAGCTTCTTCGTCTTCTTCTCGCCGGTAATCGGGTGGCCGCAATGACCGCAAACGATGCGCTCGCTGGCGTACGTCATTACATGGGATTGGTAAACGTGACCACCCAGCAAAGCTTGCACTCGGTCCCAGGTCGCTCGGTCGGTGAGCGGTTCGTGCTTGCCCGGATGCCCTCCTTGGGTTGAAACGGTTCCGAACCGTCTTCAGAACACACACCCAGGAGGGTATCTTGCTAAACGCCCAGGCGCCCACCAAAAAAAGGATGCACCCTGTCCGGATCAACAGCCGGCGGAGGCCTCATTGTGAGCGACGCGGCCTGTCGGCCAGCCCGTCGTCGGCATTTTCCAAAGAAAACTTGACTCGATTTCCGAATTCGCCTAGAACCCGCGCCGCATGATGGTAGATGGCCGGTTGGAGCCGGCCCGCGGTTTGTTCCCCAGAGTTTCCCCGGTTCGGAGAGTTTCAGCCATGAGTGCAGGGATGCCCCCCTCAACGGCCAGCAGGACGACAACGAACAATCGATGGTGGATGATCGTGGCCGGCACGGCGGCGGTCCTCGCAACGGGCGGACTGGCGTCCCAGTTCTTCCTGGCACGGCCCGGTGCGGCCGCCACGGAAGACAAGCCCGGCAAGGCCTCGCTCAACAGCGGCACGAAGGCCCCGGCGGAACAAGTTCCGGCCGTCGCCAAGGTCGGGAAATTCCTGATCTCGGAAGACACCCTGGCGCAGGAATGCATCACCCGGCACGGCAAGGAAGTGCTGGACGACCTCATCAACCGGGCTATCATTCAGCAGGCCTGCGAGAAGCAACGGGTGAGCGTCGATTCTGAGGAAGTCGAAAAGGAAATCGAGAAGATCGCCAAGCGGTTTCAGTTGAACGTGAACGAATGGCAGAAGATGCTGCAGTCGGAACGCAATATCACACCGCAGCAATATCGCGACAGCGTCATCTGGCCGATGCTCGCCTTGAAGAAACTTGCCGAAGGAAAGGCCCAGGATGAACTGTCGGACGCCGAAGTGAACAAGGAATTCGAGCGGCAGTACGGCCAGCGCGTCAAGGCCCGGATGATCATGCTCGACAATTTCCGGCGCGCCAACGAGTGCTGGGACAAATGCAAGAAAGACCCCGACGCTTTTGATCAGCTCGCGCAGGAATACTCGGTCGACCCGAACAGCCGTTCGCTGGGCGGCGCCATCCCGCCGATTCCGCGTTTCTCGGGCAACGAAACGATCGAGAACGTCGCCTTCAAGATGAAAGAGGGCGCGATTTCCGCCGTGATCGAGATTCCCACTCCGGCCGGACCCAGGTATGCCATCCTGAAATGCGAAGGCCGGACCGATCAAGTCGTGGACAGCATCGAGGGCGTTCGCGAGCAGCTCGTCACGGAACTGAAGGAACGCAAGGTTCAGGAAAACGTCGCCAAGGTCTTTGAGAAAATCAAGGCCGAAACCCCTGTCCGGAATTTTCTGACCGACACCGTCAGTGGACCGGAACCGCAGTCCGTGAATCCGGCGGCGAAGACGTCCTCGGGCACGGCGAAGTCGGGCATCAAGCAGACCAGTGGCGAAAAAGCCGTCGGCCCGTCCTCCGCCAACCGCCCGAGAACGGCTGCCGCCGGGACGTCGAACAAGAAATAGTTCTCCGAATTCCGCGAGTACCGCTCCGTCAAAGCCCGGCTTGCCTTCAAGCCGGGCTTTGTGCTTTCCCGATCCGGCATTCCATCAGTCCGAACTTTCTGCATTTTCCCGCGTCTGCTAGAATCCAACGGTTGGCCAGCGATCATCATTTTCGTGGAATGTTCCGATGCGCAACGAATCCGAAGTCCCCGTCTCCGATTCCGCCTTCACGATCCCCGTGGCGGACCGCCTGAAACGCCTGCCGCCGTATCTCTTCGGCCGGATTAACAAGCTGAAATACCAGAAGCGGCAAGCCGGCGTCGACGTCATCGACCTCGGCATGGGCAACCCGACCGACGCCCCGGACCCGCTGATCATCGAGAAGATGCAGGAAGCACTGCTCGACCCGAAAAACCACCGCTACTCCGTCGCCAACGGCATCCAGAATTTGAGGAAAGAAGTCGCCGCGCGGTACTTCCGCAAGTACGGCGTTCGCCTCAATCCCGACGATGAAGTCATCGCCTGCCTCGGCTCGAAGGAAGGCTTCTCGCATATGTGCCTGGCGCTGATGGGCCCCGGCGACACGGCCATTGTCCCCGCGCCGACGTTTCCGATCCACGCCTATTCGGTGATGCTCGCCTCTGGCAACGTGATTGCCCTGGATGTCCGCGAACCGCACAAGTTTCTCGAGAACGTCGCCTACACCTGCGAGCACCTCTATCCGAAACCGAAGCTGGTCGTCGTCAACTTCCCGCACAATCCGTCGGGAACGTGCATCGAGCAGGGCTTTTTCGATGAACTGGTGCAACTGGCCCGCAAGTATAAATTCTACGTCATCAGCGATTTCGCGTATTCCGACATCTGCTACGACGGCTACATCGCCCCGAGTTTTCTCTCCAGCCCCGGCGCCATCGACGTCGGCGTCGAACTCACCACGATGAGCAAAGGCTTCAGCATGGCCGGCTGGCGCATCGGCTACTGCGTCGGCAACCGCGAGATGGTCCGCGCGCTCGCCACGATCAAGGGGTACTACGACTACGGCATCTTCCAGGCGATCCAGATCGCCGCCATCGTCGCCATGCGGCACTGCGAATCGGCCGTGGAATCGATCGCCCGGGAGTACCAGGAACGCCGGGATGTGCTGGTCGACGGCCTCAACCGCATCGGCTGGGACGTCGAAAAGCCGAAGGCCGGCATGTTCTGCTGGGCGAAAATCCCTGAGCCGTGGGCCCAGATGGGATCGATTGATTTCGCCATGCTGCTGATGGAAGAAGCCGGCGTCGCCGTCAGCCCCGGCCGCGGCTTCGGCGAAGAAGGCGAAGGCTTCTTGCGGCTGGCCATCGTCGAAAACAGCCAACGCCTGAGGCAAGCCGTGCGCGCGATCGGCAAGGCGCTGAAGGTGGAAGCGCTGCCGGCTGCGTGATAACCGAGCCGCGAGCGTGAGCGACCGGTCGCTGGTCGCTCGCGGTTCGGAGTTCTCCGAACCATTGTCGTCTAGCCGACGGCCGGGCGGAGACGGTTGCGGAGCGAATAGCCGCCGAAGCCCAGTCCGCCGAGGAGGGCCAGAACCAGGCAGGAGGGTTCCGGAATGGCGGGGGTATTGTGAGACGTTCTCAGACCGGCATACGTGGCGCCTGACAAACCGCTGACCGCGGCCAGGTTACTGGCTCCAATGTTGTACCCGATGACATCCAAGGCCAGCAGTTCATTGGGCATCGTCCGGGTGTAAACAATCCCCGGAGTGGCAAAGGCGTCCTGCACTTGCGGAAAATGCGCCCCGGTGCTGAACCAATCGCCATAATCGCCGGCAATCGACTGATTGAACCGCGCTTTTTTGGCCACGCCGTCGAGCGAGAAATACGAGGCGGCCGTGGCGCTCGTGGTAAAACTCCGTTGGCCGGTGCTGTTATACCGGTAGAGATCTTGCGGCAGGATGCGGGTCCCGCCGAGCCCGGAGCCAAGTCCGAGAACTTCGTCAATCTCATGGGCGACGACGGCATACAGGTCGTACTTGTTGCTGTTGACGCCGATCGTGCTGGTGAACATGGAGGATGTATTCAACCCGACTGTTCCATCCGAACCGCTGCCGACGCGAAATCCCAGCGCCTTGAGATTGGCCTGAGACACGAGCATCTGAGACTGCTGATTCACTGGATTGAGGGCCTGCGTCGGCAAGTTGGCCAGCGCCGTGGCATCGCTGGCGGACGTCGCGTCTCGCTTCAGCGCACTCAAATAATTCGCGTACGACACGGTATACACCGGTTTGACGCTCTGGCCGAGCCCGGTGTTCATGTTCGAAAAGGTGATGTTGACGGTGATGTTGTCCGTCAGTTTGGACTGGTAAAACTGGATCGCGCTGTTGATCACGCCTTTGACCTGCGTGGCGTTAGACAGACTATTGATCGACGCATCATAGGTCGGCACGATGACGAAACCCGCGTCGGCGCTGGAATACCCTGCCCCAAAGATTGCCAGGATTCCGCAGAGTGTCATCCAGGGGCGGCGACCGGGCCGCGCAGAGCAGAGGTGATTCATGACATTCCCTCTCGAGTCAGTGAACACGACAACGATGCAGGCCGTGCTTGGAGCCGTTCATCAGTGTTCAACCTATCCAGGCGGCAAACCAGATTCAACCCTTAAATTACGAGTTTTCCGCAAAATCGCCAGCTTGCCTGGTTGGTTCGCGGGTTGGATTCGTTAACCACTCCGTTTGGAAGCTGATTTGACCCCAACCGACTTTAACGCCGGCTGATTCGAAACGCCCACAGACCGCAAGTCGCCAAGCCGATCAGGCAAAGTCCCTTCGCAGCGGCCAACCACCACGGACGCCACCAGGAGCCGGTTTGAAGTTCGATCACATCCGTCATTGCGAACAGCAGCAGCCATAGCGCCGCTGTCCGGCACATGGGTTGCCAGGCCCCGCGCCCGTTCTTCCAGCAGAAAATTGCGAGTCCCGTCCACCAAACGACTTCTAAGGCATTGATGGCGGCAACGAAGTCCATGACTCGTCCTCGAAAACCACGCTTCTGTGAAGCGTCGCTAATTCGCGGCGAGCGCGAGCGCTCCGTGCACCACGACGCTTTCGCCCAGGCACGCCGGGACGATCCGGGCCGAACCCCGAAGTTGCTCGAACGTGTACTGCTCGACTGCGGCGCGCAGCGGCTTGAAGAAAATCTCCTCTCCGACCAGCGACACCCCGCCGCCGATCACCACGACCTCGGGAGCAACCAGCGTGATCGTCTGGCCGACGGCCCAGCCGAGCACGCCGGCCGCCTCGGCATAAACTCGCTTCGCCAGGCGATTGCCGGACAGCGCCGCCTCGCCGATCAATTTCGCCGTCAATTGGCCAGTCTGACCGTTGCAGCGTGCCATCAGATCGGCCGCCGCCGAATTGTGCGGATCGGTCCGCTGCACGTCGGCCAGCAGCCGCTGCAAGAAAGCGGCGATCGCCGGCCCTGCCGCAAGCCCCTCGACATCCGGTCCTTGATCCCGGCCCGGCTTCAGATGGCCGATCTCCGCCGCCGCCGGGCGATCCGTGCCGTGGACCTTCTTGTCGATCACCAGGCCGCCGCCGATTCCTGTGCCCACCGTGATGTAGAAGACGGTCCGATGGTCTCGGCCGGCCCCGAAGCACGCCTCTGCCAGCGCGGCGCAGTCGCAGTCGTTCCCCAGCCGCGTCGGGCGGCCCAACTCCGATTCGCACCACTCGACAAGCGGAAAATCGATCCACCCGGCGACCTGGTGACTGGTCTGCACGATGCCGCGGCTGCCGAGCACCGGCCCTCCGAACCCGATACCGATCCGGTCGATCGGGTGCTGAAAAATCATCTCCCGGGCGACCTCACGGATTTGCCGCCGGATGCCGTCGCCGCCGCGCTCCAGGTCGACGTCCCTGCGCTCGAACGCCGTGAACTCGGTCCCGTCTCCCGGTCCGACGCCGAACTGCAACTTCGTTCCGCCGATTTCGATGCCCAGGTACATGCCGGTCGCCGTCTGAAAAATTGCAGGGCGGGTGGAGGCCTCGCGGTCTCCCCGATCGATCTTCCTCTCTCTTCAGTCTAACAATTCTTCTCTCCGCGGACGAAGGCGGACGAAGCCGCCTGCCGCTATAATCGGACCGAGGATCAAATCCCAGCCCTGCGAACGGAGACGAACACCGTGTCTTGGGTCGACATCGGCGGAACAAAGTTTCATGTGATTCATGAAGGGGACGGCACGCCGTTTGTGTTCCTGCACGGCTTCCCCCTCAGCCATGTGATGTGGAAACATCAGCGCACGGAATTCCGGTCGACGCACCAGGTCGTCATTCCGGATCTGCGGGGTTTCGGCAAGACCGTCGCAGCGGCCGACGCCGTCGCGCTCGCGGATCATGCCGACGACATTGCTCAACTGCTCGACCGGCTGCAGATCAAGGAGCCGGTGATCTTGTGCGGCCTGTCGATGGGGGGCTATGTCGCGTTCCGGTTTGCGGAGAAATACCCGGCACGGCTGCGCCGGCTGATTCTGTGCGACACCAAGTCCAGCGCCGATTCGCCGGAAGCGGCGCGAACGCGGCTGGCTCTTGCCGAGAAAGTCCTGACCGACGGGCCGCGGATCATCGTGGAAGGAATGTTGCCAAAGCTCTTTGCCCCGGAAGTGAAAGACCAGCGGCCGGAGCTGATCGATGAAGTCCGCGACGGGATCTTGTCGTCGTCGTCCCGCACGATCGCCGCCGCGCAGCGGGCAATGGCCGCCCGCCCGGATTCGACGCCGCTGCTTGGCCGGATCACGGTACCGACGCTGGTCCTCGTCGGTGTGCACGACGCGATTTCGCCGCCCGGAGAGATGCAGCAGATGGCGGATGCGATCCGCGGCGCGGAGTTCACCGTCATCCCGCACGCCGGCCACATGGCCCCGCTCGAACAACCGTCCGCTGTGAACGCCGCAATTCGGAAATTCCTCTCGACACACTGAGCGAGGGGCGTGAGCCCCCTGATTCACGCGTCAACAAGGGGCTCACGCCCCCCGCTCAGAAAGCGCGCTACATGTCAAAACCGCTGGTCCTGCTGAACGTGGTCGGCCTGACGCACGACCTGCTTGGGCCGAGCACGCCGCATCTCAGCCGCCTCGCCGCCGAGGGTTTCTCCCGTCCTATGGGAACCGTGCTGCCTGCCGTCACCTGCTCGGCCCAGTCGACGATCCTCACCGGGACATTGCCGCGCGAGCACGGCATCGTCGCCAACGGGTGGTACTTTCGCGATCTGTCGGAAGTCTGGCTCTGGCGGCAGTCCAATCGGCTGGTCCGCGGCGATCGAATTTACGACGCCGGCAAGCAGCGCGAACCCGGCTACACCACGGCGAACATGTTCTGGTGGTACAACATGTACGCCGCCGTGGAATACTCGATGACGCCCCGGCCGAGCTACCCCGCCGACGGCCGCAAGATCATGGATTCCTACAGCCAGCCCGTGGGATTGAAAGACGAATTGCAGGCAAGGCTCGGCGTCTTCCCGCTTTTCAAATTCTGGGGGCCGGGAGCCGACATCACGAGTTCCCGGTGGATCGCCGACGCCTCTGTCGAAGTCCTGAATCGTTTTCGACCGAGTTTGCTGCTCGTGTATCTGGCGCACTTGGATTACAACCTTCAGCGGATGGGGCCGAAGGATCCGCGAATCGCAAGCGATCTGCGGTTGATCGACGCTGAGGCCGGGAAAGTCATCGCCGCCGCGCAAGCCGCCGGTTATGACGTGATCGCACTTTCCGAATATGCCATCACGCCCGTCTCGCGGCCGGTGCACATCAACCGTGTGCTCCGCCAGCACGGTTATCTCACCGTGCGGAAGGAACCGCTCGGCTGGGAAACGCTCGACTACGGCGCGTCCCGGGCGTTCGCTGTCGCCGATCACCAGGTCGCCCATGTCTACGTGCAGCGCCCGGAAGATCTCCGCGGGGTGAAGCTTCTCTTGTCACAGATCGACGGCATCGACGGCATCTTCGACCGCACCGAGCAGCGCCAATTCGGACTCGATCATGAGCGGTCCGGCGAACTCGTTGCGGTCAGCGAGGCGAACTCCTGGTTCACTTATTACTTCTGGCTGGATGACCGCCTCGCCCCCGACTACGCCCGAACCGTCGATATTCACCGCAAACCGGGCTATGACCCGGTCGAGCTGTTCCTCGATCCCAAGCTGACGTTTCCCCAGGTGCGCATCGCCCGGCGGCTGATGCAGAAGTTCCTCGGCTTCCGCTATTACATGGACGTCATCGGCCTCGATGCGACCGTTGTGAAGGGGAGCCACGGCCGATTGCCGACGCCCGGCAAAGAGGCGTCCGAAGCCCCGGTATTCATCTCCTCGAGCCGCGCCATCGAGACCGACCACATCCCGATGACGGCGGTGAAAAACCTGGCACTCCGGCTGCAGTTTGGGTGAACTACCGCGACTTGAGTCTCAATCACAAGTTCACTCAGCCGTCTCGCAGACACCCTATGTCAATCGCCGGAAAATCTTCGACTTCGGTTCCTGGAGCCTGGATTTTCCAGCCTCCTCGCTTCTAGAATCCCTCACTCGCCACGAATCAATCTTCCATTTTCACGCAACGACAGGGAACACCATGCAAGGCTCGCAGAAAGTCATCGACGCACTCAACGCCGGTCTCACCATCGAACTCACCGCGATCAACCAGTATTTCGTCCAATCCAAAATGTGCCGCAACTGGGGCCTCAACAAGCTCGCCGACAAGCATTACCACGAATCGATCGGCGAGATGAAACATGCCGAAAAACTGATCGACCGCATCATCTTCCTCGAAGGCGTCCCGGAAATCGCCCGGTACGACGTGATCCGCGTCGGCACCACGGTCCCGGAACAGTTCGACTACGATCTCGCCCTCGAAACCAAGGGCGTGCTCGCCTATCGCGAGGCCATCCAAGTCTGCGAGAAGGATAAAGACTCCGGCAGCCGCGATCTGCTGACCGGTATCCTCACCGAATCCGAAGAACACGTCGACTGGCTCGAATCACAGATCGACCTCATCAAAAAGATCGGCCTGGAGATTTACCTCGGCCACCAGATGGGCGAGCACGAAGCCGCTCACTGAGCGGCGTAGACGCCCAGGGGTTGCAACCCCTGGGCGTCGATGTGGCGCTTCTGGGCCTGGTGCTCGTGCAGCATCCGCTTGATGTGCCGATGACACGACGTGCAGCCGCCACCCGCGCCGCAAACCATCGTGACGCTGCGGACCGAGGCCAAATCGTGCTGGACGATCGCGGATTGAATTTCGTCGGCATGCACGCCCAGACAATGGCACAACGCTTTGGGGCTGCGCAGTTCAGTCTGTGTGACGGAGAAGTCCATGGGAACTCATCCTGGGGCGGGCAGCTCGGCAGGTGATATTGAGATTCAATCTCAACTCGTCACTGCATTCTATCGGCAATTCCCCCGTTGACAAGTGGTCTCGCAGACTTTTTTTGATGCGTGACGCAGGTTATTCTGGCGTCTGGTCTTAGATCAGAAGATGAGAACCACGGAATTCACGGATGGCACGGAAAATGTGATCTGAGAATATCCTCACATCATCCGCTGGGTTAATCGCTTGCGAGTTCGCACGCCTGTCCATCGTTTTCTTTGTATTCGATTTCCAGCCACCCCGGAGACATCCCATGCTGCTGCCGCGCCATGCTCTGATCCTGGTCCTGCTCGCTGGGTTGGCCCCGTTGAAGTTACTCGCCGACGGCCCGGCGGACAACAACCCGGACACCGTGCGGCCGGTGCCGAAACCCGGGGTCAGCATTCCCCTCGCGGACTTGCAGGAACTGTCCAACGGCACGGCAAAACTGGGAGCGCTGCTCGAGCCACTGCGCAACAACAAGAACTATGCCGACGTCGCCATCTTTCATCGGGCGGTCCGAGTCGCCTTGGAAGACCACGAGTTCAATTCACCGGGTGAAATTCCGGCGGCGAAAAAACTGCTGCAGGTCGGCATCGAGCGGGCCGAACAGTTGGCTCGCGGCGAGACGCCCTGGCTGAATCAGAAGGGCCTTGTCGTCCGCGGCTATGTTTCCAAGATCGACCACACGCCGCAGCCTTACGGACTGATTATCCCGGAGACATACGATTTTTCCGCTCCCCCGCCGTCGGAAAAGCCGCCTACCGGTCCCTCGAAAGGCAAACGGCATCGCCTGGATGTCTGGTTCCACGGCCGCGGAGAAACTTTGAGCGAAGTCAATTTCATCTCGCAGCGGATGAGCCAAGTCGGCCCGATCTCCCCGGCGGACACCATCGTGCTCCATCCATATGGCCGCTACTGCAACGCCAATAAGTTCGCGGGAGAGATCGACACGTTTGAAGCGATCGCCTCAGCCGGACAGACGTATCGCATTGATCACGAACGGATCGCATCGCGCGGTTTTTCCATGGGGGGAGCCGCCTGCTGGCAGTTCGCCGTTCATTACCCGTCTTATTGGTTTGCCGCAACACCGGGGGCCGGCTTCTCGGAAACGCCGGAGTTTCTGAAGTTCTTCCAGAAGGAAACGCTCAACCCGCCGTGGTGGGAAGAAAAACTCTGGCGGTGGTACGACTGCCCCGGATATGTGGAGAATCTTCGCAATTTGCCGGTCGTGGCCTACAGCGGCGAGAACGACATCCAGAAACAGGCCGCCGATCTCATGGAGGCCGCCTATGCAAAAGTCGGCATGAAGCTGCCGCACATCATCGCGCCAAAAACCGGGCACAGTATCACGCCGGAGGCGGCGAAGGAAATTGACGGCATGTTGCAGCAATGGGCCCAGCCGCGCAATGAACAGTTGAAAGTCGACCGCATCGATTTCGAAACCTATTCACTCATTTACGACACGTTCGACGCCGGGCGGATTTTGGGCATGAAGGAACACTGGGAACCGGCTCGCCTCTCGGCCACGGCAAACGATGCCGGCAAACTCGTTGTGACGACCAGCAATATCACCTGTTTTTCGTTGCACCCCGTGTCGATGCAGCGAGCGATCAAGGGACTAGCCAACGGCATCATCATCGATGGGCAACCGCTCAAGGTCGATCTATTTCCCATGAGCGCGTCGCCCGATCACACGATTGGCGGCTATCGGCTCGTCGATGGCAAGTGGGAAGCTGTCACCATGCGAGATTCGAAATCGCTCACCGAGGGAAAAAAGAATCGTCAGACCTGCGGCCCCATCGATCATGCCTTCATGGACTCCTTCATCTTCGTTAAGCCGAGCGGGAAATCCGATCAGCCGAATGTCCAGAAGTGGGTCGACGCCGAGATGAACCGGGCGATCACCCAGTGGCGGCGGCAATTCCGCGGCGATGCGCGCGTGATACTCGACACCGAAGTCACCGATGCTGACATCCAGACGGCGAATCTCGTCTTATGGGGAGACCGCAAGTCAAATTCGTTGATCGATAAGATCGCCGATAAACTGCCGATTGCGTGGTCCGCAACCGACATCACCGTTGGCGAACAAAAGTTCGACGCGCCAAATCACGCGCTGATTGCCATCTCTCCCAATCCGCTGAACGCGAATAAATACATCGTCCTCAACAGCGGGTTCACTTACCGTGAGTACGATTACCTCAACAACGCCCGGCAGACGCCGAAGCTGCCGGATTGGGCGATTGTTGATCTCCGCACGCCGCCGAATTCGCGCTGGCCGGGGAAGATTGTCGCCGCCGATTTCTTCGATGAGGAATGGAAGCTGAAACCGGCGCGGAAACCCTAGCTTGCAGTGTGGGGCGAGCGCTTCGCGAGGCCCGTCACGCGTGATGAACCGGTGGGCTTCGCAAAGCCTGGACCACACCCTACGAAGACCAGCGGAGCTCGCAGATGTCGCTCTTATCTGTCGTGCAGTTCGAGTCGCCGCAAGACGGCCGTCGGCTTGGCGTCGTGAACGGGGCCGAAATTCTCGATGTCACCTCGGTCGAACCGCAGGTCGAGCGCGTGATCGATGCCTATCGGTTGGCCGTCCTTCAGGGGACATCGCTGGCGAAATTCTTGAGCGATCTTGCCGGCCGGTCGACGACTCGCTTGTCTTATCCTGAATTGCTGACGCGCTGCGATGCGGCATCCGGCCCGGTGCTGCGGCCGCCCGTCGATCATGCCGATCCGCACCGGGTGCTCATCACGGGGACCGGGCTGACGCACCTGGGGAGCATGCAGTCTCGCGACCAGATGCACGCGTCGACGGGTACGCCGAAAACTCCTGCGACGCCGGAACCGCCGATGACCGATTCCCGCAGGATGTTCGAATGGGGACTCGCTGGCGGACGGCCGCAGCCAGGAACGCGCGGCGTCGCGCCGGAGTGGTTTTACAAAGGAAACGGCACGATCCTCCGCGGACCGAACGAGCCGCTCGACATTCCCGATTTCACCGCCGACGGCGGCGAAGAACCCGAAATCGTCGGTTGTTACGTGAACGACGACCGCGGCCGGCCGGTTCGTCTCGGCTTCGCCCTCGGCAATGAATGGTCGGATCACGCCGTCGAGAAGCAGAATTATCTGTATCTGGCGCCGTCCAAACTGCGGACCTGTGCCGTCGGTCCGGAACTGGTCATCGGGCATGATTTTCAGGAGATCGAGCTGCGCTGCACTGTTTCGCGTGCGGAAAGCGTCCTCTATGACAGCGGACCGTTGTGGTCGGGCGAGACGCACATGTGCCATTCGCTGGCAAACATGGAAGACCACCATTTCAAGTACCCGCAACACCGCCGGCCGGGCGACGTTCATCTCTACTTCTTCGGCACCAGCAAGCTGAGTTACGGCTCGCGCGACTGGCACTTCCAGGACGGCGACGAAATCCGTATCACGACGAAAGGTTTCTCCGCCCCGTTGACGAATCGCGTTCAAAAAGCGGAGGAATCGACGCGCCCGCGAGCCGTCGTTCCCGCCTAATACCAATCCCAACAATTGACAGCGCTCCCCCAATCGGTCCCGGCGTTGCCAACGCCGGGCTTTGGTGAAATCTTGACGCGCTGTTCATTGATGGGATTTGTATAAGAAACAGCCCCGGATGGGCTTCCGAGCGACTTCTGGAACAGCCGAAGTCGCTCGGAAGCCGCCGCTTTTTCGCCTTGTTGCGCAACATCGCCCGGATAAGTGAAGGGACGCTGCCGTTGGCGAGCGGCCCCAATCACCTTTACCGGGAGCGATCCACGCCATGTCCACACTCTGTTTGGGAATGCCGGTGCCGCCGCGCGTTTCGATCATCATTGCCGCCCGCAACAACGGGCCGTTTCTGAACGAGGCGATCCGTTCGGCGATGGAGCAATCGGTCGCCTGCGAGATCATTTACTCGGATGATGCCAGCACCGATGATTCCCTCGAAATCGCCGGACGCTGGACCGATCTGGGCCTGATCATCCTGCCGGGGGCGCTGCATCGCGGCGTCTGCGTGGCGCGGAACCACGGCGCAGCGATCGCGCGCGGCGAACAGCTCATATTCCTGGACGGCGATGATCGGCTGACCGAGGGCTTCGTCGCCCAGCACCTGGAGGCGATGACGCCTGGCACGCCGTTCGTGTACGGCCCGGCCCGAGCGTTTGGGGACGGGCCTCATGCCCGCGCGTTCTGGTCGGTGCCGGCGTGGGCTCGGTACGACCGCTGGGAATGCAACACGGTGAACACGTCGGCGATGTATGCCCGCTGGGCGTTCGCCGCCGCCGGCGGCTGGAGCGACCGCGTCTCCACGATGTGGGATTGGGACCTGGCCTTGCGCGCCGCCCGGTTCGGCACACCAGCGGTCAGCACGGCCATTCTGGATTACCGCCAGCATGACGGCTCCTGGTCGGCCCGCATTCAGGAGAAGGATGCCACGCGCGGCAAATATCTCGCCGAGGTCCGCCGGAAAAACGCCCGGCTGGCGATCGGGGCGATCCTCAGCGGCCGCTTGCCCGGGTTGTTTACGAAATGGCTGGACGCGCTGGCGTCGTCCGTCCGCCGCATCGAATCCTCTCAGCCGAAATCGTTGATCCTGTTCGATAACAGCCGCAACGCGGATTACCGCCGGATGGTCGAACGGGAAGCCGCCCGATATGCGGCGACGTTTGAAGTGATCCGAGTCATGGATTATCGCATCACGTTGCACTGGACCACCGAAACACAGCGTCGCGACGAAGTGGCCAAATTCCTCGCCGCGGCCTACAACCGACTGGCCGGCGAGATGCAGGGCGACGTCCATTGGCTGATCGAGGACGACGTACTGGCGCCGCTCGATGCCGGGCCGGCTTTGTGGCAGGCGCTAACGGACGGCGCGCACCCCCCGCACGCCATCTCTGGCTGCTATCGCAACCGACACCTCCCGCAGCGCTACGTCGGCGGCTGGTGGCGCAAAGACCGCCCCGAGGAACCGACCACGATCCCCCGCGATACCGGCGAACTCATTCCCATCGATTTCTCCGGCACCGGCTGCCTGATGTATTGGCCCTCCCGGACCCCGGACTGGTCCGAAAGCCACATCCGCGGCATCCCGGCCCACGACTGGGCCTGGTCGGCTCAGCTCGCCGCCCGGAACGGGAAACTCTACTTTCACCCCGGCGTCCGCTGCCAGCACGCCGCCGACGAAACGCGGCTGATCGAAGGGTAACCCAACTTCCCCAGCCGTCGACGTAAATCCTTGTGGAGAAGAAAAAAGAGAAGAGGAAGAAAAAAAGGGGACAGGTCCATCTAATTCATCGTCCCGGCGAATTCCGGGGGCGGAGTGTCGATTCCAGGAAGGCCGTCAATAATGGACCTGTCCCCTTTTTCCTGCCTTCTCAGTTCTCCTTCCGAACACGGCGGTTATCGGCGACACCTACCTTATTGCGCGTTGCCAGAAATAATATGTACCAATCATGGCTAGCGCCAGAATCCATCCAATAACAATGCAGTCCATCCTAGATGATATCCCGCAATTGACCACTCCAATTGACAGCATGCAATGCAATAGCA
>CAYMAO010000066.1:0-16474 GCA_964388415.1 uncultured Planctomycetaceae bacterium | reverse complement strand
CGGGCGGTTTTGAAATGGAAACATCGCTTGCCGCGGCCCGGTCAACGCTGCCGTTCGGCCCCACAGCGCAAGATCCTTGGAATTCACATTATGCCTTTAATTCAGTTGGTGTATGCCAGTGCCGCCATCAAGCCGTTCACGCCGGCCGAACTTCGTGAGCTCTTGCTGAAGGCCAGAACAAAAAACAGCAATCTCGGCATCACGGGCTTGCTGCTTTACCATAAGCGGTCCTTCTTCCAGATTCTCGAGGGCAACGAGGAGGACATCACGGCTTTGTTTCAGGTTATCGGACGCGATCCGCGCCATGAACGGGTGCTGATGCTGTCAAAGTCGGTAAAGAAAGAGCGGAGCTTTGGCGACTGGAGCATGGGGTTTGTTGATGTGGATCAGGCAGCCAGCAATCTGCCTGGGTTTCTGAAGCTGCTGGACGCGAAAGCGTCATTTCTTGATTTGCGAGGCGACTCCAAGCTCATCGCGAAATTGATCGACGGTTTCCAAGAGGGCAAATGGAGACAGGGGATTGAAGAATAACATGAACGCTCCTGACCATGTGCAAGTGGCTCAGATGTTGCTCATGCGGCTCGGGTCCGCCCGCGAAACGCAAGCGGCTCCCCGATTCACAAATCTTCTTTAGTCCTCCGCGCGGCCGTCGTCCGACATCTTGACGATTTTCGGCTGGAACTCGGCGATTGTATCGACCAAATCCGTCTGGGCCGCCATCACTGCGCGGATGTCCTTGTAGACGTACGGCACCTCATCCGAACCGGCCGTCAGCACGCGGATGCCTTTCACTTCGAGATCCTTCTGCACGGCCCGGAAGTTGTACTTCTCCCGCGCGGCGGTGCGGCTCATGCGGCGGCCGGCGCCGTGCGAGGCCGAGGCCAGACTCGCCGCGTTTCCTTTGCCGCGGACGACGTACGCCGGATCGGCCATGGAACCAGGGATGACGCCCAGCACGCCTGCGCCGGCCGGTGTCGCTCCCTTGCGATGGACGATCAGTTCCTGACCGTTGTGGATTTCTTTCCAGGCGAAATTGTGGTGATTTTCCACGCCGGCGATGATCCGGCCGCCCAGCAGTTTCGAGACCAGCCGGTGAATGACGTCGTGGTTGGCTGCGGCGTAATCGCCCATCAGGTTCATCGCCGTCCAGTATTCCTGGCCGGCTTCGGAATCCATATCCAGCCAGGCCAGCCGGCCGAAGTCCGCGTACCTCTTCGGCAGCCGGGCCTGGGCCATGCGGCTGTAAACGTCGCACACGGCCGCACCCGCACCTCGGCTGCCTGAGTGGCTGAGCAGCGCGACATAGCTGCCGGCTTCCAGGCCGAGATCCGCGTCCGTCTGCGTCAGCGTCAAGACGCCGAACTCGACGAAATGGTTGCCCGATCCCGACGTGCCCAGTTGTCTGGCGGCTTTATCCTTGTGTTCTCGCGTGATTCGGGTGATCGACCAGTCGGCATCCATTACCGCGTGATCCTGAGGTGTTTCATGGACCGAACCAACGCCGAAGCGGGTGCCGTTCACGAGCGCCGTCTTGTAGCGGTGGAATTGATCATCGAGCGAATCGGCCGGCAAATCGAGGACCGAGAGCTTCATGCGGCAGGCGATATCGACGCCGACGGCATAAGGCACGACGGCATTCTCGAGCGCCAGCACTCCGCCGATCGGCAGGCCGTAACCGACGTGAGCATCCGGCATCAACGCCGCGCCGCGAGCCGACGGAATCATGCACGACTGCCGCATCTGGTGATGCGCGCCGAAATCGATGTCAGTCCCCCACGTCTGGTAGGGGATCGGCGTGAGTTCTTCGACGACGCCGGCCGTCGTCAACTCCAGGGCGAACGTGCCGAAATGCGGATCGGCGACGAAGTCGGCCGGCGCGGCGACGATCTGCTTGATCCGTTCCTTGACGTCCTTGCCTTTGAATCCGTCGGCAATCGCCGCCTGCAGCGCCTGAATCGCGCTGCCGATGCATTCGTCCGGGACGCCGAGTTTCCGCAGTTGGGTGGTGTTCATAGCGAAATGGGCCAAGAGAGTTGACGGCTAAGAGCTCAGGGCCGGACACGGGAAGCGGTGAACGGGTTCGCCGGAGTGAGACTTCATCGCTGGTGAATCGGCGAAGCGCAAGCGTTGATTGCGGCGTTATTCCTCGTACAGCCGGATCGTCATTTTGCCGTCTTTAGTGATGCAGGCCCGGTACAGGCCTTCGGAGTTGAACGCCGTCGCGAATTTTCCGGTGCGGTCCAGAGCGACGCAGCCTCCTTCGCCTTCCACTGCGCGGAGTTGCCGGTTGATGACGTCTTCCGCGGCGTCTTTCAGCGAGACGTTTTTGTACTTCACCTGGGCGACAATTTCATGCGAGACGGAATAGCGGATGAAGAACTCGCCGTGGCCCGTGCAGGAGATGGCGGCGGCTTCATTGTCGGCGTAGGTCCCCGCGCCGATGACCGGGGAATCGCCGATTCGGCCGAACATCTTGTTCGTCATCCCGCCGGTGGAGGTCCCCGCGGCGAGGTTGCCGGAGCTGTCTAGCGCCACGGCGCCGACGGTGCCGTAGGCTTCTTTTGGCATCGTGAACGGGATGCGTTCCGACGTGCGGCCTTCTTTTTCGTGCTGCCAGATCGTCTGAATCTGTTTCCAGCGGCGTTCGGTCCAAAAGTAGGCCGGGTCGACGATCTCCAGCCCTTGCTGCGTGGCGAAGACTTCCGCCCCGCGGCCGGTGAACATCACGTGCTTGGATTTCTCCATCACGGCCCGCGCGGCGCTGATCGGGTTCTTGACGATGGTCACCCCGGCGACGGCCCCGGCTTTTTTCGTCTTGCCGTCCATGATCGACGCATCGAGTTCGTTCCGCCCTTCATGCGTAAAGACGGCCCCTTTGCCGGCGTTGAATGTCGGATCGTCTTCCATCACGCGGATGGCGGCCTCGACGGCGTCCAGGCTGGTCCCACCATCTTTCAGCTTCTTCTCGCCGGCTTTCAGCGCGGCCTCCAGCCCGGTGCGCACCGTTTTGAGAAACTCGGGCGTAACATCTTTCTTGTCGTACCCCAGCCCTCCATGAATGCCGAGGACGACGTTGTCCACCACATCATCACCGGAAAACGCCGCCGTGGTCATGGTCATAATCAGCAACCCTGCCGTGAGAAAAGGATTTCGCATCCGTCCGGCTCCGAAAAAAGGGGGCAAACTGCTATCCGGGGAGATTGTATCCGGTACAATCGCGTCTGCACATCAACGACTGCAGGGCGCCCGGGCTGGGAGAGTTTGCGCATGACGACCGATGCCGATCCAAAACCGAATCCTCTGGCAGAGTCGCTGCGCGAAAAATATGGCGCTCGGCTCGATGCGATTCTGAACTACATCGACTGCACGTCGGACGGGCCGTCGGGACTGGCCGGCGCCGATGACCTCCGCACGGCGATGGACAAAGAGTGCAAAAGGGTCCGCGTGAAGCTGGATGCCGGTTTTTGCATCGACATCACCGGAAACATCGCCCAGCAGGTGATCGCGGGTCTCGAAAAACAGGCCGGCAACCTGGAAGATGACGCGGAACTGTTGAGATCCGCCGTCGCGGCCGGGAAGTTCCCGCGGTAGATGCCGATCTGCGGCTCGAATGCGGGAAATGTCTTTTGAAGCAAAGGACGCCGGTCACCGCCACACCGGCTGGACTTCCGCTTCGCACGCAACTGCCATCGAGGTGCCCTCGCCGATGCGGTTTGCGCGCTCGACAATCCCCGCCATTGATCGTCCACGCACGTCTGTTTCTGGATACGAACACGATGCCGGAATTGCATCGCGTGAAAGAACGCAACAGATGCGATCATGGCGTTTCGGCCGGTACCGAGTTCAACAGGCCGATCGTGGCCCAGGCGGTGGCGGCGTAAGTGATCGGGTTCAGGAACTCGGCGGGTTTGCCGTTTTCCGGGTTGGGACGGGATGTCATGTTCCAGGTGCCATCCGGTTGCTGCGTATTGACCAGAAACGTGATTCCACGCTGGACCGTCGGCTCTGTTCGTGACATCCCTGCGCGATGCAAGGCGGTCAAGGTTTGTCCGGTGGCGAAGGCGTCGCTGTCGCGATCGTCGGTTTGAGTCCAACCCCCGTCGGCCCGTTGCAGCTGCTTCAGTTGAGCGACCAGCTTCATCCGCAAGACCAGTCCCTGTTGCGTTTCATCGGGTTTTTGTTGGCCGAGAAATGTCTGAGCGGCTTTCAAGATGTGCGTTCTTTGTAAGGCTGCTGAAGCCGGTCCTTCGGCGTCTTGCAGGCCGGACACGACAAACCGCGTGAGAATCTGCGGCGTATGGAAGATCGGCCGCCAGGCATCTCGGCCGGCAAAGGAACCGTCTTCTTTTTGGGCGGTTGCAAGATGGCTGATGACTCTCTCCAGGCCCTGTCTCTTCAGCGGATCCTGATCAGGCAACGAGTTCAACGCGAGAATCAGATAAATCGGGCACGATCCATATCGCCCCCAATTGGAGTGCGGAGCCGAACAGGCTGCCTGACTCAGCGGCCTTGAATGCCTTGCGTGCTGTCGTTCATGGCGGCAGCAAGTTTGCTTGCCAGGTCGATTACGAAGGGCGGCCGCAAGATGGTGCCATGATGACCGGGGATGTGATGAACCTCGACTCCCAGACTCGCAACGCGTCTCCAGGCCAGGTCTGTGAGATGTCCATGCAGCAACGGCCGAACGCGTGCTCGAAACAGCGTGACTTTCAATGGATACGGGACCGGTTGGTGCCGGGTTGCGGCGAGAAGGTCCGCTTGCTGGCGCTGTTGAAACCAGGGCGGAAACTGGTGGGCGTCAAATAAGTCCTCAATCTGCTTCTGCCGCACCGGTTTTCCTTCAGGCGACCACTGATCGATGAGTCGCCGAAAGATTTGTTTCACTTTCCGCCGCAGCCGTCCCGCGAGGTTGGCCGCCGAGTCGGCAAGAAAGTCGTAGCAGATCCAACGGGGCAGATTAACAAGGAATCGAACGGCGCCGAGCAGGCGCTCACTCCGCGAGAATCCCTGTACTATCCCTGGACCAGCGTCAATGATCGCCACCAGCGCGACGTTTTCACTGGCGTCAATCAAACGGCAAGCGGTCTCGAATGCCAGCCGACCCCCGAAAGAATATCCCGCGAGGATGTAAGGACCGGTCGGACGAAATTTCCGGATCTGCTCCGCACAGTAGCGGGCGATCTCATCCAGCGAGTTGAACTCCCTGCCATTTCTTCCCGCGTGCCAATCGAGGGCGAAAACGGCGCGGTCCGTTGGAAGTTGCTGGACCAGGATTCGATACGTGAGCATCTCTGCTCCGAGCGGAGGAAATAAGAATAACGGTGCCTGGTCAGTTCCCCCGGGTTTCAATTCGACGATCACTCCATCCGCCGCCGCGGATCGGGAGCCTGTCAAAGCCGCCGCCATCGCAGCAACCGTGGGGTATTGAAAGAACAACGCTACCGGAACCGTCTGATTCATTGCGGCAGACATCCTCGCCGCGACTCGCAATGCCAGCAGAGAATGGCCGCCTAGTTCAAAAAAATTGTCATCTCGACCGACGTGAGCCGCACCAAGCACGTCCGACCAGATCGCGGTCAGCGAGCTTTCCAACGGCGATTGCGGGGCGGCAGACGGAGGCCCCTCTGGGACGAGGATACCTCGCGCCGGCGCCGGCAAGGCTTTACGATCGATCTTGCCGCTGGATGTCAGCGGAAACTGCTCCAGGAACGTGATCGTCGCAGGCACCATGTGGGCCGGAAGACGGCCTTTCAGATCGTCTCGCAATTCCTGGCCGGTCACTCGCGACGGATCGGCCATCACATAGGCCGCCAATTGATGTTCTTCGATGCGTGCTCCCCATAAGACCACGGCCGCTGCGGCGACCTCTTTGTGTTCGCACAGGAGAGACTCAATTTCCCCCGGCTCGATGCGGTGGCCTCGCATCTTGATCTGCTGATCCAGACGCCCCAGATGTTCGATGGTGCCGTCGCTCAGGAACCGGGCCAGGTCGCCGGTCTTGTACAATCGAGCCGACGGTTGATTGCGGAATGGGTCCGGCAGGAATCGCTCAGCGGTCAGGTCTATGCGTCCCCGATAACCGCGTGCAACCCCTTCGCCGCCGATGAACAATTCGCCTGGAATTCCAATCGGCGTCGGCTGCAGGTGGCGATCCAGAATATAAGCCTGCATGTTCGCAACGGGACGTCCAACAGTCATC
Organism: uncultured Planctomycetaceae bacterium; assembly: GCA_964388415.1. Taxonomy (GTDB): domain Bacteria; phylum Planctomycetota; class Planctomycetia; order Planctomycetales; family Planctomycetaceae; genus CAZDGB01. The sequence goes on along the minus strand of CAYMAO010000066.1, from coordinate 10,275 downwards.
CGATCGCTGCGGCTGTCGATTTGCTGCACCGTGGCCCAAACGGTAGTCTCCGTGGGGCCATACATGTTCCAAACGCGTCCTGCGCGGGACAGCAGGGAGTGTGCCAGGTCATTCGTCAGCGATTCTCCGCCGGTGATCAAAGTCAGCGAGGAACTTCCCTGCCAACCCGCTTCCAGCAGCATCCGCCACGTGGTGGGCGTGGCCTGCACGACCGTCACCGGTGAGTTTTCGATGGCTTTCCGCAGCCGAAAACCGTCGACGGCCACCTCCCGGCTGACCAGTTCGACGCAGCCTCCGCCGATCAATGGCAGAAAAATCTCCAAGACGGAAATATCAAATGTGATCGTGGTGATCGCCAGGATCGAGACGCCGGTCGTCAATCCGGGATACGCCTGCATCGCCTGCAAGAAATTCATGGCGCCGCGATGCAGAATCTCTACGCCTTTCGGTTTTCCGGTCGATCCGGACGTGTAGATCACATAAGCAAGCTGGTCCGGACCGGCAGTCGGCGCGGGGTTCTCTGACGAAGCACTCGCCCATTGAGCCTCATCGCGATCCAGGCAGACGATCGGGAAATTGTCCAGCGGCAATGGATCCAGAAAACTCTGTTCCGTCACGACCAGCGAAACCTCCGCATCGGTCAACAGTTGCGAGAGCCGCTGCGGCGGATAGGCCGTATCCAAAGGCAGATAGGCCGCGCCGGACTTCAAGATCGCCAGGAGCGCCACGATCATTTCGGGAGATCGCTCTACACACACGGCGATGACGGAATCCGGTCTCGCGCCGGATTGCCGCAGATGATGCGCCAGGCGATTGGCCCGGGTGTTCAGCTCACGGTAAGTGAGCGATTCCTCACCGAAAACGATCGCCACGGCGTCCGGGGTCCGCTCGACCTGGACTTCAAGGTGCTCATGGACGCATTGTTCGCAGGAGAAACCACCGTGAGAGTGATTCCAATCCACCAGCAACTGGCGCCGTTCCGCATCGGCCAGCAGCGGCAGACGATCAGCCGGCGTCTCGGGATCGGCGACGATCGCTTCCAATAGTTTTTGGAAATGGCCGACCAGCCGTTCGATGGAAGACCGATCCCAGAGTTCCGTCCGATAGACCAGCTTTCCATGGATGCCGTGCCCTGACTCGTTCAATTCGAGGGTCAGATCGGCGAGTGCCACGTCGAGACTGACGGCCGCCGTCTCGAATGTCGTACCGGTTTGGGCACGCCGGGTTTCGGGAAAGTGTTCATAGATAAACATCACATCAAAACCCGTCGAGCCGCCCTTGCCTTGGGGCGCCACCGCCTGTCGGACAATCTGCTGAAGCGTGACGTCCTGGTGTTGCGTCGCGTGCAGACAGGTTTGACGACAGTCTTTCAGCAGTTGGCGAAACGTCGCTTCCCCGGACAGCCGAAGACGGAGCGGCAGCGTATTGATGAACACGCCGATCAATCCCTCGAACTCCTGCCGTGATCGACCGGCCACGGGACATCCAACAACCAGGTCGGTCTGGCCTGAATAGCGATACAGCAGCGTGTACCACGCGGCCAGCAGCATCATGAACAACGTGACCCCGTCGCGTTGACCGGTTTGCTTCAACCCGTCGACCAGCATCGGCGAAAGTTGAACCGAGACGGAATCGCCTGTTTCACCGGGAAATTCCTGCCTTGGCCGATCCGTCGGCAACGGAAGCACTGGCAGATTCCGCAGCGTCTCAATCCAGAACTGCACCCCTTTTTGAAACGCCGCAGTCGATTCCTGCGCTCGCTGCCAAACCGAATAGTCTGCGTAGTGAACCGGCAACTCCGGCAACTCGGGGCTTCGTCCGCTGGAGAAGGCTTCGTAACAGGCCGGCAGCTCTCGCAACAGAATGGATTCGGACCACGCGTCGAAAATCATGTGATGAAACGTGGCCACCAAAATGTGCTCCGTCGTCGCACATCGCAATAACCGCGCCCGCCAGAGAGCCTCGCCCCGAATATCGATGGAACGCCGAGCCTCAGCCTCTATGATGCGGTTCGCCGATACAAACGGCTCGGCATCCGACGCCAAGTCTGTCAATGGGAGAGACAGCTCCCCTATGGGAAGGACCGCCTGAAACGGCTGGTCTCCTTCGAAGTGAATGACCGTGCGCAGGGTTTCATGACGCCGGACGATTTCCGACAGGCTGCGTTCCAGAGCCGCGAGGTTGAGCGGTCCCTGGATTCGAATCGACAGGGGACGATTGTAGGCGATGCTCTCCGGATGCAATTCCTGATGAAGCCAGAGTTGCTCTTGCAGAAATGACAGCGGCACGGGCTGCGACCGATCGGCAGAGACGATGCCGCGCGGTCGCTGGTTGCCGCGCAATCGCTGTGCGAGTTGTTCGCGCTGCGCTGCCGTCAAACTCTCGCGCCGTGGGGAAGAATCCGGCGAGTCCGCGGGGCCGTCTCCGAGAGGCGTTCCACTGCGGTTCGAGAACGGTTCCCTGGGATTGCTCATTCCTCGGAACCCGTGATTTGATCGATCAGCTTTTGCTCGATCCGCACCGCTTGCTCGCCGATGGTGGGTGCCTCAAACAGATCCGGCAGCGAGAAATCCACGCCAAAGGCATCGGCGATGCGTACCACCAGCCGCCCGGCCAGCAGTGAGTCACCTCCCCGTGAGAAGAAATTATCATGCATTCCAATCTGTTCCTGATCGAACAGCTCATGCCAAAGTTTCGACAATGCAAGCTCGGCATCGCTGCTTGGCTCTACAAATTCCGCCACCAGAAGATGCTGCAGCTTTTCGTGCAAACCGATTCGCTGGACCTTCCCGGTGCCTCCTTTCGGAATTTCGTCGACGAAGACAATCCGACTGGGCATCTTCACGGCGGTCAGTCGACTCAGCGCCTGCTGGCGAAGTTCTCGCTCCGTGATCACACATCCCGGCCGCAGCACGACTGCCGCTACGACGTCTTCTCCCAACCGGGGATGCGGCACGGCGAACGTCACGGCTTGCGCGACTCCCGGGAGATCCAGCAGCGCATCGTCCACCTCCCGCGGCGCTACCTTTTCTCCGCCCCGGTTGATCAATTCCTTAAGCCGGCCCGTAATCCAAAAATAGCCGTCATCGTCCTGCCAGCCCTGGTCCCCCGTGCGGAACCAGCCGTGAGTGAAGCTTGCCGCATTGGCCCCCGGATTGTTCGCGTAGCCGGCGGTGACATTCTCGCCGCGAATCACGATTTCCCCCGTCGCACCGGTCGGCAGCAATTCCCCGGCTTCGTTCATGATCGCCATCTCCGGCCCGGCGGCGACCCCCACGGACCCCGGCTTGCGCGGCAGCGGCGGCAGCGGATTACTCGCCATCTGGTGAGCGGCCTCCGTCATGCCGTACGACTCCAGCACCGGCACGCCGAAGGCTTCCTCCAGGCGTTGCATCACGGACGGCGGCAATGACGAGGACGAAGAACGAACCAGGCGGAGCGACGCATGAGCCGGCGGACGCCCCTTCCGTTCGATCTGCGCCAGGACCGCCTGGTGAATCGTCGGCACCGCGGTATACCAGGTCGGGTCGATCGACTCCCACCAGGCAAGAAAGCGATCCGCGTCAAACGGCGGGCAACAGGCCACGCTGGCCCCCGCCGAGATCGAAGAGAGCAACGCCCCAATCAACCCGTGGATATGAAACAACGGCATGACGTTGAGGCAGCGGTCCGCCGATTTCAATTGCAGCGTCCGGCGGATGTTCTCGGCGGATGCACACAGATTGCGGTGCGACAGCGGAACGATTTTCGGCTTCGCTGTGGTTCCGGACGTGTGCAGCACCAGTGCGATATCCTCCGGCTCGGCCTCACGATCTGGGACTTCCCTGCCGATTGTCGTACCGTGCAGCGTGAAAGAGCCAATGGGACCACTATGGGCGAGCGAGAGTTCCAAGACAGGGATGCCCAGCGTCTGGGCCGCTGTGCGCGCGGCTCCCCGTTCGCCGTCCGTGAGAACCAACGCTTTGATCCCCAGGTCCGAGAGGTAAAACTGAAACTCGCTCTCCCGAAAGTTTGGATTCAATGGCGCGCAAACGCATGCTGCCGCCACGGAAAGAAAGGCCGTCGCCATTTCCGGTCCATTCGGCAAGACGACGGCGACCCGGTCGTCCTGCTGGATGCCCGCCTGACGCAGGCAGCGACGGACGTCGCCCAGTTGGGTCTGCAATTGGCGGTAGGTCATCCCTCGCGCGGTCTGGCTTCCGTACACGGCGATGGCATCCGGGCTGGCCGCGGCTTGCTGTTGAATCAATTCCGCGAGAGAGCGAATACCGGCCTGGCCCACAGTAGTGATCCTCTGATAAGGAGAGAGTCCTGCGTTGTTCATGGATCGCTTCGCGGGCAGAAAGCAAACATCCCCTTCGGGAACGATCCTGAACCTGCTCCAAAGATTGGCGAAGCCCAATGGTAACGACGCGTGCTCCTGGAGTTAACACGGCAGCGCACCTTGATAAACTACCGAGACAACTTCGGGATTGGAACCGAAGATCAGACTGACCCGCGCATGGTGGGCGCTCGGAAGAGAGAGTAAACTCACCAGGACCAGACAGTTCTGGGCGGGCAGTTCGAGATCAGCAATTGCGCTCGACGACCATCGGGCAGCCGTCTTGTCTGGAGCATGGAAATGGTGCGGATCAGGCAACGGAAATGTAAGCGCCCGGCTCTGGAGTGAGGTCAAGTCATTCACAAGCCATTCAATTGTGGGGAATCGCAAAATGACAAGGTCCTGCAATTCCAGTCTCTGGCGTTCACTGGCCCGAGCGGCCATCGCCTGGGCTTCGTGGGCGCTGCTCGCGACTGCCGGACGGGCCGAAGAGCCGGCATTTCGCTTTCGCGATGCCGCCGAGTCCGCCGGACTGTTTCCAGGTTTGGAGAATATCCAGGGACATGCGGCCGGCTGGGGCGATGTGGATCAGGACGGCGAACTCGATCTGTATGTCGCGACGTTTCACGGCAGCGGAACCAAGCCGAATTTCCTGATGCGCCAACGGAACGGCAAATTCTTTGTCGACGATCAGCCCGCCGTGGCAATTCCCTCGCGCGCCACCGGAGCTTTGTTTTCCGACTTCGACAACGATGGCGATCTCGATCTGTATGTGTCCAGCATGCCGCAGCCGAAAAATCAGATTCGCGGCTGCGCCCTGTTTCGCAACGAGGGGGGCGGAAAATTCACGGATGTTTCGGAAGGGAACGGCGCTTGCCCGGCGGAATTCGGCGGGAGGAGCGCGACGTCGTGCGATGTCGATGGAGACGGACTGCTCGACCTGCTGGTGGGCGAAGATCCCCTGCCGGGTTACAACGGGTCGCCGACGAAACGTTCGAGATTGTTCCGCAATCGGGGCGATCTGCAATTCGACGATGTCACCCAAACGGCCGGCCTGCCGGATTCCCCGGGATTGGGCGTCGCCGCAGGGGATTTGACCGGCGACGGCTGGCCCGAATTGTTTCTGGCGTCGCATCACGGGGGCAATCGCGTGCTGGTCAACGACGGCCGGGGAAAGTTTCAGGAAGCGACGCATCTCACGGAAACGTTCGCCTGGCCGGAGTCCGGGGGCGATAACATGGTGTGCGGCGTGACTCTGGGCGATGTCAATCGGGATGGCCGGCTGGACATCGCGCTCGGGCCGCATTTCAAAACGCCCTGGGTGTCCCCGGTGGCGCCTCGATTATTCCTGAACGGAGGCCTGCGCGCGGGGAGGCTGGTCTTCCAGGAAGTCACCGAGCCCTCGGGCCTCCGTCCGCTGGCGCTCAAGACGCCGCACCTGGAGATTCAAGACTTCGACAACGACGGCTGGCCCGACCTGGCGGTGAGCATCGTCAAATTCGCGGGAGACGTCCCCGTGCCGATCATCTTTCGTCATACGGGAATTCAGCAGGGCGTCCCGGGGTTTCAATTGCACGGCTGGGACGTGAACGACTATCCGACGGCAGCGGACCAGGCCTTGCGGCGCACGGGAGATTTCTACAAGAAGATGTTGGCCGATGGAAAAATCCTGTATGCCGCGCCGATGCCCGCGGCAGATTACAATCGGGACGGCCGGCTGGACTTTTTCTGCGCCAGTTGGTGGGCCGAGCGGCGATCCCTGCTGCTCAAGAATGAAACTCCCGGGGGAAATTGGCTGCAGATTACGCTCACCGGCCCTTCGGGTGTGAATCACGCGGGAATCGGGGCCAGGATTTTCGTGTACCCATCGGGGAAATTGGGAGATGCCGCGTCGTTGATCGGCTGCCAGGAGATTGGCACCGGATTCGGGTATGCTTCGGCCCATGAGGCGCTGGCGCACTTCGGATTGGGCCAGACTCCGCAAGTGGATGTGCGCGTCGAGTGGCCGCATGGCAAAGGCGTCTTCGAGCAGCGCGGCGTACAGGCCAATCACCGGCTGCAGATTGACGGTTCGCCCGCCGTGAAATAAGGAGGGGATGATGTCACCCAGGCGGCCGGCCTGCCGGCGTCGACACGCTCCTGTTCAGTCAAGCGGCCGGGCAATTGCTGAAGTCGTTGCGGAAGCCGGCGCGCAGTAGTGATTTGAACAGCAGTGATCGCTTGTAAAAAAAACCTTTGCCGTCGTACAGTGATCTGTTCGCCTCCCGGCGGACAGATCACAGCCCATTCGACGGAAAGGTCACCCCGTGTTGCGGACCGCCCTCTTGGCGTGTGTTGCGATCACGCCCGTGCTCGTGTGCGCGGCTCTCGTCGCCGCGCCGCCGAAAAAGCCCACGACCGGCACCGCGAAAGCCAAGCCGGTGCGGCCGGAACCTCATGCGGGGGCGTTGACGCCGGAAGAAATCGCCGAGCGCAAGAAAGAAATTCTGCGCGGGCGCGGCCTGATTCGCGATTACCTCTTCAAGAAATCCGGCGTCAAGGCGGAGAAGCCGTCGCTCAAGGAAGTCACCCGGCTCAAGATCGTCGCGGACGACGAACCCTTCAAGGAAGCGGAAGGCGACACCAAAAAAATCTACGGCATCATCGCCAAACAGTTGCGGCTCGCCGAGGCGGCGCTCGACCAGGACGACGCCGAGGCGTCCCGTTACGGGCTATGGCGGTTTCACATTCTTTATAGTTACGCCAGCTACACGCTGAAGGATCGCGAGCTGGCGTGGATGATCGCCGAATGCTGGCTGCTCGGTTCGCTCGACAAGGCCCCGAAACAGTCGAATCACCCGCTCAGCCGGAATTTTCTGTACGGGCTGACGTTGGCGGCGGCACGCAACGCGGGGCAGTGGGAGCGGACGGAATATCTCGCCCATGAATTGGAACTGACTTCGGAGAAGCCGAACACCGTCAACGCCGCGCGCTGGCATCGGTCCGCCGCGCTGGAATCGCTCGGCCGTCATCAGGATGCCATCGAAGTCCTCCAGGCGATTCCCGAGGACTCCAGCTTCGTGCACGTCAAGAAGCGGATTCCGGTCCTGGAAAAGGTTGTCACCGATAAAGCTCAGAAGACCCCGGCTCAGTAACTCAAAGCCCGTCGTCGGCGACGACGGGACCCCAGGAGAACGCCCCGAAATGAAGCAACTTTTTGCTTTCGTCGCCGTGTCGCTGATTTGCCCGAACTTCGTCGTGGCGAACGACTGGTTCATCGACATGAGCGACATCCGCATCGCGGACTTCGCCAGCGAGGCCGCCGCGTGGAACGCCGTCAAGGTGCGAGTCCAATCGCTGACGGACGACTCGTCCAACCTGGCGTATTCGAGCACGCAGACCCCCGATCCGCAGACGTTCACCGTCTATTTCATCCCGACGTCAGCGGACACTCGCCTCGCCGTATTGTCGGACGACGGCGTCAACGTTTCGATCACCGACACCGTGACCGACACGACGACGTCGAACGTCGTCAACCGCCTGCAAGTCGGCCAGGCCCTGCCGGACGTGAACAACTCCCTGCAACCGGTCCCCTTCGAGTGGGTCGCGAACCGCCTGTACCGTTTGACCGTGCAGTACGACAACATCATCTACAACGCCGTCGGCGGGGATATCGACGGGATCGTGTTTGTGGTGTGGAATAGCGAAGCCGATGGCTTCGATCTCGTGACGATCTTTGAAAACCCGGAATAACGAGTAGACGACACCAAAACTGCTCGTCATTTTCAGTGATAGGCCTTACAATGAATTCAACGGTTTTTCGTTCGGCATCCGCAATGAGCGCTGCGATAATCATCGTGATGCTCTGGATGCCGCAACGAGCGGCGCTCGCGATCCTCAAAATCGATGGCAACACCGTTACCGAAAATGGGGACGAATATGACGAGCTGACCAACGAGGGAGGCGACCTCATTCGAACTGAAATCTTCGGCAAGATGGTCGCTTCTTTGGAACTCTTTTCCTTCTCCGATGTTGACCATGCGGGGCAGCATTTCGATGTTCGTGAAGACATCTGTCGAGCAATGAAAGAAATGAATAATGGGGCAATTGACTGGGACTATGGAGGTGGAAACTATGAGGTTGTTGATGACGTTTTTGAACTGTATGATCCTGATAGCTATAACTTTCATATCAAATCGGGGCTAAGCGCGTCATTAGGTATCGGAGTTCTCATCAACGACAAAACAAGAACCGAATGTTGGACCGCGCGTTGCGGCGCGGTTCTGATTGGTCATCAGCGAATCATGGGAGAGCCTTGGATTGATGGTAAAATCGCGTCTGGACAATTGAAAGTTGACTGGGAAGAGGGCGAATATTTTGTGCAAGATGCAATTGATAGTTTACCTGACGACTATATTATTGCGAACGCCGGAGACGAAACGAAAAAGCTTATCCCTGGAGATCTTTTTTATCTTAAAAACGACCCAAACTACCTAGAAATGACAGCGGCCCGCCAAGTAGCACTTGCTGTCTTGGCGATTCTCGCCCGCGACGAAGCTGCTTTTGCGCAAGTTCGACGAATGATCTTTTCCTATCAAGGTGAAAATTTTATCTATCTAGGTAATGGAAAATCTTCGGGCTTGGGGCTTGACAATCTGACCATTAATGAGGCACGCGACGTATTGGCAGACTTCTACGAAAGCGATACCGGCGGTGTTCCGCCCAATCGCACAACCATGCGAGTATTATACCAGCAGCGACCTAAAATTTATCCTTATCAGCCGTAGTAAGTTGCCGTAGTTGTTGGCCGATTTAATGAGTCTCTGGCAAAACTGATGCACTGCAGAGATGTTCCATGATCGTCTCCCAAGGAGATCATTTCGTGACGCTAGATCGTTCCGGTCGACTGCGAAGATTGAGTGTTCGAGAAGCAATCCATATCTTGCAGATGTTCATCGTGGGATTGTCGATTTCTATTTCCCAGATTGCGACGGGATCAGAAGACGATCTCCGCGTAGATGACCTGCGCGCCCTCAAGATTCCCGAGGAAGCTCGAGAGCAATGGATTCGAACTGTTCGACTTGGACTTCGTGTCAGGCGGGCGTACTATTGGGTTGGCGACGATAAGGTCGGCGAACGGATGTGGTATGAAAATGGCGTAATGGCCGAGGAAAGACTGTTTCGAAAAGAAGTACTTCATGGATTTTGGCGGGAGTTTTATCCGTCAGAAAAGCTGTTTTGTGAAATCCCTTATCGTGATGGAAAATTGGATGGCGTTGTGAGGTATTGGGATAAAGATGGGCAGGTCCTTTCCGAGTCGTCGATGAAAAATGGAACGGGAAACTGGCGCCGCTATAGATTGATTGTGGATAAGGTTTCTTTGATCGATGAGACAGATTATGTAGACGGCACCAAGCACGGTATCGAAAAGTCGTGGGTAGGTCTATCCAGGGAAAAATCACAGCCAGGCTATTCGTTGACACGCTTTGTGAATGGCCTGGGAGACGGATGGACGATCTATCGAGATTACGACGGCCGGTTTATGGGGTCCTATTATCAGTCGAAGCGCGAGGATGCCGCCATGCATGGAATCGAGCGGATGTTGACGCGAACCGGCACGAATAAGCCTGGGCACCCCAAGTATTGGCTCGACGGGGAAGAGGCCACGGAGGCGGCGTATCTTAAAGCGGCCGAGACGGATGCAGTGCTGAAAATCAGCCTGGAGAGCGACGGCAGAGATTCATTCGATGACGTGCCCCATGAGTCCGTCAAACCCAAGTAAGGCGTCAGCGGCGTAGCTTCAATCCTACAGGTGACCGGACCTGAGCCGCTTCGGCGTTGCCCCGATTTCGAGTTCACCGGGCGACGCCCAAGCCTGACGCCGGAGCACCAGGTGTGGAGCGATGAACTGGCTCCGGCGGCGCTGCTGTATGGCCAGCGCGAACCACGGGCCGCGAATTGGGACTGGAGTCTGA
>CAYMAO010000065.1:0-19892 GCA_964388415.1 uncultured Planctomycetaceae bacterium | reverse complement strand
ACCGTCCCCTTCCTCGCCCAATCCAACTCCAGCTAGGATGTGTAGATGCTAATGGATTGCAATCCCTGGGCCTATCGGAACCAGACAGCGGCATTCAACCGCAGAAATTCGTCGCGCCAATGGTAGTGGTCGAGAATCTGCTTTGTCGGCCGGCCGAGAATCGTCAACGCGGCATAGAGCGCCTCCACGGTTGCCAACCCGTCGTGTGGATCGTCGAAGACCTTGGAACTCCGCGGATAGGCCGTCCGCATCGGGGGCAGGCTGCGGACGGGAATCTCGGCAAGTTCCGCTTCCATCCGGCCGGCCCAGCGCCAGGTGCCGTCGAGAATGACGAGCCCGGAGTGCACCTCGTTTTCCGACAACACCGGCCCGCCCAAGCCGAGCCGGACATACCCCGCGGGGATCGGCTGCCGCAAGGGAAACTGCCGGAATTCGATTCCAGGCAGGCCTTTCAGCGGCCGGACGGTGCACTTCGCCTTCCGTTCGCGCGGATGAACGACGATCAGCGTGGGGGGGGCTGTCGTGGGCATCACGCCATCTTCAGAATGTCTGTCGCGACACCGGCGATTTTGTTCTCGGCGACCGTGATCTCCTTCGTCTCTTTGCCGAGCCGGATGCCGATGCGCTGTTCCGGGCCGCGCGTTTCCTGGATGTCGTTTTTGCGGATGGTGACCGACTCGGTGCCGCCCTGAACGTCAATGGCGGCGGCAGCCATCGGGCCGGAGTTGATCAGCGTATTCTCTTCGATCACGTTGCGGTGGGCGCAGAAGGACGGACCCCGTTCGGGGCGGAACAGGACGGCGACCTGGCCGCTGTTCTTCACCGTATTCTTTCGGACGAGGTTGTCGGTATCGCGATGGCCAAGCGAAATGCTGGTGACGTTGCCGTCGAGCTGGTTGTCTTCGGCGACGCCGAATTTCACGCCCCAGCAGAAGAAGATCCCGATGTTGTTGCGTTCGATCTTGTTATTCCGCATGACGGGCCGCTGCGAGCCGGAGCCGGGGTGCAGGCCGAGGCCCGTGTGGTCGTGGCTGTGGCAGTTTTCGACGGTGACGTCGTGGCAGATCTGCCAACTGAGGCCGTCGCCGTTGTAGTTGCGTGCCGTGACGCCGCGGATCGCAATGTCGCGGCAATCCTGCAAAAAGACGCAGCCGGCGTAGTTGCCGTCGAGGTTCTCGTTGTTCGCCTTGTTACCGTCGAGGCAGATGTTCTCGATGACGATGTTCTCGATTTCCTCTCCGGTGAGAATCGGGAACAGCGACCAGCAGATCGAATCGCCCATCTGCCAGTAATTCTGGCGTAGAGCCCGGTCGAGCTTGAACCGGTTGCCGGACCGGGCGACCAGCGTGCGTTTGGCGACTTCCTGTCCGCCGTGGTGCGGATTTTTCGTCCTCAGGCAGATGCTGTCGCCAACCTCAAAACCCTTGGCGTCGGCGAGCGTGATTTCCTGGTCGTACCAGTCGGAGTCGACGGCGAGCTTGGTGGAGTGAGACGGGTTCTTGATCAACTGTGAATCGAGTCCGCTGCCGAGGATGCGAACGTTCGACTTCAACCAGATCGACCCGCGCAGCTTATACTCGCCGGGGAGAATCTTCACGGTGCCGCCGCCGAGGCTGGCCACGTAATTGACGGCGGCCTGCAGCGCTTTGTGCGACGTGCCGACGATGTCGGCGTCTTTCGGCCCGACGGTGATGGTCAGTTTCTCGTCCCATTTCGGTTCGATTGCCTTGTCGCCGGACGTCGACCGGGGCCGGGAGATGATCTTCGCCGGACCGCCGCCGAGCGTGATGGCTTCGTCTTCTGCAGACGCTCTTTGAGACATGACGGAGGCGGCCGAAAGGCCGGCTGTCCAGCCGAGGAACGAACGACGAGTGACGCCGGGATGGGGCATGGAAACGTGCTCCGGTTCGTAACAATCGCAAAGCCCGCCGTCGGCGACGGCGGGTCCCGGCGATGCCATCGCCGGGCTTTGAAAGATTCATTTCACCTTAGCGGCTTCGGCGGCGTCAATCGCGGCGTCGGCATTGGCGTCGATTTTCTGAAAGAGATCAACCGGGCCGAGAAACTCGCGGGCCGAGACTTCTCCGTCGCGATTGCGGTCCATCTTGCGAAACCAGAGCGGGCCGGATGCTTCTGCGGAGGTCACCCCGTTCGCACCTCCTGTCGCGAATTCGCTGGCCACATTGCCGATCCGGAGGACGCTTCGGCGACGCAGCGAGAGCCGGTATTGCCTGGGAATTTCCTGTTCCGTCAGCTTATGGTCTCCATCGGCGTCCCACTCCGACGCGCGGGTTTTGAGGGCGGCGAGTTCGCGCTTCGAAAGACGGCCATCGCTGTTCGTATCCAGCGGACCGAACAGCGTGCGACCGAGATTTTCAACGTTCAACTCCAGTTGGCGGTCGCGGTAGACAAGGGATTTCAGGTGATAGACACGGAATTCGTCCCGCGTAATTTTGTCGTCGCCGTCGGCATCGATCTGCATGAACTGGGTTTTGCCGGAAGGATCATCCTCGTTGGACGCGATCCATTCCTTCGGTTCCAGATATTGGTTTTTGTCGCCGTCCAGCAGCTCAAATTCGAGCTCCAGCGTGTTTTTCGCCCATGGACTCGATTCGCCCGGCGGAATCAACCATTGAAACCGTGTGCCGTGAACGTCGAACTCCAGTGCCGAGGGGTGTTCATGAATCAACCGGAACGCACTGGCATCATCGAACGAAAGCCGCAGCGCGGGCAGTCGAGTATCCGAAAAAAGTTTCAGCGAGATCTCGGCCGAGGGCACCGGCCGTTCCAGGTACCGCCAGAGTTCGTCGAAGTCCCAGTAGCCGTCCTGGTCGGCATCGGCCGGGGTGAAGACCGCTTCCGCGACTCCGGCTTCGCGGCGGTCCAGGCGCAAATCCTTTACGGAATCTTTCGCTTCGCCATCGTACAGCGAGAGAATCCGCCGAACGAAAGTTGCATCAATGCGTTCCGGCGACAGGTGCGAGAGATGGCTGTCGCCTTGGCGGGCCGGGCGATTGGGATTGGCGGCAGGCAGGGCGTTCGGCGCAGACTGAGTCCGCAACTCGTCGAGGCTGATCGTTTCGTCTTCATCAAAATCGAGCTTGAATAGTATGTCGACAGCCCGTTCGACTTCGCGGCTCGTCAGCTTGCGGTTGCCGTCGGTATCGAGCCGTTCAAAAAGCTGCGAGTCAGCAAACGGGCGGTCCAGCAGTTCGCCGGCCTCGTTGATCTGCCGCATTGCGGGCGTAGCAAATTCGAGTGAGAGCGGCGGCCAGACGATGCGAAGCAGAAATTCCGTCACCGCGGCGATCGGCCGTTTGCCCGTGGAGCCGAAGTCCGGCCGGTCGGGCTTCCCATTCGGTCGCCGCATCATCCTGTTTTGACGGTCGATCAGGACGGGATGATTGGCTACGCCCGCGTCGTATTCTTCCGTGGTAAGCGAGCCGTCCTGATCACGGTCGGCCTCGGTGCAGATTGTCTCCAGGCTCGACCGGCACAGTTTGCGATGCGGCGTGCCGTCGATCTCAATTCGCAGGCGGATCACCGTCAGGCCGTGTTCGCCGCTGAAGAGCAGATGCTCGGCGTCATCGTTTCGTTCGGCGGCGGCTAACGAGGATGCGAACAACAATGCGAACAACACCCAAGAGCCGCCGCGGGTCGCGACGGAACGCTTCTTCGAAGCGTCGCTAAGTCGCGCCATCACAGCACCTCCTCGATCGGCTGCGAGGCGGGGTCGGCGAGGCGGATCGGGCGGCCGACGCTGGAAAGATTTTGTTTGGTCGGATCCAGGCCGACGCCGCGGCAGATCGTGGCGATGAGGTCGCCGACGTTCACGGGCCGGTCGTCGACTTTCATGCCGTCCGGCGATGTTTTTCCGATGACCTGACCGCCTTGGATGCCGCCGCCGCAAAGGACCGTGGACCAGGCGGCGGGGAAATGATCTCGGCCGGTGCTGGTGTTGATCTTCGGCGTGCGGCCGAATTCGCCCATCCAGACGATGAGCGTCGTTTCGAGCAACCCGCGGTCTTTCAAGTCGGTCATCAACGTGGCCCAGGCCGGATCAAGGACGGCGGAGAGTTGTTTGACGGTGTTGAAGTTATCGCCGTGCGTATCCCAGCCGAGGGCGGCGTTGTCGCCGGCACCGTTGAGCGAGACTTCCACAAACGGGACATTTCGTTCGACGAGCCTCCGTGCCAAAAGGCAGCCTTGTCCGAACGGATTGCGGCCGTAGCGGTCGCGGAGTTCGGCCGGCTCATCATCAAGAGTGAAGGCCGCTTCCGATTCGGGGCTCATCATCCGGACCGCGGCGAGATAGGCGGAGCAATGGCTTTCGGTGACGATGCTGTTGCGTTGTCCGGAGAATTCGTCGTCGAGGGTTTTCAACAGTTCAAGCCGTTTCGCCGCTTGCACCCTGGAGGTTCCGGCCGCGGGCTGCAGATTGTCGATGCGAAATGTTTTTCCGCCGGCGGCGTCGTCGTTTGAAGCGGCGCCCGGAAATTGCGTCATCCCGCCGACGACCAGCGGCGCGTATTTCGACCCGAGAAATCCCGGGCCGAACGCCGCGGGGCTGAGAAACGTATTGGGGGTGATGCTGACAAAATTCGGCAGCGACGGTTCGTCATCGCCGAGTTCCTTGCTGAGCAGCGATCCCAGAGTGGGGTATTGAATCGGTCCTTGCGGCAGGTAGCCGGTCCGCATGAGATACGTCCCGCGGGTGTGGTCGCCTTCGCGGGTTTTCATCGAACGGATGACGGCGATGCGTTTCATCTGCTGTGCGAGTTGCGGGAGATGTTCGCTGATGCGGATGCCGGGGACGGCGGTCTCGATCTCCTGAAATTCGCCGCCGTTTTTGTGGCCAGGCTTCAGGTCAAACGTATCCATCTGCGACGGACCGCCCGTCATCCAGAGGAGAATGCAGGCCCGCTTCGGTTTCACGGATGCCGCTTGCTGGGCGAGCAGCGGCATCCACCGGCTGCCAGACATCAGCCCGGCAAACCCTCCGCCGGCGATATGCAACCACCCGCGCCGCGAGACAGGCAGTCGGAAAGGAGACACAAGAGACTCCTGCAAAAAGGCCCCGCTGGTCTGAATGCAAAAAACATCATACCACGGACAGCCAGGCGCTGGCGCGGCCCGTGACCCAGGAAAACAGGGAACGACGGTACCCACGGATGGCACGGAAGAAGAAGATAATGGCAGGAAGCGCCAGAAGCCCGGATCAGGCTTTAATGCTCCCGGCTTTGTCAGTGCAGGCTGCAAAGATTTCCAGGCGGTTAAACCGGGCTTGGAATGAACTGCCCGGCACCGACGGCCTGGAGAAACTTCGGCGGGGCGATTGCGGACGGCGACGGCGGATTCTGACAGAGTGCCCGCAGTACGGCGCGGCGGGTGATCCGGCCGATCAACCGGCCGTCTTCGATGATCGCCGCACGCGAATGCTGGCTTTCGCGGAAGACGCGCAGGACATCGGCGAATAGCGTCTCAGGCGTGAAACACAACAGCCGGTTCGACATCAGTTGCCCGGCGGTCAACTCGGACCACGGCCCCGACAACTGGGCCTTGAGGAGTTCGTAATCCGGCACGATCCCCAGCAACCGGCCGACATCGTCGGTCACGTACAGTTCCGTCGCCTCGGATTCCAGCAACCGGTCGAGCGCAACATCGAGGGAATCCGCCGGTCGAATTGTGACGGCCGGTTCGCAACCGAGTTGGGCGAGCGTTTGCATGGGCAGTTCCCGAGGCAAGACCCTGCGGAGGAAAGGGGCAGACAGGCATGTCTGTGTCACCGGGCAAACCTATGTTGCGTTTCGACAACATGCCGGGAGAATCCGCAGAAAGCCGCCGCATTTTCCGTGTCAAATGAGGGCAGGCCGCGATGCGTTCGTCGCGGGTGTTGCAAACGTTACAATTCCAACCGACGAATGAGCCCGGGAAAACTTGGAAACCACGGAACACACGGATGGCACGGAAGATAGGCAGGAGTTCACCCTAAAAGACACGAAAAAGCGGGTCTTTGTACGAATGGCTGCTTCCTGTATTTTTTTCGTGTGATCCGTGTTACTAACTGCCAGAATCTGCGTGCGTTGCGAAGATTTTCTCGATCCGAAATCGCCACGCGTTTATTGACAACGGTTGAAAAGAAGAGTTTTGACCGCAGATTTCGCAGATGGACGCAGATTTTTTTTCGAGCCAGAAAACCTCTTTTTTTGCGTTTTTTGCGGCCAAGCCTTTACTGCTTCTTCTGCAAAATTTCTGCCTGGTTCTGATCCGTGCTCATCCGTGTTATCCGTGGCGAACTTGACTTTGCGACCTTTGCCTCTTGGCGACTTTGCGCGAGACGCCTTTTCAGTTGGGGTTGCGGGTCTCCCGCGCTGGGTGTTCCGTGGTTCAATGTTTTGAAGCTCCGTTCGGGAAGCGAAAAATCGTCACGCCGCACAAAGACACAGAACGCGAGCCGTCAACACCGTCTGATGAAAGGAATCATTGCATGGAAAATCGGGCGAAAAGGCTGTTGCGGATTGCCGGGGTTTACGGGCTGATCGTACTGTTCCCGATGTACTTTCTGGAGGGCCGGATCGGCCGGGCCTAGCCGCCGGCGATCACGCATCCGGAGTTCTACTATGGCTTCGTCGGCGTGGCGCTTGCCTGGCAGGCGGCATTTCTGATGATGTCATTTGACCCGGTCTGGTATCGCGGGCTGCTGCCGGCCGCAGTGCTGGAAAAAGCCGGCTTCGGCATCGCGGCGCTCGTGCTGTTCGCCCAGGGACGGATCGCCGTCCCAGTGCTGCTGGGCGGCTTGATCGATCTGCTGCTGGGGACGCTGTTTCTCGTCGCCTACTGGCAAATGAGGCCGCGTCACGGCGCTGAGACTGCCTCAGTGGGATTCAATTACCAGGATGGCCGGGACGGGAACCGAGGCCCCTTTGACTGAGATCGGGACGCTCGGCCAATCGCGGGCCGGGGTGAGAATCTCAGCGCCAGACTTCGTGACCAGGATGCTGTCGCCCGTCATCACCGGGCCGATGGAGGGGTGCCAGAAGATTGGCACGCCCGCGGACAGGCGGTACTCGCTGGACGGCATGAGAGGAACAGACCCGTATTCGTATTCAATGATTTCCGCCTGATCGGCCAGCCGCCATTCCTCGCCTGCACCGGACTTTTCGTAAATCCGTTTGACGCGGTTCCAGACTTCAAACAACTCCCACTCGGATTGTGAGAAATAGAGGCCCGTCGCGGTCACGAGCGCGGCTTTCTCGAAGGCGGCCAGGAATTGCGGCGTCGGCGTTTCCAGGCAGACGGTTCGCACCGCGCCGACATGCAGCCCCTGGTACCGACCGACCACGCTGACGCTGCAAAAACTTCGAATTGGGGATTCCGTGTAACTCCAATGCCGGTAACGCAATGCGCGGCCGTCAGCCAAAATCTGTATCCGCTCCGGAGACACCTGGTGCTTGATCAGTCGATGGGCGATCTCCCCCGCCACTTCCGCTTCCGTCCGGCCCGAGGTCAAGGCCCGCAACGTGGCTTCCAGGGCATGACCCACGATGCGTCCCCCGGTTCGCATCGTGGCCCATTCGTATTCCCTGAGCGGCAGACGCATTTCCAGCATTCGAGGACCCACGTCGGTCGTCGTCCCGAACGGCAAGTCGCTCGCGACTTTCCGTCCGCGGCACAAGTCTCCGAGCAGCACGGCACGAGGTTCCGTCCAGGAACGTTCTTTCAACTGGAACCCCAGATGGGGCGCCTGGAAATCGAGGATCTGCGGCGTATCCACGTTATTGCAGATGATGACCCGGGCATCGGGCGTGATGAATAGTGCCGCCGAGGTCCCGGTCGTGCTCCCGTTCCGAAATAGTCCGCCGGCGGTGAACCATGTCAAATTGGCCGGATTCTGCAGCAGCAGGGCGTCATAGCGCTCTTGCAGCAGAAACTCGATGACTTGTTTGTGCCGGTGGGCGACTTCATCCATGCGATCGGCATCAATGGTGGCAAATTCCGCTGAGGAAAGCGGTTCCGACCGATCCAGCAGAATGGACATCGCTTGAAATTCCGTTCGTCAAAAGTGCGGACGCACAGAAACAACCACTCACGCTTTCGAACTCTTATCTTTTCGTGATAAGGTCGAGACCCGCTCCGGTCACATTCCTGAGGAGAGCGGCTGCGTCGCCAATCCGAATTTCACGCCTCAAAACTCTACGACGATCAGAAAACGCGAAAAGAATTCCGTCCTGAGGACAAAAAATTGCGAGTCGAGGAAGAAGACCATACCGTCGATGACGCGAAGGAATCGCGAAAAGAACCGAAAAAAATGAACCCCGGGAATAGCTGAAGATAACATCCTCTCTTTGCCCGCGGTAGATCTTGTCTGAAAAAAATGTCGATTTCCGAAAGAGACCGTAACCGACTCGCAGTTTGCTGCCCGTAATGCGGAGGGTTTTCACTGCATGGCCCTGCATGAAGCCGACCGGGAAGACTTGTGGGCCGAAGCCGTCAGCCTGACGTCCCGCGCGGAACTGGTGTTCGACCCGCCGTCGGAACCGATCCTGGCGGGATTTCGCGAGAATGGCTGGTTTTCCCTCTACTTCGGCCAGGACGTCATGCTGCAGTTCACGCCGGAGGGCGGACTGAGACGTGCCTACCGTTCGGGCGATTTGTACCGCACCCAAGGGACGGCCTTGGCTCGATTAAGGCGTCACCGCAGGGCCGATGAGACTTCTCTGCTCAGACACGATCTGTCCGAGGAGGAACTGCACGGCTTCCAAGTCTGGACCCGGACCCTGCTGGAAGAGTTGGGCGAATCCATCACGTCGGGCCGGCTGACCGTGTCGCGAGAGATCCATCGTCGTCCGGAACCGCTGTTGAACGAGGTTCTCGCCGCGATTCGCCGCATCCTGGAAACCGGCCAATTTCTCGCTCCGGCGATTCCCGGCAAACAATGATTGCGAATGCTCTCCAACGGATTCGGGACGCGAAACGTTTACCGATTCCTGGCAAATCGCGCATCCTGCCACCAGAGCGCGAGTAACACTGGGATCAACGCCAGCGAAGCCCATTGATAGCCCGTCAATCCGTACCACAGCCGTACTTCCGGCCGCAGAAATTCGGTGAGAAACCGCCAGACGAAATACGTCAGCAGATACAGCTTGAACAATTGCAGGCGAAACAGTCCCTGGCGCTGGAGCGAGAACAGCAGCCCCGCGGCGGCGAAGTGAAAGGCCGCTTCATAGATCTGCGTCGGATGCCGGCGGACGCCGTCTCCGAAGTCAACGCCCCACGGCAGCGTCGTCTCGACTCCAAAACAGCAGCAGCCGACCAGGCACCCGATCCGACCGATGCCGATGGAGACGGCGACCGGCACAGCAAACGAATCGCCCGTCTTCGTGCGAATGTCGAGCAGCCCTTTCGCCACTTCGACGCCCAGGTATCCGCCGACCAGGCCGAAGACAATCGTCTTCCCGTCGGCGATCCAGGCCTGAAGGCAAACCGGCCCGCGCGGATCGGCCAGAGCAAACGGCAATTTCGCCCCGAGCATCGCTCCGCAGAACGCACCGAGCGCCAGACCCCAGCGCTGTTTTGTCGACAACCGCAACCCGGCCTGCGACCGCCGCGTCAGCCAGACGCCCGTCACCAGGGCCGCCAACATGATGAGCGGGTAATAAGCCGACATACGATTGCCGCTGGACGAATTTGGTTTACGGAGGATGATCGCTTGCGCTGAGCCGGCTCACCGGCTGGCTTCGCGGCGTTCAAAAACGTGCAAACAGGCACACGGCAAACAATAGCACGACCAGCGCCCACTGCACGCCGACGAGGATCGCGACGACAATCAGAATCTTCTGCCACAACGGCCGCGGTTCCACAGTCGGCTCATCCCGGACGTGCTGGTCGCCGCACGCGGCGCAGGTCCCATCAGGCGATGACAAGATCGCGCCGCACATCGGGCATTTCGCCGCAGAAGATTGTTCGGCGGACATTCAGGATTCTCCCCCCATGGAGTCTGGCAAGTTCGCCGCCGATTGTCGAATGAAATCCGACGGCCGGTCGAGTTACTTCTCAGCGCGAGGCACAAGCAGTTTCTGATCGGCCAGCCATTTCAGACAGGCGGTCGTCCAGGCGGCAAACGGCCGGTCGCCGGAGCGAATGCCGAAGTCATGGGATGTGGCCGCATACACATGCAGTTCGGCCGAGACTTTCTTGCGTCTCAGAGCCAGGTACATCGTCACGCTGTGTTCCGGGTCGCTGATCAGGTCTTCGTCGCCATGCACCAGGAAAATCGGCGGAGTTGTCTCCGGAATGTGCATGCCGGGCGCAAGTTCCGGCTGATCTTTGGCCTTCAAATAGCCGGAATAGGCCGCGACCGCGAAATTCGGCCGGCAACTCGTCTTGTCGATCTCGTCGACCGACTCGTACGTTCGCCGCTCGAAGTTCGTCGCCGTCGCAATCGCCAGATGCCCGCCCGCCGAAAAGCCGATCATCCCGATGCGGTCGGGGTGAAGGCCCCATTCTTTGGCACGGCTGCGCACCAGGCTGACGGCGCGCTGGGCATCCTGCATCGGCCGGCGGGCCGGTTCGTCCTTCGTGTCATCGGGCCTTCGCGGCACACGGTATTTGAGAAGGATCCCCGTGATGCCATGCTCATTGAGCCACGCGGCCACTTCCTCGCCTTCCAGTTCCCAATACAGATTCCAATAGCCGCCGCCGGGGCAGATCAGCAGGGCGGTCCCAGTCTCCCGGGCTTTCTCAGGCCGATAAATCGTGATCGTCGGCTGCGTGACGTTGGTAATCATCCGCGTCGATTCGGTGACCTCGACCTGTTTGCGATCCAGCGCCGGCGACATGCGGACGTACTCCTCGCCGATCGTGCCGGTTTCCTCGGGCGCACGACCCGGCCAGAGATTCACGACCAGCGGCTCGTCGGCGCGAATTGCGGCAGATAGGAAGGCGAACGCAGTCCACAAGAGTAACTTCTCAGGAAATCGCATGAACTGGTTCCAATCCGGAAAACAGGCTGAACTCTCACGGGACTCGATTCAATAGGGCTTGCAGATCACGAAAAAGAGAATGACCGGCGACAGCATCAGCAGCGGCAGCAGAATGACCGGCCACAGGAATGCAGCGATGATCCCGAGATCGGACGCCAAACTCTCCAGGGCATCCAGCACACGGCGGAGGAACGAGTGCGGCGGCTGGCGCTTGTCGGGCGGCATCCCCACAGTGTAACAAAGGATGCTGCTTCGAGTCGCCGCGAAACCTCGTCACAACACATCCGGGTCCGGCCAGTCGGCATACGGGGCGGCGGCTTCCGTCGACAGAGCGGGCGCCGCGCCGAGAATTGCCGTCACCGGGACCACCGGCTTGTCGAGCGCTACCAGGTCCTGATCGGCCGCGTGCTGCAAGGCGTAATCGGTGCTGGTCGGGTCGACGGCCCGGCACGAATCGGAAATCTTGACGGCCAGTTCCCGCAGTTCGCGCTGCCATTGCGCGGGGTCCAAGCCGGGCGGCGTGACCTGCGCGAACTCGCCGATGAGCAGCACCAGGCGCAGCAGGTGCTTAAAGATCAGGCCTTCTTGTTTCGCCAGATCGCTGCCGCCGATGTAGTTGTGAAAATCGCCGCCGAAGAACAGCAATTCGCCGGCGACCCACACCGGCGAGATGAATAGACTGTGAACGTGCGGGTATTCGGCGTCGAACAGCAGCTTCAACTTGTCGGCGAGCGGCACCGGGTATTTGCGCTCCTCGAACGGAATGTCGGGATCGAATTCGGGATACAGATCCCCGGCGGCAAGCAACCCGCGCGATACGACTTCCTGGTCGACATACCCCGTCGCCAAGGGGCCCGGCGGCATTTTCTTCGGCGGAGGGACCCGGACGAATTTCAGCAGGTTCCGCGGCAACTCCAGCGTGCTCTCCCAGATTTGCAGCCGTTCCGATTGATCGGCCTGGGCGAGCAGCGGCAGCACGTACATCCCGAACACCGGGTTGATGCTGCGAAACACGAACAGTTGTTCGAGCTTCGACGTCGCCACCGCGCGCAGCGGTTTGTAGCGCGGCCGTTCCTCCGTCGCTTGCGGTTTCGCCGGAGCTTCCCCCTGCGCGACCCGCTGCTGATCGAGCGCTTTTTGCAATTCCTGCGATAACCACGAAGGCTTCGCCGGTTCGGGCGGGGTCGCCGTCGCTGACGCGTCCGGCTCGGATTTCGCGTCGTGTTTCGGCGGCTCCGGTTCGAGGCGGATAAACTCTCCGGCGTGCAGTGTCAGCAGCATCCGTTCGAGGTCTTTCTCGGCGATGTCGAGCTGCTTCGGGTCCATCAGCCGTTTACGCAACAACGTTCGCAGCCGGTCGAGATCGGGAGAGAGCTGCAACAGGTAGGCGAGCAGCCGCCACGGCAACTGGCCGCGGCTCATGAGGTGGCCCGGCGGCGAGGTACGCAACTTCTCGAATTGCTGTTCGGTCCAGTATTGACGGTCGGGGCTGCGGGTCGGCTGTTTCTTCTTCAGGGCCTTTTTCGCGCGGATGAGGTTCGGGTCCTTGGTGTCTTCGGGGATCTGATCGTAACGCGCCTTCCAGCGCAGAATCTGCACGTCGTCTTCATGCGGCAAGGCGAAGACGAATCCTTCTTTGTCAAACTGCGGCCGGCCGGCACGGCCGAAAATTTGATGCGCCGAACTCGGATCGATCACCTTCTGCTCGCCCGGCTTTCCTTTGAGCAGGCACGGCAGCACGACCGAACGTGCCGGCAGATTAATGCCCGACGCCAGCGTTTCCGTGCAGACGCAAATCGTCAGCAGCTTCTTCTGAAACAACTCTTCGACGATCCGTTTGTACTTCGGCAGAATCCCAGCGTGATGCACGCCGACGCCCCGCATCAGAAGTTGCTTCAGTTTCGGCCCGACGCCTTTCGTCCAATCGTACTTGGCCAGTTGGGCGACGAGCTGCTTCTGTTGCCCGTCGCCGAGCATCTGCTTGCCCTTCAGTTCCTCCGCTGTCCGCCAGCATTCATCGCGGTTAAAACAG
This sequence comes from uncultured Planctomycetaceae bacterium, assembly GCA_964388415.1. GTDB lineage: Bacteria > Planctomycetota > Planctomycetia > Planctomycetales > Planctomycetaceae > CAZDGB01. Next base: position 6,878 of record CAYMAO010000065.1, on the reverse strand, counting down.
AAGACGAGCGCCGGCGACTTGCGGGTCTCGACATCGCCCTGGGCCATGTCTTCAAGGAATTCATTCAACAACTGATCGGGGACCCAGCGGAAATTGAGCGGCACCTTGCGGTCCGTGCTTTGCACCAGTTCCAACCGCCGGCCGTGACAGCGTTCCAGCCACAACAGGAAATCAATCGCATTCCCGATCGTCGCGGAGAGCAACAGCAACCGGACCGACTTCGGCAGCAGCGACAGCGCGAACTCCCAGACGATGCCACGCTCCGGGTCCGAGAAGCTGTGGAATTCGTCCATCACCACGGCGAAGACTTGCGTGAAATCAAACGCTTCCACGTGCAGCAGCCGGTTCAGCAGAATCTCGGCGACGACGACGAGAACTTTGGCGTCGGGATTTTCCCGGCGATTCCCCGTCACCAGTCCGACGTCGGTCTCTGAAAACCCCCAGCGGACGGCGGATGCTTGAATCTCGCGGAATTTCTGCTCCGTGAGTGCGATGAGCGGCGTCGTGTAGTACATCGTCCGGCCGGTGTGGAGCGCCTCGAACGCGGCGGCCTCGGCGATGAGCGTTTTGCCGGTCCCGGTCGGCGCGCAGACCATCACGCCGGTCTCGCTGGAAAACCATTGCAGCAGCGCATCTTCCTGCACCGGGTAGGGCGTGTACGGAAGCTGCGCGAAGTATTGTTCGGCGAGATCGTCGCGGGTGGGTATCATGACAACAGCGTACTCCTTAGCGACGCTTCACAGAAGCGTTCAGTTCCCATCCAAAATCCGCGAAGCGCAAGCGTATGGCGTTGATCGAAGAAAAAATGTCGCCTCTCCTCCACGTCGTCCTCCATCAGCCCGATATCCCGCAGAACACGGGGAACATCGGGCGGACATGCGTTGCCGTCGGGGCGAAGCTGTGGCTGATCCGGCCGCTCGGATTTCAGCTCGACGAGAAGCACCTGCTCCGCGCGGGGATGGATTACTGGGACCTGCTCGATTGGGAAGCCGTCGACAGTTGGTCGGAGTTTCGCACCAAGATGCCAGGCGGGACCGTCTGGTGCGTCGAAAACCCCGCCACGAAGTTGTTGTGGGACGCGACCTTCTCTCCTGGCGACGTTTTGCTGTTCGGCAGCGAAACGCGCGGACTGCCAGCGTCCCTGCTGGACGAATTCCGTTCGACGACAGTTCAATTGCCGATGCGCCCGGAAGTCCGCAGCCTGAACCTGGCCAGCACAGTGAACACAGCCGTCTATGAAGCCGTGCGGCAATTCGGCGGGATTGCGACTTAACCCGGCTTCCCCTGCAATTCGCGTCCGTACTTGCAGCGTCAGGAGCGGGTCCGGAGATTTGTCACGACATGGGATTGGGACTCAACGGAAGTTGGGAAAGTCTCCATCCGTGAGGAAAATTGCCGCACCGATTCTTGCGCGTCCCGATTCCGGCAGTGGCGAAGTCCCCTGGCAGCGGTTAGCATCAGGGGTGGGAATTTTCCGCCTTCCGTGTCTGCCCACCTGGACCTGTCGCGAGACGGGTTCTTGCCAGCTCTCATGCAGGTATTGACTGTGAAGCATCCGTGGTTGCTGCTAAGCGCCGTGTCGGCAGGGGTGTCGGTGGCCGCCGGGGCGTTCGCCGCGCATGGACTGGACGGCTATTTCCAGGACAAATACGCCGGCGAGACGCGCACCGTCGTCGGCCGAGAGATTCCCCGGGCGGAGAAATATCTGCACGACTTCAAAACCGCGGCCGAATACCAGATGACGCACAGCCTGGCGCTGCTCGCTGTCGGGTTGCTAGCCGAACGCCGCAAGTCGATTGCACTCCAAGTCGCCGGTACAATGTTTCTGCTGGGCATTGTGCTGTTTTCCGGCAGTCTGTATCTGCTGACGACGACTGGCGTCACGAAATGGGGCATGGTCACGCCGATCGGCGGCGTGTTTTTTCTCCTCGGCTGGGCGGCGCTGGCCTGCGCGGGGCTGAAGACGGCTCCAGGGGATGGCGTGAACGCGGGCTAAGCGCAAGCGTAGATTTTTTGCCGACAACAAACAACTTTCAGTGAACACCGATGACGAAACTCATCTTCGACGCGCATCTCGACATGGCGTGGAACGCCACGGAATGGAACCGGGACCTGATGCTGCCCGTGTCCAAAATCCGCGAATTCGAGAAGCACTTCTCCCACATCATCCCCGGCGACTGCACTACGTCGTGGCATGAGTTGAAGCGCGGCAACATCGGCCTGACGATTTCTACGCTGCTGCCCCGGCTGCATCGCAAAGACAAGCCGCTGACGTTCCCGCAATCGCGGGAAGCCGCCTATGCCCTGGGTAAAGGCCAGTTGGCCTATTACCAGGCGATGGTCAACCGGGGCGTCCTGCGTGAAGTCCACAACCTGGAGACCTTGAATCAGCATGTCAACGACTGGCAGACCAAGCCGCCCGATCACCTGCCGATCGGGTACATCCTCAGCATGGAAGGGAGCACGCCGATCCTTTCGCCGGAACAGATTTCCGAATGGTATGCCGCCGGGCTGCGCATTCTCGGGCCTGCCCATTACGGTCCTGGCCCGTATTGCTTCGGGACGGGGAGCACGGGCGGATTCAATGCCGAGGGGAAACGCCTGCTGAAGGAGATGGACAAGGCCGGCATGTTGCTCGACGCCACGCACCTCGCCGATGAATCGTTCTGGGATGCGATGAAAATCTATCAGGGGCCGGTGCTGGCCAGTCATCACAACTGCCGTGCGCTGGTCCCGGCCGACCGTCAACTTGACGACGAGCAGATCAAAGAACTGATCCGGCGCGGCGCCGTCATCGGCGCCGCCTTCGACAACTGGATGATCCGCCCCGGCTGGACGATTGGCGTATCAGATCCGTCGACCGTGCAGATGATTCACATTGTCGACCATATCGATCACATCTGCCAGTTAGCCGGCAACGCCAAGCATTGCGGCATCGGCTCCGACCTGGACGGGGGCTTCGGCAAAGAGCAATCGCCATCGGACCTGGAAACCATCGCCGATCTTGTGAAAATGGCCGACTTGCTGCGAGGCCGCGGCTACTCGGCTGACGATATTGAAGGCATCATGTTCCGTAACTTTGTCGAGTTTTTCCGCCGCGCCTGGAGCAGGTAATCTTCGCCGCGCGCATGCCCCGGAAGGAATTGCTCATGACGATGACACACGTGAATCACTCGAATCGTCTTCCTCGGAGGGCCGCCTTGCAGATCGGCGCCGGTCTGCTGGGGTTGAGTTTGCCCGGCGTATTGCGTGCGGCCAAGACTCCGGAGGGGTCCAGCGCGCCGATGTCGTGCATCTTTCTGTTTCTGGCTGGCGGGCCGAGTCAATTCGAGACGTTTGACCCGAAGCCGGACGCCCCGGCGGAAATCCGCGGGGCATGGAATCCGACGCAGACGAATGTTCCCGGCACGTTGATCTGCGAAAAGCTGCCGTTGCTGGCCCAGCGGATGGACAAAGTCGCCGTGATTCGTTCGTGGCAGGGTCAGAACGGCGGGCATGATATTGGATCTCAACACGTGACCAGCGGGTTTCTTCCCGCGCGCGGCGGGCAGTATTTTCCGAACTTCGGATGCCTGGCATCGGTGCTGCAGGGGAGCCGGAGGCCCGGCATGCCGGCTCACGTGGGGTTGCCGGTCGCAGCAAGGTATACCAATCCGCCGGGTTACCTGGGGGCGGCTCACGACGCGTTTAACATCAAGGGGGATCCGAGACAGCCGGACCTGGAATTCCAACGGATGAAGCTGACACCGGCCCGGTTTGAAGATCGCCAATCAATCCTGAAGCAAATGGAGAATCTGAACCGGCTGACAGACCTACCGGGCGGAGCGTTCGAGGCGCACGACAAATTCGCCGACGAAGCGGTTGCGATGCTGACCAACGGCGCCATGCAGAAGGCGCTCAACCTGGAGGAAGAGCCGCTGGCCCTCCGGGAAAAATACGGCCTCAACATTTATGGCCAGCGCGTCCTGCTGGCACGCCGGCTCATCGAAGCCGGTTCACGCTTCGTCACGATCAACCAGGCCGTGCAAGGGGGGTTGTTCGGCAAGGGGACCACGGAAGGCACCTGGGATCATCATCATCTGCTGTTCGATTCGCTGATGTCGGGCTCTCCCCCTTCGAGATCGATCCCTGGCTATCCCTGGCTCGAATACGAGGGGCCAGGAAACCTTCCGCAGTTGGACATGTCGCTGTCCGCCTTGTTAGACGACCTGGAGACGCGCGGCCTCCTGGACACGACCCTGGTCGTCGTCATGGGCGAATTCGGCCGCACGCCCCGCATCAACGGTTTCGGCGGCCGCGATCATTACCCGAACGCCGGCAGCGTGCTCATGGCCGGCGGGCGCATCAATCGCGGGGCTGTCATCGGCGCAACCGACCGGAACGGCAGCGTGCCGATCACCCGCCCCTGGACGCCCGAAGACGTCGCCGCGTCCGTGTATCATGGTCTCGGGATTGATGCCCATCAGACCTATTTCCCGCGATTGACCCGCCCCACGCCGATCGCCGCAGGGCAAGTCATCGACGGTCTCTTCGCATGACGGCCGGCACGAGCGTCACGGCTCGATAATCGCCTTCGGCAGCGCGGCTTGCAGGCGTTTCTTGCCGTCCGGGGTGATTTTCGTGCCGCCGAGATTCAGCTTCCTGAGCCGCGACAGCTTGCTCAACGGTTCGATCGACGCATCAGTGACTTTGCCGGAATTCAGCGTCACTTCTTCCAGCGTCGCCATGCCGGCGAGCTGCTTCACCGCTTCATCGTCGAATACGCCCTGGATGAGCATCAGCTTGCGGAGCTTCAGCAACTGGACGATCTGCGCCACCGTCTGGTTGCTCGCGGCCTTGTCGTAAACGTCGAATTCGTACAGTTCCTTCAATTGCGACAGGAAAGGCAACGCCGCTTCCGTCGTCTCCGGGCCGTGGATGTGAAGCTGCTGCAGGTTCGTCAGCCCGGCGAGATGCTTCAGCCCGGCATCCGTGACATGCGTGTGAACGATCTCCAGCCGCTTGAGACTCGTCAGCTTGCCGATCGCAGCGAGGCCCGCATCACTCGCCGGAGCGGAATGAAGATTGATCGATTCCAACTGCTTCATCCCGGCAAGCGGGGCGAACCCTGAGCCGGTGATCTTCGAGGCACAAATTGTCATGCGCCGCATCCTGGTCATCTCCGCGAGGTGTTCAAACCCGCGGTCGTCGCAGGCCGTCAGGCAGATATTGAGCCGTTCGAGATTCTTCAGGTCCTTCAGATGCACCAACCCGGCGCTCGTCACGGCGGTCCCGGAAAGTTCCAGGCGAGTCAGTCGATCCTGGCCTTTCAGCCGCACGAGCCAGTCGTCGGTGACGCGGTCCTTCAGATCTTTTTTGTCCGGCTCTTTGTGCCCGTCGGTCCGTTCGTTCAAGTCGATTTCCGTGATGCGGGCGAAGACCGGAAGGTGTTCGTCGCCGGCAATCGACCGCAGCCAATCCGGGGCGAAGACTTCCTGCACGACCTTGCCGTTCAACCGCTTGATCTCCGCCAGCAAGGGCTGATCGGCTGCGTTTTGCCGGATGTTGTCGGTCATCGACGGAAGCAGGTCTTTCATCTTCTGCTTGATGTCGGGATCGGTGATCGCATCGGCCTGACGCAGCAGGGTGTCCTTGTCCGCAGGGTTAAGCTGGCCGTCCGTCAGCTTCGCTTTCAGCGCGTCGTTCGCCAGCGATCGGAGCGCCTCGGCATCCGCATGAGGACGCCGCGCCACCAGGTTGAGCGTGCGGCCCTGGGGCAGAGTTTTTCCGGGATGGCCGAGAAAGCCTTTCACGCCGACCTTGGCATGAAACACTCCGGGCGGATCGCCGGTGGTACAGAAGATTTCGTCATGATTCGTCCCGCCAAACGCGATATTGCTGACGACTTTCGCCGGCACATTGAGGTAAGCCAGCACCTTGGCCTCCGGGCTGAGGACTGTGATGCGGCCTTTGCCGGTGGTGTCCGGCCGGTGAAAGTCGGCGACCCAGAGATTTCCCTCGGCATCGAACGCACAGCCGTCTCCGCCGGAGCCGCCGAGATCGTAAAACGTCTCCGGTTTGCCGAGCAGGTCGGTGTCTTCGGGAATCGCATACCGCAGAATTTTCTTCGACTGCGATTCAATCACGTAGAGAAACTTGCTCGCCGGGTCGACATCCAGCCCGTTGGGAAAGGCGAGACCGGTGGTGAGTCGATCGACACGGCCGTCGGGACGCAAGCGAAACACGCTGCCGATCGGCTTGTCCAGAGAGGACCCTTCGGGGTCGGACCAATAGACGTTGCCCCGTGCATCGAGCGTGAGGTCGTTCAGGCCCTTGAGTGATTCCATATCAAACCGTTCAGTCACGATCCGGGCGACTCCTTCCGGCGAAACATCGACCAGCGCGTGGTACTTGTTCTCTGCAACCAGCAGGTGTCCATTCGCCAGGAGGACGGTGCCGCCTGGGTTGAGATCCAGAAACTTTTCGGATTTTCCCGGGGCTGACACTTTCATCAACGCGCCGCTGCAGAAGAAGACGTCGCCTTTCCGCCACGTCGGCCCTTCGGAATAGCCGGGGGCCGGCGCGTAATGATCGAACGTCACGCCGGCGAGCTTCCTGGCCAGTTCACCGGCCGGTTCTTCGGCCCGCGAACTCGCCGTCAGGCACAGCGACAGCAACACGGCGGCAACGAACACGCTCAGCGACATGCGATGATTCCTCAAGACCAATATCTGCTCTTTGAGTTCCGACAACAGTACCGACCGCGCACCGCAAGAGGGCGCATCGGCGAACGGGAATCCTACGCCGACGCATCCGCCGGGTGCAAGCGCGGCATCATCCGTCAGCACGGCTCCGGCCAGGTAGGGGATTGACTGGCCTCGTAGGATAGGGGTGAGTTG
>CAYMAO010000064.1:0-20365 GCA_964388415.1 uncultured Planctomycetaceae bacterium | reverse complement strand
CCGTGGTCCAACTGGGGCGACAGCATCGCCGCGGGCGGAAAATACTATGCCTCGATCGGCGATCATCTCGCGCCGGCGGGAAATGCGATGGTGTTCGAGTACGACCCCGCAAAGAAAGCCTTCCGGAAGCTGCTCGACTTGAAGGCGCTCTTGAATCGTCCCGAAGGACATTATGCCCCGGGCAAGATTCACAGCCGGCTCGATCGTGGAAAAGACGGCTGGCTGTACTGCTCGACGCATCGCGGATCGTCACAGTCCACCAATGACCGGAACCACTATCTGGGCGACTGGATCGTCCGCTGCCATCCGGAGACCGGCAAGGCAGAGATTGTCGCGCAGGCTCCGGCGCCGAAGCATTGTCTGCCGGCGAGCGTTCTCGATCCCGAACGGCTGATTTACTACGCCGGTTCGGCCCCCGGCAGCGACAGTCCGCACCAGGGAATTCAATTTCTCGCTTACGATGTCGCCCGCCATAAGACTCTGTACCTGGGGCCGGACGGTCCGCCGCGCTGCCTGATGTTCGCCCGCTCGACGGGTCGCATTTATTTTACGCCCGGTTCGCAAGAGGATGGCCCCCTCGTGCGCTGGGATCCGTCCGCAGGGAATGCTCCCGTCAAGTTGCAGACCATCCTCGGCGCCCGCGCCGCCACGGACGAGACGCCGGACAAGATGATCTATACCATTTCGTCTGGTCAGGCGAAGCAGGATCCGACGATCTGGGCGTTCAATACCCAGACCGAAGAGGCCCGCGAACTCGGCCCGTCGTCGGTCGGCTCGCAAGGTTATGTTGCGTCGGTCGATGCGGACCCGACCGGACGCTACCTGTATTACGTCCCCGGCGCGCACGGCGGGGGCGAAAAAGATGGTGCGGCCGTCGTGCAATTCGATACCCGGACGCGGCAACGCAAGGTGCTGTGCACGCTGCATCCCTACTTTTCGGAAAAGGTCGGCTGCACCCTGAAAGGAACCTACAGCACAGCGATCGACGCGCAGGGCGAAATTCTGTACGTGACCTGGAATGCCAGTCGCGGCAGCAAAGTCTGGGACTGCTGCGCGCTCACGGTCATCCATATCCCCGCCAGTGAACGGCCGAAATGATCCGCCGTCAGCCTGAGTTCCGTGTCGTTGTCGTTGTGGTGTCCTTCCCACGACGAGGATTGAGACGTCCGATCGTTGCCGCCTGTTGTTAAGCTCCAATGCCGAACAGACAGGAGCCGTGCCCGTGACTTGTCGAACGACCATCGCTGCACGGTGTATGAGCAGCCAGAATTTTTAGGATTTGCGGCTTGACACCGCTCACAGGAAATATATACAAATGAATCGGTATCGTTTGTTCATGTTGCGGGCGCGAAAATCGGCGATAGCGATATGGCTCTTTCTGAGAAACTGTCGGAGGTGCGTGCGGCATTGACCGGTACATCCTGGTCCGCAGGCACCACCATTTGTCCGACAAAAATTCCTGCTTTTGATCGTATCTTGCCGGGTGGCGGATGGAAAAAAGCCAGTCTCATGGAATGGCTCGCAGAACCCGGATCGGGAGCCGCGGAACTCGCCTTTCGCAGTATCCAGTCTCTGTTGTCCGCACAGACGACATGGTCCGTGATTGACTCGGACGGCACGTTCTTCGCCGCCCCCTCGCAGGTCGGCACTCCATTTTCCCGATGTCTCGTCGTTCGTCCACGGAGCATGGAAGAGAATTGGTGGGCCGTGGAGCAAGTGCTTCGTTCGCCGGGGATCGCGGTGACTTGGTGTCGAACCGACGTCGTGCCGGATCGTGTTCTGAGGAGGTGGCAACTCGCTGCGGAAGCCGGCGGGGGAGTGGGGATGCTCTTTCGCCCGTTGTCGGCAGCACGGCAACATTCCTGGTCGGACCTGCGGCTCATCGTGACGCCGGTCGTCCGCTCATCCCGTTTCAGTCGGACTGTGCGGGTCGAAATCGTCTATTGCCGCGGCCGCTTGGGAGGTCAGGCCGTGATCTTGGAGTTGCATTATGCGCCGGGTGCTCTGCGTCTGGTTTCCGAATTGGACGATCCAAAGATGGTGGCAGCAAGAACCGAAATTGCGCTCAGGTGCGCTGGTGGTGTCGGCTGAGGTCCGGGGACGCGGCTTGCGCGTGGCGGCATGTTGCTCCCGGGCGTCTGGACAGGGAGTCTCGCCTGGCTTCCCCTTGGCGGAAGCTCGCGCCCTCTTGCAGCGATCCGTTCATGACCGTGCCCCTCAAGCGGGACTCCCTGTCTGGAAAAAGGCTGATGCGGAAACCGATCTCCATGCCCTGCGGCAGGTCGCGCTCGACTGCCAGCGGTTTACTCCGCTCGTCGGATTGGATGACTCAGACCACCCCGAATCGCTCCTGCTTGACATAGCCGGCTGCGCTCCGCTGTTCGGCGACGAACGGAACTTGCTAGCAGAGTTGTCGCAGTTTCTCACCGAGCGGGGGTTTCAGATTCGGACCGCTCTCGCCGATACCATCGGCGCTGCATGGGCAGGTGCTCATGCTGGTTCCTCGGGGACAATCGTGTCCCACGGTGAGCAGGCAAAGATTTTGGAGCCGCTTCCCGTAGCGGCATTACGAATATCTCCGACCATCGTCGAAGCGCTTCAGCGTCTGGCGATCGATACCGTGGGCGACTTACTGCGACTGCCACGCTCAACATTGCCGTCTCGCTTTGGCTCGGAGTTGCTCCTGCGTCTGCATCAGGCGCTCGGAGTGACGTGGGAATCGTTCACGCCGGAACGGCTGCGCGAACCGCTGTTCGCGCAATGGAGCGCCGATGACCCGCTTACGGACCAGCGGGAATTGGCATGCATCTTCCGCCAGTTGCTCATGGAGATCCTCACCGACCTCTCCCCGCGGCGGGCAGGTCTCTTGGATCTGCATTGCGAACTCCGCACGGAATCCCAAACGGTGACGATGCCCCTTGGGCTTTCTCAGCCGACGACGGACGCCAAACATCTGATTCAATTGTTTGAACTCGCCTGCGAGCGTCAACGATTGCCCGGAGGAGTCTTTGATTTTCGCCTGGAAGCCATTCGCCTGGGCAGTCTCAATGAGCGGCAGACAACGCTGCTGGAAACCGAACGTGAATCGACGGAACGAGACGTCGCTCGCTTGGTCGAACGCCTCGGCAGTCGGCTGGGAGAACAGGCAGTCCTGCAACCGATCTCCGTCGCTGACCTGTTGCCCGAATTCTCCTTGCGTCTGATTCCGTGGCGGGAGGCTGAGTCGGCACGAGAAGAGATTTCGTACGTCCCGAATGTCGAAAGAGTCGTGTCCCGACCGTGGCGATTATTGTGCACGCCTCAATCGGTGGATGTCATCGCTGCCGTGCCGGATGGTCCTCCGTGGCGGCTTCATTGGCAAGGACGGACTTGGAACGTCGCGCAATCGTGGGGGCCGGAACGGCTGGAGACCGACTGGTGGCGCAGCCGGGATACCCAACGCGATTATCACCGGATTGAGACGGAGGAAGGGGGCCAATTCTGGCTGTTTCGTCGACGTGATACGAATCGCTGGTTTTTGCACGGCATTTTTGACTGATTCTCTGACGCTCGATTCCTCATGCCCGATCCACCCTTTCCGCCGAAGATCCGCCGCCCGGAACCAAGTCCGGCGGCAACGCACATTCCGCCAGGAGCGGCGTATGCCGAACTCCATTGCCGAACGAACTACTCCTTCTTGGAAGGGGCATCTCATGCCGACGAACTGGTCGAACAGTCCGCTGCGCTGGGACAATCGGCTCTCGCGATCACGGATCGCAATAGCCTGGCGGGCGTCGTGCGGGCGCATGTCGCCGCCAAGGCGCTCGGGTTCCCGCTCGTCATCGGAGCGGAAATTACGCCGGCCGATGCCGCACCACTGTTATTGTGGGCAATGAATCGTGCCGGGTACGGACGCCTCTCGCGCCTGATCACCGTCGGACGCCGCCAAGCTCCCAAGGGACAATGCGACCTGACCTTCTCTGATGTGGCATCCCATGCCGACGGACTCCTGGCCGGAGTGCTGCTCTCAGCAACCGCAGCCAACTCCTCGCTGGAACTCGCTCGATGGCGGGATGTCTTCGGCGACCGCTGCTATGCCGTCGCGGAACTTCATCACGGACCGCAAGACGAATGGCGATTGGCACGCATGCAGGAACTTGCGCGAAAGGGAGGGGGCCCCTTGATCGCCGCCAACGACGTGCATTATCACATTCCTTTGCGGCGATATCTGCACGACGTCCTGACGGCGATTCGTCACGGCTGTCCGGTCGCGGAACTCGGCGACCGCCGATTCGTGAATGGTGAACGCCATCTGAAGTCACCCAGAGACATGCGGACCTTGTTCGCCGCTGCCCCTGAAGCGGTCGCTCGCACGGTCGAGGTCGCCAGTCGGTGCCAGTTTTCGCTCGATGAACTCCGCTATGACTACCCGGAAGAATTGTGTCCCGTTGGCGAGACGCTGACATCCTTTCTCGTCCGCTTGACCTGGACAGGCGCCGCCGACCGCTATCCCGTTGGTGTGCCGAGCAAGGTTCGCACTCAGATCGAATACGAATTGAAACTGATTGAAGACCTGAATTACGAAGCCTACTTCCTCACCGTCTGGGACTTGGTTCGCTTCGCTCGCAGTCGAGACATTCTTTGTCAGGGACGCGGCAGCGCCGCGAACTCGGCGGTCTGCTTTTGCCTGGGCGTGACATCCGTCGATCCCGACAAGATCGACGTGCTGTTTGAGCGGTTCATTTCCAAGGAGCGCGACGAAGCGCCGGACATCGACATCGACTTTGAACATGAACGCCGGGAAGAAGTCATCCAATACGTCTATGACAAGTACGGCCGCGAGCGAGCGGGGATGACGGCGGAAGCCATCACCTACCGCCCGCGGTCCGCCGTGCGAGACGTCGGCAAGGCACTGGGATTGTCGTTGGATCGCGTCGACTCTCTCGCCAAGGCAGTTGATCACGTCGATTCAAGCGAAGAACTCGCCATCCGTTTTCGTGAGACGGGCTTCGATCCCAGGAGCCGGCTGGGCAAGCAACTGATTTACCTGATCCGGGAAATTCTCGGATTTCCCCGGCATCTGTCGCAACATGTCGGCGGCATGGTCCTGACGCATCGCCCCTTGTGCGAACTCGTGCCGATTGAAAACGCTTCCATGCCGGGGCGGACGGTGATCGAGTGGGACAAGGACGATCTCGATGCCCTCGGCATTCTGAAAGTCGACTGCCTCGCTTTGGGGATGCTGACCGCGATCCGCAAAGGATTCGACCTGCTCGAATGGCATTGCGGACGGAAGCTGACGCTCGCGACGATTCCAGCGGAAGACCCCGGCGTCTATCAAATGATTCAAAAGGCAGACACCGTCGGCGTGTTTCAAATCGAATCACGGGCACAGATGAGTATGTTGCCCCGGCTCAAGCCGGAAACGTTCTACGATCTCGTGATTGAAGTCGCCATCGTCCGTCCCGGACCAATCCAGGGCGATATGGTCCATCCGTATTTGCGGCGGAAGAACAAGCAAGAGGATGTCACGTATCCCAGCAACGAAGTCAAAGAAGTCTTATCCCGAACGCTGGGTGTTCCGCTGTTTCAGGAACAGGCGATGAAGCTGGCGGTCGTTGCCGCCGGCTTCACGGGCGGAGAAGCCGATCAGTTGCGCCGGGCAATGGGAGCCTGGCGGAAAACCGGGGTGATGGAACATTTTCGGCAGCGGATGCGGACCGGAATGCTCGCCAAGGGTTACACGGAAGAATTTGCCGAACGCCTGTTCCAGCAAATTCGGGGATTCGGTGAATATGGATTCCCGGAATCACATGCCGCATCCTTCGCCTTGCTGGTGTACGTCTCGGCTTGGATCAAGCGGTACCATCCCGATGTGTTTCTCGCATCCCTCCTCAACAGCCAGCCGATGGGTTTTTATGCTCCGGCCCAATTGGTTTCGGACGCCCGCAAGCACGGCGTTGACGTCCGTCCCATCGACGTCAATCACAGCAACTGGGATTCGACACTGGAATCGAAGGCGGACGGTTCCCATGCGGTCCGTCTCGGCTGGTCGCTGGTGGTGTCGCTGGGGAAAGAGCCTGCTCAGAAGATTGCTGCCGCCCGGTCGCCTGGTCTCTTTACCTCGTGGAATGATTTCGTGCGACGGACGAAATTCCGCACGGCAACGCTGACCAGGCTGGCCAACGCTGATGCCTTTCAATCGCTCGGACTGTCCCGCCGCGATGCCTTGTGGCGAGCACTCGCACCGCGGGAGTCGGGGACGTTATTTGACGGGCTGGATGACGAACCGGAGGTTGCATTGCCTCGCATGACTCCCGAGCAGGAAGTGATCGCCGATTATCAGACCGGCGGGATGTCGCTACGCGATCATCCCCTGCACTTTCTTCGTGAGCAGTTGAACCGGCGAAATATCGTCACGGCTGCCGAATTCTCGACGTTGGAACCGGATCGACGCTATCGCGTGGCGGGACTGGTCCTGCTGCGTCAACGCCCCAGCACGGCGAAGGGAATTACGTTTATGACGCTGGAAGATGAAACGGGAACCGCCAATCTCCTCGTGCATCAATCTACCTGGGAACGCTTCCATCGCGTCGCCCGTCATGCCGGAGCATTGATCGCGCGCGGCATTCTCCAGCGACAGGACGAAGTCACGCTCCTGCTCGTTGATCGGCTGGAGGCATTGACCGAAGAACTCGCCGCCGTGAGCAACAAGTCCCGCGACTTCCGCTGATCAATCGTCGAACAGACCACGCTGCGCTCGGACCGGCTTCACGCAATCCGGAGTATCGTGGCGGACATTGTTGACCAGGGAACTGACGGGAACTCGCCGCCACTCCTCCAGACTGGGGACAAGTAGAGACTGCACAACGTCGACTTCGGTCATGCTGGGATCAAGCCAGGCCGGCCAGACCTCGCGAGCCAGGGCGATCGGCATACGATCGTGCACTTCCCCCATAAAGTCATTGGCGGTCGTGGTCAAGATTGTGAACGTCTCAATTGGTTTTTGATCTGGTCCGTTCCACAATTCCCACAATCCGGCGAATGCTGCCGGATCGCCCGACTTCAAAGTCAGATACCACGGCTGCTTCGCCTTGCCAGCCGCCTGCCACTCGTAAAATCCCGAAACTGGGACCAGGCATCGTTGCTCCTGAAAGGCACGGCGAAAAGCCGGTTTGGCGAAGGCGGATTCCGACCGGCAGTTGATCATCTTCGATCCCACGCCGGGATCATCCGCCCACGGCGGGATTAATCCCCATCGCTGAAAGTCGCCGTAGCTTCGGCCATCGGCATCGGCTCGAATGGTGACGACGGACTGCGTCGGGGCGATGTTGTACCGATGCGCGAAATCGACCACCCGAAAGAGATCGAAGAACTCCTGCAACTCGGCTGGCGACAGAGACAACGTAAATCGCCCACACATTCCGTGAATCCTTCCGGTACGCATCGTCGTGATTCGCGCCCAGATTCGGCCTTGATTGCGGAACTTCCTCGACGATCCGGGATGGAGTCCTCCGAATCCCAGAAAAGAACAGCGTTCTCCGCTTCAGCGCAGGAGTTGGGACTGCACCGTCACCTACTCCACGATGATATCCCGGACCGTGCGGCCGCTGGGGATCATCGGAAGCACGTGTTCCTGGTACGGGGTGATCGCGTCGAGCAGGTACGGGCCGTCGTGGCTCAGCATTTCGGCCATGGCGGCGGGAAAGTCTTTCTTGCTGCGGACCTGCCGCGCCTTAATGCCATACCCGTTGGCGATCTGCACGAAGTTCGGGTAGGTGTCGGCATAATGGCCCCCTTCACCGGCGCCGACTGCTTCCGGGTGGTCGACCGGGCCGAGATAGGTATGGGCGCGGTTGCCAGCGTGGAACCGGTCTTCCCACTGCACGACCATGCCGAGATGCTGGTTGTTGAGGACCAGCATTTTCACGGGAAGTTTTTCACAGCTCAGCGTGGCGAGTTCCTGGATATTCATCTGGAACGAGCCGTCGCCGTCGATGTCGATCACCAGGGCATCGGGATGGGCTGCCTGCACGCCCATGGCGGCGGGCAAGCCAAAGCCCATTGTCCCCAGTCCGGAACTGCTGAGCCAGTGCCTGGGTTCCTTGAACTTGTAGAACTGGGCCGCCCACATCTGGTGCTGGCCGACACCCACGGCGACGTAAGTGTCGCGGTCTTTCGTCTGCCGCCACAATTCATCAATGGCGTACTGCGGCAGGATCAAGTCGCCGGCGTCCTTATATTTCAAGGGGAATTTCTCGCGCCACTCGTTGATCTGCTTCCACCAGCCGTCGATCTTCGGCACGTCGTCATCGGCGACAAGCGCATTGAGCCCTTGCAGCACTTCCTTCACGTTCGCCACAACGCCGATGTGGGCTTTTTTGTTCTTATGAATTTCCGACGAGTCGATGTCGACATGCACGATCTTGCCATGCTTGGCGAACTCGTCGAGCTTGCCGGTGACGCGGTCGTCGAACCGGACGCCGAGGGCGATCAACAGGTCGGCTTCATTGATCGCATAGTTGGAATAAACCGTGCCGTGCATCCCGAGCATGTGCAGCGATTGCCGGTCATCACCGGGGAAGGCCCCGATGCCCATCACGGTGGTAGCGACGGGAATGCCGGTTTTCCGGGCGAATTTGGTGAATTCTTCGGAGGCCTCGGCCTGAATGATGCCGCCGCCGATGTAGAAAATCGGCTTTTTGGATTCGCGGATCGCCGCCAGGATGGACCGAATCTGGTTCGGATGCGCTCGGCGGACTTCGGGATGATAGCCCGGCAAGTTCATGGGCGGATCGTAATCGGGTTCTTCCGTGACTTTCGTCTGCTGGATATTTTTCGGCACGTCGATCAGCACGGGGCCGGGCCGGCCGGTGCGCGCGATGTAGAACGCTTCCTTGACGATGCGGGGGATGTCGTGGACGTTGGTCACCAGGTAATGGTGCTTGGTGATCGCCCGGCAGATTTCGATGATAGGCGTTTCTTGAAAGGCGTCGGTGCCGATAACGGTGGTCGGCACCTGCCCGGTAATCGCGACGAGCGGGATGCTGTCCATCTTGGCGTCGGCGATGGACGTGACGAGGTTCGTCGCACCGGGGCCGCTGGTCGCCATCGCCACGCCGACTTTGCCGGGCGTGCTGCGGGCGACTCCCTGGGCGGCGAACGCCCCGCCCTGTTCATGGCGGGGAAGAATCGTCCGCAGTTCGTCGCGATGGTAGGTCAGCGACTGATGCAACGGCATGCTGCAACCGCCCGGATAGGCGAAAATGAGGTCGACGCCTTGCTTGATCAAGGCACGGACCATGATTTCAGCTCCATCCAGAACCGGAGCCTGCGTTTGGACTTGCGGACGTTCTGCGATCGACACGATGGTTCACCTTTACGCAATAAGTCTGCCCGGACCGATCCCCGCTCGCCAATCGGCGACACAATCGGACCATCCCAGTGTAGTCAACCGACGCACGGATGACGAGTCCGGTTCGCTCAGGAAACCCCGGGCAGGATTCTGGGTAGTGGGTCAGTTTAATAATGTAGGACACTTGCTCCGCAAGTGCGATTGGCACTTGCGGAACAAGTGCCCTACATCGAAAGGCAAACTGGCCCACTACCGGATTCTGGCTTGTCTTTCCGGGCCGGCATCGCAATCTTGACGTAACGCAATTTTTTCGTGCGAGGTGTTCGGCCGATGTCACCCCTGGAATTCCCCTTGGACGTACTGGCCGTCGCGCCGCATCCGGATGATGCCGAGATCGGCGTCGGCGGACTGCTGGCCCGTGTGAAGCGACAGGGGTTGCGGACCGGCGTCATCGATCTCACGAACGGAGAGCCGACGCCGTTCGGGTCGCCTGAAATTCGGGCGAAAGAAACGTCCGCGGCGTCGCAAATCCTGCAACTCGATTGGCGAGACAACCTGGGGATGCCGAACCGCTGCCTGGAGCACACCCTGGAAGCCCGTCGGCAATTGGCCGGCGTGTTTCGCTGCACTCGGCCGAAAATTCTGCTGCTTCCTTTTTGGGACGATTCACACCCCGATCATGTCGCCGCCACCCAGTTGGCCGAAGCGGCGAGATTCTGGGCAAAACTCACGCGGACGGACATGCCGGGCGAGCCGTATCATCCGCCGACGGTTCTCTACTACTTCAGCATCCATTTGCGGATTCATCCGGCGCCGGCAGTCGTGTTCGACATCAGCGAGACCATCGAACAAAAGCTCGAGGCTGTGCGATGTTATGAGAGTCAATTCGGAATGGGCCGACCGCAGGATTTTCCGACGCCCCTGGACGACATCCGCGATCGGGCCCGTTATTGGGGCTGGGCCATCCGGGCAAAGTTCGGCGAACCCCTGGCCAGCCGGGAGGCCGTCGGGATCAGGATGCTGACAGAGTTTCTGTGAGCCGCCACGTGCAACACGGTCCCGGCGATGCCTCCGTTGGTATCGACACATCCTGACGCGGCGCAGCCGCAATCAAAGAGGTGGAAGAAGGGCATTTTCCTGGACAGGATGGCGGTGACGACACGACCGTCCTTGCCGAAAGAAAATGTGTCTCATCCGGTTCTTGCCCCTCAACCGATCACGTCCCAGATCGGTTCTCCGCCGTGGGCGATGGGGACGGGGCGATTGGAGCGGTCGGGGACGGTCGTGTGGGCGTCGATGCCGAGCTGCTGATAGATCGTTGCCACGATGTCGCCAGGCGAGACGGGATTCGACGCCGGGTAGGCGGCCTGGGAATCGGTGCTGCCGAACACCGTGCCCTGTTTGATCCCGCCACCGGCCATCAGGCAGAAACCGCATTGCGGCCAGTGTTCGCGGCCGGCTTTGGCGTTAATCCGGGGCGAACGGCCCATTTCGCCCATCACGTAGATCAGCGTCGACTCGAGCAGCCCACGCTGTTCAAGGTCTTCGATCAGCGCCGGCAGCAGCGCATCGAGCACCGGCAGGTTGTGCTCCTTTAACATCGCGAAATTGTTTTCGTGCATGTCGTAGGTGTACGAACCGGTCGGCGAAAAGTTTTCGGCGTGCACGCTGATGAACGGCACCCCGGCTTCCACCAGCCTTCGGGCCACGATCATGCTGTTGCCGAACAGCGAGTTGCCGTACTTGTTCTTGAGTTCAGCCGGCTCTTGCGAAAGATCAAACGCGTCACGGGTTTTGCTGCTCGTCAGCATCGCAAACGCGCGCTGCTGGAACTTGTCGAGCCGGTCGATCGACTTCGACGCCGTCACTCGTTCAAACTCGCTGTCGAGTTGTTGCAGCATCGTCCGCCGGCGATCCAGGCGGTTCGCCGTCATGTCGGGCAAGCCGTCGCTGGCCGGCATCCTCGGTTCGCCCAGTGCGCGGGCCGTGCCGTAATAGGGGCGGTCGGGCTTCTTATCGAAAGTCGGTTCGCAGAGCGTGAACAGCGGATCGTACTGGCTGCCGAGAAACCCGCCGTACGGACCGGGCCGGCGGATGCCCGGGTACATGCTGCTCTCGCCCCAGCCGGGATAACACGGCATGCAGACGGCCCCCGGCATGTCGCGCGGCCCCATGCCGAGGTATTGGCAAACGGCCCCGATATCGGGCGGATCGTTCGGATCGGGCGAAAGCGCCGCCGGATTGCCCAGCGACCAGCCGGTCATGATGTTGAGCGGGTTATGCGAATTGTAGCCATGCGTGACGGTGCGAATCAGCGCCGTCTTGTGCATGATCTTCGCGATGTTCGGCAGATGCTCGCAGATGCGCAGCCCGGGGACCGACGTTTCAATCGACGTGAATTCCCCGCGGATTTCCGGAGGGGCGTCGGGTTTCAGGTCGAACAGGTCCATCTGGCTGGGGCCGCCCAGCAGGTTGAACAGAATGACCGACTTCGCCGGCCCAGCGGGCTTCTGCCCCGCAGCGCGCAGCAGCCGGGGCAACGTCATGCCGCCAAACAGCGACAGCCCGCCGACCCGCATCCATTCCCGGCGCGAGACGCCGTCGCACAGCGTGTTGGACTGGCCAAGGATTTTGAGCATGACGGCGACTTCCTGTTGCTCCGCGTCACAGGACCGCGAAAAACAAATCAGCAACAATTGATCTTATCGGCGATTGCCGGCAAGCGTCAACAGGGTTACCAACCGCGGCTTTCACTCCGATGTCGCGATCTCCGCCAGGCATTCCAGAAACCGGGCATAATCTTGAAGATTCAGCGCCAGGTCCGGCGCGGCGAAAACGCGTACACGCTTAACAAAGTCGTCGAACTGAGTTCGCGCCAACGTCGCGACGACGGGCGACACCTCGTCAAACGGCAGATACCGCTTTGCCTTGGCATGATAGATTTCGACGGCGAACTCCACTTCCTTATGTACGGGCGGCCCGTCGATCAGCAGATCGGCGGTTCCAACCAGCAGTCCGAACCGCCGCGAAACCACGTCTCGCAGCCGGTCCGTCAGCGAGACCAGGTCCGCGAAGGGCCGGCTCGCCAATCGGCGATACAACTCTGGCTGATCGTGCAGGCTGAATTCGATCACCCGCTTGTGCAACTGGCGTTTCGGTCCGAAGACGCCTTCAAAGAGTGACGCGACGGAGGATTTCTGCGCGGCGAAGCGCAGACGCTGGATGAATTCGAATTCGCTGAGTTGAAAGAGATCGCGCAGATCGAACTGGCGGTGCATCTCGAAAAATCCGCGCGCGAACATACACGTCGCCGAGCGGACCGCGTGATGCCAGTAGACTTCGCTGAACATCACGTACCGGGCAAAGACCATGAGTTCCGCCGCGGTTTTGCCCTTCGTGCTGATGGCCAGGCCGTCGCCGGCTTCGTTCACCAGCAGCGATTGGATCAGCCGGTTGCGGTCGAAATTGCGGCCATACGGGACGCCGGCGTGGAGGCTGTCGCGCTCGAGGTAATCGAGCTTGTCGATGTCGATTGGCCCGGAGATGATCGACCGCATCAGCCGCACGCTCGGAGAATCCGTCCGCGGCGTCAGCAGATCCAGCACTTCTTCCGGATCGATCCGCCAGTCGTTGAGCAGGACTTTCCCGAGGTCTCGGTGCGGCGACAGGAACTCGGCGGCGAATTCCTCGTGCGGCGGCAAATGGGCCAGCCCCATGTCTTCGATCGGATGACAGAACGGCCAATGACCCAGGTCGTGCAGCAGGGCCGCCGCCAACACGATCTGCGCCTGGTGCGAACTCACTGTCGCGGCAAACCGTTCGTCTTTGCCGAGTTGCCAGAGATAGCGAATCGCGTTGTGAAACACACCCAGGGCATGTTCAAACCGCGAATGAACGGCCCCGGGATACACGCGCGACGCCAAACCGAGTTGCGTAATCTGCCGGAGCCGCTGAAACTCGGCCGTGTCGACCAGTGCCCGCACGCGGGACGTGAAGGGCACATCCTGCTGCATGGGGATGCGCACAAGCGGCCCGCCCGCCTGCAGCTCCGCCAATTCCGGTATGGCTCGATAGGGATGCGTCATGGCCATGATTGTAGCGGGCAAAGGGCGGAAAGCGAAAAGCGGAGAGCCAGAAAAATCCGGCCTGAGACTGTCGGTTTTCCGTTTTCCGCATTACGAAGCGGCGGGCGCTGGCGCGAAAAGTTTCGCGACGCAGTCGGCGAGGAGAGCGTTGTCGCACGTCGCTGACTGAGACTGCAGGTGCTTCCACAGCGCGGCCCCTTTCGCGACGGCTGTTCGCATCCGGGGCGGCAAGTCATCCAACGCGATCGTCGCCGTTGGGGTGCGTTCCTGTTCGACGCGCAGCGCAGGCACGATGCCGTCAATCACCTCGACCGACTGAAAATCGACCAGGCCCGCCAGCAGCGGATTGATCCGGCCGGCGATCAGCGTCCGGGCGTCATCGCGATAGGCAACCAGCGGCTTGCCCAGCGTCCAGGCCATTGCCGCCTCGGACACGGCCCCTTCATCCGGCACGCGGCCGTTGACGTTCCAGACCATCGCATCACAGGCGATGGCCAATTGATAAACGTCCAGCGAGAAAATTGCCTCGTGCAGAAACTGGCCTGCGGCCGCCGGTTCCCAGCCGCGCGTCACCAGCACGTCATGCACCAGCCGAAACTCCATTCCGTCTCGATGCGGCAGATAGACCTCGAACCCCGCGGCGACCAGCGCCTCCGCAATGGCTGTCATCTCGTCCCGTTCCGACTGATTAAACAACGGCCCGGCACAATAGATTTTCATCGAGTCCCTTCGCGATCAGACTGCGCCTGCCGTTGGCATCAACGGGATGGCTGCCCCGTCGAATTATGCCGTCGTGGGATTTCGCCGGCAACCACGCTGCCGGATTGTGCCTTGCGCCGTTACGATGACGGTTCAGGAAGACACCGAGCCGATTCTCCAAGTTGGAACCGATGGCCCAAACTCGTGCAACGCCGCCCGTGTCTCGCGTCCCGGCCGCGCCGCCCGTCTGGCAGGCGGTGCTGACCTGGCTGGCTGGTTCGTTGCTGGCGGCGCAATCCGCGCAGCAATGGCTCTCGTCGCAGACCCTGGCAAGTCAGTTCGTCAGTACGACGACGTGGGTGCAACTGGCCGAGCGGTTTTCCTCGCGCGCGGTTCTGCCGCAACAACCACACGTCGAGATCAGCTATCTGCCGGTGCTGCTGCTGGCGATGAGCTTCCATCTCACGACCTGGCTGATCGGTACGCTCTGGTTCACCTGGCGGGGGGCCGGCTCCTGGTTGCCGACGCTGTGCCGCTGGGGAGTTTACGGCGGCGGGTGGTGGTGCCTGCTCGGCGGGTGGGACTGGATCTCGCTGTTGCTGCAACTGCTCGGCGCGGAATTCCTGGTCGTCTTCTGGGGCTTGCTTCCCACGTTTTGGTGCGCGATGTGCCTGGCCGGGTGGTTGACGACCTTTCTGACGTTGAAGGGCGCTGTGGCGTTCGCGAAACCGCAAGCGACCGTCGGGGGCGATGCGGCGATGACAGTGTGGCCCTTCATCGCGCTTTACGCGGCGGTGTTCGTCACCATGAACTGGCGGCTCTATTTCAACCTGCTGATTCCGCACGGCGACTCGGCGATGTACGAGGAACACCTGTGGAATCTCACGCATGGCAAGGGGTTTCGCAGCTATCTGGACCAGGGGCTGTTTCTGGGCGAGCACATCCAGGTCGTCCATCTCGGGTTGTTGCCGGCTTACTGCCTCTGGCCGTCTCATCTGTTGCTCGAACTGTGCGAATCGCTGGCGCTGGCGCTCGGAGCCTGGCCCGTCTACTGGATGACGCGCCGGCACTCCGCCTTACACCGTGCCGGCCTTGCCGCAGCCGCGGCCTACTTGCTCTATGTCCCCCTGCAATATCTCGACATCGAAATCGATCTGAAAACGTTCCGTCCGGAAGCGTTCGGCATCCCGATTCTGCTGCTGACGCTGGACCAACTCGACCGCCGCAGCCTGCGCGGCACGCTGCTCGGCATCCTCGGCTGTCTGACGGTGAAAGAGGATTATGCGATCATTCTTGCGCCGCTGGGGCTCTGGATTGCTGTCACGAATTGCGGACTGCAGATTGCGGATTGCGGATTCAAACACTCCGCGACAGCCCCGACCGTCAAGGCGGAATTCGACCGCCGCTGGGTCCTCTTCGGGGTCTTACTAACAGTCGGATCGATCGCGTATCTCTACCTGGCAACGCGGGTTCTCATGCCGTGGTTTCGGTCCGGGGCGGAAATTCATTATGCCAATTATTTCAAGACGTTTGGCGAAACGCCGGAGCAGATCGTCCGCACGATGCTGACTAATCCCCGCTTGCTGTTCACGGAATTGTTTCAGACTTCGACGATGCTCTACGCCTTGATGCTGCTGGCCCCAGTGGCCTTTGTTCCGCTCGGGTCGCCGAGCCGGCTAGCCGTCGGATTGCCGTTGTTTGGCATCCTCTGCCTGAACGAATTGGCCCGCGATCCGTGGCACCATTTTCATGCCCCGCTGGTGGCCATCGCCTTCTGGGCGCTCGCCGGTGGGTGGCCGCGCGTGCTCTCCATTGTCTCGCGCCGCATCGCCGGGGAAACGGCGGCGACCGCCGCAATGAGGCACATTCTGTGGACATCCTCTCTCGCCACCGGCGTCTTCTTCAGCATCCATCCGCTGAGCCTCACCTTCTGGGACTCCGGGTCCGAATGGCATTGGAAGAAACTCTACGGGACGAGCCGCCGCGCGGAGGAATTCGCCGAGATTGCCGATCTGATCCCGCGGTCGGCCCGCGTGGCATCGACCGACTTCGTGCATCCTCGCTACACGCACCACGAGCGATCCTATGATTACAGCGGCTATCGACGCAAAGTCAGCGACTATGAGAACAAGGTCCCCGATGACACCGACTACATCGTCATCGATACGCAGCATCGCTATAGCGTGATGAAAGTCCCGGCCGAAGTCCCCGAATATCGCGATCACCCCGACCAATGGGAGCTCCTGCCGGATGAGACGCACGGATACTTCATCGTGCTGAAACGCAGAAAGTAAGCCTTGATGACGTGGTGGCAACTGACCGTCGGCGGGATGACCGTGCTGGGGTATCTCCTCACGCTCGCGCTGTTGCCCGTGGTGCTGCTCACGAAAAAGCAGCAATCCGTTTCCACCGTCGCCTGGATGATGGTCATCGTCACCATGCCGATCTTCGGAGCCGTGCTGTTCCTGGTGTTCGGCATCAACCAGGTGAATCGCCGGCTGCGCAGCCGACAGGAAACAGCGGCCGTCGTCAGTCGGATCTTGCCGCGGCTGGCGTCTCATCTGCAATTCACCAGCCAGCCGATGTTGCCGTTGCATCGCTCGCTGATGCAGCTTTCGCATCGCGTCGCCGGGACGCGGCCGACCATCGGCAATCAGATTCTTCTGCTGCGCGAGACGCCTGAAGCCTTCCGCGAAATCGAGGCCGCCATCGAGGCCGCTCATTCCTCGATCCACCTGGAATACTACATCTGGCAGCCCGACCGCATCGGCACGAAAGTTCGTGATCTGCTCGTTGAGAAGGCCCGCCGCGGCGTCACGGTTCGCTTTCTGTTCGACACGCTGGGTTCAATGCGGCTGACCCGCCGGTTCCTCCAGCCGATGCGCGATGCCGGCATACATATTGCCTCGTTTGTCCCCGGACAGACATTTCGCGAACGCTGGTCGATTAATCTGCGCAATCACCGCAAGATTATCGTCGTCGACGGACGCATCGGCTTCACCGGCGGGATGAACGTCGGCGATGAATACCTCGGACGCGATCCGAATTTCGGCTACTGGCGGGATACGCATGTCCGCCTGGAAGGGCCGACCGTTCTGCAATTGCAAGACGTCTTCGCCATGGATTGGAAGTTCGCGACCGGCGAGGATCTGACCCACCCGGAGTTGTTTCCCCTGCCGTCCACCCGCGGCAACGTGTTGGCGCAGATCATCGCTGGCGGGCCGGATCAGGAGGACGGCGCGTTTCACCGTCTGCTGTTCGCGGCGATCAACGAAGCCCGCAGTCATGTGCTGCTGGAAACGTGCTACTTCGTTCCGCCGCCGTCGCTGGTCAGCGCGCTGGAGAACGCGGCGCTGCGCGGCGTCAGGGTGCGAGTGCTCCTCTCCGGGCCGATGGTCTACTGGTACACCCACCTGGCGGCGAGATCGTATTACGATTCGCTGCTCGCCGCCGGTGTGGAGATTTACGAATACCAGCGCGGCCAGCAGCACGCAAAAACGCTCACCGTGGACGGCGTCTGGGCATTCGTCGGCACCCCCAACTTCGATGCCCGAAGCGTGTTTCTGAATTTCGAAGTCGGCGTGACGATGTACGACCAAGCATTGTCCGAACAACTCGAAGCCGACTTCGAGCGCGACGTCGCCGATTCACGCCGCATCGACCCCGACGCATGGCCCCGCCGCGGCACCTGGCCCCGCGTGACGGAGAATTTCTGCCGCATGTTTTCGCCGGTGCTGTAAGAGCAAGTAGGTAGAAGACAACACGCTAGACTCGCTTCAATCATTGCTGCGGATATGCACTTTGTAAAATTTACCTTCATCTTCCGTATCCATGCAGGCAATTTCAAAGAAGTCGAGCGCCAGGTGAGGCGCGAGAATGGAATAGGCGTCTTCGCGTATGACCAGAGCATCTGAATAGACAATGGAATGCTTCTCCATCATGCGTTCGGAAATGCGTACCTTCTTAATACAGTCATATTTGTTGTAACTGCCGTAAAATACGGTGATCTCCCGAAAGTCATCGTATTGATCCTGAACTTCGAAACGGCGAGCAACCAACACTTCGTAGTACGGCTGCACATGATCGGTGGGAACGGCTGGCACGAGCTTAAACCTCTCATCCGGATCGGCGGGGAGATCACGACTCTCAAAAAACGAGAAATCTCCAAACTTCGGTAACGGGAGATCCAGGCCCTTTTCGAATTTCACTGGCAGAAAATCGATACCGCCCGTATGGATTAGTTTCCTGCGTACCGAATCAGAAATAATCATGTGTGAAAAATACATGAAAACTTCTGGGAGAAACGTGACGCTCCGTGTCAGCAGATAGGGATCACGGACGGTGTTGAGCAATGACGGATCATCGTCTAACGCTTTTAATGTCTCGCGTCGTGCATCTCCGTGATAGATGGAATCGTGCCAGACACAAGTTCGTTGATTTCTGTCCGTCCAAGCTAGCCGGCGTTCGATAAAGTACAGATTCATGGAAGGCTCCTTGTATTCAAATCACTTCCACCACGGGACAGGTCGTGCAGGACGGTGCTTGTGAATGTGCGTCTTTCCCGATGCCTGTGATGATCTTTTGCCACCGTTCCCGAGCCGCGTCTTCAACATCCTGAAGACGATTAAATATCAAGGGATTCGCATCCAACTGCTTCTTCATCATCTTGCAGAACAGGCCATCGGGATTCTCCGCATACAGATCGCACCGATCTTCGCGTCCGAAGAGTGATCTCTCGGCCTCCAGCAGTCGCCCTTCCCGCATGGCCGCAGCAATCAGATGGAATTCCTTCAGCCACACTTCGTCCGTGAATCCCGTCACAGGGCCAAAGGCAGCGCAAGCATCATCCGCACCGCCTAAAAACGTCGCAAGCAGCGCAAGCAAACCAAGCATTGTTCGCTTCAAATTCCGAAAATGCTTGGTTTTGCCTGTCGGGTCGAGATTGCCCCAACTTAAGTAATCGATATCCGCGGGGTATCCCTTCTTGAGATACTTGTTGTATTTTTTGAAATAGAGCTTTTCTTCAGGCGTTTGTGGATTGACCGTTGTCATTTTTCGGAGTTGCTCTTGCACGGTCTCCTTGGTGATTGGGAATTTATTCCTTTTTTGATCGTCCAGCCAAGTTGTCCAATCGCCATTCCAATCGCCATGAACTTTCGCGTGATCTTCCTGCTCGAGGATCCAACCCCATTGCGCGTCATGAATTGAAAATCCAAGGCCTTCGAAAACCTCTTTAAGCTCTTTTTGCTGTGGCAATAAATGGTGCCATTGTGGCCCCAGACCGCTGGGGTCGACCCGATTGATTGGATCGTTCCTGACGTAGCGGTAGTAATTCTCATCGCCACCGTCGAGGCCGATGGGGTCTTCGTTAATAAAGCGACCGATGGTTGGTGCGTACATGGGTGTTCTCTTTCACCAGGGAAATGGGCGAGCGGAGGTTGAGGTAATTGATGCCGCCGGCTTGCAAGTTCTGTGCGAGCGTCGTCCCAGCGCGGGCTTCATGCAGGCCGATGATCCGTTCCAGGTCTGCTTGCGCATCGCGTAGGATCTCCACATCGCGCGGGTCGCCAAACGAGCGGACGGCAGCCTCCAGCATGGAGCGGACGGGATGGTAAATCGACGGCGTGAAACAGCGCATCCGGTCGACGATCCGTTTCATCGTGGACATCAGCCTCCAGTGATTCTCGAAGACCGGCTCAATCTGGCGAGCAAAGTACAGGGCTTTCACCGCTTCCGAGAAGTCGAGATTATCGAGCAGGCAGAAGGCACGTTCGCTGATGTGGTGAGCCAATTCCTGACGCGGCGTCTGGTTGCTTAACCAGTATGGACTCGTGCGCTGAGCCGGGGTGTGGACCTTCGGCCATTGCCGGTAATGTTCATCGTCCTGCACCGAAAAGCCGACGCACGCGCATTGAACGTTGAATCGTTCGCCGCCGGGTTCGTCCCAACGCACGAAACAATGTCCGCAGGTCGGGACGAGATACAAGGGATACCCCAATCGGCGTCCGACAGCGAGATACAAGATGGGCAACGAGCAACAGGTGCCGCCGTGGTCCGACAACGGACCATACAGAAAATTGTTGCGCGAATCGAGGGCATTGTACGGCCCTGACATGCAGTCTGCATTGTAGTGCACGCCCAGATCGCGCTGCAACACCGTGACGAGTGCCTGCATTCTAAAGTGCGATACAGTAGCAGCCCGTGGTGAAAGTCCGATTGCGGTTGACGATCGCAAAAAATGCGCTAC
>CAYMAO010000063.1:0-20372 GCA_964388415.1 uncultured Planctomycetaceae bacterium | reverse complement strand
TCTCCCCGCGGCTGTCGGCATTTCCAGGCGGCAAGACCGCGAACGGAGTTGCTCGAATGGTCTCACTCGAGCGCGTAAATCATTGACCGACCCGCGCGGCGTCTCGTCATGGCCGTCCGGCTCGGCTATGATGGCCTGGCGTCTCACTGAAGATGGCTTGCCGTTCCTTTTTCTGCTGCGATCTCTATGCCGATTTCCTCTGCGACGCACTATGAACTCCTCTCCCCTGCCGGAGATGAGGAGTGCCTGCGGGCCGCCGTAGAAAATGGCGCGGATGCCGTGTATTTCGGCCTCCATCACGGCTTTAATGCCCGGGCTCGGGCCGCGAATTTTGAATTGTCGGACTTGCCGGAGATATTCACATTTCTCCATCGCCGCGGCGTTCGGGGTTATGTCACGCTCAATACGCTGATTTTCACGAACGAGCTTCTCGAACTCGAGCACGTGCTGCGCGAACTCATTCGAGCCGGCGCGGATGCCGTCTTGATTCAAGACCTCGGCCTGGCGCGCCTGGTCAGGGAACTCTGTCCGGACTTGTCGATCCACGCTTCCACGCAGATGACGCTGACCAGCGCCGAATGCCTGGCCGCGGCGAGGGAGCTGGGAGTCGATCGAGTGGTGCTGGCTCGCGAGTTGTCGGTGGAGGAAATCGGGGAGATTCACCGGGAATCGCCGATGCCGCTGGAAGTGTTCGTGCATGGGGCGCTGTGCGTGGCGTATTCCGGACAATGCCTGACGAGCGAATCTCTGGGCGGCCGCAGCGCCAATCGCGGACAGTGCGCCCAGGCCTGCCGGTTGCCATACGATTTGATTTGCGACGGGGAAGACGTCGACCTGGGAGCGCAGAAATATCTGCTCAGCCCTCAAGATCTGGCGGCCTATGCGTTGATCCCCGAGTTGATGGCGGCCGGCGTGACGTCTTTCAAGATCGAAGGCCGCTTGAAGACGCCGGAATACGTGGCCAACATCACCCGGCATTACCGCGAGGCAATTGACGCTGCGATTGCTGCACGGCCGGTCGAACTGTCGTCCGACGATGTCCGCGAGATGGAATTGTCGTTCTCTCGCGGTTTTTCCACGGGCTGGTTGAAAGGCTGCGATCATAAACTCCTGGTGCCGGGATTCAGTTCCGCGAAGCGCGGCGTGCCGCTGGGACACGTACGAGGCATCAACGACCGGAGCGTCGAGGTCGAACTCTTCGGCCCGGTGAGCGCCGGTGACGGGGTGGTCTTTGAAGGGGATCGCGAGGCGAACGCCGAGCAGGGCGGACGCGTCTACGGCGTGAGGCATCGCGGCCGAATGGCAGCCGGGTCGGTCTCTGCGGGGCTTGTCGAACTGACGTTTGCCGACGACAGCCTCGACTTCAGCCGGATGTCTCCAGGGCAAGTCGTCTGGAAAACCGATGACCCGAAACTGACGGCGAAACTGCGGCGGACCTTCACCGGACCGGACCCGATCCGCAAACTGGCCGTCGATCTGAGCGTCCGCGCGGTTGTTGGAGAATCGCTGCTGATCTCGGCCACGACGGCCAATGGACATCGGGCTGAAGTGGCATCGGAGGAACCTTTGCCGGCGGCACGGACGCGGCCGATTACCGTGGAGTTTCTGCAAGAACAATTGTCTCGGCTGGGACATACGGCGTACGAGTTGCGGGAACTCGACGCGGAGATCATCGGCAGTCCGATGATCCCGCTCAGCGCGCTGTCAGAGCTGCGCCGAACGCTGATCGCCGTGCTCGAACGCGCAACATCAGCCGTGCCGGCGCGTGAGGTTTCGGAAACATCGGCTCTGGAAGACCTACGACGAACTATACCGCCGTTCGCCGCAGAGGCTGTCGAATCCGCTTCGCCGCGGTTGTGGCTGTTGTGCCGCACGCTCGTGCAATTGGAGTCGGCGTTGGCGCTGGATGTGGCCGGGTTGTATGCCGATTTTCAGGATCCCCGGGAATACCGCGAATCCGTCTCCGCGGCCCGGTCGGCGGGGAAGGTGTTGTTTCTCGCCCCGCCCCGCATTCAAAAGCCGGGCGAATTGGGCCTGTTCTTCATGCTGCAGAAGAATGAACCCGACGGCATCCTGGTGCGCAACCTGAGCGGGCTGCGTTTCTGCCTGGCTCACGGCCTGCCGTTTGTCGCCGATTATTCGTTGAATGTCACGAACGAGTTGTCGGCTCACTGGCTGAAGCAGCGAGGTTCGCAACGGGTGACGGCATCGTATGATCTCAATCGCGATCAATTGCTCGACCTGGTCGCCGTCACGCCGGCCTGCTGGCTGGAAGTCGTCATTCATCAGCACATGCCGTTGTTTCACATGGAGCACTGTGTCTTCTGCGCGGTTCTGTCTCCCGGCACGAACAAGACGAATTGCGGCCGGCCGTGCGACCGGCACACGGTACAGCTACGGGACCGCGTCGGGATGGAACATCCGCTGCAGGCTGATGTCGGCTGCCGCAATACGTTGTACAACGCCGTTCCGCAGAGCGCTGCGGAAGTCGTTCCGGCCCTGCTGCAACAGGGACTGCGCGACTTCCGCATCGAAGTTCTGACCGAAACTCCCGAGGAATTGAGGCGGACCGTGCGATTGTACCAGGAGTTACTCCTTGGCCGACGCTCCGCTCAGGACGTGTGGCGCGAACTGCGTGCCTCCAACCGGGTTGGCGTGACGCGCGGAACGCTGGAAGAGCGCCGCAATCCGCTGGCAATTCTGTGACGTGGGACCGGAGGGAAGTAGGCCCGCGCCCCTGGAAGGTCACTTCAGAAGTCGTCGTCGGCAACGCCGGGCTTTGCTCCTCTGCCGTACCCCGGTATGATGCATCGAGTTCGCTCCCGCAGCTTCCGGGAGCCGGCATCCCGTGGGAGCGTCGATGATGGAATCTCTGCGGCCTGAATGGGCCGGTCCGCGCGCATATTCGTTTCAGGCACCGCAGGGCGATCTGGCGATCCTCGCCGGATCGGCCAACCCGTTGCTCGCGCAGAACATTGCCAATGCACTCGGCGTGACGCTGACGCCGTGCCGGGCGCACGTCTTCAGCGAAGGCAACGTGTTCGTGCGCGTCAAGGAAAACGTCCGCGGCCGGGACGTCTACGTGATCCAGGGCTGCCATTATCCGGTCAATGACAACTTCATGGAGCTGTTGTTCTGGATCGACGCTTTGAAGCGGGCCAGCGCTCAATACGTGACGGCCGTCATTCCGTTTTTCAGCTATGCGCAAGGCGATAAGAAAGACGAGCCGCGGGTTTCCATTCGCGCCCGAGTTTGCGCCGATGCGGTCGAAGTCGCCGGGGCGGACCGCGTGCTGACGATGGACCTGCACAGCCCGCAAATTCAGGGCTTCTTCCGCATTCCGGTCGATCATCTTTACGGCCGCAACGTGCTGGTGGAACACTTCAAGAAACTGCAGGTTCCCGATCTGGTCGTTTGCAGCCCTGACGTCGGCTTCGCCAAAGGAGCGGCGGCGTATGCCAGCCTGCTGCAATGCCCGGTGGTCATCGGCAACAAGCAGCGGACGGACCATACCGAGACGGTGCAGGTGCTGGAAGTCATCGGCGATGTCAAAGACAAAAATGTGCTGCTGGTGGACGACCTCACAATCACCGGCCGGTCGCTTGTCGAGATGGCGAAAGTCTTGAAGCATCGCGGAGCCAGAGACGTCTATGCCGCCGTGACGCACGGCGTTCTCTCAAAGGGTGCAGGCCCGCGAATTGCCGAGAGCCTGATCAAGAAGCTCTTCATCACGGACACGATCGATTCGCCTTTCGATCCGTTACCTCCGAATGTGGAAATCGTCACTGTCGCCCAGTTGTTCGCCGCCGCGATCCGCTCGATTCACGACCGCACCAGCGTGAGCATGTTGTTCCCGGACGCGAAACCGGGGCAAGCGTGACGAAGGAGCCGCGCACGAAGTGAGCGGCACGACAAAAGAAACAAGAATCAAGAAACAAAAGTCAATCAGCAGGGAGTGATGATGTCAGGTCGTTGAAGCACTTCTTCTGATTGCTTGTCTCTTGTCTCTTGTCTCTTGTCTCTTGCGTTTTTTCATCCCATGTCCACCACCCCCATGATGGCCCGGTACCTGGAAGTCAAAGCCCAGAATCCCGGCACGCTGCTGTTTTTTCGGATGGGGGATTTTTACGAGCTGTTTTACGAAGACGCCCAGCAGGCGGCGAAACTGCTGAATCTCACGCTGACCAGCCGCGATAAGAATTCGCCGAATCCGGTCCCGATGGCGGGGTTTCCGTATCATGCCCTCAACGGCTATTTGCAGAAGATTGTTCGCGCCGGCGTCCGCGCCGCCATCTGCGAGCAGATGGAAGACCCGAAGCTGGCGAAGGGCCTCGTCAAGCGGGAAGTCACACAGGTCGTCACGCCGGGGACGCTGACCGACGAAGCCCTGCTCGATCCCCGCGAGAGCAACTTTCTGGCCTGTGTGTGGCCTCAGAAGCCCAGGGATAGCCATCCCTGGGCTTCTTCCTGCGGTCTCGCCTGGCTCGAACTCTCCACCGGCCGCTTCTGGACGGCCGAAGTCTCCCCGGCGGATCTCATCGACGAACTGTCCCGCATTCGCCCGGCGGAGTGCTTGATTCCGGAACAGTCGCCGCTCGCCGCGCCGTTAACGGATGCCGGTCTGTCGTTGAGCGAACGTCCGGCGTGGGCGTTCGCCATCGACAACTGCCGACGGCTTTTGCTCGAACAATTCGGCACCAGAACGCTGGATGGCTTCGACATCGACGCCGACAGCCCCGGCGTCGTCGCTGCCGGGGCGTTGCTGGATTACGTCCGCGAGACGCAGAAATCGAGCCTGACGCACATCACGAAACTAGAACCGTACCGCCGGGGTTCGTGCCTGTTGATCGATGACGCCACCCGCCGCAGCCTGGAATTGACGCGGACGCTGCGTGATGGTTCCCGCGACGGCAGCCTGCTGGCCGTCATCGATGAAACCGTCACGCCGATGGGCGCCCGGCTGATGAGCGATTGGCTGTCAAACCCGTTGACAGATGTTGCAGCGATCAACCGCAGGCTGGATGCCGTGCAGGAATTCACCACGGATGCCATCCTCCGCCGCGACTTGCAGGACCTGTTGAAGCAGGCGTACGACTTGCAGCGGCTCACCGCGCGGACGGCCACCGGCCGGGCATCGCCGCGCGATCTGAGCTGCCTGGCCAGAACGCTGTGTTTGATTCCCAAGCTCAAGGCGAAGCTGTCCGGCCGGAGTTCGGCGCTTGTGGGCGATCTGGAAGGCCGGCTGGAACTGTTGCCGGAACTCCGGGCCGAGATCGAGGCATCGCTCGTCGACGAACCGCCGCTGGTCGTCACCGACGGAGGCGTCATCCGCGACGGCTGCAACCCACAGCTCGATGAATGGCGGGACCTGGCCCGCGGCGGGAAGGAATGGATCGCCCGGTATCAGGCCGAGGAAATCCAGCGGACGGGCATCGCGAATCTGAAGGTCGGATTCAACCGGGTATTTGGTTATTACCTCGAATGCACGGCCGCGCAGGCTGACAAAGTCCCGGCCGATTACATCCGCAAACAGACGCTGAAGAACCAGGAGCGGTTCATCACGCCTCCGTTGAAAGAGCACGAAGAAAAAGTTCTTCGGGCCGAGGGGCAGGCGATTCAGCTCGAACAGGAATTGTTCGCCGCGCTGAGAGAGCGGGTCGCCCGGCAGTCGCCGCGATTGCGGGAGAACGCCGAGATTCTGGCGGAACTGGATGTACTCATCGGTTTGGCAACGCTCGCCGTCAGTGCCGGGTATTGCCGGCCGGAGATCACCCAAGACACGGCGCTTGACATCCGCGAAGGCCGGCATCCGGTGCTTGACCGGCTCAAGCCGAGCGGCGAATTTGTTCCGAACGATGTGCAGATTGGCGGGCCGTTCGGCCGCGTGCAGCTCATCACCGGGCCGAACATGGCGGGAAAAAGCACCTACATTCGCCAAGCCGCGCTGCTGACCGTCCTGGCGCAGATGGGATCGTTCGTCC
The DNA here is from genome assembly GCA_964388415.1 of uncultured Planctomycetaceae bacterium. GTDB lineage: Bacteria > Planctomycetota > Planctomycetia > Planctomycetales > Planctomycetaceae > CAZDGB01. The sequence goes on along the minus strand of CAYMAO010000063.1, from coordinate 14,391 downwards.
CGGCGAGCGAGGCACGCGTCGGCTTGGCGGACCGCATTTTCGCCCGCGTCGGCGCCAGCGATGAACTCGGCAAAGGGCAGAGCACGTTCATGGTCGAAATGACCGAAACGGCCCGCATCCTGAATGCCGCGACGGCGAAGAGCCTTGTAATTCTTGACGAAATTGGCCGGGGAACCAGCACCTACGACGGCATCTCGCTGGCTTGGGCCATCACCGAATATCTGCACGACCGCATCGGCTGTCGAACGTTGTTCGCAACGCACTACCATGAATTGACGCAGCTTGCCGAGACGCTGCCCGAAGTGCGCAATCAAAACGTCGCCGTGCGGGAACACGCCGGCGGCGTCACGTTTCTACACAAGATCGTCCCCGGGGCGGCGGACAAAAGTTACGGCATTCATGTTGCTCGGCTGGCCGGCGTGCCTCGCGACGTGCTCCAAAGGGCGGATGTCGTGCTGAGTCGCTTGGAAGCGGACCATCTCGATGACGAGGGCCGTCCCAAGATGCCGGCGCGCAAGGCACCGTCGAAAAAAGAACAGCAGCTATCGCTGTTCGGCGCAGACGATCATCCGGTCCTCGATGCGCTCAGGCAGGTCAAAGTCGACTCGCTAACGCCCATTGCCGCCCTGCAACAACTTCAAGCGTGGCAGGATCAATTGCAGACCAGCATCGAGAGGCGGCCCTGAGCCGATCCTCGCGACCGCTCGTCCCGTGCCCAACCATCGGTTGAGCAGCGAGAATTCATGCAAGCTCGGCGTTGCCGGCGTCGGACTTGAGCGAGGGGCTCCGAGCGCGATCAAATAATGGCGACTCCGCCAGATCACCGGGCCATCCGCTGGCGCAGCTCGTCGACAATCCCTCGGATCGGCACCCGTTCCTGCGTCAGCGAATCGCGGTCGCGGATGGTGACGGTGTCGTCAGTCATTGTTTGATTGTCGACGGTCAGGCAGAACGGCGTGCCGATTTCGTCCATGCGGCGGTAGCGGCGGCCGATGGCGGCCTGCTGATCGTAGGCGGCGGCGATGCCGGCTCGTTTGAAGCTGCGGTAAATCTCAGCCGCCTTTTCGGGCTGGCCGTCCTTTTTCACGAGCGGAAACACGGCGACCTTGATCGGCGCGAGCTGCGGATGCAGTTTTAACACCAGCCGTTCCTGCATCTCGCCTTTATCGTCCGGGGCCTTATCCTCGTGATACGCTTCGCACAGAAATGCCAGCGTGGCCCGGTCGCAGCCGGCGGCCGGTTCGATGACGTGCGGCACAAATCGTTCCCTTGACTGGTCGTCGAAGTACGACAAATCCTTCCCCGACCCCTGGTATTTCGGCTTGCCTTCCGCATTTTTCTCGACGACAAGCTGGCCGTTCTCCTTGCACAGCTTCCCTTCGCTGTGCGAACGGAGATCGAAATCCCCGCGATGGGCCACACCTTCCAGTTCGCCATACTGCCCGGCATCCAGGAAAGGAAACGCGTACTCCAGGTCCGCCGTGCCGACGGAATAATGCGAGAGTTCGTCGGCGGCGTGCTCTCTGAGGATCAAATTCGCCTTGGAGATGCCGTGCTTCAGATACCATTGGTAGCGGCGGTCGCGCCAATACTGATACCAGGCGAACGACTGCGACGGATGGCAGAAGAATTCCATTTCCATCTGCTCGAATTCGCGCGAACGGAACGTGAAGTTCCGGGGCGTGATCTCGTTGCGGAAACTCTTGCCGATCTGCGCGATGCCGAACGGAATTTTCACCCGGCTGGAATCGCAGACGTTCTTGAAGTTAACGAACATCCCCTGGGCCGTTTCAGGGCGGAGGAACGCGCGGTTTTCATCGGACTGAATGGCGCCCGTATAGGTTTCAAACATCAAATTGAACCGGCGAGGTTCGGTGAGATCGCCGCCGCATTCCGGGCACGGCTGTTGAAGCCCCGTTGCATTCTTTTGCTCCGTTGCCATGTATCGCAACAACGTTGGCAGCCCAAGTTCCATCTGGGGAGTGTTGTGCAAGTCTTCCGCCAACCAGGACATCGTCGCTTCCGGGTTTCGAACCAGCGCAAGGTTCGGCGCCAGTCGCAAACCGCGTCTTTTGTCCTTCGCCCAAGCTAACGCTTCCGGGCTGACGAAGACGATTCGCTCGGAATCGACGCTCGATTCAAAACACTCCGCGAAGGACTTGACCCATGCGGACTCTTTCAGCATGTCCCAGACGTGATCGGCACGCAGCAGCTTTTTGCAGTGCCGGCAGGTCTGCATCATGTCTGCGAACAAATCATAATGCCCCGAGCACTTCCAGACCTGCGGGTGCATGATGATCGATGTTTCCACGCCGACCATGTCGAAACTCGTCGGGGCCCCTTCGGGCGTGGCGAGTTCGTCGTGGTTGGTGATCATGTCGGCCCACCAGGCCTGGCGGACGTTCCGTTTCAGTTCGACGCCCAGCGGGCCGTAATCCCAGAAACCGTTGAGGCCGCCGTAGATTTCGGACGATTGGTAGATGAACCCGCGCCGCTTGGCGAGGGAGACGATTTTTTCCATGCGGTCATTGGCGGGCATAGTGAGGTCGATGGTTGAATGTGATTGGTTAAGGGTTACGAAGCCCAGGGGGTTGCAACCCCTGGGCTTCTTCAGCGAGCAATTGTGATGCGGCCGGTCGACGCATCATACTCCGGGACACAGGCGAACAAATCAACCGTCACGGCACGGACGATCTGGTCGTCGAAGCCCAACCGGCGGCAATTGCGGCCGCCGAAGCTGTTGCGCGCGGCCTGCAACAAACCGTGTTCCGACTCGGCCGCATGGAGATAGCGGTGCAGTGCAAGCTGGGCCTGGTCATCGGACAGGTCGTCGTCGCGCTGATTCCAACCGGCCAACACGCCTTCGACGATGGCTCCGGCGCACAAGGCGTCTTCCTGCGTGATTTTTCCCATCGTCCCGGCGCAGACGAGGTGAATTGGCCGTGGGTCTTGGAGCAGGACATCCACAAGGGCGTTCAGGTTCACGAAACTGCCGATGAGAATGCGATCCGCCTGAATTGCCCGCTTCAGCGCCCGTGTGCCGTTGGTCGTGGTGAAGAGAATGGACTGGCCTTGAACGACGTCCTTCGTGTATGCGAACGGGTTGTTGTCGAGATCGAAGCCAGGGATCAAGAGGCCTTCCCGTTCGCCGCCGAGAAGAACGGATTTCGCTGGCAGGGACGCTCTGATCTTCAGCGCCTCGTCGACGTCTTCCGTGGGGATCACACTCGCGGCTCCGTGCGTCAGGGCATGAATGATCGTGGTGGACGCCCGGAGGATATCCAGGATGACGGCGACGCCGCCGCGGAGTTCGTCGGGTTCAAAGAGCTTCGGGAGCAGGTGGACGCGGAGGGAGCGGGGCATGGGGAGGGCCAGAGGTCCATGGGCGAGGGCTGATGGCTAAAGGTGCGAACAGTCCCACATTCTTGATTGCCGGCCCTCAACTCTCAACCCTGAACCCTCGACAATTACTGATTCCATCGTGCCAGTTCGACCAGCAACTGTTCGAGCTTGTCGTAATAGTCGTCCTCGGCGAGTTTCTGTTTCTGCGTGCGCAGCCGGACGATCTGGAGTTCGATCTCATCGCGGCGGCGGCGCACCTCGGCGGTCAGCCCGGCGTCGCGCGGGCTGGGAACAAGGTGCCACTGGTGCGCGAAAGCCCCGTCGGTCGGCTGCGACGCCGAGATGCCGTCCTTCAACTGCAGCCCTTGAAAGATGTCGGCCCGGGTGCCCTGCTTGTCGCCGTTGTCGTCGAGGAGGGCGTGTTCGGTCTGCAGGCGGCCGTCGGCCTGATAGAACTCTTCCGTTCTTCGAGAGGCCTTCAGGTAGGCTTCCCACAGCGACGTTTGATCGTCCTTGTCGAGATCGGCCGAAGGATCGTCAATGGCCTGGGAAAGAAACTCGCCGAAGCGGGCGAAATTCTCTTCGCCGCCGGTCTTCGTGGCGGTAATCACGGTTCGCTTCTCGGCGGAGAGGATCGTCAGAAACGGAGCGCTGCAGGCGGAACAATCGATGACGGCGACCGGGCGCGAGAGCGGTTTCAGCCACTCGGCCAGTTCGTTGGCGGTGACGTCTGGCCCAGCAAGATTGAAGCGTGCCGTCTTCTTGTCGAACGTGCCATGACCGATGAAAACCAGCCACAACGGCCGCTTCGCGTCAGAAACAGCGTCAGCGAGCGCTTGCCGCAACTGGTCATGATCGGTGGCGCCGGCCAGGCTCGTTTGACCGACCGGCGTGACACGCACAGCGCCGCGCCGGGCGGCGGCGCTCCAGCGGTCGGCCCACCTCTGGAACATCTCGCGGTAGGCCTCCGTCCCCGGCGCGCCGATGACGACGATCATGTCGGCAGCGGACATCTCGTTGGCGTTCGCCGACAGCGACGACAACAACCAAACCACGATGGCGAGCAGAAGCCGCGCGGCGGGCGTCAATTTGCGGAAGGAACAGCGATTCTTCGAGGAATCACTCATGCGATGTGTCATGGCAGGCCCCTCCAGCGGCGGAGACCCCACTCGCCGCACAGGCCGGCCACGATCAGCAGCAGCATCAACGGATGCTGCCATAACGGGGATGTCGTCGTTTCCGTGATGGGCGCCGGTTTCCGCGTCAACTGCTGGACGAAATGCGCGAGTTGATCCTTGGCGACGAACTCGCCGCCCGTTTGCCTGGCCAGTTGGGCGAGCCATTCCCGATCCGGTGCGACACGGCGAAATTCCTCGGCGACGGGGTCGTGAACCCAGCCGGTGATGTCGCCGCCAACCGCCGCTCCGTCGCCGTCGGTCACCCGCACCTCGGCTCGATACGCGCCCGGCTGCGCGACGGCCATCAATGCTTCGTACAAACCGGCTTCGGCGAGAGAAGGTTCGGCCGGCAGCGTCAACGAGGAACCGTCGGGCAACGTTGCCGTGATCACGACGCTGGAATTATCCTGCGGTTGAAAGTCGGCCGTTTTGATTCGGGCCTCCACCCGCATTACGGACGGATCCTCTTCGACGGGAACGGCGCGCAAATCGATCCGCTCGGGAACGTCGGCGATCAGCCAGCGAACCAGTTGACGCCACGCCTTGCCGAGATCGTCCTGAGAGCGCTGATCCTCGGCCGTCTGTAGCTGGACGCGCCACAGATCGCCGAGCAGCACGGCCGCGCATCGTCCCTCGCCATAACGGTGCGCGGCGACGGCGGGAAGTTTCTCGCCGGAGGCGGCCAGGACTTCGGCGATGACCGTGGCGCCAGGCTTCTCGCGGCCGACGGAATTCAGCGTGAGAAACGCGGGCCAGCTTTTCAGACGCTGCCGGTCATCGTCCTCCGTGGATCGCAGCCTGGCCCAGGGCTGCAGCCAGCCTTCACGAGTCAGATCGAGCTTGAAACCCCGGACAGCCGGGCCGCTCGACGTCTCCTCCAGTGAGACAGGCAAAACCCGGGCCAAAGGCGTCCGGCGATATCCGCCCGGCACGAACGACTCCATTCCGCCCAGCATCAGCAGGCTGCCGCCCCGTTCGCTGACGTAGCGCTCCAGCAGTTCGAGTTGTGCCGTGCTGAAGAACTCGGCCTCCAGGTCGTCGACGATGACGGCCAGAAACGGATACAGTTCGTCCGCCGTCTTGGGAAATCCTTCACGAAGTTCCTGACCGTCGACCGTGTTGAGCCGGACGATCACGGGTTGATCAAACCGCTCGGTCTCGGCGTCAACGCCGTCGAAGCCACGGAAGAGCGGATTGCTCGACTCTCCGGCCCGGCCGCGCCAGTCGAACTTCGGCTCGCGTTTGGCGATTCGGAGCAACCCGGTCAGTTTGACTTGCTCATCGGTTTCCAAAGCGCGATTGAGAAACTTGTACTCCCAGTTCGGCCGGCCGGAGACGTACAGAATCCGGTACGGTCCGCCGCCGCGATCCACGGCGATGCGCCGAACATTATTTGCCAGCGTCGCTTCGCTCAGGCCGTCGTCATCGGAATTCGGCTGAATTTGCAGCGTGTAGAAACTCAATCCCGGCTGCGCAGGACGGATTTGGAATCGCACCGACGTGGCACGCTCTTCCTTCGGCAGGCGAAACGTTTCCTCTTTGACGACGGTCTGCCGATCGTCCAGCACCCGGGCGGTCACCGCGCGTTCGGCGCCGCCTTGATGTTTCACCTCGGCGGTGATCGTCACGGGCGCGTCTTCAAATGCGGTCGTGCTGACGGCGACATCATCGACGGCGAGGTCCTGAAGACCTGTCGATTCGCCGACGACAATCGGGTAGATCGGCGGCAGGCCGTCCGCGGTCCAGCCGGGCGGGCGTTCGTCGGTGACGATGCCGTCGGTGAAGAGAAAAATGCCGGCGACCGGTCGGCCGGCGAAGCGCTGCGAAACCTGTCGAAGCGCCTGATGCCAGGCCGAATGATGATCGGCAAACTTGAGCCGGGAAAAATCGCTGAGCGACTCAAGCCGGGACGTGACGGCGAACGGGCGGACGTCGAATTCCTGGGCCAGCCGGGTCTGCCAGCCAGCCTGGCGATCTTCTAAGAACGACTTCAATTGCTCCCCGCGCGACGACGCGGCGCCAGCATCGCGAATCTGGAGACTGGCGCTATCATCGATCAACAGGAGAAACAAATTGGCGCCCGGCCTGGTGCGCACGCTGCTCCAAAGAGGTTCCGCCAGGCAAATGGCCAGCAGCGACAGCGCGAAGATCTTGAACGCCGCCGGCAAGTAGGCGCCGCGCGGTCCGCGGCGATAGGCGGCCAGGCCGTACCAGACCAGGAGCGCCGCGGCGCCGATCAGACCCCAGACGGCCCAATACCAGTCGGGACTGCCGAAGATAAGGCCAGCGAGGATCATTTCGAGCCGCTCCCCAGCCGTTCATAGTACTTGCGGACGAGTTCGCGATAGCGCTGAGGCACGGGATCGCGATCCGTCGGCGCCAGGGATTCCGGCGACTCGCGTTTGGCGATCTCCTCGGCCAGCCGGCGCTGCAGTTCGACGAGCGGCTTTTGGACGTCATCTTCGACAAGGTCCCAGTTCGGCAACTGTGAATGGCGTTTGTAATCGGCGCGGATGCCGCGGGCCTGTTCGCGAACCTTGGCGACTTCCGCCTGCAATTCGGGGTCTTGCAGCAGCGATTCGACATCTCGAAGCCGGTCGGACCAGTTCGAGTAATTCCCGCCGGTCAAGGGGCCTCCCTGACCGCCGGGTCCGCCTCCCTGGCCCCCTTCAGCGTTGCCCGGCTGTGACGTGCCGGGGCCGGGTTTCTCCGCGGTCTTCGGCTGCGGTTTTTTCCCGCCACGCAATCCGCCGGGTTTGCCGGGACCTCCCGACGATCCCTCACCGAGGGATTCGGACGACGGCCCTTCGCCCGGCGAGGGCGAGTCGCCGGACCCGGCTGCAGGGGATTCGCCCGGAGAACCTTCTCCCGGCTGCTGGCCCGGTGTTTTTCCGCCCGGCGTCTGACCCTTTTCGGAATTCCCCGGCTGACCTTTCTCAGCCCCTGTCGGCTGACCCTGGGCTGGCTCTCCCGGTTGACCATTCGTGCCCGGCTTGGCGTTCTCAGCGGCTTCCGCAGGGCTGGCCCCTTCGCCGCGCGCCGACTGCATCTCCTGCTGCAATTCCTTCGAGAGATCGGCCAGTTCTCGTTTGGCGCGTTTCAGATCTTCCACCTCGTCGCCCAGGATGGACTCCGCCGCGGCATCGATCCCTTCGCGAAGCGTCTGGAGGCCAGTCCGAGCCAGTTGTTCGACTTGTGTTGCCTCCGGCACGAAGCCTTTTCGGACGAGCTGTGCGGCAGCGGACAGGGCCTCTTCGGTCTTCTGCTGTTGCGCATTGCGGGCCGCTTCATAGAGTTTTTTCGACGCCAAAGGCTCGGACGACTCAGCCGCTTGCACGAATTCGCGGACGGATTTCAGCGTCTCTTCCAGTCGCTCGCGCTGCTCCTCGAGCGCGTCGGCCAATTTCTGGCGTTGTTGACGCTGCCTGAGCGATTTTTCCGTCTGGTCGCCGAGCCGGGCCAATTCATCTGCGGCTTTGTCCTCGGCCTCGGTCAGTTCGCGGGCCTGGTCGCGCAGCTGCTGCAACGACTCGGTCAGTTGAGCGGAAGTCTGTTTGCGGAATTCGTCCTGCATGCGCTGCAAATCGCGTTCGGCGCGCGTGCCGGAATTGAGGGCCTGTGCGAGCTTGCCTTCCTGCAGGGACTCGGCCGCGTCGACGAGTTGCTGCCGAGTCTCTTCCAATTGCTTGCGAGTCTCCGCCGTCTGACTGGGATCGGCCGATTGCTGCATCTTGTTGCGCAAGGCGTCGGCGTCTTGCAGGAGATCCTGCTGTTCATCACGCAACTGCTTGAGCTGCCGGTCCAATTCGTCCCGTTCGGAAGCCGTCTTCGCGGTGCGCAATTCGGCATCCAGTTCTTTCAGCTTTTCGTTCAGCCCCTGTTGCCGCTGGGCCAGTTCCTTCAGCCGATTCAGGACGGCGAGCTGCTCTTTCTGCGGAGTCTGATCGGCTTTGCGAGCCGTCTTTTCCGTCTCATAACGGTTTTGTTCCTCGCTGAGTTCCAGTTGATCCAACTGCTGCTGCGACATCCCGCCGCCCCCGCCTCCGCCGGCGCCGCTTTGCCCGCCCTGCATAATGCGGTGATCGGTCGGCTTCAAGCGGATCAGCCCCTGAAACGCCGCGCGGACTTCCGGCAACGCGGCCGTCAGGTGGTCTTTCGCTTCGACCGCCGCTTCCTGGACCGAGGTGAATTCCGAAACGGCACGATCCATCGGCTGTGCCACGGCGTCCAAACGCTCCTGAGGGACATTTCCCGAGAGCGACTCCGACAGTTTCTCGAACTGTTCACGGGCCTGGGACTGGGATTCCCTGAGAGTCTCCACGACGGCCTGTTCCGAAGGCAGGCCGAGATCGGGATCGCGGCGGAAGAGATTCCACGTCGCCGAGACGATCTGCTTCTGCATCTCGATCAGCTTGTCGAATTGCTGGCCGGGCGAATCGCCGGCCCCCTGCATGCCGCTTTTTCCGCCGGCGCTTTCCATCTCGCGAAACGTCTCTTCGAACGGCCGGACTTCCAGGAAGAATAAATCGCCGATCGTCCGTCGCGGCTCGCCGTCGGGGCCGAAGTCCTCGGCGAAGAACGCGAACGACACCAGTTCGCCCGGTTCGACCTCAAAGTTCTCCAGTGACAAAAGATGCGTCAGCGCGTGCGCTTCACCGCCGGCCAGTTCGGCCGTCAATGGAATGGTCTGCGTTTCGCCTTTGCCTGCGTCGATGAGGAGGCCCGTAGACAGGATGCCGAAATCATCCGATGTCTTGGCTTCCAGCGCGATCTCCTGCAGCGGCGAGACTCGCTGATCCTGGCCAGGGAAAATGGGCTTCAAATCGGGCCGGCGATTCGGCACGACTTCGATGACGAACTCTTCCGCATCGCGATTTTTCCGGCCATCGGTATCCGTTAACACCAGTTCCCAGCGGCGGCTGCGATCCGGCGGCCAGACGGCTTGATAACGGTGCGGCTCGTCGGAAACGGGTGAGAGTGAGACTCGCGTCCCGTCTTTGGCGTCGCGCAGCTCGACCTGGGCGAGCGGCTTGTTGACGCGGACGTCGAGCCGGATTCGCGAGCCTTCGATCATCGTCACCGACGCGGCGCTTTCAAACACCTGCGGCTCGCGATGGGTATACGCCGGCGCTTCGATGGTGATCGACGAGCTGACGAGGGCCGGCAGGTCGTAAGACTTGACCTGGTACGCGGGCGAAAGAATTCCGTCGAATTCCAACTGGTAGGTTCCTTCGCCGGCGATGCTCGGCACGCGGCCCGCGAACACGGGATCGTCCAGGCTCTTGGTCATGCTGATCCGTTCGGGCGCCATGCCGGCCGGTTGCCAGTGCAGCACGGCGTCCCGGGGCGGCGCGCTGTGAAAACGCAGCAGGACCAGCAGGCTGTGATGCCGCTCGACCTGCGTATTGCCGGGGTCGACGACGTAATCGGCCGACAGTCCTGCCGCCGCGGCGGAGATGGTCGCGCCCGGGAGAGTCGCGTTGTTCGCCGTCGGCCGGGGGAGCAGCATCAAACCGACAGAGACGAGGAGCAGCGCCGCGAACGCCGCCGCCTGGCGCCGCCAGCCGCGATTCAGACTTTTCAGGGAGACGATGCCGGCCCAATCATACTGCCGGGCATGTGCGGAGACATCTTCCAAGAGCCGCGTCTGCAACAGGTGAAATCGGCCGGAGAAGACATCCGGGTGCTGTTCAACGGCGGTGAGCAGCCGGGCCTGTAATTCGGGATAACGAGATTCCAACTGCCGAACCGTCGCGGAGAGGTCGTCGGCTTTCCGCCGGCCCATCATCCAGGCGCGGGCGAACAAAACCGCCGTGCCGAGCAACCAGGCAACTTGCAACGTTCGCGCGTTGGCCGGCGACCCGTATGCCGCGGCCAGGCAGGCCGCCCCGATCAGAGCCGCGATCGCGCCGGACTGAGCCAGGACGTTTCGCCGACGCGCCAGCCGAAGCCGGTCGGTCGCCGTCTGAAGGTGTTGATGAAATTCTCGCATGATCATGGCATCTCTCGAGGAACGGAGAGGGCAGGGACTAGTCGGGTGGGCCGAGGCTTTGCGCGTCCCGCCGACATCAGTTTTCAACTGGAAGTTGGAACTTCGGACACTTGGGATTTCTTCGCCGCCCAGGCGGTTTCGATCAACAGGACCGCGCCGGCCGCGAGTAAGCACCATTGCCACCAGGCCTGCCGGCGTTCGAGTTCCTCCAGTTGAAGTTGCCGCTGCTGCATGGGCGACACAATCGGGGCCGGCTCGGAACTGGGCCGTTTCGTCAACACGCCGAGCCGTTCTAACGATTCCATAGGCAACGGATCGGTCTTCGATTCCTCTGCAGCGACGTTGATCGCCCACGATTCCGATTCGCCGTTCCGCGTGGCGACATAAATTCCAGGCGCCTCGGTGTGCTGATAGGCCGCGGCGGATTCCGGCTGCTCGTCCACGGAGTGATCGGGCCGTCGCACGGCGAGCGGGCCTTGGCCGCGGACCATCGTCCAGGTGATGCCTGTGCCGACGTCGGCCCGGGAAGAACGGGTCGTCAGGGGGGTAGATTGTTCGAGCAGCCCGTGGAGCAGGGGGGCGAATTTCGAGGACCGGGCCAGTTGGCTGTCGGCTGGCTGCCAGCCGGAGGTCAGCAACCATCGGCGTCCCTTGCCAACGGGTTGCTGCATCAGAAAGGGATCGCCGTCGTCAAAGCGTGCCAGGATCCGCCAGGACGACGCTTCGGGAAGCCGCACACGGCGGTGCTTCCAGAAGTGAATGCCGGTGAAATCCGCAAAACGGGCCTGGGCGAACGAGGCGAACAACGGGTCTTCAAAGTCGATATCGCCCAGCAGCGAAAAATCTTTCACCGGAGCTTCCTGCACGTCGGCTGCGGCCAATCCTTGATACGCCAGCATCAGCCTCGCTTCTTCGGCTCTCTGCGGCACGGCCAGCAGAGAGCCCCCGCGCTCCAGGACGCCAGGCAGCCAACCGGGCGGATCGGCATCCGTCTCGGTCCAGACGGCCAGGGCCGGCGGATTGTCCGATACGGCAACGTCGTCGACCTCCTGCGAGGTCCGAATCGAAATCTCCGCCTCGGAGGCTCCGGCCAGAGCCTGCTCCAAAAAGAACCTCGGTCCAGAGGGATCTTCTGCGGCATCATTTCCTAAATACAGAATCCAGATCGCCCGCCGCCGGTTCTCCGCCGACCAGAGGCGGTTGTCGAAGTCGTGATCATCGCCGAACAACCGCAGAGGGACCGCCTCTGATACGCCTTCCGGCCGAGACGGGGCCAGAATCGTCCGGCTTTGTCCCGCGGGGACATGCACGTCGACACGGCTTTGTTCCTCGGTCGCATCGTCCCAGCCGATCTGAAAGCGATCTTTCACGGACTTCTTGGAATTCGTGATGCGGACGCGAAGTTCTGCCTCTTGGGCGTCGGCCCGCGATTCGACCCATTGCAAACCGGCATTCGTCCCGGGATCGACGTCCGGCGTGATGATCTCCAGCCGCGTTGTTTCCGGCCAGTCGATGCCCGCGAGTCCGGACAGGTCCGCGCCCGAGGCGAGATCCGAGGCCAGCCAGACTTCGGCCGCTTCCCGGGCTGGCCGCGTTGTTTCGTACTCGCGAAGGGCCTGCATCGTCTGAGCCAGTCCGTCACCCAGCCGCGTCGAACCCCAACCGGGCCGGAGTGCTGCCAGCCGCTCGCGGACTACCAGTCGGCGCGCCGACTGGTCCAGGCGGTCGGCTTCCTCGAACGAAACCACGGACTTCCAACTGTGATCAAAGGCAAACACGCCGACATGTGCCGATGCCGGCAACTGCTCCAGGCGTTTTGTCACCTGCCCGAGCAGGGCGTCCCGGAAGCCGGTGCGCTGCAGGCTGGCGGAGAGGTCAAAGAGAATCGCCACGGTTTGGTCGGGAGACGTGATTGTCGGGGCTTGTGTCTCCGTTCTCCAGACCGGCCGGGCGAAACCGAGCGCGAGCAGCAGCAGGGCGCAGGCGCGGAGAATGAGCAGCGGCCAGTTTTCAATCCGGCTGCGATGCGTGATCCTCGGCGGCGAGGCGGCAAGAAACATCGTCGACGAAAACAGCCGCCGGCCGCGCGGCGTGCGTTGCCACATATGAAACAGGATCGGCCCGACGACCGCGACGCCGGCCGCCAGAAAGAGCGGAGTCAACCACGTCATGGAGACCTCCGTTTCGTCGGCCGGCCGCGGCCTCCGCCGGTACTGGCACGCAGGCGGAGCACATCCGGGATGGCCGTTTCTAACGGAGTATCGAGCGTGAGCTGGTGGTAGCTGACGCCGCGGCCTTCGCAGCACAACTTCACGTTCTGAAGGTGCTCTGTGATTTTGCGGCAATAGTCGTCCCGGAGCCATTTCGGATCGACATACACGCGGCGCCCGGTTTCCAGGTCTTCGAACAATTCCGGCTGCGTGAACTCGAACCGGACTTCCTGCGGATCGGAGAGATGAAACACGAGAATTTCCTGGCCGCGCTGCGACAGCGTCTCCAACGCGAGTTCCAATCCGTCCAGCGGCGACAAAAAATCGGAGATCAGGATGACCATGCCCCGCCGCATCAATCGGCGGCCGAGGTCTTCAAGACACCTGGCGATCTGCGTGACGGGCCGCCGGGGCGGACGTTCAAGCTGGACCAGCAGCCGCCGCAAATGCCCGGCGCGATACGCGGCGGGGACGTAGTCTTCGATGATGTCGGTGAAAGGGGCGAGGCCGACGGCGTCGCGCTGCTGGATCAGGAAATAGCCCAGCGTGGCCGCCAGGGTCTTTGCGTACTCAAGCTTGGTGAAACCGAGGGAGCCATAGTCCATCGACCGGCTGTAGTCGACGAGCAACATGCAGCGCAGGTTCGTTTCGTCTTCAAATCGTTTGAGATAATACCGGTCGGTGCGGGCGTACAACCGCCAGTCGAGATACCGAGGATCGTCTCCGGGGACATACGGGCGATATTCGGTGAATTCCACGGAGAACCCGTGATAGGGGCTTTTGTTGAGGCCGGCCCAGAACCCCTGGACAACGTGCCGGGCGCGCAGTTCCAGCGACCGGATCTGCATGAGCGTCTGCGGATCGATGCGGTTTTCGGTGATATCGGGGCGCTTTGTCATCTTTGCGAGACATTCTTTAGCGACGCTTCGCAGAAGCGTTGTATTCCTCCGTCACGACACGCGATGGCTCGTGTTATGGTCCTTTCACGGTCTCCAGCAGCCGGCCGACGATGTTTTCAACGGTGACACCTTCGGCCTCGGCACGGTAGTTGATCAAGATGCGATGCCGGAGCACGGGCAAGGCGAGCTGGCGGATGTCGTCCGGGGTGACGTGTGCCCGGCCCTGCCAAAGGGCGCGGGCTTTGGCCCCGATGGCCATTGCCTGGGCCGCACGCAGGCCGGCGCCCCACGAGACCCAGTTCGTGATGAAGTCCGGCGTGTTCGTTTGACCGGGACGCGACGCCGCCGCCAACTGCACGGCGTAACGGATCACGTCCTCCGCAATCGGGACCTGGCGGACCAGCCCCTGCAATCCCAACACTTCATCCCCGGTGAAGACCGCCTCGATCGCTTGCGGTTTCGCCGCCGTCGTCTGCTTGACGACGGCCACTTCCTCGTTCTCCGGCAGATAATCGACGACGACGTTGAACAGGAAGCGATCCAGCTGCGCCTCGGGGAGCGGATATGTCCCTTCCATTTCAATCGGGTTCTGCGTGGCCAGCACGAAGAACGGCTCTTCCAAAGGGAAGCGGACGCCCGCGGCGGTCACCTGGTGCTCCTCCATCGCTTCGAGCAGCGCCGCTTGCGTTTAGGGCGGAGTGCGGTTAATTTCATCAGCCAGCAGAACCTGTGCGAAGATCGGTCCTTTGACGAACGTCATCTTCCTGCGG
>CAYMAO010000062.1:0-21670 GCA_964388415.1 uncultured Planctomycetaceae bacterium | reverse complement strand
TCCGCCACGCCAGCCTGATTTCCCCGAATCAGAGCGGCTTTTTCAGGGATGACTATGTGGCGCTCTGTCGTTAACCCTTGAATCAGTTCGTTGTGCCACTCGCAATCTCGATCGGTCTCTGCCCCACATGGTTCATTGCTGTCATGTTCGCTGATCTTCGCCCCATCCGTCTGGCCTTTGGTGTCCGCAACTGAGTTCATTGTCACCTTGCCAAACTGAGACGTATCCCATTTCGTGTGACGGGTAAACAGAAATACCGTCTTCGTGAAGGGCTATTTCAAACATCGCGTTCGGGTCAGTGATTGCCGCTCGGAGTTCTACTTCTTCGCCGGGCTGAAGCCAGAAGTCCTGAGCCTCCGGTTCGGTGAATACCATCAGCAGCTTGTCGCTTCGATTGTCGATGATTTGGCGTCGTTCCATTTGCCACCAAGACACAGTCACGAATGCAATGGGCCGACTGCAGCACTTCCCACATAACTAACGGATAGGCAGAATTCAAATTCTGCCTATCACGGCACAGAATTCTGTCTATCACCCGACGATTATTATAACTCGAGCAATTTCAGAGACCAAAGGCAGAATAGCCTGAGGCGAAGGCTACATGCCGACCCCGCGCCCCCACATCGCGAATGATTCAGCGTCGACCGCTGTCCTGGTCTGGCTCGTCGTCGTGTTCCGATAACTTCGGACGCAGCCACCAGCCCCAGACGAGGTAATGCAGCGCGCCGAAACTGACGAAGCCGGCGATCACCAGCACCACGCCGAACACTTGCGGCGCCACCAGCGCCATCAACCCCAGCAGACTGACGGCCAGCACCAAGAGGCCGAACAGCACGCCCCAGGTCGCGGCATCACGGTTGTCGGAGGACGGCATCACCGGAAACTTTCCTGACAAAACGCGTTCTCCGCCCGACGCTCAGGCCGAATCCTCGCGCCGGATGAATCACGGCAGCGCCTTTTGCAGCGCGTCGCGGCGATGATGGAAGCCTTCCTCCAGGTTGGCCAGAATGCGGTCCGGCGTGAGAATGAACCCCAGCAGCCCGCCGGGCGGCTCGAATTCGATGCGGTTGACCAGCACAATCAAACCGTTCTCACCCGGTTCCAGGATGTAATCCTGAATCCACGATTTCATCGGCGTGGCAATTGCCTTTTCGCGAAACCGGTGCGGCGATTCAAACTCGACGATCTCGTGCTCGAACTGCTGCACCTGGCCATAGACCTGAATCTTGAACACCAGCCGGCTGCCCAGTTGAATCACGTCCGGCGCATTGACGAAGGCCATCTGCACCTCCGGCGGACTGATGAGCTGCAGATTCGCCGGCCGCGTGATGAAATCAAACACACGGGTTCCCGGTCCGGTCAGCGGAATGCGGCTTTCATAAACGGGCATGAATCGACACCTTTTGCAAGGACCGTTGAACTGTACGCTGACACCGTCACCTGTCAGGATTATCTTAGAGTAAGTTGGACGATGCGGAAACTGTCTAAGTGGCGTCCGTGATTTCAACCAGTGCGGCGCCATTCTCAAGTTGAGCCGCAGCAGTCAACCAACATTTGCCGAGGACTTCCCGCAGCCGGGCATTTGTCGTGTTGCCGCACGTAATCCACAGCACCTGAGGCGGCGTTCCCAACCGTTCCACCAGATCCACGAAATCTGCATCCTTGGTCATCACGACGGCCCGAGCCTCGCGCGCGGCGTGAAAAATCTCGACATCTTTCGCAGTCGCCAGTCCGAGATCGCGGAGGGCCATTGTGGCGATGCCGAATGACGCTTTGATCCACGGGGCCAACGCCGGCGGCAATTGGGCATCCAACCACAAGATCATGCGGAGAGCACCGGATGCGAGAGTTTACGGCTGGCGTAACTCAAGCAGGCTTGAATGTCCGCCAAGTCCAGGTCAGGCAATTCTTCCACCACTTGTTCGGCAGTCAAACCGTTCGCCAGCAAATCAAGGACATCGACGACGCGGATGCGCAGTCCCCGGATACATGGCTGTCCGCCGCATTGCTCGGCGTTGATCGTGATTCGGTCTGGAGCGGCCATGGTTGAGTTTCCTGCATCGCTAAGCGATAATTCCCCTCCTGATGATATCAGAACCCATTGAGGGAGTGGAACGCGGTTTTGTGAAACCCTTGCCGCGATTTCAACAATTTCCCCCGATGCACGTCCCTCTCGAAATCCTCCGGCATTGTTGGTTTCTCGCCGGGCCGACGGCAGTCGGCAAGACCACGGTCGGCATCGAACTCGCCCGGAAAATCGACGCCGAAATCGTCTGCCTCGATTCGATGACGGTCTACCAGGGGATGGACATCGGCACCGCCAAGCCGACGCCAGACGAGCAGGCCCGGTGCCGGCACCATCTGCTCGACGTCATCCAGCCGCACCAGGAATACAGCGTTGCTGATTATCTCGCGGCGGCCCAGACCGTCTGCCAAGACATTCTCAGCCGGGGGAAAATTCCGCTGTTTGTGGGCGGCACCGGTCTGTATCTGCGGTCGCTGCTCCGAGGCGTATTTCAGGGGCCGCCTGCTGACTGGGACCTCCGCCGGCGCTGGGAAGGCCAGGCCAGTGAACACGAGGAATTCTGGCTGCATCGGCAATTGGCCGCAGTCGACCCAGTCTCGGCCCGGCGTTTGCCACCGCAAGATGTCCGCCGGATCATTCGCGCCCTGGAAGTCTTTGAATTGACGGGCCGGCCGATGTCCGACCAGCAGCAACAGCCGCCGCTGCCCGAAGCGCAGCGACCACAGCGGGTGGTCTGGCTGTCTCCGCCCCGCGACTGGTTGAACGCCCGCATCAATCAGCGGGTCGAGGCGATGTTCGCCACCGGACTGCTCGAAGAGATCCAGCGTTTGCGGCGACTTCCCGAACCTTTCAGCCGAACGGCGCGGCAGGCCCTGGGCTACAAGGAAGTCCTTGACTGGCAGGAAAGAACGGGAGCAGACAACGCCGCTCATCTCCCGGAGAGCATCGTCGCTGAAATCCAATTGCGAACCCGGCAGTTCGCGAAGCGTCAACACACCTGGTTTCGCAATCTGCCCGAGTGCCATGCGGTCGATATGACAGGCGGGGAGACCGCCGTTGACCTGGCCGATGTGATCTTACGAGGGCCGCTGGGCGGCGAAACCGCAAGCGTTGAGTGACGTAACGCTATGATTTGCATCGTGTTGCGGCAAATGGCGGGGATGGGCCGAGATACGGCATGCGATGGTCGTCCGGCAGAAACTCTTCCGATTGCACGATTTCTGCCGAAGTTTCCGGTCGTAGCGGCCGATGATAGTTGCAGAGTGACGGTGATCGCCGTCCAGGCGCGGTGTTTCAGTCACCAGAACACGCGGGTTTGTTGCAAGGATGCAGGCATGAATCTTCCCGTTGTCAAGGCAGGCCGTGGATGGGTGCTGGTCATCGGCCTGGGACTGCCTGCCCTCTCCGGCGGATGCGTCGCCCCATACCTGCAATATGTGGTCGGCGGGCAGACGTTGCCTTCCGCGTATTATCTTGAAGACGACGTCCAGTACTTCCCGACGGGGCCGGAAACGAAACTCGCGAATCAGATCCGCGCCTTGGAACGCTATAAGCTCGAACGAGAAAGCCTGCAAGACGGCGCCTCGTCCGACGACTATGCCCGCTAAATTCCGGTTGAGTGAGAATTTCTTCCGTTCGACCGGTCCATCAGTTTCTCGTGCGTCGCCGCGCTGGGGCCAGTTGCGGCGATGGCCGGGGGGGACGAGCCCTTCGCAATCGGCGAATCTCAGACGGTGTTCCTCACCGAACACCGCCTGACCTCGCCGATCTGCGAAGGTTTTTTATTTCCGGGCGCTACTTGCTAACGGCGGATTCCCCTTGCGGCGCCGCTTTCCCCGGCTCTACCGCCTGGTCCAGAATCATCAGCTTCTGCCAGATGTTCCGCGACAGGCCGTTCGTCAGGTTCGATAACTGGTCCACGGCTTCCAGTGCGACGGCGTCCGGGAATTCCTGCACGTAGATCGCCCCGATCTTGTTGATCATCGACAGCAGCTCGCTGCAATAATCGAGATACCGGCTCAGCTCGAACTGCGTCAGCGTCCGCTGTGGAGACGACGCCGTCGGCCTCCCGCGGAGCGTGCTCTCGGGGTCCTTCGTCAACTGGTGCATATCGACGATGTGCGCTAGCGCGCGCAATTCGCGGATCGCATACAGAGCCCGCTCTCGTTTCCAGCGCCGCTCCAGCGACACCAGGAACACGACTGCCGCGCCCAGGAACACCAGGCTGCCGATCGCCGCCTCCAGCGTCTGAATGAACTCTTCGATCTTGAAGACGTCGTCGTCCGGCTTCACCTTGAAGTAGACCACCACGCCGAGCACGGCCAGCATCCCTGCCACGAGGCTGACCACGCTGCCGCGCAGCCAGTAATTCGGCCGACGAATTCTTTCCGAACGGACCAGCGCCTCCTGGGCGATCTGCCGAAGTTCGCCCGCCACGCCCTGCAAGCCGGAATTGGGAAATCGCTCCTGGATGCGGGCCGCCAGCCGGCTGGCCGTCTCCACCAGCCGTTCCGGCCATAACTCTCGAAACCGCGACCGCCCGACGTTCGCCGGTACGGCAGCCGGACCGGCGACAGGCGCAGCAACAGCGCGATTCGGAACGCTCATCACGGTCTCACAAGACGCCACGGAAGGTCTGGACATCGATCATCCTAACGACTTCGATTTGCGATTTCTGCGCGCTGGCAGGGATAGTCCCCCGCTACGCACGCACGCAGATCAGAACGCATGGCGTCGATGTTCGGATCACGCCGAGATGGTGTCCTGACTTCAGTAGTTCTGATTTCGGTAGTGGGTCAGCTTAATAATGTAGGACACTTGCTCCGAAAATCTCTGGTGTTTTGTGGAGGGGGCGGGGACAGCGGGGGCGTTGCTTCGGTGAGGAAGCCGGGCGTGGAGACGGTGGTGCGATCAGCCGCGTCAGGCGGCGGATCGTGGGGTGAGCGTGACGTGGTAACCGAGGCCCTCCAGTCGTTTGACCATGCAAACAACGTCTCCATGATCCGCCTCCCCCTTGTTGGTCGAACCCGTTTGGTCAAACCGGCGAAGGCCCGAGGGACGGTGCGAAAACGTCCAATCTGCTCCGCGTGCTCCCCGCCCGCGCGGGAACGACAAAAAAAGGTTCGCAGACAACCGTCCGGCCAGACTACTTTCGGACTCAATGGCCCCCCTGTGAGTCGGCCTGTTGCCCCAAACCCCCGCCGACCAAACCACTCTAACAAACCGCCATTTTCATCAAACAAAGTGCCCCAAACACGGGCATGAAGACTACTTTGAAAAAAGGGGTTGACCCTCGTAACCCAACCCGCGGGATGTCTTCCGCACCCGGCAGGCATTATGATGAATCAGGCGGGACGATGCTGTACGCAGCAGCCGGTCGCGGTGCGGAGAGAATCCTTCGACGCCGGCCAGGGGACTTTTGAGCGGAATGCCGAACGATGCCCGATTCTCCAAAAGACTCTGAAGGTCAATTCGCCTGGGGCGCCCAGCCGCAGGGGCCCCAGGGAGGATCGGAACATCCGTCCGAGTCCGGCGCAACGTATCGACTTTCCGGCGGTTCGGCGCCGCGGCGCGTGGCGACGCCGGTGACTCCGGTCCCCGTGGTCGAGTCGGCGCCGCGACGGCGGATCGCCTCGAAGGACGCCGGCAGCCGGTTCGCGCTCATGGGATACAACCTGCTGATTTTTCTGACGAGCGTCTGCGTGATGACGCTGGAATTGATCGCGTCGCGGATCATCGGCAAGCATCTCGGCGCGTCGTTGTATACATGGACGTCGGTCATCGGAGTCATTCTTGCGGGAATCACGCTGGGCAACTGGCTCGGAGGCTGGCTGGCGGACCGGTTCGACAAGCACCGGGCCCTGGGGTGGATGTATCTGCTGGCAAGCATCGCTTCCGCGAGCGTACTGCTGATGGAACAGGTGGTGGATCATCTTCCCAAACCGGATGGGGTCAGTTGGCCATTGTGGGTGCTGACCGTGATCGCCCTGCTGTTTCTCCTGCCGGCCGTCGCGCTGGGGGCGACGTCGCCCTTGATCGCCAGCCTGGCATTGTCTCGCAGCAACCGTCTCGGAGCGACGGTGGGGAACGTGTATGCCTGGGGAGCGTGCGGGTCGATCGTCGGCACGTTTCTCACGGGGTTTTATCTGTTTGCCTGGCTCGGCAGCCGGGCGATCATCGGGCTGATCTCGGTGTCGCTGGCCGTACTGGCCGTCTGGATCACCGGCCGGCGGAAAGTCTTTCGCGCGGTGGTCCTGTGCGGATGGCTTCAATTGTTTCTCTTCACGTGGACAGCGGCCACGGCGACCCGGGAGTCCTGGGCCGGTGCGCTGGACCGGGCGGCGCTCTGGGCGAACGTCGCGAGTCAGGACGAAGCCGGTTTGCGGCGAGCCGCCTGGATTCAATTGGGCGGCAACGTCGGTCAGAAACTGCATGAACTGGGCCTGATTCTCGGCCTGCGCGATGATCAGATCGGGCGCTACTACGCGGAGAGCCAATACTCCTATATCCACGTGGCCGACGCTCGCCAGGACGGCGCGCCGGTAAAAATTCTCCGGCTCGATAAATTGATCCACAGTTATTACAACCCCGCCGAGCCGACGAAACTTCATTACGACTATGAAGAAATTTATGCGGCCGTCACCAAACAGGCGACGGCCGCGCGGGACGAGACGGCGACGGTGGCGGTCAGCGATTTTCCCGGCTGGGACGACTTACGCACGCGGCTGCCCGGCGATGTTTCGTTTGACGATGCGTCGCGAACGCTGTCGGTGGGAAAGCTCGATGCCCAGCGCATCCGGCAGTTGCTCGACTTGGCGCCGGATGCCGGCTATTGGTCGGCCGTTGCGGAGTTGTCCCGAAAGACCTGTCAGCCGGACTGGGGCGGATTGGAAGCATACACGCTGGATCGGTTGCCGGAGGGGGTCGCCATTCCGGCGGACCTGTCGCACACCGTGCGGTATGACGAGCAACTCCGCCTGTTGAACGCCTACGAGCCGATTATGCCCGAAGTACAAGACCGGTTGATCCGGCTCAGTCCGCGCGCCCCGTGGCATGAGGCGGTGGAAAGTCTCCGCCGCCAGACCGGCCAGATCAGTGCGTTGTTCATCGGCGGCGGGGGGTATATTTTTCCTCGCTGGCTGGCGCAGGAATATCCCGGGGCGACGCGGATCGACGTCGCCGAGCTTGATCCCGGGGTGCGTGATGCGGCGATCAGCCAACTCGGCCTGACCCGGGACGACGAAACCCGCATCGTCACCACGATTGGCGACGCGCGCCAGGTAGTCGACGATCGGCTCAGCGCGAACCGGCTGCGTGCCCAAAAACAACAGCCGCCCATCACGTATGATTTCATTTATGGCGACGCCTTCAACGACTTCAGCGTCCCGTGGCATCTCACCACGCGGGAATTTCAGCAGAAGCTGAAGGAACTGCTGACGCCGACCGGGATCTTGCAGGTCAACCTGATCGACGTCTATCCCCGCGCCGAGTTTCCCGGACGCCCGGTGGCGAAAGCGGAAGTCGCCTTCGACAATTTTCTGCCGAAGGGCCTGATGCCGCGGCCCGACTTTCCGTCGAACCAGTTCGTGCCCGCGCAGCCGCAGTTCGGAGGCCTTCAGGTCAACTGCCTCGCGGCCGGCAAGTTCCGTTTGCGCGTGAGGACCCTTGTCAGCGACCGACAGCGGAAGCTGCTGCTGGCGCTCGATCCGAACAATTCCACATGGACAAGGGCCGTGAAACAACTGGCGGACGAGGCGACATTCAGCGAACCGTTCGCCGGGGAAGTTCCGGCGGCGGTCATTCCCGCTCAATTGTCTCCGCGGACCTGGGTCTCCGCGGCGGACGGCTTTGATTCCTTGGAACTGCAGCCGACGGAATCGGGAAAGTTCGTGCTCGGTTTTCGCGGCGTGATGACCGATGACGCGAGACAGAAGCTGCTCGGCCTCGCGCCCCAGGACGCCGCCTGGCAGGCTGCCGTCGTCGAATTGCAGCATCGCTCGCAGCGCCATCGGGCCGGTCAGTTTTTGGCAAGGTATGTCTACACGGCGTCGCTGGTGTTCCCGAACATTTATCTGTTCGGGACATCGAATGTCGCCGCGAACACTCATCGCGACACGTTCATCATCGTGTGCGCGCAGCACCCGTTGAATCTCCAGCGGCTCGATCGGACCGGTTATTGGTCCGGCAAGCCGTTCGCCGCGCTCGAAACCCGGTCGGCCGATTCGCCGGCGGTGTCCTCCGGCCACATGGAGGCCGTGCTGGCGATGGCCCGGAACCAGGCATTGACGGATGATTTCGCCCCGGTCGAAAACCTGCTGCTGCCGATCTTCGCCGAGAATTGAACCGGCATCGGCGCGAGAGCGGAATCCTTACGTCAGCTCGACCATTCTCTGGGAGTGTGTCGCAACCGATGGATTCACAACGGGTTATCTCATAAGGCATAAAACAGGAATTCTAGGCATTGATATCTTGTATTGATGCCGCTAAACTTCGGCGGTCAACCGCTTGTTCCTGCCCCCCCCCCCCCAAGGACATCCTGATGATTTCTTTTCAATGGTCCCATCAGCTGTTAGGCCGGCTTTGTCGACGATCGGCTCTCCGGTAGCAGGCGAACTGACTTGCGTTTGAGTTGTGTGTGACCGGACGTCGCCCGAGTGTGACGCAGGAGTCAACAGCATGACGAATTCGGAAACTCCACCGGCTGAGGCTCCGGATGACCCTCCGCGGAGGTCGTTTTTGACGACGGCGACCGGCATCGCCATGACCGCGGGACTCGTGGCGGGATACGGCACGTTCGGCACGATGCTGGGGCGATTTGTATACCCGGCTGCCGGCCGCAATCGCGCCTGGTTTTTCGTGTGTCCGGCCGAATCGCTCGCTCCAGGCGAAGCCTTGGATTTTACCTCGCCCGCGGGAACGAAAATTGTCGTGGCCCGGCAAGGCCCCGGGACCGGCAGCGACGACTTTCTCGCGCTCTCCAGCGTGTGTCCCCACCTGGGCTGCCGCGTGCATTGGGAAGGGCCGCAAGACCGATTTTTCTGTCCGTGCCATAACGGGGCGTTTGATCGTTCCGGAAATCCTCTTTCCGGACCGCCGAAAGCGGGGAATCAGCCGTTGATCCGGTTCCCGCTCAAGATTGAAAATGGCCTGCTCTACCTTGAAGCACCGCTGACATCGGTTGTGGAACATGACGGAGAATCTTCGAAATCGTCCCCGAAAGGAATCGTCTGACATGGGACGCCTGTCTGCCTGGATTTTCGAACGGATTCCGGTCTCCGGCGAGCAGCTCGCCGAACTGACCAACGAACCGGTCCCCAATCATCTCAAACGCTGGTGGTTCTGCCTGGGGGGAACGCCGGCGTATTTGTTCGTAGTGCAGATCGTGACGGGTATTTTGCTCGCCATGTATTATCAGCCGTCGCCCGTCACGGCGTATGAATCGATCCGCTACATCACCGACGAAGCGACGTTCGGCTGGTTCCTGCGGAGCATGCACAAGTGGGCGGCGACGCTGATGATCGCCGCCGTGATCCTGCACCAGATGCGGGTTTATTTCACCGGGGCCTATCGCCGGCCGCGCGAGTTGAACTGGATGATCGGCATGGCGCTGCTGATGGCGACTTTGCTGACGGGATTTACCGGGTATAGCCTCGTCTTTGAGCAATTGAGCTATTGGGGGGCCACGGTCGCCGCCAATATCAGCGATGCCGCGCCGATCGTCGGTACGACGGCAAAGCAGATGCTGCTCGGAGGCGACGAATACAATGAACGGACCTTGTCTCGGTTCTACATCCTCCATGCGGCGGTACTGCCGGGCAGCATCATTCTGCTGGTGATCTGCCATATCGCGCAGGTCCGCATGCATGGCGTGACGGAGTTCCCCGACCCAGACGATCATCCCTCTGGCCCGAAGCATTTCAATTTCTTTCCCGACCATATGCTCACGGAACTGATCATCGGTCTTGTGCTGATGGTCGTGTTGTGTGCGCTCTCCACCGTGTTGCCGGCGACGATGGGGCCGAAAGCCGATCCGCTGACAACACCGGAAGTCATCAAGCCGGAATGGTTTTTCTACGTGTCGTTTCGCTGGCTGAAGCTCTTTTCACTGTCGTTCGCCGTGATCAGTACCGGATTTATCGTCGCGGCCATGTTTCTCTGGCCGTGGATCGACACGCTGTTGCGGCGCATCACCGGCGTGGAAGAGATCAGCGTATACGTGGGGATTGTCGCCACGTTTTTATTGATCGGGTTGACCGTCTGGGAAGCCGCCGTGGCGCATTGACCGAGTGAGAATGCTATTGGCTATTTTTGAATCACCCATGACCAATGACCAACCACCAATGACCAATTCTTCCGTTGTGTCAGGAGTCTGAAATTGTCGATTCGAACGAAGCACACCATTATCGCCTTGTTGAGCGCCGCGTTCATTGTGTCGTTGATTTTCGTGCAATGGATGGAAGTTGCCCGAAAACAGCATGAAGCAGGTCTCGGCACGCATCACGCCGCCATTCCTGCGAGTTCCAAGACCTGCGTCGAATGCCACCAGAAATCGTCGCCGGGCATCATCGATCACTGGCAGGGCAGCACGCACGCCGTGAAAGGCGTCGGCTGCGTGGAGTGCCATCTCGCGGACAAAGGGGATGTCGACGGGTTCGACCATTATGGAGCCCATATCGCCACCGTGGTCACGCCGCGCGATTGCGGCCGCTGCCATAAGACGGAAACACAGGAATTCATCGCCAGCCATCATGCGCGGGCGGGGAACATCCTGGCTTCGCTGGACAATTTCCTGGCGGAAACGGTCGAAGGTTCCCGGGAACCGTTCAATCCCCATTCGCCCACGCCGGGACGCGACATCACCATGGTCAATGGGATGGCAAGCGTTGATACGGGCTGCAAGCAATGCCACGGCAGCAAGATTGCGTTGGAGGCGACCGACGGCAGCCTGCTGACGCTGGACCAGTTTCTGCCGGGTGCCGACGGCAAGCCGACGAACATGGACGCCGTGGCGAAAATCAAGAAAGCCGACAACGGCCGGCCGCTCCTTCATGCCAGCAGTTGGCCGAACACGGGGATCGGCCGCGTGAATCTGGATGGTTCGCTGGGTTCCTGCTCGGCCTGTCATTCCCGGCATGATTTCTCGCCGCGCCGCGCCCGCCAGCCGGAGAACTGCGGCAAATGCCATCTCGGCCCGGATCATCCGCAGAAAGAGGTTTACGAGGAATCGAAACACGGAGTCGCCTATCGCGACCTCAAAGACCATATGAATCTGGACGCCCACAAGTGGGTGCTGGGCATCGACTACACGCAGGCTCCCACCTGCGCTTCCTGCCACATGTCCGGCAACAAGAACAACGGCGGCAAAGTGACGCATGATCCCGGGCAGCGCATCTCGTGGACCAATCGGCCGCCCGTCAGCCTGGTGATGGATACCGACGAGCATGGAGAAGTCGTCAAGGAGACCGACCCGGCCAAACGCCGCGAACTCATTCACAGCACCTGGCAACAGAAACGGACGTCGATGACCAACGTCTGCATCAACTGCCATACCGAAAACTATGTGCAGGCGTTTTACAAGCAGTACGATGATTTCGTCATCAACTACAACGAGAAGTTCGCGAAGCCGGGCCAGAAGATCATGGCCGTCCTCAAAGAGCAGAAACTCATCACAGCGAAGGAGTTCGACGAGGAGATCGAATGGACCTGGTTCTACCTGTGGCATCACGAAGGCCGCCGGGCCCGCCACGGCGCGTCGATGATGGCCCCCGACTATGCCCACTGGCACGGCATGTATGAGGTCGCCGAGCGGTTCTACCAGCAGTTGATCCCTCAGGCCCTCGAGATCGCACATCACGCGGAAGAAACCGGAAATCCAACCGCGGCGGACGAAGTCCGCAAGGTCATCGAAGAACTGCTGGCCCGTCCCGAGCACCAGTGGTACGAGGAATCCAAAGCCAAGCCGATACCCGAGGCCGACGTGAGGCAACGCCCCAGCACGCCGTCCGGTCTTGCCGGCACGCGCGCTGTGCCGCCTTGATCTGAGAGACTGCTTGGTCGACCGCAGAAAACTCCAGAACGCCATCCGCCGCTTTAAACGCCGCCAACACGACCTGATCACCGCCTTCTTCTCACACTCCGAACGTTAGAGACTTCCAAGCGTGTCAGTAGCTTGGCTATGTTGCGTTGCATACCGGTCCTTGAGGAAAGCCGATGGCCCTGCGTCCTCGGCGCCCGGGCCAGAGAACGCCCCCGCCTTGCCAATCCGCGCGACGAGAGCCTATCGAGTGACGGGACCTGCCTGTTATACTGGGCGGAACTCCACAACCGGTCCGGGGGACTTGACGATGATGTTCGTCCGACTGGCGGTCTGCCTGGCCGCCTTGGAAATGCTTTCGGCGGGGACGCTGCTCGCCGTGGAGCGGTATGCGGTCCAGTTTCAAGACGGCGTGCGCGTGGAAGAGGCCGAGGTCCGCACCTGGCATGATGTCGACGCGAAGCCGACGATCGCAGGACGGAGCCTGTTTGAGCCGGGCAATGCGGCACGCTGGATTCTGGATCGGCAACAGCCGCCTGGCGAACCGGCGGCGGCGTTTGTCGAATTCGCCGGCGGGGACCGTCTGTCGGGCACGGTGATTGGAATTCAGACCGGGCAGGAAAACCCGTATGATCAGCGGCCGCCGCACCTGGTCGTCAAACCTCAGGCCGATCTCCATTTCCCGGACGACAAAATTCCCAGCGATCTTCGCGTCAGCACGGAATGGGTGCAGCGCATCGTCTGGCAGCGCGGCGGGAGCGATGACTATCGGCCTCAGACGGCCGTGCTCCGCAACGGAGGATCGGTGTCTTACCGCACGTTGCGCTGGGATGCCGGCCCGTTGCGCCTGCTGACCGACGACGGGATACGCGAAATCGCCTGGGACGAACTGGCGGAATTGCATCTGCCGAAGCTCGATCCCTGGAACAGTTATTTTGATCAGCTCACTTTGCTGAACCCGACGTGTGCCTCGCGGATGATGCAGTTGGAGACAACGGACGGCAGCCGCTGGACGACATCGACCGAACGGTTCCGTGCCCGCAATTGGGGCGACGCCAACCGTCCGGAGACGTGGTATCACCTGGTCCAGCCTGCGTGGTCGCTGGACCCGATCTGGATTCGCTATCGCACGATTCGCGGCTGGCGGTTCTTTCAGCCGGATGTCGTCCCGCTCACGATGATGACTCCGCTGGGGGCGGAACAGCAATCGGTCTTCGGCACGGGGTGGCAGTGGCAGGTCAATCGGAACGTGCAGCGGGGATGGCTGCAGTCGGCGCTGTTGGAATTCGGCGGCGGGTTCGGCGTCCAGGCGACGACCGAACTCCGCTTTGATTATCCGCCGATCGCCCAAGCCGTGCGAACTCAAGCCGGGCTCGACCGGCTGGCGGGAACCGGCGGCTGCGTGAATCTCGCCGTGCTGGACGGCGCAGCGAAGCCATTGTTTCAGATGGAACATCTGACCGGTTCGGCGCGCGTGGCAGACACCGGCTGGCTGACGCTTCCCCAGGCTGACAACGTGCCGCGCCAACTGGTGCTGAAGGCCGATATGGATCACGAGCAGCGTCCTCAGGGGGCCGATCCGTTTGACGTCCGGGATGCGGTCAACTGGTATGAACCAGAGATCAAGCTCGATCTTCCATTGCTGCAGGCGGAAGTGGCGCGGCGGAGCGGGGCGCGGTTGACGGGCCTGTTGGGCTGGACGTTGAATGCCGAAGACGCCGGCAAGATTCAACTGGCGAACGTGCTGTCGCCGTATGAGCCTCGCCGGCCGGAATTCCGGATGAAATTCCAGGCGAAAGACCGCTTCATCACGTTCAGCCGCACTCTGAAAATCGGTCCGCAGCATCGCTGGCTGGCGGCCGTGATTACGAGGGATCACGAGAAGACGACGCCGGTGTCGGTACAGGTCCGCATTGACGGCCGCGTGCTGGGCGATCTTGATGTGCCGATGCAGCAGGGGCCGCTTGAACCCGATCCGCTGATCGTTCCGCTCGACGGATTCCAGGGGAAGACCGTCACCGTGGAACTCATTGTGCTGCCGCACGGAGAACAGTCGTTTGTCGATTGGCGAGGCGTTTCGCTGTCGGCGGACCGTCCGGGCGTGCTGAAGCTGTTTGAAGATCAGGAAGAATTCGCGTCGCAGTTAAGGCAAGGCGATCAGCCGTCGGTGGCCTTGTCGGTCGATCAGCCGTTTTCCGGGACTCACGCCCTGCGGATCACCGGGGGGAGCGCGGAGAACGGAACTCTGCCCGGGGTGAATACGTGGATTCAGGAGCAGCCGCGCAACGGGCAATACCGGTACCTCGTCTTCGCGTGGAAGAAGGAGGGGGGCAATCGCATCCTGTTGCAACTGGCTCATGAAGGCCGCTTTGCTGAGCATATCGCCCAGCTCTTCCAGCCGGGCGAACGGCCCGGCCGCAAACGCCTCGGCCCGTTCGATCCCCGCCGGCAACTGGAAGACCGCGGCCTGCGCTACGGGTTTTCGTACGATGCCGGCACGGAAGTCCCGCTTGCCAACGCCCCGCTAAGGCTCGATCCCAAAGTCCCGGACAAATGGACGGTTCTCTCGCGAGACGTCTTCACCGATTTCGGCCCGATCCATCTGACGGGCTTGGCGCTTGGCAGTCCCGACGGCGCCGCGGCGTGGTTCGACCACATCTACCTCGCACGCACACCGCAAGATGCGCTTTACTTGCAGACTCACCTCGTCAACCCCCAGAAGCCCCCGGCGGCGGACAGCGAACCGACCGTGGTGCTGCGGATGCTGAAACGGGAAGACTACAGCCGGCTGCTGTCCCGGATCGCGCCGCTCTTTTCGTCGTCCGAAATTCCGGGAGGCATCGCGCTGATGAAGGAACACTCCGGCCAGATGGATGCGCTGCGGACATACCCCATCGACCAGGCGAAGCCCTGCGTGCTGCGGGCCGCGCTGCAGTTGCCGGCCGACAAGCAGCACTATCTCGATCTCCGCGTTTCGCATCTGCCGCTGCTCGACTGGCAATTGGTCGTCAAGGCCAATGGCGAAGTGATTCACGACCAGATCATCGACCAGAAGCTGACGACCCCGCAGCGCGGCTGGGCCAGCATCCAGGTCGATCTCGCGAAATTCGCCGGCCAGAAAGTGCTGCTCGAAGTTCTGAACCAGTCGAACGACTGGAAAAGCGAATACGCCTTCTGGAAACGGATTGCAATCGAAGAACGATAACAGCAGCGATTGCGCTTCGGCGACGAGCGATCTTCACTGAACTCTCCTCGGAAAGGGGCCTCCATGCGATCTCTGGTTATTGTCTGCCTGTCCCTTGTTGTCTTCGTTCCTTCAGGCGATGCGCAGGCCGCCGATCCGAAACCCGGAGCAGAAGAACGCATCGCCCAGACGCGCGCCGCGTTGAAGAGTCAGGATGCCGCGGCCCGACTGAAGGCGATTGGCGGACTGATTCACTCCGACATTTCCGACAAGCTGTTCCCCGAGATGCGGGCCTGTCTCGCCGATGCCGACGGCATGGTTCGTTCGACGGCGGCCACGGCGATCGGGAACCTGGGTAAAGCGGCCGTCCCGGCGATTCCCGAGTTGGTTTCACGGCTGGAAAAGGACGACGTCAAAGAAGCCCGCGAGACGGCGGCCCGGGCGCTGGGTCGCATTGGCAAGGCGGCCCCCGATGAGAAATCGGTGATTGCTCCGTTGAAGTCGGCATCCGAAAAAGATGCCGATCCGGTCACCCGGGTCGTGGCGCTCGGAGCGCTGGCCATGATCGACGTTGACGTCGCCGGGCAGATCGTTTCGCTGCGCAAGTATCTGCATCATGACGAGCCGCTCGTGCGGATGAAGTCGTCCCATGCGCTGGGAATGCTCGGGCTGCCGGCGAAGGCCGCGTCGGCGGAGATCGTCAAAGTGCTGGAGACGGAGCCGGACGACCATCGCCGCGGGTACGTGGCGAGGGCGCTGGGCAACGTCGGCGACCCGGCCGCGCTGCCGGCCCTGTATGCCGCGCTGAAAAAGGAAACCTACGAAGGTTCCAAAGGCGAAATGCGCGGAGCGATTGCCAAGCTCGGCGGCAAGGTGCCGGAATAGCGATTCTCCCACTGTGAACTGAAGCCAGGAGACGGCCTTGAATCCGCGGCGAATCCGTGACGTGATGTTCCTGGGCTGCATTGCACTGGCGGCGAGCGGCCTGCTGCCTCCCGCCAATGACGCCGTCGCCCAGCCGGCGAAGCCGGAGTGGAAGCTGGTGTGGAGCGACGAATTCGAAGGCACGGAGATCGACCGCGCGAAATGGGACTACGATCTCGGCAACGGATTTTTCAATTACGACGCCAACCAGTGGATCAGCGGCTGGGGCAACAATGAATTGCAGTACTACACGAAGGAACCGGAAAACGCGTTCGTCAAGGACGGCATGTTGCACATCCGCGCAATCAAGGAATCGTTTCAAGGCTTCGGGTATACCTCGGCCCGACTGAAGACCCGCAAACGCGATGGCAGTGCGTTGTTTCACCAAAGGTATGGCCGATTCGAATTTCGAGCCAAGCTGCCGACCGGCCAGGGCATCTGGCCCGCCGTCTGGATGTTGCCGCAGGACGACACATACGGCACCTGGGCGGCGTCCGGCGAAATCGACATCATCGAGGTCCGCGGGCAAGAGCCGACGAAAGTCCTCGGCACGCTGCATTTCGGTTCGCGCTGGCCGGCGAACGCCAGTTCGAGTGCGGAGTATGTTTTTCCGAAGAACGGCACCGTCGCCGAATTTCACACTTACGCGCTGGAGTGGGAGCCGGGAGAAATCCGCTGGTACATCGATGACAAACTCTATTCCACGAAAAGTCACTGGTGGAGCACGGGCAAGCTGAACGGCAATCAGGGAGCGCAGCCGGCGAACGAAGCCGATCTGAATGCGTGGCCCGCACCGTTCGATCAGCCCTTTTACCTGGTCCTGAATCTCGCCGTGGGCGGGAACTTCCTCGGCAACCCGGACAAGACGACGAAATTCCCGGCGGAGATGCTGATCGATTCCGTCAAGGTCTACGAGAAACCCGGCGGGTACGGGAAACTCAAACCCCGCGGCGACGGGAAACTGCCGTTTGAGAAATGATCACGGCAGGCATCGGTTTCGACAGGGAGTTCGGACCGTAACGACCCCTGTGCCAATTCACGGGCCGGAGATTTCCAACGGTTCCATGACTCACCCGGGGCATCCGGGGCATTATCGCGGGTCGATTTGTTTGCCGTATCGCCTGGCAGCGGTTAGAATCCAAGGGCTTGGCGAATTGGCTGCGTGCTCTCCTCGGAACTTCGTCGAGCGGGAACCAGGGATCCGTCCGTGATTGTCGGCATGTTCTTGCCGTCAGCCCGTGGGAGACCGAACGAGATGATTGCCGGTCCGACGAGTACCGCGATCCAATCCAGCGTGCTGGCGCTGAACCGCCATTACGTGGCGGTTCATATTCTGTCTGTGCGGCGCGCGTTCTGCCTGCTTTACAAAGGGGCCGCCGAAGTCATCTCCATTGAAGAAGACTTGTATCAGAACTACACGTTCAGCG
Source organism: uncultured Planctomycetaceae bacterium (assembly GCA_964388415.1). Taxonomy (GTDB): domain Bacteria; phylum Planctomycetota; class Planctomycetia; order Planctomycetales; family Planctomycetaceae; genus CAZDGB01. Next base: position 4,076 of record CAYMAO010000062.1, on the reverse strand, counting down.
ACTGGCTGGAAGCGAGCCTGCTGCAAGCCGAGCTGAACCTGACCGATGAAGAATCGGAATGGATTCAGTCGGTCAACTTCGAGATTCGAGTGCCCCGGGTGATCCGGCTGCTCCGGTATGAGCGCCTGCCGCGCAATTCCATCAAGTTCAACCGGCGGAATATCTTTCTGCGCGACGAGAATTGCTGCCAGTATTGCGGCCGAAGGTACGGAGCGCAGCGGTTGAGCCTGGACCACGTGATGCCGAAAAGCCGCGGCGGCCCGACGAACTGGGAGAACATCGTCTGCTGCTGCCTGGATTGCAACGTTCGCAAGGGAGGCCGCACGCCGCATGAAGCCGGGATGGCCCTGATGAAGGCGCCGCGCAAACCGGTCCGCAACCCGTTGTTGTTCCAGCACATGAACTCGCGGAAATACCGCATCTGGCGGACATTTCTGAACGAGGATTGAACGCCCTTTGCGAATGTCAAAGCCCGCCGACGGCGTCGGAGGGTTGACCAGGGAACACCATGCGTTCGCTCTCGCGCGCCGAAATCCGCGACGTCGACCGCCGGGCCATCGAAGACTACGGCCTGCCGGGCATCGTGCTGATGGAAAATGCCGGACGCAGCGCCGTCGATTTCCTGGTGAATCGTCTCAAAGCGGCCAGCACGATCGCTTTCGTCTGCGGCAAAGGGAACAACGCGGGCGACGGCTTCGTGATGGCCCGGCATCTGGAGAATCTCGGGATTGCCGTCGAAGTCTTGATGGCCGCGCCGGCGGAGAGTCTGACCGGCGATGCCGCCGTGTTTCACCGGGTGCTGAGCCGCGCCGGCACGCCGGTCCGCGATTTGTCCCGTGCATCACCGGACGATTGGCGGCAAGCGCTCCTGGCGCAGCGTCCGACCTGGATCGTGGATGCCATACTGGGGACGGGGCTGGTCGGCCCGGCGCGGGAACCGTTTGCCACGGCGATTGAGGCCGTCAACTCATCGAGCGTGCCGGTGTTTGCCGTCGATCTGCCGTCAGGGCTCGACTGCGACACGGGCGTTCCCGAGGGGCCGTGCATCCGGGCCGAACACACGGGGACCTTCGTCGCGAGGAAGATCGGTTTCGACAACCCTCAAAGCCGTGAATGGACGGGCGAAGTGCACGTCCTTGACATCGGCGTGCCGCAGAATTTGCTGCGCGAACTGTCAGAAGCGCCAAAGCCTGGAGAATTTCGGCGCGTACAATGAAAAAACGGGACGTCCGTCGACGTCCCGTTTTTGAAATATTCGCGACAACTCAACAATTGCCGCCGCCGGTCCGTCCCTGGCAGGCGGCAGCCGGTCGTCCTGCCGGCAAACGTCCGCTAGGCGAGCTGCTTCTTGCGGCCGACCAGCGTACGAATCCGTTCGGCCAGCAACGCCGAGTCGAACGGTTTCCGGAAGGTTTCACTGAAAATCGAACGGTCGAAACCGCTCGCGGTATCTTCATCGCTCAGCAACGCAACCAGCACGCAGTCAGCGTAGTCCTGGTTCTTGCGGAGATTTTGGGCGATCAACATCGCTTCATGGCGTCCCATGCCGAAGTCGATCACCACGCAATCTGGATGAAGGGATTCCGCCTGAATCCCGGCTTCGAATCCGCTGTGGGCGTATTCGAGTTTGAAATCGTCGGTCGGCATGAGTTCGATCAGCGAGGCTTTCACCGGGCCTTCGACGCCGACGAGGAGCAACTTGCCCATCGCTTCGTCTTCCAGCTCGCCGAGCGGCATCCCGTGCTCTTTGAGGAACCGAATCAAGTGTTCGCGGGGGATGCGCCGGTCCTGGGAACCAGGAATGCGATAGCCTCGCAGGCGTCCCGAGTCGAACCACTTGCTTACGGTGCGTGGTGCAACTTTACAGATCTTGGCTACTTGACCAGTAGTGAAGATCGTTCTCATCGCGGGCTCTCCAATCACCTAAGATTATTACACTCAGAAGGGCGTCGCGACCCTCCGGATCTTCACCCTCGTAACGATTGCCTTGGCTGTCCGTGCCTACTACAACGAAAACTCATCGGATCGACCTTCGTGCCGCCACGAAGAGAAATCCCGAACGGTAAGCAAGACGCGACAGCACCGCTGCCGTCCTTGGCCAGTCGTTTTGAGGTCTGTGCGGGTGTCGTAACAGGTCGGCGGGCGGCAACGACTCGATCCGCAAGTCGGTGTGCCCGTGGGGGTAGGCATGAAACGGCGAGCGCGGAACCGATCGTTCCGCGAATGACGTGTCAAAGTGTCCTGCCCCCCCTCGGCGGGTCGCCCGGTCGGATCACGCGTGTCAGGTCCGATTGTCCTGACATTTGTGATTTCCGTTGCAAACCGTCTTAATGATTTTCGACCAAGTCCGCGTTCCTCATGAGGAGACTTGTCTAAGAACTGTGTCAATACCAATTCTATTGACACGCCTTCGTAAGAAAATCCCCCGCCTGAGATTAATTTCAGCGGAAAACCTTCTCAAGCCTTCCAAAGTTGACGCGGCTGCCTCGCAAGACGGTCGATCCGACGAAATCGGTCGGCACGAAGTCCGGCTTTGGTGGAGCGGCTCGTGATTGGCCATTGGTCATTGGCCATTGGTCATTGGCCATTGTTGGAGACGCTACGAATCTTCGACGACTTCTCCTTCCCAATGACCAATGACTAATGACCAAATCCTCCTGTCCGCCAGGTTTCGCCGGGGGCATGTGCACGCTAAGCTGGGCGAAGTTGACAATCTGGACAGGAACTGACTTCTTAAGCAGTCTGCATGAGCCGCTTGGAATTGATCGCGACCGCCGCGTTCGGCCTGGAAGCCGTCGTCGCCAGGGAACTAGCAACCCTGGGGTACACCGAACAAACCGTCGAGGATGGCAAGGTCACGTTCATCGGCGATGAACTGGCCATCTGCCGGTGCAACATTTGGCTGCGGTCGGCCGACCGCGTTTTGATCAAGGTCGGCAGCTTTCCCGTCCCGGATTTCAGCTCGCTGTTTGATCAGACGGCACTCTTGCCGTGGTCCGACTGGCTGCCGGTCGATGCCAAGTTTCCGGTGTCGGGCAAGTCGGTTCGGTCGCAACTCTATGCCGTTTCGACAGTTCAGGCTGTCACGAAGAAGGCCATTGTTGAGCACATGAAGAAACAGTGCAACCGGCACTGGTTCGAGGAAACGGGAGCTGACTTCCCGATCGAAATCTCCATTCTCAAAGACTTAGCGACTCTGACCATCGACACGACTGGTCTCGGACTGCACAAACGGGGTTACCGGGAAGAGACGGGGCCGGCACCATTGAAGGAGACGCTGGCCGCAGCGCTGGTGCTCCTCAGCTACTGGAAGCCGGAACGGCCGTTCATTGATCCATTCTGCGGTTCCGGGACGATTCCCATCGAAGCGGCCCTCATCGCCCGGAACAAGGCCCCCGGCAGCGACCGGGCGTTCATCGCCGAGAACTGGCCCCGACTGCCGCGCGAACTCTGGAAACAGGCCCGCGAAGAGGCCCGCGACAAGCAGTTAACGAAAGCGCCGGTGATGCTCGTCGGTCAGGACATCGATGCCCGCGTGTTGAAGTCGGCCCGCAAAGGGGCCATTCAAGCCGGCGTCAGCACTGACATCGAATTCAAAACGGACGACGTGCTGGAGTTGAAGAAGCACAAAGATTACGGCGTCATCATCTGCAACCCGCCGTATGGCGAACGGCTGGGCGATGCGGCCTCGGCGGAAGCCATCTACGACGACATGGCCGACGCCTTTGCGGCGTTCGACACCTGGTCGATCTACGTGCTGACGTCTCACCCCGGATTTGAACGCCTGTTCCGCCGCCAGTCCGACCGGAGACGAAAACTCTACAACGGCCGGATCGAATGCACGTACTACCAGTTCCACGGCCCGCGTCCGCCGGGAGAAATGGGCGAATCGGGAAAAGCGGCCAGCGAATCGCCATGAACGGCCTGTCGCAAGTGAAATCGGACAGACAGAAATGTCTGTCCCGCCCGGAATTATTTTCTCCCCCAGGGACTTGCGGCGAAAACAGTCCTGTCTGTGCCTCACGGCCCCGGCCTAGTTCACAATGCCCAAAAGATTCTTGACGTGCTGAAGATTC
>CAYMAO010000061.1:0-22680 GCA_964388415.1 uncultured Planctomycetaceae bacterium | reverse complement strand
GGCAAACCCCCAGCCCCGCCAAAACTTAACCCCGCCAGGATTCGTGGCCGCACCCTTTCGAATCCGCAAGAGAGTCATGGTTGACGCCGCCTGGAATGCGCCCCTACGATGGAGACAGCACGACGCGCGAGTTCGTCCGTATGATGCGGGCACATCACCCGGGGAGGCGAACACATGTTTTTCATTCGAAGTGGGGCTTTGGCCGCGTGTTTTTGCGGCCTGATCGCGGCCGGTTTCGCGGCGGCATCGTGCCAGGCTGGTGAACCGTTTTCGGTGCAACCTGCCGTGCATCATTCCGTGTCGCAGCCGATGAATGTCACGCCCGTGTCTCACAGACATTATGGCGGCGTGAGCTACGGCTATCGCGGATACGGCGTCGGCTACGGCGGGTATAGTGGATACCGCAGTTACGGCTACTACGGCGGGGGATACGCGCCGCGTTATGCCTACAGCGGTTACTCGCCGTATGCGGGCTATTCGCCGTATCTGTCTGTCGGCTATCGGCCGTATTACACCCAGCCGGTCGGATATTACCGGTCGGCCTATTATTCGTATCCCAGTTACCGGACGTTCGGGTATCCGTACTCATACGGCGGGCTGTATACCACGGGCTATTACGGCGGGGGCTACGGCCTGGGTTACGGTGCCGTTTATGCACCGTCGTACGGCAGCGTCTACGCCGCGGCCCCGGTGATCTCGACGCCGATCGTCTCGACGCCCTACGTCTACGGCGGGTTCTACAACTATCCGCAGTATGCCAGCACCTGCGGGTGCGGGTGGTAACGGGCAGGCGGCATTCCGTCGAAACGTGAAACCGTCTTCGGTATCCTGCCGGAGACGGTTTTCTTTTTCCATCAGGCCGGAAGATGCAAAGCCAGGCTCCGAATGTCGCCGAGAAAGATGGGCCGCGACCATGCCGCGCTGGCTGAAACGCACGCTGACCATCGTGCTGGGCCTGTTCGCGGCATTCGTAGCGACCGGATTGATCGAATCGCTCAACATGATGCTGTTCCCGGCACCCGAAGGGCTGGATCCTCATCGCCCGGAAGACCTGCGGAAACTGATGGCCGAGATGCCGGTCGGTGCGTTTCTCGTCGTGCTGCTTGCCTGGGCCACGGGCAGTTTCTGCGGCGCGTTCGTCGCGGTGCGGTGGGGGCCAGAGCGGAAATTCTGGCCGGCTTGGGTGATCGGTTCGATCCAGTTGCTGGCCGGCGTGTCGATGTTGCTGATGATCCCACACCCGGCCTGGTTCGCAGTGATCGGCCTGGCATCGTTTCTGCCGATGGCAGCACTCGGCGGGAGTTTGGCCCGTCGTGGTTGTTGATCGTTGAGCCGCGGGCGAAGCCGGCTCTCACTTCGTACGCGGCGGAACTTGCGCCGACATGGACTACTTCTTCGGCCAGCTCAGGTGCCGGTGCAGGAAATCGTAGGTAGCCTTGCCATTGATCGTGTGCGGGCCGTCGAAGAATTCGATCTCGGTTTTGTCGGCTAAGCCGAGTTTCGTGTAATGCCGGCGGACTTTGGCATATTCCCAGGCGACCCATTCATCCAGGCCGACGCCGTCGTCGTGGCCGCGTTCCACCATGAACGGCCGAGGCGTCATGAGATACGACAACTCCGCATAATTGGCGACGTGGGCCATGTTCCACTCGAAGATTTCGTACTCGCCGGTGAAGACGTAGCTGTTCGGAAAATCGACCGACGCGTTCTTGGACACCCATTCGTTGAAGTCGGCCGAGCAAATGGACAGGCAGTAATTCTTCACCATCGGCGGGACGCGAACGGCCGTTTTCCCGCCGTAGGACAGTCCGTAAAACGCGATCCGTTCGGGATCGACGAACGGCAGGCCGGCGAGCCAGTTCACCGTCACCTGGTGCTGCGGAATGATGTAGCTGAACAGCGAGCGGCCCATCGGGTTCGACTTCCGCTGCAATGTGCGGAACCGGTCTTTCCCGCGATAGGGATTCTGCGGGGCATACACGATGAACCCGCGCTTCGCGAGTTCCGCGCTGAACGCCTTGTACGGCGGATATCCGGGGGAACCCGGCCCGGTGATGGTGTCCATCGGCACGCCCTCCAGCCCGTGCTGGCAAACAACGACCGGCCGGCGCTCGTCGTCTTTGAGGTCTTTCGGCAGGAGCAATATGCCGCCGGCGATGACGTCGGGATAGACGTCAAGCATCACTTCATAGCCGGCGTATTCCGGCTCATCGAGAATTTTCCGCGTGCGGGGGTCGGGGGCGATCGACGGATCGGGCAGCGTGCCGATCAATTCGTCCATCACCCACTTCCGGAGTTTCTCCGCCGACTGAACGTAGTTGTCGACGGAACTCCGATCGGCGGCGTTCCAGAGTTTGTCGCGGACCTTGTAGCTCAAGTGGAGCTTCTTCTGCGTGAACTCGACCAGTTCTTGAACTTGCCTGCGCTGGCGTTCCGATGTGTCCGCCATCACGTCGACCTTCAACGGTTCCGTCTCTTCATCCGGCAAAGGCTCGAGTTCCAGCACTTCATAAAGCCGGGTCAGCGCCCTCCGGCTGCCGGCCGGACCGGTCCCCTGGTCGCTGGAAACGAAGTGAATGGCATCACCCGCGGCGACGTCTTCATAGAGCTTTTGTGCCTTTTGATATTCCCGCTCGACAACGGCAGGATCGGCCGTCTTGATCGCGCCGGGAGCGGCCCCGCCGCGGCGACCCTCGGCAGCCGGCAACGGCGTCGTGATTTCCGGAACCGTGCAGGCTTCGATGATCAGCGCCCGGGGAGCTACCATGCCGGCCAATTCCGCGTCGCCGTACTGAGTCAGCAGCCGCCAGACATTGCGTTCAATCGGTTCCTGCCAGACGCCTTCGCGCGGCTGGAAGTATCCGCTGACAATCGTCGCCTCGATCCGCGGATCGAGCGCCGCGCTGTACAGCGCCAAGAGGCCCCCTTCTCCGACGCCAGCCACGCAGATCGGCAAATCGGCGCCCAGTTCCTCGTTGAACCTTTCCATCGCATCCACCGCGGCGAGCACCTTCTGCACTTCATAACCGATGACGTGCCGGCCCACTTCAAATGCCGAACGATAAACCCATTCGCGATGCGTCTGGTTGGTCATGGCGATCGCCGGGTTGCCGGAAAACGTCGTCTCGCGGCTGATCAGCATCGGAATGATCACCAGGAAGCCCTGCTCGGCCAACATGCGGGGGAGCGGGGTCGCTTCGGGCTTATCGGGATCGGCGCCGCAGAATTCTTCCGGCGTCCAGGCCGCATCGGGAATCGCGATCACCAGGCCGACGATCTCGTCCTCCGCCGGACGCAGGATCAGCCCCTCCGCCGTCACGCCCTCCAGCACTTGCCAGCGGCACGGCGAGATGGAATACAGATCGCCCGACTCGGGATCATCAAGGCGGCTGCCGGGTTCGACCAGGCCGGTCAAATTCGTGAGGGTCAGGTCTTCCAGCCCGCGTCCCGGTACGCGAGGATCGACCGCGCCGATGTATTCCCGGAGCTTGGCCCGATAGGGCGCCAGGCTGGTCTCGTAGGCCTTCTGGCTGCTGGCGTCGCGCTTCCAGAAGCCGACCCGCGCGTCCACGGCCTGTTCAATTTCCCGAAGCGCGAAACGGTCGATGCCGTCCACCATGAACTCGTCCAAGGGCTGATCGAGATTCAATTTCTGCGTGCCGGGCCAGACGTCAGGAAATGTCAGCCGGTCGGCCGCCGGCAACCGATCGAAGCCGAAGGTCAGGAAACTGCAGACGATGAGCGCCGTGAAGCGAACCCGCATGGTGCACCTTGCTGTGTGATCGTTCGAGGTGAGACGACGTCCCGGGGGAAGCCCGGCGCGACGAGAATTTTCTGACTATGAGGGATGGGCCGGCGGATTTGCAAGGATACGGCACCGGAATCACCGATGCCCGGCGCTAGTCGTTCGGACGCCCCGGCGGTCTGGGCCGTCCGCCGCGGTCGCGCGGAGGGCGATCCGGTCCGCCGTCCTCCTCCGGTCCCCGTGGCGGCGGTCCGCCGGGACGGAACGGGGGCGGACGATCGCCGCCGCCAGGCGGACCTCCCATGCGCCCGTCACCCCAGGCGGCTTCGCGGAACAGCCTCCGGGAAAACTCCTGGAACTCTCTCCGCTGCTTCGTGAATTCCAGGAACGCCGGATCGCGGTTTTGACTGAGAAACTTTTGCAGCAAAGCGTGCGTCATCTCCTCGACCGGCAATTGCATCAGTTGCTCGCGCTCGGTGTGATCCAGACCCTGAAAGATGTCTTCCAGCTCGCCTTTTTTCGGCAAAAACGGCGCGGCATCGCTGGCCAGATCCTGGTTCAGGTTGTTCAGGATCAACTTCGCGAACATCATCCGCCGCAGCCCCTCCGCCTCGATCTTTTCGAGACGATCTGCCTGCTCGGACGCCTTGATCGCCCCTCCGATCGCGTGCTGCTGCTGACGCGTGGGCCAGTCGCGCAGGCCGTCCGCCTGCTGAATGCTGCGTTCCAGCACGCGGCGATTATAGGCCCACTTGTCGCGGACCTTGTCCAGGGCGTCCAGTTCCTCACGGTCGCGACGCGACAATTCGCCGGCCAACGCCTGAATCGCCGCGCGCACCTCGTGCGGCTCCAAAGGTTTCCCCCCTTGCCGGGGCCTTTTGCCGAGCAGGGACGGATCGCGGAACTGGCTGGGACGGAATGCCGGTTCATCGAGTGCGCGGCTCTCTTGCCGCCGATCCTGCTCCTCTTTGAACTTCTTGACGAGTTCCAGTTTCTGCGCCGGATCTTTGGCGTCGCGCAAATCGGCCCGTTGACCGGGAGTGAGCGTCTGCAGCCAGAGCGCATACGTCTGCAATGTTTGAATCAACTGGCCGCCGCCCGTCTTGCGGTCGTCTTCAAGCTGCTGATGCAATTGACGAAAATGCTGCTTGCGATTCTCAGGAAGAGTCGCAAACGTCTTCCAGTTGCGCTGCAAACGGTCTCGATCGATGGCCGTCATCTGTTCAACTTCCTGGCTTCGCTTCGCCAGTTCTGCGGAAGACAGCCCGGCGGAGGCGCGCGACGGCGCCCAGACCGCCAGCAGGACGGCGAGAAGAGTCGCGAGGTTACGGTAGTGCGGATGCATCATCGCCTCCCTCGAACAGGCCGCTGGTCCGCAAGGCGTCCAGGAATTCCTTGCTTTCGATTTCCGCATAAACGTCGAGCTGTTTCACGACCGGCAAGGCTTCCAGCAAGTCGCGATTCGGGTTGGGATACCACTGCCATGTGGCCAGAAACCCGACGATGCCCGACGCGGCAATCACCGCCAGCCAGACCGTCGCCACCGATCCCCGGCGGACGTATGCGAACCACGGCTGCTCGGTGATGTTGAGCGGAACTTCCTCCAGCTTGAGCGTCGCCATCGTCTTGTCGGTGAACTCGCTCGATGCCTTGGAATGGGGCAGCAGATCGAGCATTTCCCAGGCGCGCGACAACGCCTCGACCTCGTGGCGGGCCACGTCGCTGCGGGCGAGAATCTTTTCGATTTCCTGCGACGGCGCCTCTTCCAGTTCGCCGTCGAGATAGGCGACCAGGTTCTCGCGTTGGTCCTGCGTCAGTCGAGAAACTTTTTCCATAAGACAATCAGCCGACCCGTTCGGCCCCTTCCCAACCGAAATCTTATCTGCCTATCTGCATATACGGTTCCAGCGCCACGCGGAGATTTTCCCGGGCCCGCGACAGCAGCGATTTCACCGCGGCGGTCGACATCTCCATCGCATCGCTGATGTCTTCGTAACTCATGTCCTCATACTTGTGCAGCAGCACGGCCAGACGTTGCCGATCGTTCAACTCCGCCATCGCCCGCTGCACGATGCCCTGCATTTCGTGCTTGTCGAGTTGCCGGGTCGGCATCAAGGCGGATTTTTCCGTCGCCAGTTGTTCCTGCGGCCGAGACCCCAACGGCCCCGATTCCGAGCCGGCCAGCGTCACTTCCTTGCGGCGGCCTTTATCCCTCCGCGAATTGCTGGCCAGGTTGTTTGCGATTCGAAACAGCCACGTGGAAAATCGCGCCGTCGGCACATAACCCCGGCGGGCGCGGTAAATGCGCAAAAAAACGTCTTGTGTCAAATCTTCGGCAACGTCCTGGCTTTGCATCATGTGGTAGAAAATGTTGACCAGCCGATCCTGGTACGCCGAGACCAGTTGCGAAAACGCCGTGTCGTCCCCTTCCTTGGCGCGCAGCATCAACTGCACTTCGGGATCGTGGAGATACCCGGAGTCGGGGCTTTTCGGCGTGGGGGTCGATGTCGTCGCCACGTTTCTCGTCAAACAATACGGAATCCATCGCGCTGCGCATGCCAAGTCATTGCCTATTCCCGCCGTTGGACGGAAAAATGTCAAGCCAGAGCCGAAAAAGAGGCCGTCCTTCTGAGATTGAACCCCCAACGCGCCGAGAGGTTTCTGTGCCGGAGAAAATTCCAAACCGTGGTGGCATCCCGGCAGGGATGTTATGATGATCCCCTGCACCCCGGACCATTCCCCTCGAAACAATCCCCCCGGAACCGATGGCCTTCAGCCCCCTCCCGTTAAGCTATTGCACCAACGTCCATCCCGGCTTGTCGGCCGCCGCGATCCTGGACGGGTTGTCCCGGTATTCGGCGCCCATCGCCGCGAAATTCGGCCGCCCGCTGGCCGCCGGATTGTGGCTGGCCCGGCCGGTCATCGACGAATTACTGGCCGACGGTGCGCCGCGCCGCGCTCTCGTCGACTGTCTGCGGCAGTTCAAGTTGTCGTGTTACACGCTGAATGCATTTCCCTACGGCAACTTCCACAGCGACCGCGTGAAGGAACAGGTCTATCTCCCCGACTGGACGCAAGACGCCCGCCGCGAGTACACGCTCGCCTGTGCCGACATTCTGGCGTCCGTGCTGCCCCCGAACGCGGAAGGCAGCATCTCAACGGTCCCATTGGGCTTCAAGCCGCTCGCCCAGGCACCCGATTTTATGGCGAATTGCTCGGCACAGCTCATCCGCACGTCACTGGAACTGGCCGCTCTTCGTCAGAAAACCGGCCGTATCATCCGCCTGGCGATTGAACCCGAACCCTGCTGCGTTCTAGAGACGACGCCGGAAACCATCCGGTTTTTTCAGCAGCTTCGCTCACACGCCGATACCGACCTTGCCCGTGACGCCGTCCAGGAGCATCTCGGCGTCTGTTACGACGTGTGTCATCAGTCGGTGGAGTTTGAAGATGTCGTCCAGTCGATCCAGGCGCTGACCGCGGCCGGCATCCGCATCAATAAAGTCCACATTACCAGCGCGATCGAAGTCTCTCGGCCGGGCCAGCATCCCGAAGCAATGGCCGCGCTGGCCCGGTATGCCGAGCCGCGCTATCTGCACCAGACGTTTGCCCGCTCCTCAACCGGGAAGGTTGTGCACCAGCTCGATCTCGATGCGGCGTTGTGTGCACAGCCGCCCGCCGAATTTCAAAATGCCGACACATGGCGGATTCATTTTCACGTGCCGGTCGACAGGGAATCGCTCGGCCCGTTGCAGACGACGCGGCCTGACCTGATCCGCGCCCTGGCGGCTGTCAAAAGGCTCGATTACGCCCCGCACCTCGAAGTAGAAACCTACACCTGGGAAGTCCTTCCGGGCGGCGAGAAGCCGGACATTGTCGCCGGCTTCGCCCGCGAACTCATCGCAACGCAGCAATTATTGCAGGAGTTGATCGACGACGATTGAACGGTTTTCGTTACGATTCGCAGTCCAGCCAGTCATTCATTTCACGCCGGTGAACCGGCTCAGCGCAAGCGATCGTCGGAATGCAGCACATTTTAACACAGCTTGATCAAATTCTTCGTACCGGCCGGCCGGCATGTTACACGGCGCTCGTCGAAACCCGCGGGTCGACGCCCCAGAAATCCGGCGCGGCGATGATCGTCTTTCCCGACGGCTCGCAAGTCGGCACGCTCGGCGGCGGCTGCGTCGAAGCCGAAGTCAAACGCCGCGCGCTGCAGCTCCTCGATCACGGATCGGCCGACCTCCTTACGTTTCAACTCGACAGCGACTACGGCTGGGACGACGGCCTCATCTGCGGCGGACGGATGAAAATGCTCGTCGACCCGATTCGGACCGGCGACGACCAGACCTACTACCGCGCCTTGATCGATGCGTTTCTGACCGACCGCGCCTGCACGGAAGTCGTGGTGATCGACGCCGAACTATCCGGCGGACATCTCGCCGACCGTTTTTTGATCGACGATCACGGCACCACGCTTGCGTTTCGAGGAAGCGCCGCGCCTCCCGCCTCTCTCGCGTCCCATCTGCGGCCGCTGTCCGACCGTCCGCGCCCTTACGTCACGGCCGGCCTGTCGTTTCTGCCGCATCTCAAGCGCTGCCGGTTGATCATCGTCGGTGCCGGGCATGTCGGCCAGAAGACGGCGGAGCTTGCCGCGGCCGTGGACTTCGACGTCTGGGTCGTCGATGACCGCGAGGAATACTGCAATGTCAGCCGCTTTCCCCACGCCAAGCGGCTGATCGTCGGACCGATCGACCAGGTGCTGTCGGGCCTGGAGATCGATTCCGACACCTACTGCCTGATCGTCACCCGCGGCCACAACCATGATGAAGAGGCGCTGTACCACCTCGCCGAAACGCCGGCCCGATATGTCGGCCTTATCGGCAGCCGCAGGAAAATCCGGATGATCTTCGAAGACCTGCTGCAAGAACGCATTTCGCCGGAAGCGCTGCGCGCCGTACATGCTCCGCTGGGTTTCGACATCGGTTCGCAGACCGTCCCGGAAATCGCCATCAGCATCGTCGCCGAACTGATCGCGCATCGAAACCTGGGCCGCATCCCGGACGCATTCCGCCCCGTGAGCCTCATGGACGAAATCTTGACGCGCACATAACTCGCTTGCGCTTAGCCGACCATCGGCGCACCGACGCTCATTTCAATAATCCGCTAATCGTAAACGAAAACGGGAAACACAAATGAAAACCGACCTCGACCGCCTGATGACCGAAAAGAACATCGATCAACTCGTGATCTTCGGCCCCGACGGCCTTGGGACCGTGAACGCCGCGTTCAACTATTTCACCAAAGGGCACCACATCATCGGGCTGGTGATTAAGAAGCGGGGAAAAACGCCGAAGCTGATTCACGGCATCATGGAACGGGACGACGCCGCGAAAACCGGGCTGGATCTCGTCGAGAACACCCGCTGGAATCTCAAGGAAATTCAGACGCAATTCACCGATCCGTTCGCCGCCCGCGTCGAATTGCACCGAAGGATGTTCGTCGACCTGGGCGTCACCGGCCGCGTCGCGTTTTACGGCATCGCCGACTTCGGCCCGACGATGGCCCTGCTGCAAGAGTTGGCCAAGCAGGTCCCGGGGCTGGTGATTCTCGCCGAGGGGTACCGCGACGTCATTCAGCAGGCCCGCGAGACGAAAGACGCCGACGAACTGGAGAAAATGGCCGACGCCGGCCGGGCGACCTGCGCCGTGGTCGGCGCGACGCAGAAGTTTCTGCAATCGCACGCGGTGAAGAACGAAACGCTGCAGAAATCCGACGGCTCGCCGCTGACGATCCGCGACGTCAAACGCCAGATCCGCAAGTTCCTGCTCGACTATGATCTCGAACATGCCGGAGACATCATCTTCTCGCAGGGCCGGGATGCCGGCGTGCCGCACAATCACGGCAACCCGGACGACGCCGTGCAGCTGGGGAAATCGCTGATCTTCGACATCTTCCCCCGCCGACCCGCCGGGTATTACCACGACATGACCCGCACCTGGTGCCTGGGATACGCCCCGCCGGAGGTGCAAAAAGCGTACAGCCATGTCGAGCAATGTTTTTGGAAAGTCGTCGAGCAGATGCGCGTCGGCCAGCGGACGTTTCAATTGCAGCAGACGGCGTGCGACGTCTTTGAATCGCTGGGCCATCCGACCGTCCGCCAAGACCCGACGAAGCACTCGGGCTACATCCACAGCCTGGGGCACGGCCTCGGCCTGGACATCCACGAATCCCCAGGCTGCCCCACCTTCTCCGATGCCGGGCTGGAACTGGAACCCGGCACAATCATCACCGTGGAACCGGGCCTCTACTACCCGGACAAGGGCTTCGGCTGCCGGATCGAGGATACCTACGTCATTGACCATGATGGTCAAGTGCGCAGTTTGACGCCGTTTTCCATGGAGTTGGTGGTGAAGATGGGGTGAGCAGGATCCGTCGCAGAGGACGCAGTCCTCTAAATTATTCTAAATCGACATAATCAATTCATCTTACCCATTCATTCCATTGCGTCCATTTATTCGTGATTGTAGAATTTGAACACTTGGTACATTCGTACCGAACTACAGCGAACTTCATCTGAGGAGCCCCTACAAATGAAGCGTGTTCTGTTCTCCGTCGCGTTGGCCATGGTGTGTCTGTCCGCTTGGAACGAACCGGTGCAGGCGAATTGCTGGTATTGGCCGCATTCTTATAGCTGCCAGCCGTACTTTCATCATCACTGCCATTACCATTGGCATCATCACGACTGGTGCTACCCGCACCATCACCATTCGGTCTGCCACAATCCGTGTCAACTCAGTGGGATCTCGGTTCCGTATCCTCAGATCTCCCACAAACCTCCTCATCATTGTTATTGCGGTTGCCCGAAAGATTGTCGAGCTGTTTATTATGGTTCGGGTGGAATCATCATCCTATTCCCGGCGATACAAGGCGTGCCGCGACGGGGACATGGTTCAATCGTCGTCAACGGCGCGCTGTGCTCGATCCGCTTTTCAGAGATCATCAACGTCGCGGACGATCATCTTTATTTTCGGGTCTACTGGACGAATTGCGCTGTGCTCCGCGCGGCGAAAATCAAGATCGCTTGCCGACCGGACTGCGGTAAGTATTCGATCTATATCTCCGCCAGGAATTCCGCCGATTACAAGCTGCTCATGTGCGCCTGTCTGAAGTGTGAACCGGGCGGGTCGCAGCAAAATCAGTACGAGGACGGAGAAATGCCGGAAGGGGGCTATTCCGACCCGATCGAAGAATCGGAAACGAAGCCCCTGAGCTTGGCCGGCAAGTCGACCAAACCGTTCTTGAATCTTGCAGATTCAAGAACTCCCGCAAAGAAGCCGCGCGTAACGATCGTCCGAAAATCGTCGGAACTCATTCTGGAACTAGAACGCCAGGGTGCCGTTTTCAAGTTGCCGCTCGTCGCGCTGGTGTTGGATGACGATTCCGCCGAAAGCCGGCCGGCGCCCAAAACGCGCATCTCCTTGCGCGGCCGGTGGACGACGCCGGCGGAGACGCGAATTGTCACGGGGTGGGATGATGCAGCGACCGATCACATGCCGGTCGTTCAGGTGTTGCCGGCGAAAAAGGGGCCTGCTCGGAAGCAGGAACCCGGCGAGGTGATCGTCGTGGCGCTGGATGCCTTGAGCGACAAGTGATGCCGAGCGTAATAAGGGATTGCGCTCGCGAACATGGTCCCGGCGTCGCCGACGCCGGGCTTTGACGGGCTCTCGAAGCGCCACGAATTGTGGCGAACAGGATCATCCCCGCCCCGCCAATTCGCGGCGCGTCCAGATTCCCCCCAAAGCCCGGCGTCGGCGACGCCGGGACGATTTCGGGTAAATCACACCACGCTTCTTCGAAGCGTCGCTAAGGTTTCGTCGTTCGCTCGGCGATGCAGTAACGGTCCTGGTCGCGCGTCGAATGATGCACGATCATCTCGGCCAGGAGGCCCAGCGTCAAAGCCTGGCCGCCGAGCAGCGTGGCGGCGATGGAGTACGTCAGGAGCGGCCGGGTGCCGATGGGGGTCGGCGTGAACACCGGAATCACGTTCATGCAGAGCCAGGCCAGCGCGAGGTAGCCCATCCCGGAGAGGCCCGCGCCGAGAAACACCAGGCCGACGCCGCCAAGCACATGCTGGGGGCGCTGGCCGTAACTGGTGAGAAACGTGACGGTCAGCAGGTCGAGAAACCCGCGGGCGAAGCGCCGGAAGCCGTACTTTGACTGCCCGAATTGCCGGGGGCGATGCTGCACCGGCAGTTCCGTCACGCGAAATCCCCGCGCATGGGCCAGCACCGGAATGAACCGATGTAATTCGCCGTACAGCCGGAGTTCCTTCGCCACTTCGGTTCGAAACACTTTCAAGCCGCAGTTGTGATCGTGAAGTTGCAGGCCGGTCAGCGCGCCGACCAGCCAGTTGAAGACTTTGCTCGGATAGACTTTGTGCCAGGGATCGAGCCGGCGTTCCTTCCAGCCGTTGACGACGTCATATCGCGAACCGAGCTTCTGCAGGAACTTGCCGAGTTCGGCAGGGTCGTCCTGCAGGTCGGCGTCCAGCGTCATGACGACGTCGCCCGTCATCGCCTGAAACCCGGCCGCCAGCGCCGCCGCCTTGCCGAAGTTTCTGCGAAAACGAATGCCCGAAGTTTCGTCGTGTTGCTCGGCCAGTCCTTGAATCACGGCCCAGGAATCATCGGTCGAGCCGTCGTCGATGAAAATGATCTCGGCGTCGACGGGTTGAGGGTTGAGGGGTGAGGGGTGAGGGTTGAGCGGGGCGTTCGGCGTTCGGCGTTCGGCGCTCGGAGGAGACAGCCGATAGATCGTGGGGTCTTCGGGCTCCGGCGTGATATCCGGTTCCATGGGCGAAGGGACAGTGGGCGTTTCCAAGTTCTCGCACCGCACTTGATTCCCCGGCAGCGCCTTAACCGCCGCGACAATCTGCCCATGGAGTTCCCGGAGGCTTTCGGCCTCGTTGTAGACGGGAATGAGGAAGGAAACACGCATGGGAAAGCATTTCAACGCAAAGGCGCAAAGGATCGCGAAGGGTTCAGAGAATCAGTTTCCTGCTGGATTCGTCTCGCGCGTCGACGAAGATGTCCAGGACTTGGCGATCTTTGCGCCTTTGCGTTGATAGAAGAACTGTTATTCTCGCCACAGCCAGCGCAGGGAATCCGGCAGGATCGCGCCGCCGTGTTTGCCGGAATGCGCGCCGTCGCCCATCACGAAGTCGTAGTCGTATTTAGCGAACTTCAGAGCGGCGGCCATCTCCTGGTTGGCGAGCGGCCAGTTGCCGTGCAGGTTGTCCAAATCGTTCGAGCCTTCCTGCAGGAAGACTCGCAACGGCTTTTTCTCGGTCTTGCGGATGAGGGCCGGATAGACGTGCCCGCCGCGGATGTTGGTGAAACTGCCGATGTGGCTGAGGACCTTGCGGAAGGAATCGGGCCGCTCCCAGGCGACCGTCCAGGCGCAAATCCCGCCGGAACTGATGCCGCAGATCGCCCGCTGATCCGGATTATCGGTAATTTTCAGATCATGCTTGGCGGCAAGCCCCGGCAGCACTTCGTCGATCAGAAACTTCGCGTACTGATCTCCGAGCGAATCGTATTCAAAACTGCGATTGCTGCGCGGCTTGGCGTCTTTCTCGCTGGGAGGAATGTTCCCCGGATTGAGGAAGATGCCAATCGTGACGGGCATCTGCTTCGCGGCAATTAAATTGTCGAACACCACTGGGACGCGGAATTGGCCGTCGACCTTCGCATAGCTTTCGCCGTCTTGAAAGACCATCAGCGCGGCCGGCTTCGAGCCGTCGTATTGAGCCGGCGTGTAGACGAGGTATTTCCGTTCGGTCCCGGGATAGACCTTGTCGCTGACCCAGGTGCCGTCCACCAATTTGCCCTTCGGAACACCGTCTTTCACCTGCGAATCCGGGCCAAGGGTATAATCGTCGATGGCCAACACGGGAGACGTCATGACGGCGACGGCAGTCCAGAGAGCAATCCAGGGGCGAAGCATAGCGGGGTCCTTTAGGTAAATGGCCTCGGGGAGGGGATGGAGCGTAAAACAATCGCAGGCGAACCCGCAAGCGGGGCAGGGTTATTCTCTCACAATCCGGCGAGATTTCATTTCAAAACGGGGGAGCGCGCCGGCTGCGACCGCCGTGATCTCCGCCTGGAAGTTCAGCCGGTCCTTGATGACGCGCTGCAGGCGCGTGATCACGTCTTGCAGGGATGATTCGCCAAGATTCGGCGCCGGTTCGATTTCAATCCGCAGATGCTGCATCGCGCGCTGCTGACGGACCACGAGCCGGAATTCCGTGATCTCGGCGAATTCCCGAATGACCGACTCGATGCTGGCCGGGAACACGTTGTTCCCGCGGATGATCAGCATGTCATCGACACGGCCGAGAATGCCGCCCCTGAGACGCAGCCAGGTGCGGCCCGACGGATGAGCCGATGTTTCCGCCTGAACCAGGTCGCCGGTCCGGTAGCGAATGACGGGCGAGCCGACGCGGCCAAAATTCGTGACGACCAGTTCTCCGATGCCGCCCGGCGACACCGGCCGCCCGGTCTCTGGATCGACGATTTCCGCCAGGCATTCGGATTCGAGCACCGTCAGATGTCCGGGATCGTCTTCGGCTTCGCTCGCCAAAGGGCCGATCTCCGTCATGCCCCAGTGATCGAACACCCGCGCGCCCCATGCCTGAGTGATGCGGTCCCGGGTCGCCGGGATGTTGCCTCCCGGCTCGCCGGCGACCAGGACGGCCCGCACGGTGTTGGCGGCGAGGATCAGGCCTTGTGATGCGGCGGCGTCGGCCAAGCGCAAGGCGTAAGTGGGCGTGCATCCCAGGATCGTGACTTGATTGTCGTCGATCAGTTTCAACCGTGCCTCGCTGCTCATCCCGCCGGCGGCAAGACACAGATTCCCCTGCAGGAGCGCCCCTTCAAACCCGGCCCAGAAGCCAAGGAACGGCCCGAATGAAAACGGGAAACACAACCGGTCGGCCGGTTCCAGGCCCATCAACTGATAGATTTGCGTCCAGCAGCCGATCATCCAGGCCCAGCTTTCGGCGGTGTCCAGCCAGCGCAAGGGAACACCCGTGGTCGTGCCCGACGTCTGGTGCAATCGCGAATACTTCGCCGGCTCGAACGTGAGATTCGTGCCATAGGGCGGTTGCGCCGCTTGATCGGCGGCGAGTTCCTCTTTCGTGGTCATCGGCAAGCGGGAGACGTCTTCCAGCGTGCGGAGATCGCCTGTTACGACTCCCGCGGCGGCGAATTTCGCTTGCCAAAACCGGTTCCGCGGCAAAATCGCGGCCAGCAGCCGCTGCACGCGGCTCAGTTGTTGAGCCGACAACTCGTCGCGCGACACCAGGGACTGCGGAGGATTCATCTCCACAGGATGCACGGGTTGCCGGCGCGGATCAAGGGTCGCGGCAATTCGGAATGCCGCCTGCGCCGAATCGAAAGTCGGCCAGCCGATGATTCCCGGCGCGAACGAAGATCGTTATCCTCAACCGGACGTTCCAGAGTTCGCCGGGAGGCGATGCCGCTTCAAGGAATTTGCCATGATCGTTCCATCGCTGATGACGCCCATTTTCAGAGGACTGCTGATCATGACCGCAGTGTCCGTGACCGCATCGTTGGCCGACGACCGTTGGACGCCCGAGTTGATGATGCGCATCCAGCGCATCGGCAGCGTGCAGGTGTCGCCCGATGGACAGCACACGGCGTTCGCCGTCCGCACTGCGGTGATGAACGATTCCTCCAGCGAATTCGTCACGCACATTCATCGAACGACACCCGACGGGAACCGCACCCGCCAGCTCACGCAGGGCGAAAAGTCGTGCGACGACCCGCAATGGTCGCCCGACGGAAATTGGCTGGCGTTTATTTCCGCACGCTCAGGCACAAAGAATGTCTGGCTCATTCCGTCCGACGGCGGCGAGGCGTTTCTCCTGACCGACATCAAGGCCGAAGTCAGTTCGTTCAAATGGGCGCCCGACGGCAGGTCGCTCGCCTTCACCGCCCTGGACCCGATCACCCCCTCCGAGGAGGCCGCCAAACGCGCCAAACACGATGTCCGCATCGTCGATCAGAACATCAAGAAGCATCGCCTGTATGTCGTCCCGATGACGTCCCCGCCCACCGTGCAGCGCGAGCCGAAGCCGCTCACGCCGGCGGAGATGAACGTCGGCGGCGAATTGTTCCGGTCCGGCCGGCCGCCGTTCGACTGGTCGCCGGACGGCCGCCGGATCGTGTTGGCCCACACGAAGTCTCCCGTGGCCGAACACTGGACGACGTCCCAACTGGCGGTGATCGATGTCTCGTCGGCGGAAATCCGGCCGTTGGCGCAGACCGAAGCGAGCGAATCAACTCCCTGCTTTTCACCCGACGGAACGCAGATCGCCTATGTGGTCAGCGATGACCCGCCGACATGGGCCGGCCGCAGACGGCTCGCGGTCATCCCGGCAGCCGGCGGCTCCCCGAAGTTGCTGGCCGACACGCACGATGATTTCGGCCGCTATTCGGAACTCATCGGCTGGGCGGCGGATGGCAACCGGCTGTATTACACCGAAATGCACGGCACGAGCCTGAAACTGATGGCCATGCCGCTGCAAGGTTTGCCGTCCGAGTTGGGCGCACAGACTCATTCCCCCGCGAGATTTCAGGGCATGTCGCTGGGCGGCGTCTTCCTGAATTCGCGCCGGACGCATCTGGGCTTCAGTTGGGAAGCGTTGAATCGGCCGCCGGAAGCCGTTGTGACGGCGATTGCCCCGTGGAAGATTCGGACCGTCAGTCATATCCAGGATGCCGTTGTGTCGCTCCGAAGTGAGACCAGCGTCTGGCCGATGCCGCCGCGGACGGACGTTATTCGCTGGAAATCCGACGACCTGGAAATCGAGGGCCTGCTCACGTATCCGAAGGAATCTGTTCCGGGCAAACGGTATCCCCTGCTGGTTGTCATTCATGGCGGACCGATGGGAGTGTTCACGCAGCAGTTTGACGGATCGGCCGGGAATTATCCGATCGCCGCCTTCGCCGAACGCGGCTATGCGGTGCTCCGGGCCAATGTCCGCGGCAGCAGCGGCTACGGGGCGAAATTCCGGTACGCGAATTACAACGATTGGGGCGGCGGCGATTACCGCGATATCATGGCCGGCGTCGATCACGTCATCCAACTCGGAATTGCCGATGCCGACCGGATGGGCGTGATGGGCTGGAGTTACGGCGGCTACATGACGTCCTGGATCATCACGCAGACGAACCGGTTTCGAGCCGCCTCCGTCGGGGCGGGCGTGACGAACCTGGTCAGCTTCACGGGAACGGCCGACATCCCGGGATTCCTGCCCGATTATTTCCGGGGCGAATTCTGGGATGACCTGGAAACGTACCGGAAGCACTCGCCGATGTTCCATGTCAAAGGGGTTCGCGCGCCGACGCTGATCCAGCACGGCGAACGGGACGAACGGGTGCCGTTGTCGCAGGGCCAGGAATTGTACAACGCTCTGAAACGCCAGGGCTGCACGACGGAGATGGTGATTTATCCCCGCACGCCGCACGGCATCGAAGAACCCCGGCTGCTTCTCGACTGCATGGAACGCAACCTGGAATGGTTCGACCGTTACCTGCGGACGCCATGACGCCATGACCCCCAGTAAGGAACTCTCCGCTTGCGGCGGGAAGCCGATTCACGCTATCCTCAAATCTACTGGAATTTCGCGGGCGGCAGGAGAATTCGCGCAGGGAATTCCTGACGGCATTGCACCGTGCTGGCAGGGTCCGTTCGGCGGTTCCGTCACGGCAATGATCCTGAACTCCAGGGACGCGCGCGGTTGCGTCTGGACGGCCTGAATCCTGGGATGAGAAGACTCGATGATCGGGATCGTAATCACCTATGGATTGCTGGGCTGGGCTTTAATCGGCTCGCTCTTTCGGCCCGCGCACGGATTCGCGGTCTATGCGGCTCTTGCCGTGCTGAGACCTCAATACCTCTGGAGTTGGGCGTTGCCTTCCAGCGACCGGACAAGCCTGGTCGCTGCCATCGGCATGGCGATCGGCTGGGTGCTGCACCTGGGGGGCGACTGGCGGCTGGGCCGGTCCTGGTGGGGGTTGCTGGCCTTCGTGAGTTACCTGGGCTGGGCCTACATCTCCAGCTTCAATGCCGATGCCCAAAATCTCACCGAAGACTTTCTGCTCAGGAACGCCAAAGTCGTCTTCGCCTGCATTGTCGGGATTACGTCGATTCGCACCCTCCGGGACCTGCAAGTCGTCGCCTGGACGATTCTGATCGCCCAGACCGTGCTGGCGTATTACATGAACGACTATTACTTCACCACCCGGATCAACATGCCTTTGGCCGGTTACGGCGGCATGGGTCGCGCGGTGTTCGGCGTTTCCCTGGTCATGACGATTACGTTCTGCATGGGCTATGTTCTCGCGAACGGCAAGCTCTGGGTGCGAGGATTGGCGCTGATCTCGACCGCCTTGATCGGCCATACCGTGATGTTGACGTATTCGCGCGGCGCCATGCTGGAACTGCTCATCTCGGGAGTGGTGCTGTTCTACCTGATCCCCAAGCAGAAGCACACGCTCTTGATGACGATGCTCCTGTTGATTGTCGTCGGGGTCGGCGCCGGCGGCAGCGTCATGGAGCGGTTCAACACGATTTTCGCCTCGAAGGATGTCCGGGATGCGTCCGCGCAAAGCCGGTTCGACCTGTGGGGGAACTGCCTGGTGATCATCGCGGAAGAGCCCTTGCTCGGCATCGGGCCGGACCATTTCCCCACGGTCTCATCGCGGTTCGGCTGGGAGGAAGGCAAGGAAGCCCACAATTTGTGGCTGCAGACCGCCGCGGAAATGGGCATCCCCGGATTGATTTTCCTGTTGCTGTACTATCTGCACCCGATGTATCACCTCTACCGGATTTATTTCACCCGTGCGGGGCAATTCTATCCGAACAGCCAAGACCCCGTGCTCAGGAACTATGCCTGCATAAGCATTGCGTCCGTCGTCGGTTTTTTCGTGGCGGCCCTCTTCGTGACCATCGAACGTCTGGAGACGCCCTACTACATCGGCGTCATCGCCTTGGCGACGCTGAAGCTGACCTGCCTGCCCGCGAAACACGGGCCGATCGACGAGTTCGACGAGGACGAATGGATCGACGAAGAACAACTGGCTTACGCCGAACACTGATCGAACCAACCCGATGGTTTGCGGAGATGCAAGACCAATATGTCAGCGCCGATTTTTCTGCTCAGCGCGGGGCGTTCTGGCTCCACGCTGGTGCAGCGCCTGCTCAACAGCTACGAAGACATCACCCTCTGGGGCGAGCATCGCGGATTTCTGAAGGAACTCTCGGACTCCTATTTCCGCCTCATGGAAGCCCCCGCCGGCGCCAATGCGGTTTTTGCTGAAACCAGCGTCTCGGCGCTCCGCTCCTCGGCAGACTTGCTGCCGAGGAAGAATCCCGCGAACTGGCAGGCCTGGACGAACCTGGTGTCCGAGGACGACGCCCGCACCGTGTTTCGCGATCACGTGCGCAGATTCTTCCACCACCCCGTGATGGGGGAGAACCACCACTGGGGGTTCAAGGAAATCCGTTACGGAGCCGACGACCGCGTGATCGAGTTTCTCGCCCGACTGTTTCCCGACGCGATCTTCGTGTTTCTCGCCCGGCACGGTCTGGATACGCTGTCCAGCCAGTTTACCGCCTTTCATCAGGGTGGGCGCTGGCTACGGACGTTTCCCTCGCCCGAGCAGGTCAAGGTCAGCACGGCGTGGAGCCGCCAGTATCACAATCTCCTGAACTGGCATCTCTCCGGGAAAATCCGGAGTTTCTGGCTGGTCTTTGAGCAGTTCACAAAGAAGGAAGACGCCTTCCAACCGCTGCTCAGCGCGCTCGGCAAGGAGTTCGGCCCAGATCAACGGGCCGTGATGGCCATGGAGGAAGGGCGGGGCAGCGCGTTTCAAGATCAAACCGGCGTGGACCAGCGATGGAAGTCCCTTTCCTATCCGACGCTGCTCGTTTCCGACTGGGTGATGGGTTCCGTCAATGACCGGATGGGTTACGCGGCGCCGCCGTCGATCCGCTGGTTTTCCAGGATCCGCCGGCTCCTGCAAGGAAGCCGCCCGTCGACTGGCCCGGTTCCGTGTACCGTGTCCGCGCACCCCGCGCAAAGCTGATCAGCGCGACCAGGTTCGCCAAAGCCCGGCGTCGGCGACGCCGGGACCCTCTTCGCAAGCGTCTCCGTTATCTCCCCGTTTTCTTCCCCCCGGCCGGGACAACCTTGACCGATTCAATGGCAAACGTCAGTTCGTTTTTCTTCGCCTCGACGTTGACCGTTGTCGGAGACATGTTGGCCTCCCGATAGGCATCGGGCACCGCTTTGACGGCGCGGCTCTTCGGGTCTTGAAAAACGACCAGCTTGTACTCGCCGGCCGGGGCGCCGTCGCCGGGCTTGTTCGTCGTGAACTTTACGTTGCCTTTTTCGTCTGCCATCCCGGCGATCATCGGGCCATTCAACTTGGTGGAATGGAGCATGAGAAACAGCGGGCCGAACGGCTGGCCGTCGAGCGTCAGCGTGGCCTTGATCGGATGGGCGACTTCCTTCTTCGGCCCCTTGCTTCCCCCGCAGCCTGCCAGGAAGCCCATCAGGAGCAGTGCAGCTCCCAGGGCCAGGCAGCACGGACCAAGTCGATGGCGAAAAGAATCCAACCGCTCCATAGATGCAACTCCGAACGTGAACCGCCTGGCAATAGGGGCACGACACAAACAAATCCAGCCCCTGTGAAATTCTCCCAGGAGCTGGATTTTCCGCGAACCAGACTGCCCCGCAGAACGATCAGAACTCGCTCAACAATTCACCGCCATGATGGGTATTCAGCGCGGCCCAGACGCTGTAACTGATGTTCGACTGCAGGAAACGCACTGTCCCATCAGCCATCAAGATATGACCGCCGCCCGTATGAACGCTGCTGGCGCCGTACAGGGCGGTATTCGCATTGGACTGACTCTCCGCGTTCCAGCCTCCCGCATAGCCGAACCACGGCCCAAGCACCCGGTTGGGATTGGGCGACGGGTGCCGGAAAAATCCGGACACGGCTGAGCCGTCCGGATGTTTGTAGACCGCCCCGCTGCCGTTGTAATAAAACCCGTTTCCAGAGGCCAGCGACGGGTCGAAGGACAGTGCCAGAAACGCGGCATGGGGTGCGTAGGGCGCTGAGCCGTTCGTCCGCAACTTCCCGCTGCCGCAGGTCCCCAATAGTCCGGTAAAGCCGACCTGGCTCGTCTCGGCCACTGCGACCGTGTTCGAAGTCCCGTCGGTGATGTCGCGCATGTTCGAGTGAGAATACAGCATGAACATCCCGCGCTGCGTCGTCGGCGTCAGACCGTCGTCCCCATAACCAAGCGAGGCGGAATAGCTGGTCACTGCGATATTGTCGTTCCCGTTCAGCCCGCCGTTATCCGAAGGACACGTAATCACCGACAACTGCTTGTCAATGTGATTGGGAACCTGGCCATAGGCCGGTTTTTGAAAATCAATCTGGTTGTACAGCGGCGACTGGTCGACAAACGGCAACACCATGGTGAGCCAGGTGAAGTTGCGCGGCTGAAAGCCGGCCCCGTCCCAGGTGCCGAAGTAACCCGCCGACGGAAACCGCAGAGCCGAGTCATGGTAGTTGTGCAGCGCCAGGCCCAACTGCTTCATGTGGTTCTTGCACTGCGTCCGACGCGCCGCCTCCCGCGCCTGCTGCACGGCGGGCAACAACAGCGCAATCAGGATGGCGATAATCGCAATCACCACCAGCAGCTCAATCAGTGTGAAACCCCGATTTGGTCGGGACCGCCGGTCGAACACCGCGGACTTCTCCATGACTGACTCCCAGAAAAGTTCGGAAACAAGAATTCTGTTCGAAGACGCGAAAGGGAATATCTCAGGAGACCGTCACGTCAGGGAATCAGAACCTGACCGACGGCCTGCAGGAATCTAAGGAAATTTGTGGAAAGGATGACGACGGGCCGCTGTCCGCCTCCGTGCAGCATCACCGGCCCGTCTTTCTCGATAATACTCATCCCCTTTGTTTTTTCAAGGACAATTCCAAGAGTTTTTCCTCACACTTCATCACCGGAACTTGAGTCGCCATACATGGTTGCAGAGAAGAACCTCCGCTCCGATTCGTGTGTGCATCCGTTGTTTGGTGGTCCTATGGGATATCCCTATCGATCTCAGACCGAATTGTTACTAGCCCGGAGGGCATCAGAAAGAACGAGCAGTCGGCTGAGCCGCAGCCCCGGCAGGGGCAGCACAATCTCTTTCGCCCTCACGGGCTGGAGTTTTCATGATTCCCTTTCCCCAGTGCTCACGCACTGGGCTAGGATCTAACGCCCTCCGGGCTGAAGACGACATCTCACCTTCCTGGAGATCGACAGGCTTTCAGACCACCAACCGGCGGATGCGCCCGGCAGCGTTCCCTCCGGGCCGCGGCGTTGACATCTTCGGCGGACATGCTTTGATGAACACCAGCTTTGCAAAACGCCCCACGCCGGGAGAGTGACATTGCCTGCTGAAAAACGCGACTTCGACGACTTCCTCGACAAGTTCCGCAAGCATCGCGAGCTGATGACCGATGAGCTGCACAAGGTCATCATCGGCCAGACCGCCGTCATCGAACAGATCCTCGCCGCGATTTTCACCGGCGGACATTGCCTCCTGGTCGGCGTCCCCGGCCTGGCGAAAACGCTGATCGTTTCCACGATCGCCCAGATTCTCGACGTCCATTTTCGCAGGATTCAATTCACGCCCGACCTGATGCCGTCGGACATCACCGGCACCAACGTGCTCGACGAGACCGATGCCGGCCGCCGCGAATTTCGCTTCGTCGAAGGCCCGGTCTTCACGAACATCCTGCTGGCCGACGAAATCAACCGCACGCCGCCGA
>CAYMAO010000060.1:0-23264 GCA_964388415.1 uncultured Planctomycetaceae bacterium | reverse complement strand
AGCGCATTTTTTGCGATCGTCAACCGCAATCGGACTTTCACCACGGGCTGCTAGGGAACTTCTTGCCGGCTTCACTGGTGAAGATCCCCACCGAGGCGGCGTCCGACTTCATCTTGGCCGTCGGTTCGTGGAGCGAGAGAAGAATCCCGATTTCCGCCCCCTCGCGTTCCCGGACGTGATTCAAGGCCCGCACGTCATCCGCCTTGAGTTGCCCGCCCTTCACGCTGACGATCAGCTTGCGGGCTTCCTCGTCATGGACATCGTAAAAGAACTTGATGCCGTCGATTCCGCCGTCGGCTCCTTTTTTCTTCCCTTGGTACGGCTGTGCGTCGATCAGCGACACGGCCCACCATTGGAACTGATACTTGTCGCGGGCTGCGAGGTCCGCCGCGGCGTCCGGGTCTTTCGGTGTACCGTGGACTTCAAACTTGCACTGTTTCCCAAACGCATCTTTCAGGCGTTTTTCGATCAGCGAGATGGCTAGATGCGTGATGTCGATCCCAATCCATCGCCGATTCAACTTCTGAGCCGCATGAACGGCAGTGCCGCAGCCGCAGAACGGATCGAGAACGACGTCGCCTTCGTTGCTGCTGGCGGAGACGATCCGTTCCAACAAGGCGAGCGGTTTTTGCGTGGGATAGCCGAGGCTCTCTGCACCCAGCGCCGGCGGTATATCTTGCCAGTCGTTTTGGAGCGGCACACCTGGCATTTCGTCAGCGAACTGCATGATTCGCGGCATTCCCGTCTCACGATGCCGCAGTTTTCCTGCTTTCGCAAATTCGATCATATTCTGGAGGGAGTATGCCCAAAATCTTCCCTGATAGGGATGCACGCCAAGGTATTCGAAACCCTCTCGCGGAGAGAGATGTTCGTCCGTGAAATCGGCTTCCCACCGGCATTTTCTCCCGAGCCTTCGTTTTACTCGCCATTCATAGCTGACATCCCCCCCGGCTTGTTCGCCGTCGGATCAGTCTCTTTGAAAAAGCGGCCCTCCGGCGTCTGGTGACGGTACTCCGATTCGAGGTACTCCGGCGTGTACGGCGCATAAATCCAATTCCAGGTCCAACGAGAAGATTTGCAATAAAACAGGAGTAAATCTCTCACGTTTCCGGGTTGTTTGCGTCCTTGGGCCGCATCGTTGTGGGCAGACGATCTGCGCCAATTGATTTCCGATTTGAAGCCTTCTTTACCAAACACACTATCCAGCAATATTTTGAGGTAGTGCGAAGCGGTCGGGTCGCAATGCAGGTAAAGGGACCCCGTGGGCTTCAGAACGCGGTGCAATTCGAGCAGTCGGTTGGCCATCATGGTGATATAGGCCATGATGTCGCTCTGCCCGAGGAATTTTCGGATGGCCGTCATCAGGGAGGCGACATCCGTATTCGGCTGGTGAAGCAGTTCGTCGAACTCGCGTTCTGCTTGTTCGCCCTAGTGCCAGGAATCTTTGAACGCTGTGACCTGTGCTTCGCTCTGCTTCCCTTTCGGCGACTTGAACAGCAGGTTGTAATCTCGCTGCGAATTGAACGGCGGGTCGAGATAGATCAGGTCAACCGATTCGTCGGCGATCGACTCTCTTAAGACGTTCAAATTGTCGCCGAAGAAAAGCTGATTCGGTGTCTCGGCCGGCATGAGATCCTCCTGCGGGTATTCGTCAGGCAGGTATTCTTGCGTTGCCGTGTACAAAAGAAAACCCCGCTGATGAGGCGGGGTTATTTGAGATTTCGTTTGTGGTCACGCACGCAAATCAACCGCGGCGGCCGACCGCGGCATTGCAAACTACTTCGCGGCCGCCTGGGCCGTTTCGCTGCCCGGGGGTTTGGGCGGCTCGAACTTGAAGAGTTCCTGGGCGTTCTGGGCGTTCCAGACGCGGAGGACGCCGTCTTCGCCGCCGCCGACGGCGATGGCTTCATCGCGGCTGCAGCCGACGGCGTAGACGAAGTCGGTCGGGCCGGCGAAGTTGCGGTAGTTGCCGCCGTCGTTCGAGCGATGGGCCTTAATCGTTTTGTCTCCCGAGCCGGAGATCATGTTGTCGGTGACGCCGATGTAGGTGATGCTCGTCACTTGCTTGGTGTAGTTGGCAATCGTGCGGAACTGTTCGCCGGTCTCCATGTTCCAGACCTTGATGGCGTTGTCGGCCCCGGCACTGGCGACGCGGCTGCCGTCCGCCTTGAACGTCACGCCGAGAACATGGTGCGTGTGGCCTTCGAACGACCGGACGAGCTTGCCCGATTCGACGTCGTGCACCTTGACGAACTTGTCCGCGGCGCCGGTAGCGAGCTGCTTGCCGTCGTAGGAGAAATCGATGCTGAACACGGTATCGCTGTGTGCATCGGGGAACGCCTTGAGAAACGTTTTATTCTCCATGTTCCAGAGCATGAGTTCGCCGCTGCGCGACGGATCGCCGCCGCCGGTAGCCAGCAGTTTGCCGTTCGGACTAAAGGCAAGGCTGAGGACCCGGCTGACGAACGGCGACGGAGCGACGTCGAGCGGGGCTTCCGGCTTCGGTCCCAGCACGCCGGCGAGTTGCCAGGGAGGATTGGAATCCCACAGCGTGACGTTCTTATCATCGGCGATCGAGACCAGCACCCGTTCCGGTCCGAAGACCAGCGTATTTGTCGCGGCCGCCTGACCGACAAGTTCTTCGAGCGGCTTCCCGGCTTTTGGATCGAAGAGCCGGATCACGCCGTCGTCGCCCGAGGCAGCCAGCAGTTTGCCGTCCGGAGAGAACGCGACATGCTTGATCGGCTTTTCGGCCATCGGGAGCTCCGCCTTCGCCGCATTCAAGCGCTCTTCGGCCTGTTTTCCGAGTGCGGTTTCAGCGTCGAATGCGGCTTTGGCCGCCTTCTGCTGTTCGTCGGCCGTCTGCTGGGCCTTCACCGTCTGGGCAATGGCCTTCACAGCGTTTTCCACGGCATCCTGGGCCTTCTTTGTGGCATCGGTCGCGGCAGTCAGCGCCGTGTCGGCGTCTGCTTTGGCCTTCTTCAGGCCGTCGTTGTTGGCGTCTCCGTCGAGCTTTTTCTGAGCTTCATCACGGGCGGCCAAGGCGGTTGTTTCCTTCGCCTTGACTTCGACGAGGGCCTTCTCCATCGCTTCTTTCTGCTCGACGGCTTTCTTTGCCGCCTCGACCCGCTCCATCAGGTTCTTGTCCGCCGCCTTGAAAGAGGCATCCAGGAGAGCGACCCGGCCCTTGGCGACGGCGTCTTCTTCCGTCATCACGACGACTTTGCGCTGCGCGGCGATGGAGCCTTTGATCTCGCCGGCGGGCTGGCCTTCAATCGTGAAGAGCTTGCCGATGTTCGCGCCTGCCGTCGCGACAACCTTGCCGTCGGGACGGACAGACAACGACGTGATCGGCCCGCCATGATTCACGGCCCGAACGACTGCGCCGCTGGTCAAGTCCCACTGCCGCCATTGGCCGTCGGCTCCCGCCGAAATGAAATGCGTACCCGGCGCAAGCAGCGCCAGCGCCGTCACCGGTCCGCCGCTGCCCGGAAATTCCTTCACCGGCTTGACCGGGGCGTCGGCGGTCGGCTTATCGAACGGCACATTCCACGAGCGGATCAGGTTGTCTTGATGTCCGGTGACCAGCAGCTTGCCGTCGGCGTTCTGCGTCAACGACAGAATTTCCGTCGCTGTCGTCAGGATGTCGGCCTGCATTCCGTCGGCCACCGTAAAGATGCGGGCCGTCTTGTCTTTCGACGCGGAGAAGACTTTCGCGTTGTCCGCCGAGAACTGCAGCGCCGTGACCGGAGCCGTGTGACCGGCGAGCGATTTCAGCGGCGTTGCTGCCGGGAGAGCGATCAGGCGGATGCTGTTGTCGGGCTGGGCGACGGCGAGCAGTTTGCCGTCGGGTGACACGGCCGTCGCCGTCGGGGGGTTCTCGACCGCGAATTTCTTCAACTGCACGTTCTGGCCGCGCTGCCAGAGTTTCACTTCGCGATACCCGGCGGACGCGAACAGGTCGGCAGTTGGGCTGTAGGCCAGCGCGTGGACGAAATCCTGATGGGCGGCGCCCAAAGGGTACATCGGCTGGTCTTTGGATTTGATCGCCGCAAGGGCCGGGTCGACGAGCCGTTGAACATGCTCGCCTGTGAGGACGTCATACACGTCAAGTTGGTTCGCGCGGCCGCAGACAGCGAACCGCGACCAGGGAGACATCGCCACGCTGTAGATGGAATTCATCGTGGTCGGCACAGCCTGAAACACGACGGCCGGGCCGGTGTTGCCCATGCTGCCGACGGCTCCTTCCGTGATCCACTGCTTGATCAGGCCGAGTTCCATAGGCGTCACGGCGGACGCGGAAACCTTGTTCGGCAGCGGCGGCATCGCCGGCTGTTGGCCGCGGGCCGCGACCAGAAAGAGGAGACTCTTGTCGGGATTTTTCGCCATCACGGCCGGGCCGCGCTTGCCCCCTTTGAGAATGCTGGGGACGTCTTCCAGGATCAGCCGGCTTTCGGCAATGGCGACGTTGTGGCACGCCACGCATTTGTCATCCAGGATCGGCTGAATGTCTTTCACGAAGTCGACCGGACGGCCCAGGTTGACAGCCGCCGGCTCGATTTTCCCGGCGGCGGCTTTCTCTTGAGCACGCAATCCGTCCGACGTGATCAACAGCGAACCCAATAGTACCGCAGCTTGACCGATCTTCCGCATGATCTTCCCCCCGAAAAAATCTGTTTTGATTTTGATGGAAGATTGAGGATCATCAATCTTCCATTTTCAATCTCACAATTCGCAATTCTTTTCTTTACGGAATCACCTTCAGCGTCACCGGCGCGTCGACAGCGGCTTCGCCGTCAAATGCCGCCGAAACGCGGACCACCATATTCGCCAACTGAGCTTCCGGAGCATCGCCGGCCGCGTCGATCACCAGGACGCCTTCATTCTTATCCGCCGGAATCGTCACGGCGTCGGCTTTGACTCCCGTGACGCCAGGCGGCAACGGCAACGTGATTGTCGCGGGGCCGGTAAAGCCGTTCTGCCGGGTGATCGTGACCTTCACCTCGTTCTTGCCCCCCTTCTTCACGTTTCCGCTCTCGGCCGGCGCTGCGGCAACGGTGAACGGGGCCGTCTTGATCGTCAGTACGATCGGCGTCGTCGTCGGCAGGTAATTGATGTTCGCCGGCTTCGACGCATCATCGGCCTGTTTGGAGAGCTGCTCGGCCTGAGTCTTGAACGCGGCGGCAGCCTTGTTCTTGTCGTCGGCCAGCTTGGCGTCGGCTTCCGCTTTCGTTTTCCCGGCGTCGGCTTCCTTGGCGACTTTATCGGCCTCGACACGGGCCTTCTCCGTTGTCTCAGCCGTTTCTTTCGCCTTTGCCGTCACTGCTTTCGCATCTGCCAGTTTCTTTTCGGCGGCGGCTTTGGCGTCCACGTTGGCACCGGCGTCTTTCACTCCCTGCTCGGCGGCCTTTTCCGCGGTCTGGGCATCGGCGAACGCCTTGTCCGCGGCCGTCTTCGCATCGGTCGCGGTTTTCAACGCGGCGGTTGTGTCTTGACCCTTCTTCACGGCGGCATCTCGGGCCGTATTCGCTGTCTTCAATCCTTCGGCGGCAGCGGCAAGGGCTTTTTCCGCTTCCATCAAGTCTGCCTTGGCCCGATCGGCCTTGGCTGGGTTCTTTCGATACGATACCTGCTGCTGACCGGAAAGGTACATCACGTACGTTCCGACAGGAGCGTTCGGCGGCACGAAGACCCGGTAGACTTCCTCCGCCTTCTCCTTCGGGATCGGTTTGTTTTCGACTTGCACGTTGGCCGGCTGGCCGACGAACGTCATCGTCACGGCATTATCGAAACCGGCACGGCGGATCACTTTCACCGGGACCAGAATCTGGCGATTGTGATTCGCCTCGACCCGATGCACGTCCGTCAGCAGTTCAAACGGTGCCGGCTCTTCAATCACCGACAGTTCGATCGCCTGGCTGATGCGGGCCGGGCCGGGGATGTTCGGCTGGCCGTTGTACAACACGGTGCCGAACCGCACGGGACGCACGATTTCCTTGCGCGAGGCCACGACAGCCTGTTTCGCCTGGGCGATAGCGGTCTCGGCGTCTTTCGCTTTCTGTTCCGCGGCCGTGCGGGCATCGGCGACTGTCTTATGTGCCGCGGTCGCCGCGGTCAGCTTGGCTTCCGCATCAGCGACCTTTTTCTTCAGGCCTTCATCGTCTTTCTTGGCATCGAGTTCTTTTTTCGCGGCCGCCAATGCCTCGTTGGCCGCCTTCAAATCGTCCGCGGGCTTGGCAACCGCCTTGTCCGCAGCGGCGAATGCGTCCTGCGCGGGCTTAAGCCCCGCAACGGCTGCGGCCTGCGCCTCGACCAGAGCCGGGTCTTCCAGGATCGCCTTGCTGGTCAGCTTGACCGTGCCGGCCCATGCCGGAGCATCCTCCGACGCGGCGAACACCAGGAGCCCGCTTGACGGTGCAGCGCCGATGCTGATGTCGCGGCACGTCACGCCCGGCGGCAATCCTTCGGCGGAAATCTGGACCGGGCCGGTAAAGCCGTCGCGGCGAATCACGCCCACCTGGATTGCCACCTGGTCTCCCCGGCGCAGTCCAGCGGACCAGGTCATCCCCTGGCGGATGGCCGGAGCCAGAGGAGCGTTTGCCACGGCGACCGCGCGAAAATCCGGCCGCTCCTTGAGGACCGTCAAGCGGTAAATCAAGGCGGCATCACCACGGCTGGCCGAAGACCGATCACGAACGGCAAGCCGATATTTCCCGTCGGCCGGCGCTGTGAACTTGATGGAAGCGTCGTTATTAATGGTCTCGAAAATGATCGGCAACGGGTTGGAGATATCGTCGTCCGCAGCAACGACTCGCTGCAGAGTTTCTTTGCCTTTGTCATCCACCACGATCCGGTCGATCGTGAAGTAGGGATCGGTTCCGTTGCCCAGGCTGTGGCCCCGAACCTCCACCCAATACGCGTCCTTGGCCTTGGCATCGAACACGAAATAATCGACATCGCCCTGCGTCTGAAACTGGCCGGAGAACTCCCCGGGCACGGTGATGGCCTGGCCCTTTGACGGGTCGTTGTTGGGTTCCTTTTCCATTGTCACCGGGCTGCCCGCGAACGACAGCAGCACCGAGTTTGAGACACCTGTCGGACCGGTGAAGGCGTAGGCGAACCCGTCGGCCCCGCTGGAAAACGAATCGAGCGGAACCTGGGCGTCCAACTGCGTCGGATCATTCGGTACGGCAATGTTCACCGTGAGTTTTTGCAGCGGCTTACCCTGCGACGTGAACTCCGACGGTTGTCCGCCCGGCAGGTTGCGGCCATAGAGAGTAAAGGGGCCGTTTGTTCCGGGCACTCCGGCGGGGGGCAGAACAAAGTCGAGATGCGGCCCGGTGGTGAGCGTGAGCCGATAGCTAAACTCTTCGCCGCCGCCGTAGACAAAATCGGTCACTTTGATCAGGTATTCACCGTCGGCGGGCAGGGTGACATCGAGCAGCGGATCGCGCTGGATATTGTAATGGGCCGTTCCCAGGCGGCGTTTCTGCAGATCGTAGAGTTCCAGTTTGCCGTCGAACTTCGAATCCAGCCGCTGGGCGTAGAGTTCGCCTAAGAGTCTCTGTCCGGCTTTGCCGGCGAACTTGTACCAATCGATGTCGGCAGCGCCGTTCATTTTTCCGTTGACGGTCTGTTCGACGGCGATCGCTTGCGCCGTCAAGTCTGTATTGTTCGGCTCAATCTCCAGGAGTTCGGCCCGTGCTCCGACCTGAAACGCCCGCGGATTGCTGATGCCGAAGAATCCGACCGCGCGCACTTCATACCGGCCGACCGGAACATTGCCGGCGATGGTCACCGTGAACGTGTTGAGCACCGGAACTTTTTTGCCGTTCACGTCCTGCACCTTCGGCGCCGCCGTGATGCCGGGATGCGTGAAGAGCAACCGGGAGACATCCTCCAGGTCTGTTCCACTGGTCAGAGTCAGGTCAAAGGACTGACCCGCTTGTCCGCCGAGGGGAAAAACCGAAAAGATTCGGGTTTGCGGCAACTGGGCGCGTGCCGCGGACGGGACGAGACAACAGAACGCCATCGCAAGGCACAGGCGAGGCAACCGGCAAGAGGAAAATCGTATCGACATGAGGTTTCCTTCCACGGCCAAAAATCCGGCGAGTCGGAATGTTTGCGGGCGAGGACGACGCGGGCGGGGAGAGCGCGTCACGCAGTTAACGGCGGGATGACGGAACAACGCCGTGCTGGCGAAGTTCCTCGGGTTTTCAGATCGACATCATCAGGCAGCGGAGCGACGGAATGGAATTGAGAGCCGCCGTCATTCTTCCGGGCTTTTCCGACCCGGCCGCCCAGCGCTTCAGTTCCGTTCCGTCAAACCAACGCCATCCAGTGTAGCCGTCCGGGGTGCCTCCCGAAACAGGGAAGCCGAAAAATCTTCGACGTCCGGACGCAGGGCAGCCCGCGTCCGGACCGGCGGCAACGATTCTCAGTGATTGAACAGGAATTCCTTCGTGTTCACCAGCGCCCACGTGATGTCCTCGTAGGCAAGCTTCAAATTGTCCTTGTGCTTTTCCAGGTGACTCAAGGCGATCTGAAGTTCCTCGGCATCCGGTTCGCGGGAATAAACCCAGCGGTAGAGTTCCTTGATCTTCGAAGCATCGTCATGCTCCTTGTCGGCGGCGAGGAGAGCCGGCCGCGCGTTCCCCGCGGCGATTTTCCCCTGCACTTCGTTGCTGTTCAACAGGTGCAGACTCTGCGCCAAGTTGGCTTCCTGCGACCGTTCGCATTCGCACGCCGTATCGGCCTGCGGTTGGCCGAACACCTTCAGGAAGTAGACGTTCTGGGCCATCGTCGGATCAGGGATCTGCATCGACGTCGTGCCAGCCGGCAGGCCGGAGTATGCCTGCGTCGTCGCCGTTACCTGGTGGAAAGCGTCATACAGCACTTCCGCAGAGAGCCGCTTTGGATAGTACCGGGAGAAGTTCTGCTTGTCTTTCAGGTTGTACTCATTCGGCAGCGAACTGAGCTGATAGGTCGTCGACTTACAGATCGTGCGGACGAGCTGCTTTAGGTCGTACTTCGACTCAACGAAGTTCTTCGCCAGGTTTTCGAGCAGCGCCGGATTGGTCGGCGGGTTCGTTTCCCGCATGTCGTCTTCCGGTTCGACGATTCCGCGGCTGAAGAAGTGCTTCCAATACCGGTTGACCACCGACTTCGCCATGAACGGATTGGCTGGGCTCGACATCCATTCCGCCAACTGCTTGCGGGGATCATCTTCCGCCGTCAGTTCCAGGGCTTTTCCGCCGAGCGGCGTCGGGGCCAGCATCTTGCCGCTGCGGTCGTTCCGGGCCTGCGGCGGACCTTGATTGTCGAGGTGCACCACGCGCCGGTCGCGCATCTGGGCGTTGCCATTGATCAGGTTCTTCTTCCCGACGCGGCTGAAAAACGCGGCGAGGCCGAAGTAATCGTCCTGGCTCCATCTTTCAAATGGGTGGTGATGGCACCGCGCACATTGAATGCGCAAGCCGAGGAACAATTGGGCCAGGTCTTCCACCTGCTCGTTCGTCTGGTCGACTTCGCGATACCAGACGACCGGCGGGTTCTCGGCCGGGTCGCCCGTCGCCGTGAGAATCTCGCTCACGAACTGATTGTAGGGTTTGTTGGTGTAAACGCTGTCCCAGATCCACTGATGAAACCCATAAGTCGTGTTCTGCAGGTCGGTCCCGCGACGACGATTCCGCAGCACCATGTTCCACTTGTTCGCGAACAGGTCGGCATAAGCCGTGGTTTCGAGCAGACGATCCACCAGGGCATCACGCTTGGCCGGATTCGCGTCGGCCAGGAAGGCGGCGACTTCGGCCTGCGTCGGCGTCGTGCCCGTGATGTCAATGTGCACGCGGCGCATGAACGTGGCGTCATCGCAGACCGGCGACGCCGGGATTCCCAGCACGTCCAACTTGCCGAACACCGCTTCGTCGATGAAATTCTTCACGACGGGACGCTGCGCGATTTCCGCGCCCAAAGGAATCGTGGAACGGAATGTGGCGACTTGCCCTTGGTAGCGGGCCATAATGGCGACTTCGCCCGACAGATCCAGCGTCTTGACGAGCCCGGTCACGTTGACTTCGGCCATCTCGGGATCGTTCGGCTCGAACAGTGCCATCCGCGTGACGTCTTCGGTGCTGCCGTCGCTGTAAACCGCTGTGACCGTGATTTGCTGGTCCGACTTACGGTCCATGATGCGGCCTTCCGGCAGGCACTTGATCGCCACGACCGTCGGATCTTCCGGCTTTCCGGCGGGCATCCCCTGTTCGATCCAGCGGTAAATCAGCCGGTATTCATAGCTCTCCGCGTCCATCCGCTTGCCGCCCCCGTGGGGCGAACGGCCGATCGGCTTCAAGAGCAGCAGGCTTTGATGCGGAGCCGTCGGGAACACGCGCCGGCCACGGCCTTCCTTGACGAGGAATTCATAGTCCTCGTCCGGATAGAACCCGAGAAGCGACAGCTTGAAACCGTTCTGGCCGCTCGCCTTGCCGTGGCATCCGCCGCTATTGCAGCTCAACTTGGTGAAGATCGGCACCACCTGGTTGCCGAAGTGGATCGGAATGTCTTGTTGCAGGCCCAGAACTTCGACCGGGATCTGGGTCTTCATCCCGCCCGTTCCGGCTGCCGTGATGATGGCTTTTCCGTCGGCAACCGGAGTCACATGGCCGTTGGCGTCGATCGCCACGATGCCGGCCGGAGCCGATGTGTATTGAACGCTCCGCGTATGGTCCCGGAATTGTCCGCTGGCATAGACCCCTGTGATGACCAGTTGCTGACGGCCGTCACGGCCACGGAGAGAGATGCCTTTGCCGTCGGCGTTTTGCTCGGCACGCAGGCCGGTCAATGCGCCGGGATCTCCCAGCCCTTTCGGAGCGGCCCCCTGAACTGGGGACATCAGGCCGAGGCTCAACGCGGCGGCGAGCGTCACGCCAGCCAACACAGGCAGATTCAGAAATCCTCGCAACGTCATGGCGATCTCCTCACAGGCAGGTGAAACCGAAGGAAGGTGCGATCTTCAGCGGTTTCCGTTGGGGTTGGATCACTCGCGCACGATACCACTGTCGGTGCGACAGACGGCATCGTGGTGCATTCGGCAGGCCAATTCCGGCTGGTCAAACAACGGCCCGAATCAATTCGTCGTACTGACATTCTAAGACAGGGATTCGCGGATTTCACATGAAAAACACCAACTTCCTGAAGATTCCGCAATCCCTTCACCCTCCAACATATCAATAATCATTGCTTTGTCAAGCGCCTTCTTCGCCTCAACGGCCCTGACCTTGAGGGAGAGGTTTCCTACCTCCAAGGAGGATCGACGCGCGATCGACCCTGACAATGAAGTTCATTCCGCAAACTGGTCCAAATCGGCAAAGTCCCGGGCGAGTTTACGGACAGTAACGGTTATTCCGCCCGCCCGCAGAGCGAGCGAGGGGCTTCTGCTGATCTATCACTGAGAAGCAAAGTGGATTCATGGACCTAGGGCTTGATCCTGCGGCGGCGATTCCTCTTCTGACGATGCAGCTTCGGCGACGGAAGGAAGGACATCCATCACGGGACTCTGCGGCTCGGCGACTGAAGATACCGTCTCTGCCGCTTGAGGCGATTCTCCGCCCAACAACCCGTCGTCTTCATCGCCGGCCAGCGGAATCGTTCGAAGTACGCTCATTTGCGACTCGACAATCCTCACACGGTCGGGTTCAGCACTCTGGACGGCTTCGACTTCGTCCTCAAACTCCGCCGTTTGCCGTTTCGAGTGGTGTCGAAATCTCTTGGCGAAAAATGTCGACGCTTCGAAAAGACTGTCACGAATCTGTTCGCCCAGTAAACCCCAGAGGAAGCCGATGATCGAACCGGCAATCGTTCCGAAGATCACTGCTCCCACCGGCTCAATCACGAAGCCAAGCGGGACTTGCCAGGGCAGGCGATATTGACTCAGGCGATAAATGCCAAACCCTAGCAACGGCCCGAGCGCAAAGCCATACGCCCCCAGGTACATCGCATTCAGCCAGTCCCAGTCACGCATGATAGGGGGACGCCGATCGACCGCGAATCGCAAGCGACTTAGAAACCCTCAACACTCAATCAGTTCAATACTCAAACGCCTCTCCCGTCGATTCCGCGGTCTGCAAACTGCTGCGTTTGATGTTCCGCAGTCGTTTCTCCTCGACTTCGGCTTTCAACTTGGCGATCGCATCGTCGATGGTCAGCGCCCCGAGGTCGCCGTCGAGGCGGTCTCGCACGGCGACGGTGCCGTTTTCCTGGTCCCGGCCGCCGACCACCAACATGTAGGGGATCAGTTCCAACTGGGCGTCGCGGACTTTGGCATTGATCTTCGTGCCGCGGCTGTCGACTGACACGCGGAAGCCCGCGGCCTGAAACCGCTTCGCCACCTGTTGGGCGTAGTCCTCGAACTTGTCGCTGATCGCCATCACGCGGACTTGCTCCGGGGCCAGCCAGAGCGGAAATGCGCCGGCGAAATGCTCGATCAGAATGCCCATGAACCGTTCCATCGACCCGAACGGCGCCC
The DNA here is from genome assembly GCA_964388415.1 of uncultured Planctomycetaceae bacterium. Lineage (GTDB taxonomy): Bacteria > Planctomycetota > Planctomycetia > Planctomycetales > Planctomycetaceae > CAZDGB01. The sequence goes on along the minus strand of CAYMAO010000060.1, from coordinate 10,741 downwards.
GGTGAATCATCACCGGCCGATGCGGCTGATTGTCGGCCCCGATGTATTCCAACTGGAACCGCTCCGGCAGGTTGTAATCCAGCTGCACGGTTCCTAATTGCCATTCCCGGCCGATGCAGTCCCGGACGACGAAATCGATCTTCGGGCCGTAAAACGCGGCTTCGCCTTTCTCCGCGGAGTAATTCATGCCGAGATTTTTCACGACGTCGACTAACGTGGCTTCCGCTCGATCCCACAATTCCGGCGAGCCGACGTACTTGTTGCTCTCGGGATCACGCAGTCCGATGCGGATGCGGAAGTCGGTCAGGCCCAGCGTGCGGAACTGGTAGAGGACGAGTTCGATGTTCGCGCGGAGTTCTTCTTCGACGTGGTCGGGCGTCATGAAGAGGTGGGCGTCGTCCTGGGTGAAGCCGCGGACTCGTGTCATGCCGTTGAGTTCGCCCGTCTGTTCGTAGCGGTAGACGGTCCCGAACTCGGCCAGGCGGACCGGCAGATCGCGATACGAGCGCGGTTCGGCCTTGTAGATATGGATGTGATGCGGGCAGTTCATCGGCTTGAGGAGGAAGCCTTCCTGGTCTTCCAGCCACTTGAGCAGCGCCGCGGAACGCTCCGCCGTGTTCGCCGCCTTGGCATAAGCCGGGAGATCGACATCGAGCATCTTCAACAGTTCCACGACGTAAAGATGCACCGCGTCCAATTTTTTCGCTTGCGAGTTCGCTGCGCTGTATCCCGGCGGGACAAAATGGGCCGTCTTGCAGTAGTTGACCCAGTCGGTTTCGTGTTTCTCGTCGACCTCACCGAGCGACAACCGGTGCTGGGCGAGATCAAGCGCCCCGGCGGCGGGCCGGGAATACATGGGCGGGAACTGGGCATCGCGGTAATACGGGAAGTGCCCGCTGGTGCGGTACAACTCCAGCCGGCCGATGTGGGGCGTGTAGACGGGCGAGTACCCGCGCTGCATCAAATTCTCTTTGATGAAGTTTTCGAGGATGCCGCGGACGGTCGCCCCTTTCGGCATCCACAAGATGAGTCCGCTGCCGACGACCGGGCTGATCGTGAACAGGCTCAGTTGTTTGCCGAGCACGCGGTGATCGCGGCGTTTGGCCTCGTTCATCTGTTCCAGGTAATTGTCGAGGTCCTTCTGCGAGAACCACGCCGTGCCGTAGAGCCGTTGCAACTGCTGGTTGCTGGCGTCCCCCTTCCAATAAGCCCCGGCGACGGACAGCAGCTTGAACGCCTTCACCCGCTTGGCGTCCGGAATGTGCGGCCCTCGGCAGAGATCGACGAACTCTCCCTGGCGATAAAAGCTGACGGTCGGATGCTCGGCGAGCCCGGTCTGAATGTGCTCGGCCTTCAACTTCTGCGACATGCCCGAGACAAGTTCCACGGCTTCTTGGCGGTCGATGACGAACCGTTCGAACGGCTCCGCGGCGGCGATAATTTTCGCCATCTCGGCTTCGATGCGGGGAAAGTCGTCCTCGCTGATGCCGTGCGACAACGCCATGTCGTAGTAAAACCCGTGGCCGGTCGTCGGTCCGAACGCCAGTTCGACGCCGGGAAACAGCCGCATCACGGCGCGGGCCATGATGTGGGCGCACGAATGCCGGAGGATGCCAAGCGATTCAGGGTCCTTCTCGGTGAGAATCTTGACGGGAATCGGCCGGTCTGCGGTGAGTTCGGCGAGCGGCCGCATGACGTCGGAGATCGTCGGCCCGACCTGCACGCCGAGCGCCGCCGACCCCAGCCGGGGACTGATTTTATTCGCCACATCCAGCCCGGTGGCGTGGTCGGGGAATTCGTGTTGAGAGCCGTCAGGGAGGCGAACGGTGAGCATGGGAAGCGTCAGTGGTCCGTGGTCAGTTGTCAGGGGGAATCGGCCGAAATCATCGTCCATGGATTTCGTTACTGAGACAAGTATGCAGACGATGTCCGCAAGATGGAAGTTCGCGGGGCGCGCGGGTGCCACTGGCGGTCGCTTTGGGCCGCCAGTGTCTTCGTGTTATACTCGATCCACCATGACCGGGCATCGCAAACAGATTCGGCATGTTCATGAACCGGGCGATCTGCACGAACTGACGTTTTCGTGCTATCGGCGGATGCCCTTGCTCACCAATGATGTCTGGCGGGAGATGCTGTGTCGGTCGATCGACAAGGCGATAGAGCGTTGGCAGTTTCGGCTGGTCGCCTTCGTGCTCATGCCGGAGCATGTTCACCTGTTGGTCTACCCCACGGTGATGCCGCTGGAGATCAGCAATTTGCTGTCGGCCGTCAAGCAACCCTATTCCGTCCGCATCAAGCAGTTGCTCATCACGGCACAGAGTCCGCTGGTGAAGCAGCTCACGGTTCAGGAACGTCCTGGAAAGACCGCCTTCAGGTACTGGCAGGAGGGGCCGGGCTACGACCGAAATCTGTCGACGGAACACGTCGTGCTGGCCGCGATCGACTACATCCACAACAACCCGGTTCGACGAGGCTTGACCACAGAGGCCACCCAATGGAAGTGGTCCAGTGCTCGCTGGTTTGCCATGAATCGAGAACTGATCGACCCGGATTTGCCGACGATTCATGGACTGCCGAAGGACTTCTTTCCATGATGGTATTCGTGTGCCCGGATCGAAGACACTGGCGGCCCAAAGCGACCGCCAGTGGCACCCGGCGTTTGTTCACGCAGCGAATACACGCAGCATTTGTAAATGTGTCCGATACAGCCGCCGACTGCCGCCATTCCCGTCACCAGGAGTGCCTGGATCCAGCGATCGAGCGGGATGTTCATGATTCCCATGCAGGTCACCATTCCGAACACGAATGCCATCCTCAATTCGGCAGTTTCAAGTTTGCCTTCGGCTCTCGGACGGCTGGATGGCCTTTTGATGTCCTGATCAAAGCCCGGCAGCAATTGCCCGAAAGCAAAGATCAAAATGGAGGCGAGCCACCAAGCCATGACGGCCAGATTTCCGGCGATTTCGTCGCCGACTCCCCAAACGGCGAGAACACGCATGACGAAAAGTCCGACGCCCCAGCCGAGAACGAATGCGGCCGCGAACAAGTGCAGCACCAGCATGTCGCAGTTCCCTTGAGAGATTCGGAGCAACCAAGGCCCGAATGACGCTCGCCCCCTCCCCCCGAAACGGGGGCGAGGGGACAAGAGGAAGAAGCACCGAACCCGGGGCTACTTCCCCGTCACCGATTGCGGGACGGTCAGGAGCATTTCGAGGCCGCTTTGGCCCAGGTAGTACGTCGGGAACGAACCGGTCCATTTCTGGACTTTTTCCTTTTCGAGTTCCAGCCGCTTGAGCGCGACGTACATCTCCATGTTCTCCGCCGCTTTCTCGATTTCATACGCCTTGGCGTCGGCAACCTGCTTGATCCCTTCCGCCTCGGCTTTCTTCTGCGTCAACAGCGCCGCCGCTTTCGCTTCCGCGACGGCCCGGTCCTGCTCGGCGTTGAACAGTTCCACCAGCTTGTCGGACACCTTCACGTCTTTGTAGATGAACCCGCCGCTGATCCCCAGGTTGGTGATCGTCACGCCGCGCTCCTGGAAAAACTCCATGACATCCTGCACGACCTTGCTCAGGTGGGGCGTCGCTTCGAGCCGCAATTTCTGCATCGGCTGATCGGTCACTTCCAGGCCGAATGCCGTCTGAATGCGGGCACGGACTTCCTGGTCCATGACTTTCGTCAGCGATCCGTTCGGATAGTTGTGGAGGAACTTGACGGCGTCTTCCCGGGAGGCGATGCGCGCCGTGCACGTCCAGCCGGTCGAAAATTCGACCTGGTCCGACGTCATCACCCAGATGGCCTCGTTCCGGTTGGATGTTCCGGAATTCGGATCGGCCGTCCATTCGCGCGTCACGGGGGACTTATCGACTTTGACAAGGATCGCCGCATCGCGCCAGCCGCCGTTCGGCATGCCGAACCATTCGTAACCCTTCTGCACCCACTGCTGAGGGAGCTTCACCTGTTTCGAGTACACGAGGTTCTTCGTCAGATATTCTTCCGTTTGGGTCGACGTCTGACCTTTCCCGTCGCCGACGAGCGGGATCAAAAAGGCTTCTTCGTTCGTGCCAATCGTTTCGAGTTTGATCGGCTCGAACGGCCGGATGCAGCCTGGAAGTGCGAACGCCAGAAACACAATCGGCAACAGCCGCACGCCGGGCTTCGCGGTCAACCAGCGCCAGCCGCGGCGGAGGTCCGGCCAATAGAGGGCGGCCCCGAGCACGCCCAGAAAACATCCGCCGATGGCATAGGCTTCGTTCCGCAACCGATGGGCCAACCGTGTCTGCCCGGCGGCCGCCGGGTTGTCGGAGAGAACTCGCACGTCCTCGGCAGTCCGCGCTTCCAGCGTGCTTTCGAGGTACAACGCCGTCCCCGCGGCATACAAACCGCAAAGAGTCAGATACATCACCGTCTTGACGAACATGGCGAGGTCTCAAAGGGCGAATCCATCGGCGGACGAGACAAACGCCCGGGACGGACACTGATATTCAACGGCCGCGCTGACAAAGTCTTCCTCAATCGCTCGGCCCGTCATTCGTAGAGAAACGCCGAAAACAGCGGCGCGGATCAACACGCGGCCGCGGAATGATCACAACGCGTGCTGGATCAAGGTGTTGCGAGTTCGATTTTTGTCGGGGTGTCGTTGCAACTCAGGCCGACAACGGGAACAATCATCGATACCTGACGATCACCCTCTCTGTGCATATTCGAGGCAACCCCCATGCGACACACGTGCCGATGCCTGGCCGCTGCAACGTTTCTGTTCGCGATCGAGACGCTCGCCGTCGCCGCGGATGACCCGGCCGGTTATCGCCGCGTCGTCTTTGACGGGAAGACTCTCGACGGCTGGGTTCTCGAAAACGGCGCGGAGGCGGAAGTCGTTGAGGGAAACCTGCTGCTGAAAGCGGGGCTGGGCTGGATTCGGGCCGATCATCCGGTGATCGACTTTGAACTCCACTTCCAGTGGAAGGCGTTGCAGAAGTCCGCGTATGACGCCGGCATCTTCTTCCGAGCGAACAACGTCGCCGGCAAGCCGTTCCCCAAGGGCTACCAGTCCAACCTGTTGGAAGGGAGGGAAGGCGAAATCATCGGCATCCCGGGGACGAAGACATCCGGCCTCGTGAAGCCGGGCGAGTGGAACGAATTTCATTTGCTTGTCGTCGGCGAGCGAGCTCGGCTGATGATCAACGGCAAAGAGGCTTACGATGTTCAGGGCCTGAAAAGCGAACTCGGCTTCGTCGGCTTTCAGATCGAAGTCCCCATGGGCGGACAATTTCTGCTCAAGGACCTGGAACTCACCGAGATCGGGTTCCGCCCGATGTTCGACAGCAAGTCGTTCGCCGGCTGGGAATCGGGGGAAGCGACGCCTTTGGAAGCCTGTTGGATCGTCGAGAACAACCAGATCATCTGCACCGGCGCGAAAGGACCGTGGCTGCGCACCAAAGAAGAATACGGCGATTTCAACCTGCGGTTCGATTACCAGGTCTCGCCCGGCGGCAACAGCGGCGTGTATGTCCGCGTGCCGAAGGACGGCAATCATCACCGCGAGAACGATCAGCAACCGGCCGCCGGTTTCGAGGTGCAGGTCCTTGACGACGCACATGACAGTTACAAGACGCTGAAAGATTTTCAGTACTCGGCGTCGATCTACGATTTCACCGGCGCCAACCCCCGCAACTGCAAACCGGCCGGCCAGTGGAACACGCTGGAGATCAACTGCCGCGGCGGCCAAGTGACGACGGTCCACAACGGCGTGATGGTGACGAATATCTCCGACGACACGGCGCCCGGCTTGGCGCTGCGGCTGAAAAAGGGCTTCCTCGGCTTGCAGAATCACAGCACCCGCGTGGCGTTCAGGAATCTCAGAATCGGCCCGGCGATCGAGTATCCCGCGCCGATGAAACCTTAGCGACGGTTCGCAGAAGCGTGGTACAGACCCAGCGACGCGACGGTTTCGGAGCGGAGCGTGTTTTTTCGGAGGGCCGCATCATCGCAGTAACTGCTGCGTGGATCTCCGCGATAGTGCTACCATTTTTCATCGTTTGGCGATGGAATGGGATTGGACTCGTCGTGGCGGTGATTTACGGTTGGGGAATCATCCATGCAGCAAACATTCTTTCGCTTCCAGGTACCGGCGACGAAGCAAGAACAAATGCCGTATTCGCGGGGTTATGGTCTGTTTTAGGATGGGTCTATATGTCAGTGTGGTGCCTAATCTGCGCAGGATTAGTTGCGGCGGTTCGCACAATGGTCAACGCGAGTTGTTTTCATGCGCATGGAGAGCGCCGGTGAGCCGGCTAAGCGCAAGCGGCCTTCCACAGGTTATACGTGATGTGCGATTGTCCCTGGTGGTGCGCTTCGTGCCAGCAGAGTACCTGCAGCACTCGCTCCAACGTCCAGCCGCGCTCCTTGAACCACGGGTAGACGGTCCGCAAGTCGGCGTCGGTGAATTTGCCGAGCGTCGTCATCAGATGCGCTCGCGATTCCTCCAGCACCTTGCGAATCAGGCCGATCTCGGGGATGTCCTCATCGGGCGTGCTGCCGCCTTTGAAGCGCGGAACCAGATCGGGATACGCCGCTTTCGCCCCGTCGATGAGCCGTTCTGTCGCGAACAGTTCTTCCGTGATGCCGACGTGCATCATCTGCCAGGCGATGTGCGCTCGGCCCGGTCCCGGCCGCCAGCCGAGAATCGCCTGGGGATTCGGCTGCTTGGCGATGTCGTCGAGCGTGGTCAGCGTCCGCGTGCGGTGGAATTCCATCTGGGCCTGATAAACGGTGATCGTGGACATTTCTCTTGTTCCTATCTCTTTCGGAATGATACGATCAAAGCCCGCCGACAGCGTCGGCGGGATGATTTTGTGCCGTGACGGATCGAAACACAATGGATACCCCCTTGGAAACCTACGAACAGGCCCTGCAATTCCTGTTCGGCCGCATCAACTATGAGCGCCTGCACGGCGAGGCGTATTCCGCGCACGATCTCAAGCTCGACCGCATGCGCTGGCTGCTCAACCTGCTGGGCAATCCGCAAGAACAACTGCCCGCCGTGCACGTTGCCGGGACGAAGGGCAAAGGCTCGACCTGTGCAATGGTGGCGTCGATTCTCGCCGCCGCCGGCCGCCAGGCAGGACTGTATATATCGCCCCATATTACCACCTTTGAGGAACGGATGACGGTGAATGGCCGTCGGCCTTCGCCCTCGGAACTCGTCGGCCTGATCAACCGGGTCCGCGGTCCGGTCGCCGAGATGGACCGATTGTCGCAGCGGATGCCGCCGACGTATTTTGAAATCGCCACGGCACTGGCCTGGTTCTATTTTCTCGATCAACACTCCGACATCGCCGTGCTGGAAACGGGCCTGGGGGGCCGGCTCGATTCGACCAACGTCTGCCGGCCGATCGTCACGTGCATCACCAACATCAGCCGCGACCATACGCACCTGTTGGGTCACACGGTCGAACTGATCGCCGCGGAGAAAGCCGGCATCATCAAGCCCGGCGTGCCCGTCGTCAGCGGCGTCAGCCAGCCGGAAACCATCGAGGTGATCGAACGGTTCGCCCAAGTTCATCGCGCTCCCTTGTGGTTGTTGAATCGCGACATTGAGATCACCGGCATCAAACGAAACGTTGTCGACAATGAGCATCAGGAGACCCGCATCTCGGTCCGCACGCCGCTGTCACACTGGAACGAGATCCGCGTCCCGTTGCGCGGCCGTCATCAAGCCGACAACACGGCACTGGCGCTCGGCATTATCGACCGTTTGCGCTTAGCCGGTCTGTCGATTCCCGACGCCGCCGTCCGCTCTGGCCTCTCCCAAGTTGATTGGCCGGCCCGGGTGGAAGTCGTCGGCCGCGAACCGACCGTCATCATCGACGCCGCCCACAACTGGGCCTCCGCCAAGGCACTCGTCGCCACGCTGCGTGACGACTTCCCCCGGCGCCGGCGGATTCTGATTTTCGCGTCAACGCGCGACAAAGACGTCCGCGGCCAGTTGCGGTTGTTATTGCCCGAATTTGAAACCGTGATCCTCACGCGCTATGTCGACAACCCCCGCGCCGTCCCGCCGGAAGAACTACGCTGTATTGCGTCGGCGTTGTCGGACCAACCGGTGCATGTGACGGAAGAACCGGCGTCCGCCTGGAAACTGGCCCGCAAACTCGCCGCCCCGGAAGACCTGATCGTCGTCACCGGTTCGTTTTTCCTGGTCGCCGAATTGCGGGAATTGATCGTGGGGGAATTCCGGGAGACGTCGGTCGATGCACAAGATAAGATCTCGATGGGACTTGCTTGAACACAATTGGAAGGCTTTTCCGTGTCGTCGCCCTCGTCGCAGTTTCTCGCCGAACATGTTCACCTCACGCGCCGGTTCTTTCTCAGCTTGGGCGCCGCCGGGACGGCGGCGCTCGCCGCGAATCCGTTGATTGCGGAGTCTTCGCCGCGCGATCCGAAATTACAGGCCGCGGTCGACACGCTCGAAACCTGGCTCACCGTGCCGGAGAAATTTCGCGACGTCTCCCGCGGCAAGCCGGTTCCGCATACGTTGCCGGAAGAGACCCGGCAGCAAGTCGGCCTGACGCGGGAATCGTGGAAGCTGGAAGTGATCAGCGATGCGGAGCAACCGGCAAGGCTGCGAAAAACTTTCACGAAGGTCGACAACACGGCCCTCGATTTCGCCGGCCTGATGCTGCTCGCCGAGACGAAGGCCGTCCGCTTTGCCAAGGTGATGACGTGCCTCAACATGGGCTGCACGCTGGGGACCGGCATCTGGGAAGGGGTTCCGCTGCGCGACGTGCTCTGGCAGACGCAGCCGGTCGAAAATCTCCGCCGGGTCTTTTTCTACGGCTATCACAACGATGACCCCGCGCAGAAGTTTCAGAGTTCCCTTCCTGCCAGCCGCGTGCTGGAAGACCCGTTCGATCTCCCGCCGGTGATCTTCTGCTACAAGTTGAACGGCGAATGGCTGTCGCCGGAGCGCGGCGGCCCCGTACGCATCGTGGTCCCCGAGGCGTATGGGTTCAAATCCGTCAAGTGGCTGACAACGGTCGTCTTGACGAATCTGTATCACGCCAACGACACCTACGCCGGCGGCAACAACGACGTCGACAGCCCGTTGAAAACATTTGCCGCGACGCTCAACGCGCCGACGGTGGTCAAGCCGGACGAACCGTTCGCCCTCACGGGGTATGCGCAGATTGGCATTTCGGGGCTGTCCAAGGTTCAAGTCTGGCTGCAGAACAACGCTGTCGAATTTCCTGCTGAAGACAAGTATTTTGCGACAGCTCCGTGGATCGATGCGGAGATTCTGTCACCGCCGCAATCCTGGGGCGGCGGCATCACGGAGGACGGGCCGTTCAAATCGACGCTGGGCTTCGACGCAGAGACTGGCCGGCCGAAGACGTGGCCGATGCGACTGACGAAAGCCCACTGGGCCGTTCTGCTGCCAGGTCTGCCGGAAGGGGACTACACGCTTCGTTGCCGAACGATTGACGAAAAACAGCATGCCCAGCCGATGCCGCGGCCGTTTCAGAAATCAGGCCATGCGGCGATCGAACAGGTGGCGATCCAGGTAAAGGCGTGACGAGCCGAGATTCGATGCCCGGCGTCGGCAACGCCGGGAGGCTGCGCTCGTTGTGAATCGTCTTCACGGGACCAGCACGATCTTGCCTTTCAGCGTTCCCGCCTTCTGCAGCGTATTGTCTTCCTGGAGTTGATGGGCGGCTGCCGCGTCGGCCAGCGGCATTTGCCGACCAACCAGCGGCTGCCATTGTTTCGCCTCGGCCATGCGGTTGAGCGCCTCGGCGGCGGTGCGTTGTTCGTCGGGACTCGCGTTGAACATCGCGAAGCCGAGCAGGCGCAGGTCTTTGACGTAGAACGGGCCGACGGGAAATTCCGGGCGGGCTGTCCGTCCGGCCATCAGCACGATGCGGCCGCGCGGCGCCATCAGTCCGATGGTCCGGTCCAGCGTTGGTTCTCGCTGCGTCTCAAACCAGACTCGGATTCCGCCGTGAGATGTCGCGAATTCGCGAATCGTCTCGTCCATTCGGGTGTCGTGATAACCCACGGCCAGGTCGGCTCCCAAGTCGCGGCAGGTTTTCAACGTCTCCGCGCGCCCGGCAGTTGCGATGACTTTCGCCCCAACAGATTTGGCCAGTTGAATCACCGTCGAGCCGACACCGCCGGCTCCGCCGTTAACGAGCACCAGTTCGCCAGCCTGCAGGCCCGCGTGGAGAAACAGTCCGAGATGCGCGGTGATTCCAACGAGCGCGCCGGCGGCTGCCGACGCATCGGTCTGTTCGGCAGGAGTCGGATAGAGCCACTTTTCTTCGACGGCCGCGTACTCGGCGAACGTGCCTCGGCGTCCAAACAGCCCCTGGTTGCTGCCCCACACCCGGTCGCCCGGGCGAAACCTCGTGACCGCGGAACCACACTCGGCGACGACGCCCGCGAGATCGCAGCCGATGATGTACGGGAACTGCGACGCCATCGACACGGCCCCGGACCGGATGTACGTATCGATCGGGTTGACGGCCACCGCGCCGACTTTCACCAGCACTTCGTTCGGCCCGGGAATCGGGGCCGGCAACTCCCCGTATTCAATGACCGAGGGAGAACCGACCTGGCGGATGAACGCGGCTTTCATGAATTGCTCCTCATTAGCGACGCTTCGTAGAAGCGTTCCCCCCGTCGATGACCATTAGCATCTACACATCGTCGTAAGTGTAGACTGGGGAGATGAATGGAATCA
>CAYMAO010000059.1:0-24263 GCA_964388415.1 uncultured Planctomycetaceae bacterium | reverse complement strand
GCTGCCGTTGCTGATGCTGCTCTTGGATTTTTGGCCGCTGAACCGCTGGGCCGGAGTGACGCCTGTGATCGAACGCTATCCTCAGTTTCCGCTGAAAACGCTGCTCTTGGAAAAAGTGCCGTTGCTGATACTCGCCTTCGCGGACGGCGTTCTCACGATGATCGCCCAGAAATCCGTGCACGCAATGGCCGGGCTTGATTCATTTCCCCTGACGTATCGGTGCGGCAACGCCGTGCGGTCGATCGGCTGGTACCTATGGAAAACGGCCTGGCCGGTGAATCTTTGTCCGTTTTATCCCCATCCGAAAGACTCCTTGCCTTGGCGCGAGGTCTGGCTGTCGCTGGTCGTGATCGCGGCGATCTCGTTGTGGGTCGGCTGGAACTGGTCGCGGAAGCGCTCCCTGGTGACCGGCTGGCTGTGGTTTGTGATCGCGCTGTTGCCGGTCTTGGGACTGATGCAGGTCGGCGGCCACGCGCAGGCGGATCGATATGTTTATGTCCCGCATCTCGGCCTGTTTGTGCTGATCGTCTGGAGCGCGGCCGAACTCGCCGAGCGTGCGATTGCCGCGCGGTGGCTTGTCCGAGCCGGAGCCTTGGCGGCCTTAGCGGGCCATTTCGTTCTGATGCAGCGGGAACTTGCTCCTTGGAAGAACAGCGAAACGCTCTGGGAACATGCGATGCAGGTCGACGAAGGAAATTACGTCGCCCATTCCATGCTGGGCGGCATCCGGCTCGAACAGGGACGGCTGGGCGAAGCGGAAACCTATTACCGCCGCGCGCTGGCTCTCAATCCACTTCATTTCGAATCGCTGATGGGCCAGGGATCGATCCACGCCTTACGGAATGAATTCGACGAGGCGTTCACTCACATCGATTGGGCGCGGCGGCTCAAACCGCACGATGAACGCGGCGTGATCGTCTGGAAAGATGCCATGCGGCGCAGAGCCATCCAGCAGGAAACTGGCCCGGAAACAACATCCGAGCCGGATTCCCAGTCGAACGCCGCGGCGAAACAACAATTGTCGCTCGGCCAACTTCAGTTCCAGCAGGGGAATCTGGATGCCGCACAACGGCATTTCCTCGCGGCGCTCGAGCGCGATCCCAATTATTCCGAAGCCCATAACTGCCTGGGGATCGTCCTGCACAAGCAGGGGGAAGAGGATCAGGCCGAGGTCCAATTCCAAAAAGCCATCGCGGCGAACCCCCGGAATCCCGACGCGCACTTCAACCTGGCCGACCTCTACGAGCATCAATCGCGCTGGCAGGATGCCCAGGCGCAGTTCGAGGAGGTTCTCAAGCTCGCGCCGAGAGACCCGGAAGCCCGGTTCCGATTGGAGGAACTGAAACGCCGTAAGAAACCGTAGCGCCGCAGGACACTTTCGTCGGCTCAACGGGAAACGAAAACGGGAACGTCACAGATCAATCCCCAGGTCCTCGATCTTGCGGTACAAACTCGACAACCCGAGTTTCAGCCGTTTGGCGGCTTCGCGCTTATCGGGCCATTGCCGCAGCACCCGGCTGATGTGCAGGCGTTCGTAGTGGCGGAGGGCGGAACGCAGGTCGTCGGTATCCGGCAGCGGCTGGCCGAGGCCCAGGAGATCCACGGGGAGATCTTTCGGTTCGATCTGGCCGCCGTTCGCCATCATGACGGCCCGTTCGATGGCGTTGTCGAGTTGCCGGACATTGCCTTTCCATTGAGCCGACATGAGGAGCCGGATCGTTTCGCTGGTGGCGCCGGTCACGCGCTGCCCCATCGCCCGGCCGTGCTTGGAGATAAAGAACTCGACCAGCTCCGGCAGATCGTCCAGCCGTTCCCGCAACGGGGGCAGGCAGATTTTTCCGCCGTCGAGCCGGTAGAACAAGTCTTCCTGCACGCGGCCTTCGCCGACCTCGCGCAGCAAGTCTTTTGTCGTCGCGGCAATGATGCGGGCCGCATGAGGCAACGGTTCCGTTCCGCCGACCGGCACGAACTCCTGGTGTTCCATAGCGCGCAGCAGCTTGGCCTGCGTGGCCAGCGGCAGTTGCGACAGCTCATCCAGAAACAGGGTCCCTTGCCCCGCCTGCTTCAATGCACCGGGCGGCAGAGCGTCAGACGGATTGCTGGCCGCAGCAGCACCAAAAATCTGCATGTCCAACGCGTCGGCCGGCCGGGTGGCGCAGTGGATCGTCAGGAATCGATCATTCTTCCCGGCGCCAGAGTTGTGAATTGTCCGGGCGAGGAGTTCTTTCCCCGTGCCCGATTCCCCCGTCAGAAGCACGTTGGAATTCGTCACGGCGGCCTTGCGGGCCGCTTCCAGGACCGATTGCATGGCCCGGCTGGAACCGATGATCTCGTCACCATGATCGTGGCGGGCGAGTTCCCGGCGGAGGGCCTGATTTTCGAGGTAAAGCTCGCGATACTGAAACAATCGCCGCAGCTTATTGCCGACGTCGTCGAAGATGACGGGCTTGACGAGGTAATCGAAGGCCCCGGATTGAAATGCCTCGATGGCGTTTTCCACGGTCGCATACGCGGTGATGATCAGCCCGGACAGCCCGGGATTGAATTGCTGCAGCTTGCGAAGCAGTGCGACGCCATCGCCGTCGGGCAACTGGACATCGCAGATGGCGATCTGAAAATCGCGGTCCTTGGCGATTTTCAGCGCGGCCGACACAGACCCGGCCTGGGCCGTGTCGTACCCTTCGTCGTCAAGAAACTCGCACAACGCGGTCCGAATGATTTCCTCGTCTTCGACGACCAGGACCGCTCGGTTCGACTTCATGGTGTTGCCGCCTCCAGGGATTCGACTTCGCGGACCGGTTCGCCGGCCGGCGGAAGCACATCGGGATGGTTTCGGAACTGGTCTTGCGCCAGGAGAATCGAAAAGTGCGTTCCGGACTCGGACGACGCCGTCAATTCCATCCGGCCGTGCAGTTGCTGCTCGACGATATTGCGGCAAACGAACAGCCCCAGTCCGGTGCCGGTTTCCTTCGTGGTGAAATAGGGCTGAAAGATTCGTTCCTGATGAATGAGCGGGATGCCATGACCGTCGTCGCGGACTTCGATGCGGAGTACGCCCTGCTGAATCAGTGTGCGGAGTTCGATTTCGCCCCCTTCTTCCGTGGCATCCAAGGCGTTGAGAATCAAGTTCAACAGCACCTGCACGAGTTGATCGCGGACGATGCGGATCGGCGGAATCCCCGGGGCGTAGGCCGTCACGATCCGCTTGCCTTTTTTGCGCTTGTAATACTTGGCGATGTTCAAGGCCGCATCGATGGCCGCCTGCACGTCGCAGAGCGTTGGCTCATTATTCGCCGGCCGGCTGAAGTCGACCAGTTCCCTCAAGGTGCGCTGAATCCGGCGGAGTTGATCGTCGACCAGCAGCAGTTTTTCGCGCGTCGGGCCGTCGATGTCCCTCCGATTGAGAAGCTGCACCAGCGAACTGATGGCGGCAAGCGGATTGCCGACTTCATGGGCGATCCCCGCGGCGAGCAGCCCGAACGCCGCCTGCTTCTCCTGCTGAATCAGCATGGCCTGCGACTGCTGAAGCTCGCGCGTCCGTTCGACGATGCGCTGTTCCAGCAACGCCTGATGATCCTGCAGCGTGCGGTTGAGGTCGGTCAGCCGTTGGCTCGCCGCTTTCAGCAGGTTCGACAGCGCCGTGCTGGCCCAGGTCATCCAGCCCAGCATGACGACCGTGAGCAGCACGGCCGACCAATACTCGTTGCGCTGTCCGCTGAGACTCAACGACACGGCGACGTAACTGGCGACATGGAAGCCGAGAGTCGACCAGGTCACTTGGGGCCGGTAACGGATCGCGCACACCAGCAGCGACAGAAAATAATAAAACCGGAACGGACTCAGCGTGCCGGTCTCGAAGTAGCACAACAAGCCGATGAAAACGGCCTCCATCAGCGAGGTGAACAGCGGCCATTCGCTGAGAAACACTTCACGTCGAAGACTGCTGTAGTACGTGTCGAGCAGGGCATACAGCGCGCCGAGAGCCAGGATGGCATTCAGGATGGAGTGATCACTGACGCCGGGAGAAAAATTGACCAGCGCATAGCCGACGCAGATCCCGAACCAGCGGATTCGGACTGTGATCGCCTGGGCGGCGAGTTCCCAATCGAACGGATCGGGTTTGTCGGCTGTTAAAGCAGGTTTCTGGGCAGGCATCATCACCAACTTTCGGGATCTCCTTTATTCTAAACAAGTCGAGCAGATGTTCCAACTCATTTCGTGAACTGAGGTTGCGCTTTGGATGCAGGCCTGGCGGACTTTCCTGCTCAGAGGGGGTGAAGCGGATGATCGCATCAGGCCGATAATTCCGATTACAACGACTTGGCAGGACGTCGGGGCGGCTGTACGGTTGAAGAAGGCGCGGGCCGGCCGGGTCGGGAGGCTTCGCGTTCCGCCCCGCCTTCATTACGGGCCCTTCCTTTCTTCACGATTGTTTTCTTCACATCCATGATGTCGACACCTGATGCGCATTGTGCTGGCCAGTTCCGAAGCCGTCCCTTTCTCCAAGACCGGAGGCCTGGCGGATGTCGCGTCCGCCTTGCCGAAGGCCCTGGCGCATGCCGGTCACGACGTCTGGCTGATCACGCCGCATTATCCGCAGATCTTGGCGCGTCAGACATCGGGCGTGCCGGGCGTGTTGTCGACGGGAGTCGATCTGAGCATCAGCCTGGGGGCGCGGCCGATCCGCGGGCGAATTCTGGAATCGGTTTTGCCGGGTTCGCGCGTCACGGTCTATCTCATCGATCAGCCGGATTACTTCGATCGTCCCGGATTGTACCAGGACCACCAGGGAGACTATCGGGACAACTCGGAACGGTTCATTTTCTTCAGCCGAGCCGTGCTGGAAGCGGCCCGCAGGCTCGATTTGCAGCCCGAGATTGTCCACGCGAATGACTGGCAGACGGCCTTGATTCCGGCCCTGCTGCCAATCGAGTACCGCGCCGTTCCGGGTTTCGAAGAGACCGGCAGCGTCTTCACCGTTCACAACATGGCCTTTCAAGGCCAGTTCTGGCACTGGGACATGCTGCTCACGGGGCTGGACTGGAAATACTTCAACTGGAAACAGATGGAGTACTTCGGCCAGCTCAACCTGATGAAAACGGGGCTGGTCTTCGCCGACAAGCTGACCACCGTCAGTCCGACCTACGCCCGGGAGATTCAAACCCCGGAAGCCGGCTGCGGGCTCCAGGGGGTGTTGTCGCAGCGGTGCGGCGATCTCGTCGGGATCTTGAACGGCGTCGACACGGATGTCTGGAACCCGGCGACCGATCCTCACCTCGCGCGGAACTATTCCGTCGACACGGTCGAATCTGGAAAGGCCGCCTGCAAGGCCGACCTGCAGCAGCGGATGGGGTTGCCGGTCCGCGCGGACGTGCCTCTGATCGGCAGCGTCTCAAGGATCACGTCTCAAAAGGGCTTCGACCTGGTCGGCCAGTGTGCGAACGACCTGCTGGCCGCCGATCTGCAAATGGTCTTCGTGGGCAACGGGGATCCCGACTTCGAACACATGCTGCGCCGGCTCTCGGATCAGCACCCCGAAAAGGTCGCCGTCCGAATCGGTTTCGATGAACCCCTGTCGCACCAGGTGGAAGCCGGGGCCGACATTTACCTGATGCCCAGCCTGTTCGAGCCGTGCGGCCTCAACCAGATGTACAGCCTGATCTACGGCGCCGTGCCGGTCGTGCGCGCGGTCGGCGGACTGGCCGATTCCGTGGTGGACGCCAGTGACGCAAACTTGTCGAACGGCACGGCCAATGGATTCTCGTTTCGAGAGTATCGCGGCGAGGAACTGCTTCGGCAATTGCACAGGGCGGTGGAGATGTATCGCAATCGCCCCGTCTGGCGGCGATTGATAGAGGCCGGCATGAGCCGCGACTGGTCCTGGCGGCGCAGCGCCGAAGACTATGTGCACGTCTATGAGCAAGCGTGCCAGAAACGAAGAGCCGCTCGCAGCGTCGCCGTCAGTTGACATTGGACATTGAACTCCTTTCCATTCTTTCCCGGTTCTCTATGCCTCAAGTTCATCTGGCGATCGTGTGGCATCAGCATCAGCCGTACTACCCGGACCGGGTCGGCGGTGATAACCCCATGCCTTGGGTCCGGCTGCATGGCACCAAAGACTACTGGGGAATGGCGATGCACCTGAAAGAGGTGCCGGAGTTCCGCTGCACGATCAACCTGGTGCCAAGCCTGTTATGCCAGATTCAGGCCTACACCGACGAGGGGGCCAGCGATCATCACCTGGATGTTTCGCGATTGCCGGCCGACAGCCTGAGCGAAAGCGATGCCCGGCTGCTGCTCGAACAGTTTTTCATGGCGAATTTTGAATTTATGATCCGCCCGTATCCGCGTTATCTGGAATTGCATCAGAAGCGCGGGCAGGACAACGAACCGGTCGAACGGGCCATCAAGCGGTTTTCCGAAAGGGATTTCCGCGATTTGCAGGTCTGGCATAACCTCACCTGGATGCATCCGCTGCTGCTTGAACGCGACAGCGATCTCAAGGCGTTTCAGCAGAAGGGTCAGAACTGGACCGAATCGGAAAAAGCCTGGCTGCTCCGCAAGCAACTTGACGTGCTCGGCGAGGTGATTCCGCTCCATCGCGAACTGATGCAAAGCGGCCAGGTCGAGCTGACGACGACGCCGTTCTACCACCCGATCCTTCCATTATTATGGGATAAGCGGTCAGCCCGGCAGGCGATGCCCGGGTGCACACTTCCGAAACACCTGGAGTCTTACAAAGAGGACGCTGTGCTGCAGTTGCAGCGCGGCGTGCAGTACTTCCAGAAGCTGTTCGGCCAGCCGCCGAAGGGCCTGTGGCCCTCGGAAGGGTCCGTCTCGCAGGAGATCGTGCCGGCCATCGCCGGGTGCGGCATCGAATGGATCGCCACCGACGAAGAGATCCTCGCGTCCAGCACCAACGGCTGGATCTCGCGCGATTCCAACGGCCACCTGCGTCATCCGGAAATGCTGTATCGCCCGTGGCGGCTGGAAGAGCAGGGGCAGCCGTTGCAGATCGTCTTCCGCGATCACACGCTGAGCGACCTGATCGGCTTTCAATACCAGCGCAGCGATCCCCAGCAGGCGGCCAATGACCTGCTCGGCAAGGTGGAAGCGATCGGCCGGGCCGTGGAACCGCACAACGCCGGCCGGCCGGCGCTCGTCCCGATCATTCTCGACGGGGAAAATTGCTGGGAATACTATGCCGACGGCGGCGTGCAGTTCCTGCGCTCGTTGTATCGCGGCGCGGTCCAGCGATCGGCGATTCGTCCGATGCGGATGCAGGATTCGCTCCGGGAAGCTCCGGCGACGGACCGCATCGGGCAGTTGTTCGCGGGGAGCTGGATCTCGCACAACTTCTGGATCTGGATCGGCCATGCGGAAGACCATGCCGCCTGGGACCTGCTGCACCAGACGCGGGAGTTCCTGAAGCTCACGCAGGCCTCGGGCCGTCATGCGCCGGAGATGCTGGAAAAGGCCTGGGAAGAGATTTACATCGCAGAAGGCAGCGACTGGTTCTGGTGGTTCGGCGACGACCACTCTTCCGCCCAGGATGCGCTGTTCGACCAGTTGTTCCGCAAGCACCTGAAAAACGTGTATATCCTGCTGAAAACGCCGTATCCGACGCTGTTGGACCGGCCCATCGGGCGCGGCGTGACCAAGCCGATCCACAGCGAACCCAAGGGGTTCCTGCGCGTCAAAGTGAACGGGCAACGGACATACTTCGAATGGATCAATGCGGGGAAGTACGTCAGCGGCAGCGAGCGCGGCACGATGACGCAGGTCACGCAGGGAGTACTGCGCGAGATCTATTTCGGCTTCGATCCCGAACGCCTGCTGATCCGCGTGGATACCGCGGAACGCGCTGCAGACGACCTCAAAGCAATTGACGAATTGCGGATCGCGTTTAACGAACCGCACGGCGTCGAGGTGCGCCTGACAGGATTCCGTTCGGGGCATCCGGCCGGAGAAATCCTGCGAGAGGGCCAGAAATCCTTCAAGAGCGGCATCGAAGTTTCCTCGCTCCGCATTCTGGAAATCGGCATCCCGCTGTCCGAACTGCAACTGACGCCGGGCCGCCGCGTGGAATTTTATCTGGACACCCTGGCCAATCAGCAGAGCCTCGACCGGGCGCCCCGGGAAGGGCTGCTGTCGATGGCCCCGCCGTCCAGAGATTTTGAACTGCAATTGTGGCAGGTGTGAGAGATGTCAAAGGCTCAAGGCAGATGCACTCGGATCATGAATTGAAATATCGGGGTGATTGCAGGTTAAAGCCCGGCGACGGCGTCGCCGGGATCCCGCCGTCGCCGGCACCGAGCTTCTGACCTCTGATCCTCTCCGAATTGACGACGACCGTACCAAAGGCGACTCATGCCCGAACTTCGTAAAGATCCCATCGTCGGACGGTGGGTGGTAATGGCGCCCGACCGGGCCAAGCGGCCGGCCGATTTCCGGGACGAGCCGCGCTTCGTCGAAAGCGACTTCGACCCGTTCGCCGAAGGCTTGGAATCCTCCACGCCGCCGGAGATCCTGGCCTATCGCAATCCCGGTTCTCATGCGAACGGCCCCGGCTGGCGGGTGCGCGTCGTGCCGAACATGTTTCCCGCATTGCAGGTCGAAGGCAATCTCGACAAGCGAGGCGAAGGCATCTACGACATGATGAACGGCATCGGCGCGCATGAGGTGGTCATTGAATGCCCGCACGGCGAAACGAATATGTCCCGCCTCAGCGTCGATAATATCCGCGAGGTGCTTTGGGTCTATCGCGATCGGCTGGTCGACTTGAAGAAAGACCGCCGTTTGGTGCATGCCCTGATCTTCAAGAACAAGGGCATGTTGGCCGGCGCGTCGTTGCAGCACAGCCATTCGCAATTGATGGCGACGTCGGTCATCCCGATTTCCATCTGGGACGAATTGACCGGCGCGCTCGAGTTCTACAATTACCGCGGCCGCTGCATCTTCGATGACATGGTCCAGCAGGAACTCGCCACCGGGACCAGGATCGTGATGGATACGGCGCATTTCGTCGTGTTCTGCCCGTTTGCGAGCCGGTTTCCCTTTGAGACCTGGATTCTCCCAAAACTTCATTCCAGCCACTACGAGAACATCCCCCGGCAGGGGGTCGAAGAACTGGGCCTGGTGCTGAAGACCGTGCTCAGGAAATTGGAACTGGCCCTGGACGACCCGCCCTACAACTACGTCCTGCACACCGCGCCGTTCGATATGGGCGAATTGCCGCATTACTTGTGGCACTTCGAGATTTTCCCCCGCCTGACGCGCGTGGCGGGCTTTGAATGGGGCAGCGGGTTCTACATCAACCCGGTGCTTCCCGAACAGGCCGCCGCCTTTCTGCGCGACATCGAGCTCGATTCGGAATAGCGGTTTGGCGTCATGGGGCGGACCATGCGAACTGCCGGCGAATCACTGTCCGATCCGCATCACCCCGGCAAGAGTTCGCCGACCGGCGTGCCGTTGTTGGTGAGGCGCAGCAGCCGGCCGTCGGGGGCGAAGCGGTCTTGGTTCACGTCGAGGCCCAGCGCAGCGAACAGCGTGGCGTGGAAGTCGGGGATGCTAACGGGACGGTCCTTGATCACCGTGCCGTCGTCGCTGGAGGCACCGATGGTCTGCCCGGTTTTCAGGCCGCCGCCGGCGAGGAGGGCCGAGAAGACGTCGGGGAAATGATCGCGGCCATTGTCGCCGTTGATTTGCGGGGTGCGGCCGAATTCGCCGACGCAGGCGACCAGCGTCTGGTCCAGAAGGTTGCGATTCTGAAGGTCGTTCACCAGGGCGGAGAGCGCCGCGTCCAAGGGGCCGCACAGGTTTTGCACGGCGTTGAAGTTGTCGCCGTGCGTGTCCCACCCGCCGTAGGAGATTTCCACAAACTTCACGCCGGATTCGACGAGCCGCCTGGCCGCGAGACAGGCACGGGCCAGGTAGCCGTCGTTGATGGCGCCGCCGTACTGGTTGAACAGTTCGGGTTCCGCACTGGCGACATCATAAGAGCGGAAGACGGACGATTTCCTCATGCGGTCGGATCTACGGGTGAGTGCCGCCAAGTCTTTGCCCAGCGACGTCTGGAAGTCTTCGCCGAATTGCGAGTTCACGGCATCGAGCGCGGAGAGCCGGCGCTGGATGCGGGTTTCGGAAAACCCTTCCGGCAGCGTGAGAGCGGGGGCAAGATTGTTGACATCGCCCACGACCATCGGCCCGAACTTGGGGCCGAGGATGCCGGGTCCGGGCGTGCTGCCGATGGAAACAAACGCCGGGACGTCGGCTTCGGGATCATCGAGATACCTGGCGACGGACGAACCGAGACCAGGGTAACTCAGCCGGGGACTCGGCGCGTACCCGGTGTGCAGCAGGGCGTTGGCCCGGTCGTGATCGCCTTCCATGCTGTGGAGCGTACGGACAATCGCCAGCCGGTCGGCGATGGCGGCCAGCTTCGGGACATAGCTGGAGAACTGGACTCCGGGAAGCCGGGTGTCGATCCCTTCGATGGGTCCGCCGGTTTTCGTGCCGGGCTTCGGATCAAACGTATCAAGCTGGCTCGGTCCGCCCTCGAGAAAGATGAAAATGCAGGCCTTCGCCGGGGCACGTTCGGACGACTGGGCCAGCAACGTCGACCACCAGGGCGACGTCCCCAGGGTCAATCCGGCAAACGACGTCGCCTGCAGCCACGACCGGCGGGAAAACATTTGGCGTGTCATGTCAGATTCCTTCTCACACAAACAGATTTGGCCAGAAAACAAATCCGAGACGATCTGGCCACGAAAAACGCGAGAAGTCACGAAAAAACATCAGCATTGTATTTCATTTTCGCGCACTTTCGTGTTTTTTGTGGCTAACTTGCCTTGGCATTTTCACTCAGTGGTTCGTCACAAATTCGGCGGAGTTCAAAATCACCCAGGCAGCGTCTTGCAGGCCCTGGCGGACGTCGCCGTTCCCGGCGAGTTCCTGATACAGTTCGAGTTCCTTCGCCGTCGGCCGGCGTGCGAGCAAGGCGAGAAACAGCCGCTCGATATGTTCCGGCCCCGCCGACGGGCCATACAGCCTGACCAGCGCTTCGGCCCCGAGCTCGACGGCCCCGCGGATATGTTCGCTGTTGTACAACGCCGCGGACCGCGTCATCGACAACGGCGTGGCTCCGAAACTCGCGGTGGGCAAATCATAGGTGAATTCTTCGCCCGTCGCCTCGGCAAGGCGGAAGTCGTTTTCGTCGAAATGATAGCCGAACGCCTGCGCGATCGACAGATGCAACTGGTCGGCCGACAACGGCCGGAGGCGCGCCCGCGACCAGCCTCGCACATCCTCCGACAGCGATGTTGTTCCCGTTGCCTTCTCGGCAGGACGCGCGGAGCGTTGATAAGTCTCCGACAACACGATTACCCGGATCAGCCGCTGGAGATCGAACTTGTGTTCGATGAAGTCCTCGGCGAGCAGATTGAGCAGTTGATTTTCCGGGCGCGACAGTTCGGCCGGCCAGTCATCAAAGTTGTCGACGAGCTTCGCCCCCATCAGCCGCTGCCAGATGAGATTCACCGCGTGCCGGCTGACATACGGATTCTCGGGATTCGTCAGCCACGCCACCAGCACGGCTCGGCGGGGCTGGTCGGCGGCGGTGCGCGGCTGGCCGGGCAACTGCGGGAAAACGGTTTTTCGCTGCGGGTTGCCGTTCTCGTCCTTGCCGGCCGGTTTATCTTCCCGGGTCAATTCGCCGCGGGGTCGCTCGTCGACAATGAAGGCGTTTTCGCCTTCCGGCGGATTGACGGGAACCATTTTCCGCAGCCGGGCGAAATGGGCCGCCAGGCCCCAGAATTCCTGCTGCTTCCAAGGCGCATGCGGGTGGTCGTGACATTCGGCGCACTGTATCGACGTGCCGAGAAACTTCTGGCTGACCGCGCCGGCCAGCGCCGCCGGTTCGGCGTTGTAGCGAAGCAGAAAATTGACCGGCCCGCTGGCATCGCTCCAGCCGTCGCCCGTCAGCAATTCGCCCAGCAGTTGATCATAAGGCGTGTTGTTGCGAACCCCGTTCGTGAGATACTGCTGCAGCTGCCGGGGGTCGTACTCCTGCTGATCGAACGGCCGCCGGTCGGTGAGATATTCGGTCCACATCCGTCCCCAGTGCTGGGCATGATCCGAGGCTTGCAGCAGTTCGGAGACGACGGCCGCACGGTCCAGGGGTTTCGCATGAGCCTTCACCGCGGCCTCAAACGGCGGCGTGCGGCCGGCAAGATCGAGCCAGACGCGCCGCAGAAATTCCGGGTCGCTTGTCCGCTCCGCCGGCGTCACTCCGGCCGTGACGCACTGCTGACGCGTCAGTTCATCGACACGCTGGGAGACAGCCGCTAAATCGTCGGCGACGTCCGCCCGGCAGATCGTCGGCAAACATCCGCCGGCGAGCAACACGATCCGCAGGAAGTTCGACATCAAAGCCTCACAGGAAGATGTAGCGACCGTGCGGGAATCCGCGCTCGCTATCATAGCGATTCCCGAGCAGAGTTTCAGCAAGTTTTCCGCGCGGTGAAAGTCATTCGGGGAATGATTGTCGCTTTTGTCCAGATGTCGGCGGGTTGCAAGGTGAACGCCGTTTTTCTCGTAGGGTGCGGTCGAGCGCTTCGCGAGGCCCACCCTACTTAAAACGGCGTTGGCCCGGCATCCGGTTTGTTCCCCCTTGCCGGGCCTGGCGCGATTGCCTAAGCTGGTGGATGAAGAAATCCTCATTGCCCGGTCGGTCGGCCGAAGCGGGGCGAGTGATTGCCGGTTCATCATTTCAGGAGAGGCGGACATGGGCGGCGTCAGGCGGTTCGGGATGACCATCGTCGGCATGTTGCTGGTTTTCGGCCTGAATTCCGCCTGTCCGGCGGCGGATGACGCCAAGGATGCCAATTATTATGAAATGATGAAAATCTTTGTCGACACGTTCGAGCAGATCGACCGCAACTACGTCAAAGAAGTCGACCGACGCGAACTGATCGAAGCGGCGATGCGCGGCATGATCGCCAAGCTCGATCCCTATTCGTCGTACATCGATCCTGAAGAGTTGAACCGCTTCAATACCGAAGTCGAACAGGAATTCGGCGGCATCGGCATTCAGGTCACCGTCGACGTCAAGACCCGCCAGTTGATGGTCATGACGCCGCTCCCCGGCACCCCGGCGTACAAGGCCGGCATTCGCGCCGGCGACCGCGTACTGGAAATCGACGGCAAGCCGACGATCGAATTCCCTGAAGGCCGCGAAATGGACTCCGCCGTCAAGATGATGCGCGGCAAGCCAGGCGAGACGGTCAAGGTGACGATCCTGCATGAGGGCGGAAACAAGCCGGAGTCGCTCGACATCGTCCGGGCCGTCATCAAGACGCCGACCGTTTTGGGCGACCATTACAACGCCGATGGAACGTGGTCTTATCTCCTCGACGGTACGGACAAAGTGGGCTATCTTCGCTTGACGCATTTCAGCCGCAACAGTGCCGATGAAATGGAAGCCGCCCTGGAAACGCTGCAGAAGGAAGGAATGAAGGCCCTGGTGCTGGACCTCCGGTTCAATCCCGGCGGCCTGCTGCAATCGGCGATCGCCATTGCCGACCAGTTCGTGGAATCGGGCGTCATCGTCAGCACCAAGGGCCGCAACACCGAAGAACAAGTGGTGAAGGCTCACAAGGCGGGCACGCTGCCGACCGACTTCCCGATGGTCGTGCTTGTCAACCGCTACAGCGCGTCGGCGAGTGAAATCGTCAGCGCCTGCCTGCAGGATCACAAGCGGGCAGTGATCGTCGGCGAACGGACGTGGGGCAAGGGGAGCGTGCAGAACGTCATCGAACTCGATTCCGGCAAGAGCGCCTTGAAGTTGACGACGGCCAGCTATCATCGGCCGAGCGGCAAGAACATTCACCGCTTCCCCACCTCGAAGGAAACCGATGAATGGGGCGTGATGCCCGACGAGGGCTTCACGGTCAAGCTCAACCCGCCGGAGATGGAAGCCTATCTCAATTTCCGCCGCGACCGCGACGTGCTCCGGGAGGACGGTTCCATCGCCAAGTCGGACTACAAAGATCCGCAAGTGGAAAAGGGACTGGCCTGGATCAAAGAAAAATTGACGGGCGAGAAACCCGCCGACGAGAAGCCGGCGGATGCCGAGAAGACCGGCAAAGACGCTCCGAAAAAGGCCGCGTTGCTCCCGACGACCGACGAACGCCGCGCCTTGCAGGCCGACATCGAATGGGTCTTCGGCAAGCTGCGCTGGACTTTGCGTTCCCGATCACTGGCGATGTAACGCCGCCCCGTTGGCAACACCGAGGAAGCCCAGGGATCGCCCTCCCTGGGCTTCTTTATTGGAATCATGCCGCGCGAATTGATGCTGGCCATCGAATCGACCTGCGATGAAACTGCTGCCGCAGTCATCGATCGGCGGCGGTGCGTCCTCTCAAACGTCGTCGCCACACAGGACACTCTTCATGCCCGGTTCGGCGGCGTGGTGCCGGAAATCGCCTCACGCGCGCATCTCGAGCGCATCTTGCCAGTCATTGATGAGGCCCTGCAGCAGGCCGGCGCGGAACTTTCCGATTTGATCGTCATCGCCGTCGCCACGGAACCGGGACTCGTCGGCTCGCTGCTGGTGGGCTTGACGGCGGCGAAGTCTCTCGCCTGGAGCCTGGGGATTCCGCTGGTCGCCGTGAATCATCTCGAAGCGCACATTTATGCCTGCCAGCTCGCGGCCGGTGTGCCGATATTCCCGTGCGTGGGCCTGGTGATCAGCGGAGGCCATACGAACTTGTACGACTGCGCGTCGGCGTGCGAGTTTACGCTCCTCGGCACGACCCTCGATGACGCCGCCGGCGAAGCGTTTGACAAAGCCGCCCAGATTCTAGGCCTCGGCTATCCCGGCGGCCCGCTCCTCGAACAGGCGGCGCAATCGGGAAACCCTCGTGCCATGGACTTTCCTCGCACGTTTCTGCACGACGCCCGGCTGGATTTCAGTTTCAGCGGGCTTAAGACCGCCGTGTTGTATGCCGCGAACGGCATCCCCGGAGCGCGGACGCAGCCCCCCGTGCTGACGTCCGAGCGCATCGGCGATCTCGCGGCATCATTTCAAGCCGCGGTTGTCGAGGTCGTGGTCGCCAAGTGCCGGCAGGCTCTGGTTCTCACTCGGCGCACGCGGCTGTGCGTCGGCGGAGGCGTCGCGGCCAACGGGCTCTTGCGCGGCGAATTGCAGCGGATGACGTCCTCGATCGCCGCGGAATTGTGCATCGCCCCGCGCGCCTATTGCACCGACAACGCCGCCATGAGCGCCCTGGGCTGGGAACATTTTGAAGCCGGACGATTTGCCCCGCTCGACGTGGATGTCTCACCCGGCCTGGTGCGAAAACGCTGATCATTCAGTGGACGCGTCTTCGAACTTCAGAAGTTCCCGCCGCCGGCGTTGGGTCCGGTGGCGCCGGCGAAGCTGAACGTAAACACGTCGGTGATGTTGGTAAACAACGGCGCCGCGGTGATGCGAACATACCGGCGATCGGCTGAAACCAGCGCTAGCGCAGTGAGTTGGACTCCGCTGGGAATGAATTGCACCACCGGCTGAAAACCGACGCTGTTGCTGAACGCGCCCACCGGCCCGCGCGGATTGACCTCCGGCAAGGCGCGCACATTCGCACCGCGGCCGGTCCGGCGGCGCTGGGCGCTCGTGGGCGGTGAGGGCACGGCCATCGGCGCCGGCAGCCGGCCGTCTTTCAGCAGCACGCGAATCGTCTGGCCTTGGCCGCTCAACGGGATGGTTTGCGTCTGCCGCAATTCGCGCGGCGACCCTTCATATCGGACGATCGTCAATCGGGCGCGCTTGCCGACGATCTCTCCGCCGACATGCTTCACGACCAAACGGTATTCCCCGGACAATGCCACGGGCGCCACGGCTTCCTCGACGCAGTCGGCTTGACGCGGCCCCTCGCCCGACTGGATATGCAAGACGCCTCCCGGAGTGGCCGGTTGCCGCGCGGTGCAGACGGCGTCGGTGGGGTCGATGATCTCTAGGTCCAGGTTGCCATTGCCGTTCCAGTCCAACGTGACATGCAAGTCGTGCTGGCGTGCGGCGGCCATCAGGTGTTCGAGGGCCGTAGCCTCCAGTTCCTGGCCGGTCTCTTGCAGGTGCTGCACGGTTTGCCGGCCCAGTTCGTTGGCCCGGCGATGAAGATCCTGTCGGTCCTTGCCCCAGGCCCTTAACAACACGCCGGGTGCGGTCCAGGCGACGGCGGCGGGGTCTTGCAGGATCTCCGCCACGCCCATCCCCATGACGTACGATTCCACCCGCAATGGATCCAGGATCGAGACCTGCCGGTACAGCCGGAGGGCCTGTTCGTAGCGCTCGAATCGGGTGAGATAGGCGGCAAGATACAAGATCGAATCGCTGTCCTCGCCGATCAGGTCCCGACTGGAAAGAAGAACCCGGGCGACTTGGGACCGCGGTCTTCCGACGGCTTCCATCGTCAATGCCAGGACTTCGTACATCCATGGCTGGATTTGCCCGTGAAGGATGGCCTGCTCGATCAGCGCGATCACTTCTTCCGGCTTGCCCTGCTGATGCAGGTCCAGCACCAGTGTGCGCACTTTTTTCGGGTCAACCGGTTTGGAACCCTCAAACATCTGCTTCCAGTCGGTCACAGATTCGGCAGCAGACGATTTGGCAGACGGCTCGGCGTCTGACGCGGTCTCTTTCTCATTTTCCGGGGCGAAAAACGCCACGACGGACACAGCCTGGGGAGACGGCGTCCGTCGTGAAGCAGAGATCGAGAACTCCATCGCCGGAGCGGCGACGGACGACCGGTCATTGACTACCGTTTTTTTTTCAAGGCTGGCGAAGTCCCTTCCGGCGGGATGCTGAAGAATCCGCCGCCAAAGCCGCCGCCGCCGAACCCGCCGCCACCCATTCCACCACCCATGCCGCCGCCCATCCCGCCGCCGCCGCCAAATGGGTTGCCTTGGATTCCCATGCCGCCCATGCCGCCGCCCATGCCGCCGCCGCCGCCGCCGCCGGACATAATCGGAATCACGAGGTCGGCAACGGGGTAGACGCGCGTCATGAGTTTGCCTTCGGCCGCGGTGATGGTGGTGATCTGCATCACTTCGTCGAGAATGACGTAGGTCAGGTCGTGCTGTTCCAGCATCAATTTCAGGGCGCTGCGAAGCATGACGCCGGAGAGTTCGAGGTTGACCTGCACGTCTGCCGAGCCGCCTTCTTCGGAGATTTCCTTTTCATTGATGATGATGTCGAAATTGTGGAGGTCTTCAATGTAATCCAGCGCGTCCCGGAGCGATGTATCGACGAAGGAGACTTCCGTTGTTTCGCTAAGCGCGTTCTGAATGCGGGTTTCATTCGGGCTGTTGTGCTTCAGGTCGACGTTGGCCCACTTCTTGCGCCGTTCGGTCAACGCGGCCCACACGGCAGCCGGCGGGAACCGAACGGGCGGCTCATCCGGGAACGGGATGTGCGCCAGTTCCACCTGGTGCAACGCTTCCAGGAACTGGTCTGCCCGGCGGGCACGCAAACGGTAGGACCGGTTCAACTGCGTCGCCGCTTCCGAACCGAACAATGCGGCGGCCGAGGTTCCCTCGCCGGGACGCACATCCACCGCGACGCGCGAGACGATCTCGGCTTCTTCATAAGCGGCGTCGTCGCCGTGACGGCCTTCCTGCATCAGCGCCCGGACGCGGTCGATCAGGTTCGCCAGGCGTTCTTCTTCCAGCGATAAACGTTCGGCCAGCCGTTCCTGGGATTCCCGCTGCGCCCGGCGTTCCTGCGACCGGATCCTCGCCGCTTCCCGGACTTGCTGGCGGTTGACTTGCGCCAGCCGTTCGCTCTTCAACTGTTTCTCCAACTGCAGCCGCGTTTCCGGCTCGATGTCAATCGCCGCACGGATCGTGCTCAACATCCGGTCGATTTCTTCGAGCCCGATTTCCGGCTCATCGACCCGGCGGATCATGTTGATCACGTCGTTCACCTGCTGCCGGAGTTTCTGCGTCCGAATCCGAATCGCCCGTTGCTCGTCGGCCAGAAGGCTGCTGCCCGGATCGGGCTGCGTGCGCGGGGCCAAGTCGCCGTCGGCGTCTTCCATCACGGGTTCACCAACGGGGGCTTCGCCCGGCGCGTCTTCCGATTCTTCGGCCTGAACCAAGGCGACCGGGCGTGCCTGAACCTTCCGCGCGAATTTTTCTTCTTTCGCCAAGGCGTTATTCGCCGGGTCCAGGTGCCGGACGGCATCTACCACCTGCTGCACGCGTTCCATGTCTTTGCGTTGAAATGCCAGCTTGCCGTAATTGACCATCCCCGTTACCCGGCCGTTGAATTCGTCCTGGGCGACGTTCATCAATTGCACGCCGGCGAGAGAGTTCGACAATTCGCCTTCGCGCTCCATGCGTTCGGCCATCGCGGCGAGAAACGCGTCTTGCGGGCTTTCCAGCGGCGCCGCCAATTTCCAGGACTGTTCGTCTTTTTCGGTCTTCGCCGCCAAAGTCACGTCGGCCGGCAGAGTGCCTCGAACCAGGTAAATCGTTTCGCGATCCGACCGCAACGGCAATGCCGTCTGCGGCAGCAGCGAGACTCCCTCGGGCGTTGTCATCCGTTCCGGACGATACACCGGCCGGCTCACCGCCTGGGCCAGGGCGCGGCCGCGATCGGCCACATTCTGTTCCGGCGTCACGCTACGATCGACGCGCTGCTGCTTCGCGTTCCAGCGGGAATTCACGCCGCTGTCGAAATGCACTGCCCCGCCCGTCTGCTGTGCGAAAATCCCGAGCAGATGCAGGTTGAGCTGCGGCCCGACGGCGTAGCTGTGCATCGCGATGTTGTGTTGACGCAATTGTTCGACCAGCGTCTGCATTTCACCGGCCTGGATGATGTCCGCCGTGCTGACGCCGTCGCCGATGTAGATGATCGAGCCCGGTTGGTCGTCGGACAACATGGCACGGGCCGCGTCGACGGCGCCCATCAGGTTGGTGGCGCCCAGCGGAATGCGGGCCTGAAGTTCGTCGGTCGCCTGCCGGATCGCTTCGCCTTGCGGCGTGACGAATTCCGAAGTCAGCGGTTCGGTCGCTACATCGACCGCAACCAGCCGCACGCGGTCGCCTGCCGGCAGATTCGCCAGCAGCGCGTCGAGAATGCCCAGCGCGTGCTTGCGATGCTCGCCAACCTGGCTGGCCGACGTGTCGACCAGAATCACATGTTGATGCGCCGCAGCGCCCAGCCCTTCCCGAGCCTTGAGCAGCACGGCCTGCGTGGCCTTGCCTTCAGGACTGGCATACCGCCGAACGGCCGCCACGCCCGGTTCCTCTGACGCGGACGCCGCACCAGCCAGCGAGGCCGATGCCACCATCGTCACTACCGACCAGCGCCTGACCAACGTGAATAACATGTGCGATTCCCCTGACGAGCCATGGAACTGCAGGATGGAACGTGTCTTCCTGGTGTGAATTCGTGAGAACAGGGGAGGTGGAATTTCTCCCCACGGACGGGTTGTCAACAACCTTGGATTCTAATCAATTGCCACGGCAGGAGAGAAGAAAATTCCGCAGGAAATTCCAGAAAATCGATAAACGACCGTCGGCGTCATTTGCGCGCCTCCCCGGCGCGCACGGAGCGCGGCACTCTCCACAAGTGTCTCTGGTCAAATCGGTTCTCCGAGGATGTTGCACGCATTTGTTTTGGTCGCCCGCTGCGACGCATGTCTTTGGCCATGTTGATGCAGTCCGAGAGGCTGGCGTGACACGCAGATTTTGCCAGACAGGCTCCGACGTCACGATGGCAAAAGTCCGCGGAGTTTGCCGATTCCACTGATTTTTCCGGCCGGTCGTCGCCGATGACTCTCCCTGATGGATCAATTTTGCCGCGGGTTCCTCGTGATGAGTGCGATGACAGTCCATGATCGCGGGTATTGTTAAAACTGCTGGCAGCATAAGAAGTTATGCGGTGCTCGCCATTGCCGCCGCGTTGTTTGCCGGCAGGGAATTTCGAAAGAGCCAATCCTCGGACGAGTCGGCGTTGCCGCGGCTTGCGGCCGCGATCCCTTCGCCTTCGCACGATCTGGAGACCATCGAGTTCGATTGGCCATCTGCCAGTGATCAGGCAGACACGGTACTTCTGATCGGCAGCTCGGGAGACGCCGGTACATATTCCACGGTCGTTATCGAAAGACTTCCCTCACACGATGCCGCCAAGCAATCTCTTAAAAAGCCTGCTCCACCGAGCCTGAAATCCTTCGCATCCCCCCTGCTTTCGCAGCGGTCTGATTTTTCCGATAGGCCCGCGACGATTGTTGTGCGAAAGCCAAGCAAACCGGCAGCCTTGATCACGCGATCCGATCAGAGCCGCCGACGCGAGTTTTTCATCCAGACTGGTCGAAATCCAAGCCTGGAAAAGAGTTACCAGCCGATTACCGCGTTGCTTGCGGCGGAATCCGGGCATGTTCTTTTCTGGTGCGATGCCGAATCGGCCTGCGAGATTCCTGCGGACGATCTTTCCTGGTTGGCGGAATGTCTCGAACAAGAGGTCTTGCCGCGGCTTACGGAACTCTTCGGGGCCATTGCCGATCTGGACGGTGATGGAAAACTTTCGATCTGCCTGACTCCCCGGCTTGGTGACCTTCCAGCCTCGGAATCTGCCATTGAAGGACTGGTGCAGGTGAACGATTTTCTGCCCGATCTTCCGCGTCCGTTCAGCAACCACGCCGACGTGATTTTTCTGTCCTCATCGCTGCAGCCGGGGACGCACCTGAAGACGATCCTGGCTCACGAGGCGGGACATCTCGCCGTGTTCAGCCGCCGATTCGAGGCGGACCCCGCCGGCCGACGCTTCGAAGACGATTGGCTGAACGAAGGGCTGGCCCATATTGCGGAACGCGAATGCGGCGGCGATTGGTCCAATCTGGACTATCGCTTAGCCGCGTTTGCCGCGAATTCGGCTGCGTCCCCGCTGATCGTCACGGACGCGGGTCGGCAGGGCTTGTGGCGTCATCCCGGCTCGCGCGGCGCGGCCTGGCTGTTTCTCGCCTGGCTGGCAGACGAATTCGGACCGGATGTCCTTCGTCAACTCGCCGTGCATCCCGACGTCGGGTGCGAGAAATTGGAACAGCTCGTCGGGCAGCCGTTTGTGGACCTGTTTCGCCGCTGGACGGCGGCAGTTTGGCTCAGCCAGCCGTTGCCGGACCGCCCCGACGGCGACATTCGACAGGTTTCCTTCCAAAACGGTACCGCCTCGGAACCCCGGTTGGCTCAGGGGTTGCAGCGCGCCGGCCGGTTGGCCGTGATCGAGTTACCCACGAACGGCCAGCGAGAGGTGTCGCTCCGCGGCACATCGATTCAAGCCTGCCGCTGGACGCCGCCTCCAGAAAAGACGACCCGCCTGCGCATTTCCAGCCCGAAGAATTGCCGGCTGCAAGTGACGCTCCTGGAACGGACGGGCGACAAGGAGCGGATGACGAGGGTGCGCTAGTTTTCGGGAGTAATCAGGTATTGTTTGCATCATCCGGGTTTACTCCCGACCGAGCTTCCTTTTGATACTTGCCTGGAAGAGCAATTGACTTAGGCAGCTTCTTCTTCAGATCGTTGCGCGACATGCACTACCATCCTCAGAGACTACCGTAATATTCCGCCATACTGGCGTGAGTGATCTCTTTTGATCCCCGCTCACCAGGAGGCAATCCGCGACGGGCATCTCGCCAAGGTGGTTCGGCATGAGTCAAATCACTTAACCACTGCGGTGATCGCATTGAGTAGTGGTCCAAGATAGCATTGATCGTTTCGACCTGCTCATTGGAGAGTTTGCTGGGATCGCCTTGCCCCAGATCGCCTCATGTGACGGCGTATTTGCCCTTGAGTTGCTGGAACAAACGTGGAACTACTGGGCCATTTGCCCATGCCTCGATCCGGTCTCCGAAGAGCTGCTTTTCGTCCCAAACCAGTGACCAAGCCTGTGCGTAGTAAAGAAGTTTCTGCAGCTTCATGTGTGTACACGGCCGCGTTTTCTTCAGAATGTAGGTCGCAACGTCAAAGACGTTTGCTCGTTGGGTCATGGCACCGCCAATTAAATCTGGTCGCTTGTTCAGTGTTGCGGCGGTCGTCTATACCATCGAAGATATTTTGAAGTCAATACCGCAACCGACGGAGTGCTGATTCCCTGATTCCGCATAGAATGCTGAGTCTGCTCCAAGTGCTTCGCCGATAATACCCGATTAACTCTCCTACTTCTTCGGCGCCGCCGGCGCTTCGCCCGTCAGTTGCTGGCGGTGGTCGTGGACCTTTTTCAAGCGGGAGATCGGGTAGATCCGCACGACTTTGTTCTTGTAGGTCAAACGGCCTTCTTCATCACGGGACAATTCGGCGGCCACGCTTTCCACGGCATCGCCGGCGTACAATGCCGCAAATGTTTCCGGGTCCACTCCCTTGCCGTCTTCGAGGTCTTTCTCGCAATTCAATCCGCCGGCCAGGACGGCATAGCAGTTCAGCCCCTTGGTCACCGGCTTGTGAAAGCCTTCTTGCTTAAGGGTGTCGGTCGCGGCGCGCAGGGCATCGAACGCAGTTTGAATTTTTTTCACCGCTTCCTCCGACGGACCTTCGGCGTCCTGGGCGAATACCATCGGAAGTCGCACGACCTGGGAACTTCCCAAGAGGTAGCCCAGACCGAGAATTGCCGCCATGGTGATGACCTGTCGTCCGCGCTGCATGATTCGTCTGCTCCTCGATTTCGTGGGGTAAAAGGCGTGTTTCATTGTGCGGGAAAGGCGTGTCAGCCGGGGGAACGGTTCGTCACTTGCCCATTGAAGCCGGCGATTCCGGCCGGCGAACAACCGCGGCACAGGTCGAAGAACTCCCCCAAGAAGTTATCGTCCCGGACCGAGTGACGATTTGCAAGGCTGGTTTCGAGCGATCTCTCGATTCCAATGCACGACGGGCGGCGGAACCGCAATTTTACCGCAAAGTCGGCAGAGACGCCGAGGTCGATCCGTAAATCAAAACTTCAAGGGAATGGCCGCTCATATGAATCCCAGAAAACAACAGCGCTTCCCCAATAGGTCCCGGTTGCCAACGCCGGGCTTTGGTGAAATCTCGACGTGCTGTGAATTGTTGGGATTGGTAGCAGAGGTGCCAAAGACGCAAAATAGAGCAGCCTTACGTCCTCGTGAAGCCTGACGAGGAGATTCTCGTCAGATCCTGCCTGACAAGCCAGGACGCCGTGAACCCTGCCACGTGGGTAGTGGGACACTTTGAAATTCCGGCCCCGTGAATTGGCACGCGGATTGCTTACGGCAGGCGAGTCAGCCGCTCGCCGGTCGATGGAATCCAAAGGTCGGTTTCATCTTGTCCGAACCCCGCCACCTCTTGGCCGCTTTCGGTTAGCAAAGTCGGTAGCGCATCCGCCGCCCACTTCGGCCTGGGGGGATCGTGGCTGGTCGCTGAGACCTGGTGATAGCATTGCCAGACATTGACCTTAATGAGTCAACCCTGAAAAAGTGGTAGTGGGGTCGCCCCGTGTTGGTGGCGGGATACTTCAAAACATCAGCATCGCTGATTACGTGGCGTTAATCTGAACGCCGGCTATCGTAGCGATTGGAGGCAAACGCCTCCGTCACGCAAAAAGCGCGTAAGTCGCTCTTGTGTTTGTCACGCTACGCCTCATAATGGGTGGCATGGACGCCACAGACTACCACCGATTACGGAAACGTATCGAAGATCGACACTCCGCACGTCTCCGCGAAATCGACATCGAACGCGACAATGACTTGGCCGCGTTAAATCGCGTGTGCGAAATCGCGGGCTTTGACCCTGCGGTCCTCACTGAACAAACAGTTTCCGAACACGACAGTGATTCGGGCATCGAAGACGAGACTACAGATCGTGGTTCGGTATCAAAACTTGTCGGTAAAGCTGTCAGCTTCATAGGGGCGGACGTGGAATTTACATTTCACGATGTTCAGTCTGCGATCCGCGACTGGCAGCCTAGTCTCGAACTGCTCCAGCCCAACGCCATCACGCAAGTCTTGAGGCGGATGGTCGAACTCGGCCATATCCGGGTACACGAACAAGGCCAAGGAAGACGCCCCACATCGTATGTGCGGAGCATTAAAGAATAGGCCGCAACTCAGAAAGGATGCTGGCATGAAAATACCTGATCGTGGGCGCTAGGGCTGCCCCAGAAAAAAAAGATGGGCACGACGCGCTAACGTCGCACCCAACCCTAGAGCGCCCTGCGCTTATCACTGGCGCGATCCAGGAGGACTGAGTAGACTGCG
>CAYMAO010000058.1:0-26296 GCA_964388415.1 uncultured Planctomycetaceae bacterium | reverse complement strand
CAGATCTAGCACAACAACTGGGACCATCAAGGCAACCTCGCCGGCCGGATGCCAGACCAGTGCAACGACGTCGACCAGCCGTGCTGGGGTTTGATTCAAGACCTGAAGTCGCGCGGCATGTTCGACGAAACGCTCGTCATCTGGGGCGGCGAATTCGGCCGGACGATTTACTCACAAGGGGGAGTCTCGAAAGAAAACTACGGCCGCGACCATCACCCCCGCTGCTTCACGATGTGGATGGCCGGCGGCGGCAGCAAGGGGGGAACCATCTACGGCGAGACGGACGATTTCTCCTACAACATCGTCAAGGACCCCGTCCACATCCGCGACTTCCACGCCACCGCGCTGCACCTCCTCGGCTTCGAGCACGAACGCTTCACCTACCGCTCGCAAGGCCTGGATCAACGCCTTACCGGCGTCGAACCGGCGAAGGTGATCAAGGAGTTGATCGCGTGAGAATGAAGTGCGGAGGAACGGGTGTGTGGTGGGGAGATACTCCCGTAGGTGCCATGGTTACGGCTTTGAGTGGGCATGTGCCTTGAGTGTTTCATCCTGAAGTCACAGGCCCGCGCAGAGACGTGGGCATCGCACGTGGCCGGGATTCGCTCTGTCGGCACGACGATGTAAAGCCCGGCGTCGGCGACGCCGGGACCGGGCTTCGAGTGAACGCCGGGCTTCAAGACCTCAGGCGACTTCGTGCATCGGGAGGATGCCGGGGTCGACGAGGTATTGGGGGACGCCGGATGGATCGAAGACGCGGATGTTCGTCGCGTCGATGCCGGCGTTCTTGTAGAGCGTTGCGAAGACTTCCTGGAACTTCACCGGGCGGTCGGCCGGGTGCTCGCCGTTGCGATTCGTCTTGCCGATGACCTGGCCGGTCCGCATCCCGCCGCCGGCCATCAGGCAGGCATTGGCTTGCGGCCAGTGATCGCGGCTGTTCATGCCGTTGATCTTCGGCGTGCGGCCGAATTCGCCCCACATCACGATGGAAACGTCTTTATCGAGGCCCCGCTCGTGCAGGTCGGACACGAGTGCCGAGAGGCCCTGGTCCAGCAGGGGCATTTCAGCCCGGCTTTCAGGGAAGTTCATCCCGTCCGAGCCATGCCAGTCCCAGCGGCTGTAGTTGAGCGAAACGTACCGAGCCCCGGCTTCGACCAGCCGGCGGGCGATGCACAGATTTTCGATCATCGACGGCGCCCCGTCGCGGTGGAACTCTTCCCGGCTTTCGCCGTATCGGGCCAGGATCCGAGGATCTTCTTTCGACAGGTCCAGGGCGTCGGCCAGCTTGGACGTCGTCAGAATGCCCATCGCTTTTTGGGCATTGACATCGAGGCTTTCCATCAGGCCCTGCTGGTCGGCCTCGCGGCGGAATTGATCGAAGGCGATCCGCAGCCTAGACCGGTCCTGCAGCCGGTCCAGCGTGATCCCTTGCAGCACCATGTTTTCGGCCGTGCTGCGGGCTTTGCGTCCCAGCAGGTTGAACGGGGCATGACCCACGCCGACGAAACCGCCGTCGCCCGGTTCGCCCCAGGTGCGATTGCCGACGGTGTACATCAACGCCAGATGCGCGGGAATCGCCGGGTTGTACTGCCCTTGCAGCTTGGAGATCCAGGCACCGGCCGACGGCCAGCCGCCGGGCGGCTTGCGCTCGCCGCGCTTGCGGCCGGTCATACATTGATACGCTTCGTGGCCGCCGTCGGAATCGGACAACGACCGAACGATCAGGAACTTGTCCATCATCTGGGCAACGCGCGGAAACATTTCACAGATCTGAATTCCCGGCACATTCGTATCGATCGCCCGGAACTCGCCGCGGATTTCGGCCGGGGCTTCGGGCTTCGGGTCCCACATGTCGATGTGCGACGGTCCGCCTGGCAGGTAAATATTGATGATCGCCTTATGCGGGGGCGTCGATGTGCTTTGCTGCTGCGCCGCAAGGACTTTTGACAGCGAAATGCCGCCGAGCGCCATGCCGCCGACGGAGAGAAAATCGCGCCGGGAAATGCCATCGCACCACCCGCTGCCGGGGTGCCGTCGACCAAGAATTGTGAACATCGAAACTGCTCCTCTTGCAAACGTGTCGCAAACGGGGTGAGTCGACCGCAGCGCGCGCGAACTGCCCAGACTTCCATAGATCGGCACAAACCGCCGTATCCATGAGAGTTTGTCGATATGTTAATCGCTCCAACAGGCTGGCGTCAACCCGAGAGGAAAAAAGTCTCAACGCAAAGTCGCGAAGATGCAAAGGAAATCGCAACGCCTGCGAGAGAATGCGAGGAAATTCTTTCTCTTCGCGCGTGCTGCACTTTGGCGGGTGCATCCGTAGTTTGGTGGTCTGATGTGTTGTCCCTATTGATCTCAGTCCGGATTTTTTTCGCCCAGAGGGCGTCAGCACTGGGGAAACGGAATCAGGATCACACCAGCCCGTGAGGGCGAAAGAGATTCTGCCGCCCCTGCCGGGGCTGCGGTTCAGCCGACTGCTCGTTCCCAGCGCTCACGCACTGGGCTATGCTCTGATGCCCTCCGGGCTGAAGACGACATCTCACGTTTCTGGAGATCGACAGGCTTTCAGACCACCAGCCAACGGATGAGCCCCACTTTGATATTGAACGGCATTTCGTCTCGGCGAAATAGGGAGAGGGTGGTAAGATGACGAAATGTCTGCCGAGAAAGCCGAAGGATTGATTCTGCGGGTGACCGACTTCAGTGAGACGAGCCGGATCGTCGTGATTTTCACACGGGAATTCGGCAAGATTTCGGCGCTGGCCAAAGGGGGTCGGCGGCTGAAGGGGCCGTTCGAGTCTGCTCTTGACCTGCTTTCGGCTTGTCGGATAGTGTTCCTGCGCAAATCCTCTCAGGGTCTGGACCTCCTCACTGAAGCCCAACTTGTCGAACGGTTTCGCCCGTTGGAACGGGACTTAAGCTGCTTATACTCTGGGTATTATGTCGCTGAGTTATTGTTGAGTCTGACGGAAGAATACGATCCGCATCCCGAGTTGTATGATGCCGCGAGAGACGCTTTGACGGCGTTTTCCTCGGCGGAAACGCTGAAGCCGGGACTATTACGATTGGAACTGGTTGTACTGCGAGAGATCGGTCAGTTGCCGGATTTTGACGTGTGCGCCGGCTGCGGAGCCCTGCTGACAGAAGGAAAACAATTCGGATACCTGGTGGCGCAAAGCGGCTTGGTCTGCCCGGAGTGCCAGAAACAAGAGCAGGCGGCAATCGAGATTCACGCCGGCACGGCGTCGGTTTTGCGGATGATGTCGCAGGAAGCCGGATCGGCCTGGCGGAATTTGCGGCTGACTCCACAACAATACAAGGAAGCGAAACAGGTCACCTCGGCATCGATCACCCACATCCTCGGCCATCGCCCGAAAATGTTGCAATACCTGCAGGGAGTCTCATAGGGTGGGCTGTGCCCTCCCCGGTTTTCAGAACTCAAAGTGGGTGGGCAAAGCCTGCCCTACGAAAAGTCACGGATGACTGACACATCGGCGATCACAGCCCGATCGATGCGAAGATGGCCTCAGGCCATCTCGGCGGCAGCGTTGTGGCTGGCGGCCGCCTCCGGCTGCGTGACGCCGTGGGAACGGTCTGCCCTGTTGAACGACAAGCGGGCCGAAATCGGCAGTGTGCAGGGACCGACAGAACGCCGGCTGCGCGGCATGTTGTGGGAAAAGAAAAGAGACGAAGCGGATGACGGCGACGCGCTTCTCAAACCGATCGCCGGGATCGACGACTATCACGACGCCGAGCAGATGTTCGAAGACGAACAGTACGCCGCGGCGGAAGAGGCGTTCAAGAAGATCGCCAAGAAATATAAGAAAAGCGAGATCCGCGAGGACGCGTTGTTCATGCAGGCGGAAGCGGCCTATGCCCAGGAGAAATATGCCCGGGCCCATGACCGGTATGCCCAGTTGATCAAGGATTACCCCACGACCCGGCACCTGGATGACGTCTCGCAGCGGATGTTCAAGATCGCCATGAAATGGCTCGATCATCCCGAGGTCGCCGAAGTCGACGAGATTCAGCAGGTGAATCATCAGCGCTACGGCGAACGGCTGCCGCCGAAGTCGGAGACCGACGTGCCGAAGCGAAACGTCGTGATGCCGAACTTCCTCGACAAATCAAAGCCGATGTTCGATCCCCAGGGGAATGCCATCTCGGCGCTCAAATCGATCTGGACGAACGACCCGACCGGCCCTTTGGCCGATGATGCGCTGATGCTGGCCGCCAGTTATTACGCCCGGACCGGGGATTTCGTCGAAGCGGACCGGCATTACACGCTGCTCCGCGAGCAATTCCCCAATAGCCCGCATGTGCAGAAGGCGTTCGAGCTGGGCTCGCACGTCAAGCTGATGTCGTACCAGGGCTCGACCTACGACGGCAAGATGCTCAACGATTCCGAGGCGCTCAAGCAGGCCACTTTGCGGCTCTTCCCGGAACTGGAGAGCCGAGAGCGCATCGAAGCGGAACTGGCAAAGATCGAGCAGGCAAAAGCCGACCGCTTGTGGTCGCTGGTGGTCTATTACGAAGGGAAGCGGCGCAAGAAAGCATCGGCGACGTATTGCCACATGCTGCTCGCCGAATACCCGGATTCGCGTCATGCCCGGAAATGCCGCGACAAACTGGAGCAATACGGCCCGGCGTATGCCGACGGACGCGCCCTGCTGAGTTCGTATCCCGATCCGCCGCGAACGCTGTGGTCCTCGATCTTCCCCCCGGACGACCACGGCGGTGAACCGCTGCCGCCTCCGCCGGCGCCATCCACGACGAAACCGGAACGGCCCGGGAGCAAGTTTGCCCTGATCAAGCCCAAGGAACCGGAAGCGGCCGAGCGGCCGGCGCCGCCGGACGACGACATGCCGCCTCCGCCTCGTAAAAGCGGCATCCGAAGGCTGCTTCCCCGGCCGTTGCCGGAAGATGTTGATCAAGACGCCGTGCCGGCCCCCATTGGCCAATCCCGGTTGGACGATGCGCCGGCGGAAGAAGATTCCACGGCCGACGACGCCTTCGACGATCCCAGCCCTGATGCTGAGGACGATCTCGGAGCCGGACATACGAAGTTATAAACGACGGCACAAAACGCGATCAGAACACCATGCCGAACGTCAGGCCGGACATCGCAAAGGTTCGGCTGCCGCGCCGCGAGGCGCTGGCGGCGGCGGCATTGGCTTGGCTGTCGGGGTGCGGGTATCTCGTGGGGAACGGGTTCGGTCCGGAGATTCGTTCCGTGGCGGTGCCGATTTTTCAGAACGACACCTATCGCCGCAACATCGAATTCCAGCTCACCGAAGCCGTACAGAAGGAAATTCAGAACCGGACGCCGTTCCGTTTGGCCAAGGAAGCGGATGCCGACACGATTCTCATCGGCCGGATCACTCAGGCGCGCAAAGACGTGCTGGGCGAGACGCGGTTCGATGATCCCCGGGAATTGCAACTGACGCTGTTGGTGCGCGTGACGTGGGAAGACCGGCGTTCGGGCCAGGTACTGGCCGAACACGAAATGCCCGTGGCTCCGGAATTGATCCCCGTGGTCGGCCAGGCCGAGTTCGCGCCGGAAGTGGGCCACTCGCTGGCCACGGCAACGCAGGATTCCGTCAACCGGCTGGCGCGGAAAATCGTCAACATGATGGAAACGCCGTGGTAACGCGGAAAGACCTATTTCTCAGGCATGTCGGTCTCTTCGGGTCGTGGGTCAGTTTAATAATGTAGGACACTTGCTCCGCAAGTGTGATTGACACTTGTGGAGCAAGTGCCCTACATTGAAAGGCAAACTGACCCACTACCTCTCTTCGGCTTCCATTGACATCTCCGCGTCTTCTTCCGGGGCCTTGGTCTTGGGCGGCGGTTCGTCGGGAGCGGGATCAGGCAGCCGGATCGATCCCTGAATCTGGACCTCGAACTTGCCGGGGAAAAACAGGTCGGACCCCTTGCGGGATTTTCCGGACAGTTGAAATCGCTTCACGCCCGCGGGCAGCAGGAAGTACAGCGCGTCGTCGTCTTCGTAGGCACAGGGATAGACCTGGCGCGAATGAACGGCGTCGGTGAAATAGCCCAGGCCCTGCACGGACGCCGTCAGGCCGACGCTGTCGCGGAACTGGCCGAGTTCGTGCGTGTTGCCTTCCTTGGCAAAGACTTTTTTCAGCGTGCGAAACAGTTGATTGACGGACAGCGACAATTCTTCCCTTCGGTGTTGTTCGAATTTCGCGGTCTGTTCACGACGATAGTCGTCCAGCTTCTTGTGGCCAGAGATTTCCACACGGTACAGCGACGTGGCGGCTCCCGGGCTGACGGAAATCAACAGGCCCCGTTCGCTCCCCTGAAATTGAACCGCGGCCAGCCCGAGCTTGCTCATCAAGGGGATCGGATTTTGCTGCAGTCGATCGAGGATCTTGTTGAGATCGCCCGGCGGCATCTCGATGTCGGTCCTCGGGATGATCTTCGCCGGCAACAGCGGGTTCTCAACAACCTGGCCGGTGAGTTCGCCCGTCAATAATAACGACTGTTGATACCAGTAGAAGAACCCGAAGGCCCCGGAACCGCCAATCAGAAGCAGCGCGGCGATGGCCCAGACCCAGCCCGTCTTTCGCCGGCGTTTCACCTTCGACATCACCGAATCAGGGATTTGGGTCGGCGCGCGCGGCAGGCTGCGCGGCGCTTCGCCGGGGAACATCGGCAACGCGACATCTCCGGGCGCCAATGAGGCCTCGAGTTCCGGATCGATGCCGACGTCGGCCGAGGGGTCGTACTCCTGGAAGATGACGTCGTCGTCATCTCCTTCGGGTAAAGCGTCGCCGGCGGACGGTTCGAGAGCGCCGGGAAAGAAGGGCTGTTCGCCGCCGGCCCGGCGTGCCGCGCCGAGCTTGGGGATGCTGAGCCGGGAGGCGCACTTCGGGCACTTTCCTCGCTTTCCCGCCGAATTGTCGGGAACGCGGATAATCGCCTGGCAGTAGGGACAGTTGAATTCGAGTGCCATCGGTCGTGTGTCGTGATTGCTTCAATTTTCTGTAAGGAGCTTCCTACTCTACCTGACAATCGCCGCGAGATGCAGTCCGAACAAACGCCTTTTTGAAAA
This sequence comes from uncultured Planctomycetaceae bacterium, assembly GCA_964388415.1. Lineage (GTDB taxonomy): Bacteria > Planctomycetota > Planctomycetia > Planctomycetales > Planctomycetaceae > CAZDGB01. The sequence goes on along the minus strand of CAYMAO010000058.1, from coordinate 19,215 downwards.
ACAGCCAGCGGCAGGGTCTGCCGAGGGCTGAGAGAGCTTCGACCGCACCCTGCGCAGAGAGGGGGCAAGCCGTAGACGGGGGTGAAAGTCCGCGGTCGTGAGGGGATGGTGGTGTGAGAAGAATTTCTACCCCATCTCGCCCATCTCGTTCAGGAACCGCGGACATGGGCAGGCGCACCATTCATCAAAACACAGAAGCAGATTCGCCTCGAAAAGGCACAGAAGTCACAAAAAAGGAATCCCCGGTGGAATCGTCGGGAGCGAACCGGAACAGGCAGATGGAACCACGGAACACACGAAATACACGGAAACGGAAAGGCTGCGGAACATCAATCCCTGGAACAGGCTGTAATACGATTGCACCAGGCTTTTCTGTAGCGATTTTCTTTGACGAATTTCCTTCCGTGTATTCCGTGGTTCATCGCCCGGTCTCCACGACGTCCTGAATCTCACCCCGTCCCCCGTGACGAATCGAAGACTTTCAGAGAAGGGCGGGCCTCGCGAAGCGCTCGGCCGCACCCTACTTGAAAAGGCGTTCGCCCTGGTTCTGCTGCATTTTCTCTCCAATGCAGACACAGACTTTTGTACAATGGACACCCGGCCGATGGATCACGGTGATCTCTTTTTTCCACACCGCAAAATCAAAGAAGCAGGCATCTCATGTCCCGACAACTGTCACGTCGCCAATTTGTGAAATCCGCTGCGGCGATCGGCATCGGACTGCCGGCCATTCTGCCGTCGAGGATTGTCAGGGGCCAATCCCCCAATGAACGGCTGTCGTTTGCGTGTATCGGGATGGGGGGCCAGATGCGGGGCTACCTGGTCCCGGAACTGGGGAAACTCGATCAGCAGATCGTCGCCATATGCGACGTCGACAAACGCCAGCGCGACGGTGCGCTGCAGGTCAAGGGGCTGTCCGACGCCAAGCCGTATCACGACTATCGCGAATTGCTGGAGAAGGAGAAGAACGTCGACGCAGTGATCATCGCCACGCCCGATCATTGGCATGTCCCCATCATCCAGGCGGCCATGGCGGCCGGCAAACATGTTTACTGCGAGAAGCCGCTGGCCCATTCCGTCGCCGAGTGCCAGGCGTTGGAGAAACTGGCGAAGAGCCATCCCAAGCTGGCGACGCAGACCGGCAACCAAGGCTGCTCGACCGAGGGCTTTCGCCGCAGCTTTGAGGTCATTCAATCCGGCCTGCTCGGCCAAGTCAGCGAAGTTCATGTCTGGCATCCGGCGCATGGCTGGCCCAACGGCGTCGATCGTCCCGCCCAGGCCGACCCGATCCCGGAAGGTCTCGACTGGAATTTCTGGCTCGGTACGGCTCCCACGCGGCCTTACAACCACGAGATCTATCATCCGGCCAAGTGGCGGGGCTGGTACGATTTCGGCGGCGGTTCTGTGGCGGACTTCTGCTGCCACGGGTTTCAGCTCGCCTTCCGTGCTCTCGACCTGGACGCCCCCGTGCGGATCGAAGCAACCGGCTCCGACCTGGGCCACGAGTCATACCCGACGCGCTGCACCCTCACGTTCGACTTTGCCGCCAAGGGAAAACGCGGGCCGGTGAAATTGATTTTCTACTCCGGGGACAAGAACCTTCCGCCGGACGAAATCACCCAGGGCCCGGTCGGTTCGACAGGCTGCCTGGTCGTCGGGAGTGAAGGAACGCTTTCGGCCGGACTCTGGAATACCGATTGCAACGTCCGCTTGAAAGGGGCCAAGGAGTTCCGCGGAGCCGATCATCCCGAGGTGGCCCGGCTCGAGAAGACGCAGCCCCGAATTGATACCGAAGTCCTCAAGTGGGACCCGAAACTCGCGGCCCAGGGGCAGCGTCCGCGGTGGAGCCGCGTGAACAACTCGCACATGTTCGAGTGGGTGCTGGCTTGTGCCGGCGATGCCAAGTCTTACTCGCCGTTCGAGATCGGCGCCCGGATCACCGAAGTCGGGATGCTCGGCGTGCTGGCGCTGCGGATGCAGCAGCCGATCGTCTGGGATGCAAAAAACCGCCAAGCGGCCGGACTGCCCGGGGCCGATGCGATCATCGATCCGGAAGCCGCGAACAAGACCTACCTGCCGGGGTAATCGCCCAACGCGATTTCGGTCCCGGCGATGCCATCGCCGGGCTTTGGGGAATCAATCGGCAAAGCCCGGCGTCGGCGACGACGGGATCGTCTTCGCAAAACTGATCCTCAGGCGACCTTCTCCAATTCCCCGAGAACGCGGTCGACTTCCGCTTCCGTGTTGTAATGCAGCAGTCCAATCCGCAGCGTGCCGTGCGGCTCGAGACCCGCGGCTTCGCTGAACGAGAGCGCATAATGATTGCCGGCCCAGGCATAGCAGCCCGATAGGGCCAGTTTTGCGGCGAGCTCTTGGGGCGTGTGCCTCGGATGAGTAAGCGAGAATGTCGGCACCCGCTGGTCGAGGCGGTTCATGTCGCTGATGCCCCACATCCGATACTCTCGCAAATTCGCGAAACCGGCCAGCATTCGTCGGGAAAGTTGCTGCTCGTAGCTGCGGATTGCACCAAATGCCGCTTCGAGGGCCGCACGCCGCGAGCCGGCCTGAGGATTCACGCGCCGGCCGAGCGCGGCAAGATAGTCGACACAGGCAAGCGCACCGGCGATCCCCTCATGACAGGCCGTGCCCGTCATCCATTTGCTGGGGAGTTCGTTGGTCGCCACGCGGAGCTTGTACGGCTGCAACGTTTCCAGTAGATCGCGTCTTCCGTAGAGCACGCCGAGATGCGGGCCGAAAAACTTGTACGCCGAGCAAACCAGAAAATCCGCATCCAGGTCGATGACATCGATCAGCCCGTGCGGCGCGTAATGCACGGCGTCGACATAGACCCTGGCGCCGCGTGCATGGGCGGCACGAATCATCTGCTTCACAGGGTTGATGGTGCCGGTGATGTTCGACGCCAAACCGACGGCGACGAGTTTCGTCCTGGGCGTAAGGCAACTCTCGAAGCTCTCCTGGTTCAGCGTCCCATCCGCCAGATTCACGTCGACCTGTTTGATGACGGCCCCTGCATCACGAGCGGCCAAGACCCACGGGCTGACATTTCCTTCGTGATCCAGCCGCGTCACCACGATCTCGTCGCCTTGTTTCCAGGTTCGCGCCAGCGCCCGGCTGACGGCGAACGTGATGGTCGTCATATTGGCCCCGAACGCGATGCATCCGGGATCGGCCGTCCCGACGAATTCCGCCAGCGCCTGGTGCCCGCAATCCAGAATGGCGTCGCTCGCCTGGCTGACCTCGAAAACTCCCCCATGCTGGGAATTTGTCTGCGTGAGATAGCGGCTCACGGCATCGGCGATAGCTTGCGGCACCTGGCTGCCGGCCGGACCGTCAAAAAATGCGGCAGTCCGCTCTTCTTGCCGGTGCGCCAACCCGGGGAACTGCGCGCGAATCCAGTTCAAATCAAGGTGTGTCATCAGGGATGCACCAATCGTGTGATCGTCGTTGTTTTCGGAAACGGCTTTCTTTGAGGCGAATCATACTGCGAACAGGGCGGCACGTGACAGCCTGTTGTCAAACGCTCGATGGCACAGAAGGAATTCTCCCGCACGAATCGGCTTCACGAATCCACTTACTTCGCGGGGGGACGAGTTGTTAGAATAAGAGACCGCGTGCACCGGGATCGGCTCACGTGGCGTCAATATTTACGATCCTGGTTGAGAACAAATTTCCATCGCGATTCCAGAGAAAGCTGCTTCCCATGAATCGCCTCCAGATGCTGCTCCTGTTGACGGCGATTCCTGCCGTGTCATTGACCGCGGAGGAGAAGCCGGAACCCCAGGACGGCCAGTTTCCGGTGACATCCAACCTGCGGGCCGGCGTCGGAAAGGTCGAGATTACGCCCGACGTCACCGGCGGGTTCCTGATTTCCGGTCATACGCGGACGGTGCACGCAGTCCGCGATCCGTTGCGGGCCGGCGTCTTGATGGTGGACAACGGCGATACCAAGGCCGCGATCGTCACGCTCGATACCATCTTCGCCTGGGATGACATGGTGCGGCTGGCACGGGAACGGATCGAGCAGGAAACCGGCGTCCCGGCGGCAAATATCCTGATTGCCGCGTCGCATAACCATTCCGGTCCCGGATTTGAAGCAGACTCCCCGTGGGGCCGGGAGTTGATCGACAAGCTGGGCTCCGCCGCCAAAGCCGCGGCAGATTCGCTGCGGACGGTGACCATGGGTTACGGCGAGGACAAGATCAGCTTCGGCATCAATCGGCGAAAGGTGATCGACGGCCGCGCGGTGTTTCGGCTCAATCCCGACGGCCCGAATGATCCGCGGGTAAAAGTGCTGCGCTTCGACGACGGGCAGACGCTGACGCCGTTGGCGGTCCTCATGCACGCCGTCTGTCATCCCTGCTTTTTCACCTGGGGCGACAAGGGGACGCCGCCGTATCCCCACGGTTATCCAAAGATGAGCGCCGATTTTCCGGGGGAAGCGCAGTCCTTCGTGGAGATGTGCTACGGCGGAAAAACCAGTGCGCTGTTTCTGCAGGGCTGCGCGGGCGACATCCGGCCGAATTTGCCGGGCTTTCCGTATCGCTGCGCCGACGAAGCCGACCTCCAGTGGGCCGGCCGCGATCTCGGCAGCGCCGTTGTTCGCTCTCTGGCGGCCAACGTGACCAGGGAACAGTTGCGTCGCCGTCCCGAGTATTACGGCATCCGCGTTGCCAATGCCGTCGTCTCCTTGCCCGGGAAAGAGAAGCGGCTGTCAGCGGAACTTCAGGCGATGAAAATCGGCCCGTATCTGCTGCTGACGATGCCCGGAGAGCCGATGGTGGAAATCGGCTACCGACTTGAACGGGCCATTGCCGACCGGGCGATTCCGATCATTGTCGGCTATGCCAACGGCAATCTGGGCTACATCGCCACGGCCCAGGCACATCAGGAAGGAGGTTACGAACCCCAGACGTCAAAGCTGTTGCCGGAAGCGGAAGACATCCTTGTTGATGAACTTTCTCTGTTGGCTGACCGGGTGGTCGGAGACGTTTTTGCAACGTTCTCCAAACATCCGAAAGATGTGCAGCAACGGGAAGAGCAGGAGAAATCCCGGCTGAAAAAGCTGTCCGGCGAAAAACGCTGATGCCGGGTTTTACGGAAAAATGCCGCAGATCGTTTCGCAGGGCCTCAAACGCTGTTACATTCCGGGTTCGACGATTCGCCCCTCTTCGGAGATTTCCGATGGCCCATTTTCTGGCTCAAGACTGGCTGCTGAACCGGAGGCACGTCTTGCGCGGGCTGGGCGTTTCGCTTGCCTTGCCGCTGCTCGACTGCATGACGCCGCTTCGGGCAGCCGACGCGGGCAAGCACCGGGCGAAACGGAGCGTCTTCATCTACCTTCCGAACGGCGTCAATACGCAAGCTTACGAGATGCCCACGGACGGCCCGGATTACGTGCTGTCGAAGGCGCTGCAATCGCTCGAGAAGCATCGGTCCGTCATCACGCCGATCAGCGGCATGCATCATCCGCACGGCATCGGCCATCACCACAATTGCAGCACCATCTGGCTGACCGGCGGCAAGATCGGTCCGTCTGAACGGAACACGATCTCGGTTGATCAACTGATGACCCAGGTCACCGCGCCGCTGACCCGCTATTCTTCGATCGAGATCAGCAACCAGGGGCACTCGCTCGCCTATACGGCCGACGGCATTCAACTGCCGGCCCAGGCCAACCCGGGCGTCGTCTTTCGAGACATGTTCACCGAACCGCAGGGAGGCATCGAGAAGCAGCGCCGCGGACTCAAACGCCGCGGCAGCATTCTCGATGCGGTGCTCGACGAAGCCTCTGCGCTCGGCAACCAGTTGGGCCAGAACGACCGCGGCCGGCTCGAGCAGTACCTGACCTCCGTGCGCGAAGTTGAAGTGCGGACCCAAAGGGCCGACAAGTGGCTCGATACGCCGCGGCCGGCCGTCGATCCCGCCGTGCAGGCGCAGCTCAATCGCGAGATCTCGCTGGATCGGCTCGGCGAATATCTGCGCACCATGTACGACATCATCGTCCTGGCTTTCCAGACCGACATGACCCGCGTGGCCACCTTCAGCACCGGCAACGAGGGAACCGGCCCGGCCGTTCCCGAGATCGGCGTACGGCAAGACCGCCATTCGCTTTCGCATCACAATGGCAATCCGAAACTCATGGAAGACCTGCTGAACAGCGACGCCTTCAACATCAAGCAATTCGCCTACTTCCTCGACCGGCTCAGCCAGGCGCAGGATGCCGACGGCCCTCTCATCGACACCACGATGGCCCTCTACGGCAGCGGCATGGCCTATGGCCACAGCCACGGGAACGCCAGCCTGCCGCTGATTCTCGCGGGCGGCACAAAGCTGGGGCTCAAGCACGGCACGCATGCCGACTTCAACCGCATCCGGGAATTCCAAGGGTACGACAAGCACCCCGGCATCTATCACAACCCGGTCAACAGCAAGGCCCGGTTGAGCAACCTGCTGCTGACCATGGCCCAGAAGATGGATGTCACCGTCGACAAGTTTGCCGACAGCACGGGCACCGTTGCGGAGATCCTCGCATGATCCGCCGTTGTCTGCTGGCGGCGTGCCTCGCGGTGTGCAGCCTGCTCCCGTGTACGGCGAATGCCCAGGACGCCGGGACCAGCCCCGTCCTCAAAGCCGGAGAGTTTCCCAAGGCCGGGACAGGCACGTATCTTGCCGGGGAACTGGTCATGATCGACCCCGTCAACCGCCGCGGTGGATTGCGGCTCCACGGCGATAACAACCAGCCTCTCCATTATTTCGCGATGCTGCCGTACGGCTCGATCTGGCTGCACGGCGCCCCGGCCGAGCTGCGCGACATCCCCATCGGCACGCACGTGCATGGCGACTTTCACTTGCCGCCCGTCGGCGAGGAAGACACAATTCCGGCGCTTCCGAAGGACCAGGCGCAGTTCCAGCTCCCGCACAATCACGCGGTCTCGCTCGAAGACGATTTCAGCTATTACCAGCGCCGCGGTCAGGGCTGGAAAGTCGTTTCGATCAATACGGCCAAGGGAAAAATCGACCTCGTTCCCGCGGGCGAGAAGGTGAAAGACGGTATCAATTCGCCCTACACGTTCGACATCAACGAGGTCACGCGCGTCTGGAAAGCCCGCCAACTGGTCGAACTGGCGGACATCGCGCCGGAGCAAACCGTACGTTTCAACTTGTCCTGGTCGCAGGGCTGGCGTGACAAGGAGTTCACCGTCTCGGAGATCTGGCTTGACGACGCCAGCCGGAACTTCGCCACGGAACTGCAGCGCCGGCGTCATGTGCGGTACCAGAAGCAGCACTGGGTTCCCGGCTGGATCGACGCCGTCGAAGACAACGACTTCGGCGGCGGCACGGTGACCCTCACGTTATTCGGCGGCCTCGATCCGTCGTTGTATGCCGAGTTGAAGGCGACGCAGGACAAAGGCTTCGGCGTGGCGGTCGCCGAAAAAACGCTGCGCACCTGGTTTCATCGCAGCGATAAGAAAATCGGCCAGGTCCTCGATTGGAAAGAGACCGAGAACCCTTCGCCCGGCAGCAGCGGCATCCAGATCCGCATGAAGTTCACCGAACTGCTGAACGGCTACCGGCCGGGGCGCTGCGTCCGCGTGAAATGCCACGATTGGATTTTCGTCACCATGCCCCCGGAAGAACGCGTGAAGTCTGTCGAAGAGCAACAACGGTCCGCCGTGTTCACTTTACCCTGATGCCCATGAGATGTCGTGAAAGCACTCCGTGAGAAAGGAAGAATTGTGATTTCATTCAAACTGCCGGTATCCCTGTTCGTCGTCCTGGCCGCGCTCGGAGGCACTGCGCGCGCAGACGAAAAGGACTCGCTCGTTGAAGTCGGCGCCAAGGTGCAGAAGCTTGCCGGCGACATGAAATTCACCGAAGGCCCGGTGTGGATTCCCGCCAAGAAAATCCTCGTCTTCTCCGACATTCCCAACAGCAAGTTGATGCAGTGGAAAGACGGCGGCGGTTTGTCCGTCTTCCGGGACAGCGAACAGTCGAACGGCAACATCCTCGACCTCGAAGGCCGCCTGATCACCTGCCAGCACGCCGCGCGAAACCTCGTGCGCACCGAACCCGACGGAAAAATCACCGTGATCGCCGACAAATTGGACGGAAAACGCCTCAACTCTCCCAACGACGTGGCGGTGCGCTCCGACGGCACGCTGTGGTTCACCGATCCTCCCTGGGGACTGAGCGGCAAGGGCGATCTCCCCGGAAATTGGGTCTTCAAACTCGATCCCGCGACGGGAAAGATCGAACCGGTCGTCAAAGATCTCGCCATGCCCAACGGCATCAACTTCTCCACCGATGAAAGCCGCATCTATATCGCGGACACCGGCGGGCACCCGAAGCATCCCGACCCCGCCTTTCACAAGCTCCCCGGCGGAGTTCATTGCTACGAAGTCAGCAAAGACGGAAAGCTCGGCAAAAAACTCTTTCAGATCGAACACGGAAGCGACGGCATGACGGTCGACGTCAAGGGCAACCTCTACACCACCCACGAGAAGGTCCACGTCTACGACGCCGACGGAAAAAAACTGCAATCGATCGACGTCCCGGAAGGCCCGGCCAACGTGACGTTCGGCGGCGAGGATTATCGGACACTGTTCATCACCGCGCGGACGTCGCTGTACAGCGTCCGCATGAAAAACGCCGGCGCCAAGCCCGTCGGAGCCAAGTGGTGATCCTTCCGAGTTCCCTGCGAACACATTCCGCGCAACGGCTCTTGCTCTCCTTGGCAAGCGTGCTGATCGCCGTGCATTCCGCCAACGCCGCGCCGCCGGAATTTGACCAGGCCGTGCAGTCTTTCTTTCAGAAGTACTGCCTCGGGTGTCACAACGCAGAGCGGCAGGAGGGCGAATTTCGCCTCGATACGCTCTCCAGGGACTTTGCCGATCAATCGGCCGCCCAGCGCTGGGGCGAAGTCGTGTTCCGCATGAATGCCGGGGAGATGCCGCCGAAGAAAGAGCTGCAGCCCGCGTCTCAGGAACTGGGGGCGGCTGTCGACTGGCTTTCGACGCAGATTCAGCAAGGCGAAGCCGCGCGAATGGCCCGCCGCGGACCGGTCGCACACTACCGGCTCAGCCGCGAGGAATACGGCCACACGGTTTACGACCTGCTGGGCGTCTACTTTGACGTGACGCTGCCGGGAGCGCTGAATGAAGACCCGCGCTGGCACGGGTTCGAGCGCATCGGCTCGCTGCTGTCGCTTTCGCCGTCGCATGTCGACCGATACCTCCGCGCGGCCGAAACGGTGCTCACGCGGGCCTTTCCCGATCAGCAGCCCCCATCGCAGACGATTCGCCGTGAGGCCCAGACAGGTCAGGAAAAGTGGCTTCAAGAACAAGGTCTGGCCGGGCCGGTGCGATGGGCCGTCTGGCCGGGCCACGGCCAGCACCTGGTCACCGCCAGCGCGCCGGGCTGGTATCGCATCCGCATCCGCCTCAGTGCGCTGCCGTCGTTCAAGGGCCGCTTGCCGCATCTGTCGCTCTGGCATCATCAGTTGAAGCGTTCGGTGACCGGCCGGGACGTCCAGATCCCGGAAGACCAACCGGCGGTGATCGAGATCGAAGCCTTCCTTCCGGAAGGGAACTACAACGTGATGAATGAATCGCCGGGAATGCTCGCCGACGGCCAGACCCCCAGCGTCACCCAGTTCCCGTTCGTCAACACGACGGTCAGCCGGCCGGCGCGGTCGACGGCCTATCGGCTGTTCAACGACGACGGGCGGCTGATCTTTCCGCTGTTGATCATCGACTCGGTGGAAACCGAAGGCCCAATCCTGACCGAAGCCGACCGAAAGAAACGCGACGGCCTGATCCCCGTTCAGGAAGGCGACCTTTCCGAAGCCCGAGACTCCCTGCGGCGATTCGCCACGCGCGCCTGGCGCCGTCCCCTGACCGACGCCGAACTCGAACGCTACCTGCAGATCATCGAGAACGAAACCGCGGCCGGCGAAACATTCCGGTCTGCCTATCGCGCCGCGATGGTCGCCGTGCTGACATCCAAGAATTTCTATTACCTCGAAGAAGGCTCGGCCGCAGAGCGCCGCGAGATGGTCAACGATTGGGAACTGGCCTCGCGGCTTTCCTATTTCCTCTGGAGTTCGCTGCCGGATGACGAACTGTTCCGCCTCGCGGCACAAGGGACGCTGCACCGCCCGGACGTGCTGCGGCCGCAACTGGCGCGGATGCTCGCCGATCCGAAGATCGGCCGGTTCGCCGAGTCGTTCCCGCGCCAATGGCTGCAATTGCATCGCGTCGGCGCGTTTCCTCCCGACGCCAGCCTGTATCCCGATTACGACAAATGGCTCGAACAAAGCCTGGTTCTGGAAACGACGGGCTACTTCCGCGAGATGTTCGCCCGGAACCTGCCGCTCAGGGAGTTTCTCGTCTCCGACTGGACGATGCTCAATCCGCGCCTGGCGATTCACTATGGAATGCCCCGTCCCCCGGCCGACGACTTGCAGCGCGTGACACTTCGTCCCGAGGACCATCGCGGCGGCCTGCTCACGCAGGCGTCGATCCTGTCGCTGACGTCCGACGGCACCCGGCATCGGCCCGTGCACCGCGGCGTCTGGGTTTCCGAGGCCGTTTTCGGACGCACTCCGCCGCCGCCGCCGCCCAACGTCGAGCCGCTCGCTCCGACGCCCGTCAATCAGCCGAAAGCCACGATCCGTATGCAGCTTGAAGCGCATGCGACGCACGCGACGTGCGCGTCGTGCCATCAGAAAATCGACCCGCTTGGTTTTGCGTTCGACAACTTCGACGCCCTTGGCCGCTGGCGCACCAGCGAACAGGTCCCCGGCGGTCACGGCGGCGATCCGCCCGTCAACGCGGCGGGCAAGCTCCCGGACGGCCGTTCCTACGGCAATGCGGACGAGTTCAAGCAGTTGCTGGCGCAAGACATCGATCATTTCGCCGAAGCGTTCGTCGAACACCTCGCGACTTATGCGCTACGGCGCGTGATGACGATCGACGATGCCGCCCAGATCAAAGCCATCACCAAGGCCAGCCAGCCGGGAGATTACCGGCTTCGCACCGTCATTGAGAATCTCGTGCTGTCCGAACTGTTCTCGAAGCGGTAGGCGGCTTGAGACCGGCGCGAGAACGTCCCTGCTCGTTCTGCAGGTCGCCGGCATTTCACACATCGACCGGGATTGATATCCTGACGGGCGCGTCTCTGGCCGGAAATCGGCTCTCGATGAACTTCAGTGTGATGGACTTCAGTGTAAGGAACAGTGCAATGGTCAACGTGACGAGCAAAGCAATGCGGACGTGGATCACGGCGGCGATGGTCTTGGCGATGACGACGGCGGCGATGGCCGACGTGAAGCTGCCGAACGTCTTCGGCAGCCACATGGTGCTGCAGCGCGATCAGAAAAATAAAGTCTGGGGTCTGGGCGATGCCGGCGAAGCCGTCACGGTTTCAATCGGCCAGCAGTCGCACAAGGCGACGGCTGCGGCCGATGGCAAATGGGAAGTGATGCTCGACGCGCTTCCGGTCGGCGGACCGTTGACGCTGACGGTCAAGGGGAAGAACGAAGTCAAGTTTGAGGACGTGCTCGTCGGCGAAGTCTGGATCTGCTCCGGCCAGTCGAACATGCAGTGGTCGGTGAATTCGTCGACCGATCCCGACCTGGAAAAGGCCGCGGCCAAGTTTCCGAAAATCCGCATGATCAACTTCCCGCAGATCGGCAAACAAGAACCGATCTGGACGCATCCCGACCGGCAATGGCAGGTCTGCACGCCGGATACCATCGGCAACTGGTCGGCCGTGGGATACTTCTTCGCGAGGCAACTGCACCAGACGCTGGACGTCCCGGTCGGCATGATCAACAACGCCTGGGGCGGCAGCGCAGCGGAAGCCTGGGTCAACCGCGATGTGCTGGCGAAAAACGAAACGCTCAAACCGCTGGTGGATCGGTGGATGGTGGACGAAAAAGCGCATGACGATCTGGCGAAAAATACGAATCTCAACGAAGACCAGAAGAAACAACTGGCCGGAATGCAGGGACGGATGAACGGCAACGCCCGCCCGGCGAACATCTATAACGGCGTCTTGAAGTCGCACTTGGGCTACGGCATTAAAGGGGCGATCTGGTACCAGGGAGAATCGAACGCCGGCCGGGCGTATCAGTACCGCGATCTGTTTCCGGTGATGATCCAGAACTGGCGCGACGAATGGAAACAAGGCGATTTCCCGTTCTACTGGGTGCAGCTCGCCGACTATACCGACGAAAAGCCCGAGCCGGGCGACAGCGACTGGGCCGAACTCCGGGAAGCGCAGACGATGACCATGAAGCGGCTGCCGAACACGGGGGAAGCGGTGATCATCGACATCGGCGAAGGGAAGGACATCCATCCGAAGAACAAGGTGGACGTCGGCCGCAGGCTGGCCCGCTGGGCGTTGGCGGAAACATACAAAGTCGCCGGCATTCCGTGCCGCAGCCCGCTGTTCAAGTCGATGGAGAAAAAAGACGGGAAGATTGTGCTGACGTTCGAGAATGTCGGAACGGACGCCAACGCCTGGCGGCCGTTCGACGTAAGACAGCCGCGGGGCTTTACGATCGCCGGGGAAGACAAGAAATTCGTCCACGCGACGGCGACAATCCTGCCGGACGGAAAAATCGAGGTCTCCAGCGACCAGGTCAAGGCCCCGGTCGCGGTGCGGTATGGCTGGGCGAACAACCCGGTCGTCAACATGTACGCCACGAACGGCCTGCCGCTGACGCCGTTCCGCACGGATGACTGGCCGGGGGTGACGATCGACAAGAAGTAGTGCGGCGCAGGCGGTGGCGGTGTGAGAGAAAGAGGGAAGGAGAGTATGAGAGAGAATCAGACCCGTGTGTCTCTCGAATCTCCCTCACTCTCACACCCTCGCACTCGCACACCCGGCGACTCTGACCAGTTGGGCTGGCTGGTCGATGCCGGGTTGATTTCCCTCACCGTCGCCCGCTGGCTATTGCCGACGGAAGCGACGGCGGAGGGGGAAACGCTGTGGATCGCCGGGCTATGGTTTCTGGTCGGTGCGCTGTTGGGCGTTGTTTGTTGGCAGACCGGACGCTGGCGACGGTGGGATGCGGCCGATCTGGCGGCCGGTCTCTTCGTGGGCGGGCATGTCGCGTCCGGGCTGACGGTGGTCTGCACCGAGGGCGATCAGCGGGCCGCCCTCAATCTGCTCTGGGAGTGGCTCAGCCTGGGCGTGCTGTGGATCGCCTGGCGGGAACGCTTGAATTCGCCGTGGCTGCGGAGAAGTTTCACACACGTTCTCTTGGCGACGGCGGTGACGCTGTCATTGTGGGGGCTGTGGCAGTATTTCGTCTGGTATCCGCAGATGCGGGCCGAATACGGCCCGGTGTTCGAGCAGCTGTATACCCCCGGGGGCGGGCACGCGGCGGCGCTGAAGAAACTCCGTGAGGCCGGCATCCCGACCGAGGGGCCGGCGATGGCGTTATTTCAGAATCGCCTGCTGAACAGCCAGGAACCCTTCGGGCCGTTCGGACTCGCCAACACGCTGGGGGGACTACTGGCTGCGTGGTTGGTCGTCGGGATCTGCGCTCTTCGTAGCGGCGGCTTCCAGCCGCCGCGCTATGTGCCAGACTCCCAGCGCAAAATCCCGCCGATGCCATCGGGGGGATTTGTCGTGGCGTTGTTGATGCCGGTCGCCGTGTGTTTGTATCTCACGAACAGCCGGACGGCGTGGTTCGGCGTGATCGCCGCGCTCGGAGCCTGGGGCGTGCTGAACGTCAGTCGGCGCAGCTCCTCCGAATTCGTCAGGCGGATGCTATTTCCGGCGACGGTGCTGGCATCGTGCGCTGTCGCTGTTGCGATGCTGGCCTGGATCATGACGGGCGAGCATGAGCTGCCGGGACCGCTGAAATCGCTGGCCTATCGAACCGAATATTGGATTGGCGCCTGGCGGATGCTGAGGACATCGCCCTGGCTCGGCGTCGGCCTGGGGCAGTTTCGAGACCATTATCTGCCGTACCGTTTGCCCGTGTCGAGCGAGGAAATCGCCGATCCGCACAATTTGCTGCTCGATGCCTGGGCGAACGGCGGCATCATCGGTCTCACGGGACTGCTCGGCCTGATCGGTGTCTTGCTGTATCGGCTGTGGACGCTTCAACGCCCGCCGGCGGCGACGGTGGGAACGCTTCTGCGAAGCGTCGCTAATAAACCGCTTATCGGCCTGGCGGCGTTCCCCCTCGTCATCCTCGGCCAACTCGTCTCGACCGGCGTGTGGGACGATCACGCCGATCTGCTGGTGATCATTGCGGCCCTCTGGGGTGTCGCCGCGTGGCTCTTGTCGCGGTGCGTTCAACCCGACGGCGACGAATGGGCGTGGTCCGGGCCGTTGGCCTCGCTGGCGTTGACCGTGCATCTGTTGGGGGCCGGGGGGATCGCCATGCCCGCGACGACCGAGTTGTGGCTGCTGCTGATCGCGGTCGGCCAGCCACCCGGAGAAGGCGCGTCCCGGCAACCGTCGTCCGGGTTATGCCGCGGGTTGCCACTGCTGGGAAGCCTCGTCTGCTTGATGTTGATGACGGCTTGGTTCATCACGGGCTGGCGGCCGTCGACGCAGGCGAAACGCTGCCTGGTGGAAGGGGATTATCAGCTTTCTCACACGGGAGATGACGAGCGGGCGGAGCGTTTCTACCGGCAGGCGGCGAGTGCGGACCCGTGGTCCGCGGAGCCGTGGCAACGCCTCGCCGAGTTGGAATACTCCCGGACGATTTTATTACTTTCGATTTCTCCGGATCGGGATCGATTTGTCGCGGCGCTGCTCGCTCAGCAAACCGCGATTCGTCGGAGTCCGTTTCGATTCCAAGGGTACCTTCGTGGAGCGGAAATGCTCGCATCGGGGGCTAGGACCAGCCATCAGCGCGCGGACTGGGACATGTGCCTGAACGCTTACGACAACGCCATGCAACGGCATCCGACGCAGGTGAGTGTGCTGGCGGATTACGCGGTGGCGCTGGCCGACGCCGAGAAACCGGAGGCCGCTGCGAGGATGGCCCGCAAGGCGTTGCAGCAGGACGAGTTGAATCATCGCCGGGGACATGCGGATCGCTATTTGCCCGAGGGGGTTGTACGTCAACTCCAGGAACTGACGGAGGGGAATGCGAAATCGCAAGCGACCGGCGGGGCGTGATCTCGCGGCTCGCGGCCGAATCACGCAGAGATCCTGGGGGGAATGAGTCCGTTCCGATTGCAGGCGCAAACGGAACCTCTAAAATGAACGTAGTCGGTTTGGCTGGCGAGGCCAGCACCTGCAAAATTCAACGCACCAAAGCCCGGCGTCGGCGACGCCGGGATCGTGTCGTTTTGACGACCTCACTTTACTTATAGCAATTCGTCTCACGTGAGTTGGGTGTTGAAGACACCCCATCCCCGGGCCGGCCGGGATCAGAATTCAGTGGAAGGGCATCTCCATGAAGGCGCTTGCGATTATCCTGACTCTCGGGTTGGGGGTCGGATTTCTGGGATTGGCAGTTTACCTGAGCAAAACGCAACCCGTTCCGACCGGCATTCAGGGCCATAAGCCCACCCGATCCGGGGGGAACGAAGAGGACGAACCAATTCCGAAGCCGGCCCCGTTCGGACCGCATCCCAAGGCCGTCGCGCCGGAAACGGAGTACGATTTCGGCTCGATGCCGATGTACAGCAAGGGACATCATTCGTTCGTGATCAAGAACGAGGGCGAGGCGCCGCTGGAAATCGTGGCCCGCAAGAAAGAGACCACGTGTCAATGTACGGTCGGAAAAGCGGGCGAAAAAATCATCGCGCCGGGCGGTGAAACGACGGTGGAACTCAACTGGGAAATCAAGTCTCCCTCGAAACAGTTTCGCCATACGGCCAAGGTCCGCACGAACGATCCGAAGAACGAGGTCATCGAACTCGTGATCTCGGGCATCGTCGACAAAGATTTCTACGTCATCCCGGAATCGCTCTGGGACCTGGGAATCGCAGAGGACAACAATCCCGCTACGGCATCCGGCGTGCTGTTCTCCCGCGTGAAAAAAGAGTTTGAAATCACCAAAATGACTTGCAGCAATCCGCGCGTCACGTGCACTTCCGAGCCGATGACGGAGGAAGATCTGGCGAAGTATGAAGCGCTGTCCGGCCACAAGGTCACGGTGACCGCCGACATGCACGATCTCATTGGTTACTTGAACGAGTCGGTGGAGATCCAGTCTTCGATCAGCGAGTCCAAAGCGGCACAGTTCGCCGTCCGAGCCCGCAGGCTCGGCCCCTTTGAAATTGTCGCCCGCCAATGGGATTCCGAACGTTCGACGCTGATGATCGGCGAAATTCCAGCGGGCACGGGCAAAACGCTGGAAGTCTCCGTCTTTGTGAAGTGCGAAAAAGAGGTGCAGATGGTGTCGGCGGAGCTGAAACATCAGGCCGTTAAGGTCTCCTGGAAGAAAGACGAGAAGTTCAAAGCCGAGTCCAAGACGAAACGCTACCTGCTGAAAATCGAGATCCCTCCCGGACCGGTCATCAGCCGCCTGCGCGAAGAAGCCGAGGAAGTGAAGCTGAAATTCGACAATCCCGACCTGGGGGACTTCACCATCTTCGTCTCCTACCTGGCAACGTGAGCCGCCCCCGCAATACAATCCCGGTCTGTGTGTTCTGTTCCCGTGGCGCCGTCAAGGAGGAAGCGTGTTAACCGAGAGTTCCCCTGGCGAGCCGCTGGCCGCCTTGCACCGTCCGGCCGCGCGGAGGTTCCTTCTCCTCCGCATCGGCGCGTGCCTGGCGTTGGCCTGCATCGGCTGCGACCGCCAGACCGCCGTCCCTGCTCCCGACAACTCCGTCAAGCCGCCGGTGCAGGTGGTCAAGTCCGACCTGTACCTGGACGGCTGGGGTCAGCCCGCGGCGGCACTGGTCCTCTCGGGGGAAATTCACGGTTATCTCGAGCCGTGCGGATGTTCGCCGACGCAGTCTGGCGGATTCGCCCGGCGGGGCCACCTCCTGAAGGAACTGGAAAAGAGAGGGTGGCCGCTTGCCGCGCTGGATGTCGGCGGCCTGCTCAAACGGCCCTATCTCCAAGACCGGATCAAGCTGGAATTCCTGCTCGCCGGTATGCAGGACATGCACTACGCCGGGATCGGGCTGGGCGTGGAAGAATTGCAGTTGGGCACCGATTTCCTGATGACTCAGTACGTTCCCGATGCTCCCGGCCAACCAAAATCCATCCCGTTTCTCGGAGCCAACCTGGTCTTTTACGATTCCCCCGACATTCGGCCTCCGTTCCCGTTCCAGATCGTTTCCGTTGGCGACGTGAAGTTCGGCGTAACCGCCGTGACGGGGCTGTCGCTCAAGGAATCCGTCGCGCCGGCAGGGGTCGACAATCACATCACGTTCCTCGATCCCGCACAGGCCCTGAAAACCGTTGTCCCGCTGATACAGGCCGAACAGCCGGATGTGCTCGTGCTGCTCTCGCACGGCACAACGGAAGAGGCCCGGCAGCTCGCCGAAGCGTTTCCGGAGTTTCGAATCATCTTGACGGCCGGCGGCCCGGAAGACGCCTCCGGAAAACCGATCGCCGTCAACGACACCTGGATCCTGGAAACCGGCATGAAAGGCCGCGCCGTCGGCGTGCTGGGGTATTTCCCGAACGATGAAAAACGCCCCTTCCGTTATGAATTGATCGAACTCGACAACCGCCGGTTCCTCATCGACGACCGCATGACCGAACTGATGAAACGCTATCAGCAGCGGCTGATCGACGGGAAGGTCTCCCAGTCCGACGAGTTGAAGCAAGATCATCTGTCCGGTTGGCAGTTTGTCGGCGCAGAACAGTGCGGCGAATGTCACAAGAAATCTTACGAGCACTGGAAGACCACCGGCCACGCCAAGGCGACCGACACGCTGATTCACGGCCGGCCCGGGGAAGAAGCCCATTGGGTGCCCCGGCTGTTCGACCCGGAATGCTTGAGCTGCCACGTCACGGGTTGGGAGCCGCAAAGCTATCGCCGGTATGATTCGGGATACTTGTCGGAAGAGGCCTCCCCGCATCTGCGCGGGCAGCAATGCGAGAACTGTCACGGTCCGGGAAGCCAGCATACCGAACTCGAACGGGCCTTCGCGAGGGATTCCCAAAGCGTCGCGGCCGACGAACTGGAACGTCTGCGCAAGGCCGTTCGAAGGTCGTATGACACCGCGGAGAAGCAGATTTGTTTCCAATGCCACGATGCCGAAAACAGCCCGAAGTTCAAATTCGAAGACTTCTGGGAAGAAGTGAAACATCCGTGGAAAGATTGAGGACCGCACGGTCCCGGCGTCGCCGACGCCGGGCTTTGGGGGATCCTCCTCGCACCGTGATTCATTTTTCGGGATTGATCCAACGTCTCTGGCATCGCCTTTCCACCCCCGCACCCCCTTGCCCCCGCACCCTCACATCGCTTATGTCTTCCCCCACTGTCTTCCGTGCCCACCGCGAGTCCCGCGACTTTGAAGTCGCCTTCAGCGACGGTCTCTCGGCCCGCATCCCGTTCCAAACGCTGCGCTGGCTCTGTCCCTGCGCGATGTGCGTCGACGAAATGACGGGCGTCCGCATCCTCCAACGCGACCAGGTCGCGGCCGACATCGCCCCGGCGACGCTGGAGCCGGCGGGCAACTACGCCGTCCGAATCGCCTGGAGCGACGGCCACACGACCGGCATCTACACCTGGGACCGGCTTCACGACCTCGCCGCGCCGCCCGTCCCGTGAAATTCCAGCAAAGCCCGGCGTCGGCGACGCCCGGGACCTCCTGCAACCCGGAAAATTTGAAACCAGAGGCCTTGATCATCTCGCAGAGAAATTGTACTATTCCCCTGTTCACATGACCAAGCCCCGTCAAAATCGGAACTTCGACTGCAGCACAAGGATCGGATGATGGCTCCCACCGCGAAAAAGCAAGGCAAACGCAGCGAGGCCTCCCCCGGCCCCGCCGAACAGAAGCAACTCGATAACGCCCTCGGACAGATCGAGAAAACCTTCGGCAAAGGCTCGATCATGAAGCTTGCCGAAGGGGGCGAAGGCTCCATCTCCGGCATCCCGACCGGGGCGCTCTCGCTGGATTTGGCGCTCGGCGGCTTCGGCTTGCCGCGCGGTCGGATCATTGAACTCTTCGGCCCGGAATCGAGCGGAAAAACCACACTCGCGCTGCACTCCATCGCCAGCGCGCAAAAAGCCGGCGGCATTGCCGCGTT
>CAYMAO010000057.1:0-27208 GCA_964388415.1 uncultured Planctomycetaceae bacterium | reverse complement strand
CTGGAATTCCCTGCTGCTGTCCGCATGATCAACCACCAACCGGCGGATGCGCCCCTGGCCGATTGTCCGATCACGCCGCCATTGCTTACGGTCGAAACGGGCGTCACAATCACGGTCATTGTCCCGCAACGTTTGTCCGGGAGACATCATGCGCCGATCCCTGTGTTGTGCCGTTATCCTGCTGGCACCCGTCTCTGCAGTGTCCGCCGGGGAGATGAAACTCAACGGCCACACGTTCACGCTGCCGGACGGGTTTGCAATCGAACTCGCCGCCGGCCCCAATCTGGTCCCCCGGCCCATCACGGCTTCCTTCGATGAACTAGGCCGGCTGTATGTCTCCGACTCGTCCGGCACGAACGACCCGGTCAAGAAGCAACTCGAAGACCGGCCGCATCGCGTGTTGCGGCTGGAAGATACCGACGGCGACGGCACATTCGACAAATCGCAGGTCTTCGCCGACCAGTTGATGTTCCCCGAGGGGACGCTGTTTCACGACGGGTCGCTGTATGTCGCCGCGCCCCCCAGTATCTGGAAGCTGACTGATGCCGACGGCGACGGCGTCGCTGACCAGCGCGAAGAATGGTTTCAAGGCAAGACATTAACCGGTTGCGCCAACGATCTGCACGGACCGTATCTCGGCCCGGACGGCTACATCTACTGGTGCAAGGGGGCGTTCGCCGAACAGGAATATGTCATCCATGGCAAGCCGTTCAAAACGAAGGCGTCGCACATTTTTCGCTGCAAGCCGGACAAGTCCGACTTCGACGTCGTGATGACCGGCGGCATGGACAATCCGGTCGATATCGCGTTTCTCCCTGATGGCGAACGGATTTTCTCGACGACGTTTCTCGTCCATCCCGGCAACGGTCAGCGCGACGGCCTGCTGCACGCCGTCTACGGCGGCGTCTACGGCAAGGACTGGAACATTCTCGACGGCCACCCGCGGACCGGGGAGGTCATGCCGGTCCTCAGTCACATGGGGGCTGCCGCACCGTGCGGGCTGACTTGTTATGAATCAATGGTCTTCGGCGACGAGTTCTATAGCAACCTGTTCGCGTGCCAGTTCAACCTGCGAAAAGTCTCCCGGCATGTGCTGACGCCGAAGGGGGCGACGTATGAATCGAAGGACCGCGATTTCGTCGTCAGCGACAACAGCGACTTCCACCCGACCGACGTGATCGAAGACGCCGACGGGAGTCTGCTGATCGTCGACACGGGCGGCTGGTACAAACTTTGCTGCCCGACGTCGCAACTGCACAAGCCCGATATTCTCGGGGCGATTTACCGAGTCCGCAAAACCGGAATGAAGAAAATCGACGATCCGCGCGGTCTGACGATTGAGTGGAGGAAGTTATTGGCATCTCAGACTTGGAAGTTACTCGCAGACGAACGGGTTGCAGTTCGACGGCGTGCCTCACAAATGCTCAATGACCGACGTGACAGCGATGACGTAAAGCGGATTCCAAATCAATACATGGAATTGACGAACGGCTTGATTCGTATGCCAGACGAGCTAAAAGTGACGACGCCATACAATAAGTTGGATGTCTTGTGGGCGCTTGATCGCATCGGTAACGATGCCGCTAGAAATCTGATTCAGATGATGGTGCATCATCGCCGGTCGAATGTGCACCGTGCGGCCCTCCATGCGATCAGCTTGCATCGCGATGTCGGAGCAAAGTCTGATTTGTTGGACATTCTAAATGCTGGCGAACTTGCAGAACGCCGCATCGCCGCCGAAGCCCTCGGCCGCATCGGTGACAAATCGGCTATTCCCTTTTTGCTCAAAGCCGCCGGTGACGCCGACGACCGCTTTCTCGAACACTCGATCATCTACGCGCTGATCGAACTGCAGGACAAGGAAGCCATTGAAAAAGGACTCAGCAGTGAAAATGCCCGCGTCTGGCGAACGGCTTTGATTGCTATCGACCAAATGCCCGGCGGGAAATTAACGCCGAACCAAGTCATTCCGCTGCTGGCGTCATCCAACGAAGTCGATCTCGACACGGCGAACTGGCTGCTCAAGCGGCATCCCGAATGGGGCGATGCTCTCGCCGGGTGGTTCACGGAACGATTGAAGAATCTGCCGAAAGAACCGGCCAAGGCGTCTAACGATCAGCTCGCCAAACTCGAATCGCAACTGGCGACATTCACGGGCTCGGCGACGATTCAGCAATTGCTGGCGAATACGGCCCGCGAACCGCAAGCACCGCTCGCCGCCCGAACACTGGCCCTCAGGGTCATGGCCGGTACGAAGCTGAAAGAACTGCCGCCGTTGTGGAACGACGCGCTGGTGGAACTGCTGCGTTGCGACAGCCCGGTCGTTGTGGAAGCCGTCGCCGTTGCTCGGTCATTGCCGGGATCGATTGAACCGCGTAGCGCGTTGAACGGCTGGCTGCGCGCGACAGGCGCGTGCGAGAAGCTGGACACCGCGACGCGTCTGGATGCACTCGCCGCAATTCCCACGGGTTTGCCGGACTTGAACGATTATGAATGGGCCATGCTGGTCGAAAGTCTGGACTCTGGACTGCCTGTCGCCATGCGTTCCGCTGCGGCCGACATTCTCTCCAAAGTGACCATTACCGAACAGAATCTGCTGGCCTTGTGCGATGTCATCAAAACCGTTGGTCCGCTGGAGATCAATCGTGTGATCGGCGCGTTTGCGCAATCGACGAGCGAGCCAGCCGCGAGAAAGTTACTCGCGTCGTTGAAAGTCGCCGCGTCGTTGACGTCGCTGCGGATCGACACGCTGCGAAAAGCTCTGGAGAAGTATCCGCCCACGATCATCCAAGAAATTGACGCCGTGGAGAAACTGGTCAATGTCGACGCCGCCACGCAACGGGCGCGGATCGAAGAGTTGCTCAAAGAGATCAAGACCGGCGATGTCCGCCGGGGGCAGGCGGTGTTCAACAGCACAAAGGCGGCGTGCCTGGCGTGTCACAAGTTCGGTTATGTCGGCGGGCTGACCGGCCCGGACCTGACGCGGATCGGCGGCATCCGGCAGGAACGCGACCTGTTGGAATCGATCCTCTACCCCAGCCTGAGTTTCGTCCGCAGCTACGAGTCGGTCGTGATCACGACCGTCGACGGCAAAGTCATCAACGGCCTGATCCGCAATGAAACGGCGGAAGAACTCACGCTGAGCATCGGCCCGAACAAGGAAGAACGTGTCCGCAAAGCCGACATCGACGAGACGAAGCCCAGCACCGTCTCGATCATGCCCGCCGGCTTGGAGAAGCAGTTCAGCCCGCAAGACCTGCTGGACCTCGTCGCGTTTCTAAAAAACGCGAAATAGTCGCTTGCGAGTTCGCAGCGTTTTTTCATTTTTAGACTTGAAAATTCTCTTCGGCTCAACTAATGTTTTGATAATTCAAAAATACAATTGAATCGCTTCAAACAATTTGAGGGGGCCTACAATTGAACACTCGACGCAAAGCCTTCACGCTCATCGAGTTACTGGTTGTCATCGCCATCATCGCCATCCTGATTGCGCTCCTCTTGCCGGCGGTGCAACAGGCTCGGGAGGCGGCTCGGCGGACGCAGTGTAAGAACCATTTGAAGCAGATCGGGCTGGCCATGCACAATTATCATGACGCCAACCTGGTCTTTCCGCCGGCGTATGTCGGCAGTCCGACGGCGACCGGTACGGCGTTCGGCGTCAGCTATCCCGATGATAATGGAAACGGCCCTTCCGGGTTCGCCTGGGGGACGATGCTGTTGCCATTCCTGGATCAGACGCCTCTCTACAATTCGCTCGACTTTTCCCAGCCGTGCTGGGCGCCCCAACATGCCGCCGCGGCGAAGACCAAGCTGTCGGCCTTTCTGTGCCCGTCGGCGACGGGCGGCGATGCGGGGTTCGTCGTCGAAAAATGGACGACGGGAAGTTCCGCGGCACCGCACAATCCGACGCCCTTTTCGCCGACGCTGATTTTCGCCCACTCACATTACGTGACCAACGCCGGCATCCATCAGCCGTGGGGACGGGACCCGGCGTACTCGCTGGATTTCTCCTTGCCGGAGTTCGTCCCGGCGATTGGCCATGCAGTACAGCAGGACGGGCCGTTCTATCGCAACTCGAAGGTCCGCATCGCCGACGTGACCGACGGGTTGACGAACACCGTCTTCCTCGGCGAGCATTCCTCGAAGCTGAGCGATAAGACTTGGTATGGCACCGTGCCGTATGCAGCGACGTGCCCCAAGCCGGGCTGGCCGTCGGATTGCAACAGCGCGGGCTGCCTGGTCGGCGCGCACAGCGGGCCGGATACGCACGATCATCCGCAGGTCATCATTCATGCGCCGAATCATCCGTTTGGCCACACCGATGAAATGTATTCCGAG
Source organism: uncultured Planctomycetaceae bacterium (assembly GCA_964388415.1). Taxonomy (GTDB): domain Bacteria; phylum Planctomycetota; class Planctomycetia; order Planctomycetales; family Planctomycetaceae; genus CAZDGB01. Next base: position 22,870 of record CAYMAO010000057.1, on the reverse strand, counting down.
CATGTCGGCGGCGCGCATGTGATGCTGGGCGACGGCTCGGTTCGCTTCGTTTCGCAGTATGTCGATGCGTTTGCGTGGGTCGCCGCCAGCACGCGCAACGGCGGCGAAATCGATGGAGAGTTTTGATGTCACTCAGTGCGGGAAGAGGTCCTCGCGTTGCCAGCGCCGGGCTTTGGTTAAGTCTGTTCCTGATTGCGGGATGCGGCAGGCCGCCGCAGTTGGGTGGGGATGAAACCGTGTTCGGCGAAGTCGAAGCACTGTACACGGCGGTCACGGCGAAACGGCCTGACCTGCTGCATCAGTCCCGACAGCGGTTGTCGGCCCTTCATCGCGACGGCAAGCTGCCGCCCGCCGCCTACCAGCGACTGGCCGGAATCTGCGAACAGGCCGAACGCCAGGAATGGCGTCCGGCGGCGGAAAAGCTGTGGACATTTATGCGCGGGCAGCGCAAGTCGTCGTGACGCGGTGGTAGCTGGATGCGTCCCTCGTGCCGGTCGTATCGATTTTCCGGCCGGACGCGGCCATTTTTCTCATTTTTCATGTGCTACGTTTTCTCAATGGCCATCGCCCATTCGATGTTGCATTGAGGAACCTGGACCGTGATCATTCCCGTCGGCGACGATCTGAAAAAAGAAGGCTTGCCGTTGATCGGCGCGGCGATCATCGCTGCGAATCTGCTCGTGGGCCTGTATGAATTGCGTTTATGGCAAGAGGGGCAACCGAAAGGTGTCGCTTCCGCGTCGCCATGGATGAACGATGATCCTTGGGATGATACGTATTCGTATGAACCCAGGGAGCAGCGGATTTCGGTTCCCTGGATGGAATTCCTGCAGGCCTGGGGTTTGACGCCAGAGGAAGACCAGGGGAAATGCTCTGCCCGACTGCTGACGCATATGTTTCTGCATGGCGATCTGTGGCACCTGCTGGGCAATTTAATGACGATGTGGGTCTTCCTGCCCTCGTTGGAAGCGGCATTCGGCCGGATTCGGTTTCTCATTTTGTACCTCCTGGCGGGCATTGCCGGCGGATTGATGCACTGCACGCTGAACGCGGAGAGCAGTGTGCCGATGATCGGCGCCAGCGGTGCGATCTCGGGGATGATCGGGTCGTATTTCGTGCTGTTCGGCGGATTGGCACGAATCAAATTCATCTGGAACGGCGGGATCATCACCGGCTGGAGGTGGGTCACGTTTCAATTGCCGGCCGGGCTGTACGTCTTCTTCTGGCTGGTGCTGCCGCAAGTCTTCGCGGTGGAAACCGCCGTTGCCACGGGAGATTCCATGGGCGTGGCGTGGTTCGCTCACGCGGGCGGATTCTTCATGGGCGTGATTTTCACCGCGGTCCAGCGGGGCGACGTGTTGCAGGGCGTGCGCTACTCCCGCGAGGGCCAGATCACGATCGGCGAAACGGAAGAGACGCGGCTGGAATCGCGCCAGATCCATTCCGCCGAACGCGAAGAAATCGACGCCCTGGAAGCCATGGGGCCGGCTCTTTGCCACTATTGCCGGACGCCCTTATCCGCCGGAGTGGAGATGTCGGCCGGTTTGATTCGCTGCGGCAATCCGACGTGTGGAATGTTAAACATCCTGGACGCGCAGCCGGCCGTCGTCAGAACAGGGACCACCCGCGCCGGAGTCTTCGCCGGATTGGAGTGAACCGGCAGGGCTTCATTCCGATGCCGCGGACGCCGGGCTGGAAACAATCCAGCCGCCGCCGAGAACGCGGTCCTGACTGTAAAACACGACGGCTTGTCCCGGCGCCACGCCGGATTGCGGCTCGTGAAACTGGACGCGCACGCGGTCGGCATCCGTTCGTTCGACGACGGCATCCGCCGCGGCGTGCTGGTAACGAATTTGAGCCTGGCACGAGAAGCGGTCGGGAATTCCGGGCGCCAGCCAGTTGAGGCGATGGGCCGTCAGTTCGCCGGCGGCGAGGTCGTCCTTCGTTCCCAGCACGACGCGCTTCGTGTCGGGTTCGATCCGAATGACGAAACGCGGCTCGCCAAACGTGACGCCCAGTCCCCTTCGTTGACCGATGGTGAACCGTTCGTACCCGGAATGCCGGCCGAGCACCTCTCCTGCCGAATCAACGAACTCGCCCGCGGTTCCGCTGATCTCGCGGTGCCGGTGCAAAAAGCCGACGTAATCGTTATCCGGCACAAAACAAATCTCCATGCTGTCCGGCTTCTGGGCGTTTCGCAAACCGGCTTCGGCGGCAAGTTCGCGGATTTCGGTCTTCGGATAGGTACCGACCGGGAACACGATCTTATCGAGGATGTCCCGCTGGATTCCGAAAAGCACGTAGGACTGATCTTTCGCCGGGTCATCGCCTCGCAGCAGCGCCGGGCGGTCTTCGCCGACATCGCTGAGCCGGGCATAATGCCCCGTGGCGATCCGGTCCGCACCGACGGACCGGGCGAAGTCCCAGAGCTTGCCAAATTTCAGCCAGTTATTGCACATCACGCACGGGTTGGGCGTTCGCCCGGCAAGATATTCGTCGGCGAAATAGTCCTTGATCCGGCCGAACGAATCCTGAAAATTGAGCGAGTGAAACGGAATGTCCAAAAGGTCGGCGACCCTCCTGGCATCGGCAGCGTCCGACGCGCTGCAGCAGCCCTGCTTGTGTGTCTTCGTGGAGATGATCGGCAACGCCAAGCCCGGCGATGGAGCCGCCGGGATCCCGCCGTCGCCGACGGCGGGCTTGGCAGCGGTGCGGCAAACCGTTTCCTCCGTCGCGCCGGACCGCATGAAGAGCCCGATGACGTCGTACCCCTGCCTCTGCAGCAGCACCGCCGCGGCGGAACTGTCGACCCCGCCGCTCATCGCCAGGACAACCCGTTTGCTCATGGAGGCATTATAACGGTTCCGGCTGGTGACCGCAGGGAAACCTCCTGTGCCGGGGACCATTTGGACGGGCTGGCGTCATTTTTTTCTTGAAAACGGTAACGGTTGCCGCGTAGTCTGCTTGTATGCTGCGGGCGGCCGGAGCGACAGGCTCCACGGCCCCTGCCGGGCATTTTGGACAATCGCCCCGTTTTCGCCGATGATCGAGCAGCGATCCTTATGAGAGTCAGCGTCGTCATCCCGACGTATAATTACGCTCAGTTCGTCACCGAGGCGATCGACAGCGTCTTGGCCCAGTCCGTGCCGGCCTTTGAAATCATCGTCGTGGACGACGGGAGCACGGACGATACCCGCAGCCGGGTCGCCGCCTACGAGGATCGCGTCCGCTATATTTTCCAGCGGAATCAAGGGCTTTCCGCGGCTCGGAATACAGGGCTCTCGGCGGCCCAGGGAGACACCTTCGCCTTGCTCGATTCCGATGATGCGTTTCATCCCAGAAAGCTGGAATTCCAGATCGCTGCGCTGAACGCGAACCCAGAAGTCGGACTGATCGGCACCGGGCTGTTCAGCGATCCGGGGGCTCGGTGGCCGAAAGTCGAATCTTCTCGGATGACCGAACTCCCCTTGGCCCAATTCGTGACTCAGACGCGCTTCAGCCCCTCGAGCGCCCTGATTCGCCGGGAGCTTTATGAGCAGGTCGGCGAGTTCGACCGGTCCCTCAGCGGATCGGCCGACCGCGACTACTGGATCAGGTCGGCAGCGCTTGGCCGCGTTGGCCGGTTGGAAGCTCCGTTGACGTTCTACCGCAAGCATCCGGCCGCCATGAGCGGGAACGCCGAATTGATGATCGCCCACGAAAGGGCCGTGCTCGATAAGGCGTTCGCCATGACAGAGTTAAGGAACCGGTCCTGGCTGATGCGGCGCGCCTACGGGATGGCGGCTCTGTCGGCGGCGAACATGCGGCTGCATGACGCCAGGCGGCCGCGTCTTGCCGCCAACGCCTATCTCAATTCCTTCGTGCATTGGCCGCTTCCCTTCAGCCGGTCCGACACGATCTACAGCTTCTACCGGCTCCGGCTTGGCCTCAGGCTCGCCCGCGAACTGCTCATTCCGCACAAATAATACCAATCCCAACAATGGACAGCGCTCCCCCAATAGGTCCCGGCGTTGCCAACGCCGGGCTTTGGTGAAATCTTGACTCGCTGTTAATTATTGGGATTGGTATAACCTGCCGAAGAATGTCGAGCACTTGCTCCGCAAGTGCAAAAACACTCGCTCCAAAGTCGGGCCTTGCGTAATTTGCCCATTGGAATGATCTCTCGGAATCGGCAGGTTGTTGTCAATGAACGCACCAGCAAACCCTGACTCGCCGCCGGCCACTTTGCTTGGCTTGTCGCCAACAGCCTATGGAGCGTTGTCGATTGCCGCGGGGCTTGCCGCCTTGGCGAGTCCCTTGCTGGTCGTCACGGTCGGTGTGGCGGCGGCTGCCGTCTTCCTGATTGTGGCGGCACTGCTCGGAGTCGTCAGCGGGTTGCTGGGAATCGCCACGGGGCTTTACTTCCGGCGCTGGCTGGCGGTCGAATTGGGCGCCCTGGGATGGGTACTGACAGGGTTTGCGGTGAGTTCGTTCCTCTCGGCGCTGACGGCGTTTTGAACGATGCCGCAACCGCCGATCGTCAACCTTCCCGCGCGACAGGCGACGGCTCTGGTCAGGCGATGACGTCCGTCATCACATGCCCGAAGACGTCGGTCAGGCGCATATCGCGGCCGCCGAAACGGGTGGTGAGTTTCGTATGCTCGATGCCGGCGAGGTGCAGCATCGTGGCGTGCAAGTCGTGGATGTCGGCCTTGTTTTCCACGGCGTGATAGCCGTAGTCGTCGGTGGCGCCGTAACTCATGCCTCCTTTGACGCCGCCGCCGGCCATCCAGATCGAAAACCCGAAGGGGTTGTGATCGCGGCCGTCGGAGCCTTGCGCCATCGGCGTGCGGCCGAACTCGCCCGCGAAGACGACCAGCGTTTCGTCGAGCAGGCCACGGGCGCCTAGGTCCGTCAGCAGCGCGCCGATCGGTTGATCCACGGCGCGGCAGTTGTCTTCATGGCCCTTCTTCAAGTTGCCGTGCTGGTCCCAGCGATCATGGCCGACGCCGGGGCACGTCAGTTCGATGAACCGCACGCCTCGCTCGACCATGCGGCGTGCAATTAAACAATTGCGGCCGTAGATTTGCGTCGGCGCGTAGTCCGAATTCAGACCGTACAAATCCTGAGTGGCCTTCGATTCCTGCGAGACATCGGCCAGTCTCGGCACGGCGGTCTGCATTTTGAAGGCGAGTTCGTAGTTGGCGATAGCCGACTCCAGCACATCGTGATCTCCCAGGCGGCCGATCACGCCCTGGTCGAGCCGGCGCAGCAATCGCAATTTCCGTTGCTGGGCCGAATCGGTCAGTTCGAGCCGAGTGATATCCGATAATGGGCGTGCGCCGGCTTTGAAGACGGACCCTTGATGCGTGGCGGGGAGAAACCCATTGTGGAAGCAGTCGAGGCCGCCGGGCGGAATGAGACCGCCGTTGAGCACAATGAAGCCGGGCAGGTCTTCGCATTCGGTCCCCAGGCCGTAGGAAAACCACGACCCCATGCAAGGCCGCCCCTGCAGGCCGTGGCCCGTGTGCAGAAAATAGTTGGCGTTGGTGTGCTCGGAGAATTCCGACGTCATGGATCGGACGACGCAAATTTCGTCGGCATGAGAACCGATATTCGGAATGATCGTGCTGAACGGCAGGCCGCTTTCGCCGTAGTGACGGAACGGCCAAGGCGATTTCAGCACGTTGCCGATGCTGTTGAACTGCGTCGGCTGGACTTTCATCTTAATCGGCTGGCCGTGCTCTTTTTCAAGCAGCGGCTTCGGGTCGAACAGGTCCATCTGGGACGGCCCGCCATCCATGTAGAGGAAAATGATGTTCTTCGCCGTCGCCCGATGATGGGGCGCCCGCAGCGCCAGAGACCCGTCGGCGACCGACGCGGCGTCACTGCGCTCCTGCATCAATGCCGCCAATGCCACACTGCCGAAGCCCAGGGCCGACCGGGCGAGAAACTCGCGCCGGGATGTCGGACCAGCATCAACTTGACCACAAGGAAAACGCATGGAAATCCCTTCGTTATGCATGCCCATTGATTTGTCGCGATTCGCTTCTTCATTCGACGAATACGAATTCTTTCACGTTCAGCAGAACATGCGCTAAATCCGTCCAGGCGCGCGGGTCTTGCGGCGAGCCGTACTCCTTGGCTTGTTCCTGAAGAAACTCCAGGCCGGCCGTGACCTCGGCGTCCGTCGCCGGGCGGCTGAACGCGGTGAGATAGAGCCGGCGAATCCGTTCCTCCGCCGGCAAGGCTGGTCCGACTTGGACGACCCATAACTGGGCCTGCTGCAAGACGAACGGGTTGTTCATCAACGTCAGCGCCTGTGCCGGGACGTTCGACGTCGACCGGCGGCCCATCGTGGTGAACGGCGTCGGGAAATCGAAGGCAAGAAACATCGGCGACAGAAAGTTCCGGCGCACATTGACGTACAGGCTCCGGCGGCCGTCGCCGTCCAAAGGGCCTCCACCCGGGCGGCCGCGGCCTTCCATGAACTCGGTCAGATGCGGCAGCACGCTGTTGCCGTACATCCGGTCATCCAACCGGCCCGACATCAAAAGCAGGCTGTCGCGGAGGGCCTCGGCTTCCATGCGCTGGATATTCGCCCGATGCAGCAGCAGATTTTCCGGGTCGTGCGTTTCTGTCACGGAGTCGCCCAGTTCACTCGACATGCGAAATGCATGAGACGTCACCAGCAGCCGCTGAATGCGCTTCAAAGACCATTTGGCCGTGATCAGTTCCGCGGCAAGCCAATCCAGCAGTTCCGGATGCGATGGCGGCTGGCCCATCTTGCCGAAATCGTCCGGCGTGGAAACCAGTCCCCGGCCAAACTGATGCTGCCAGAGGCGATTGACGATCACTCGGGCCGGCAACGGGTTGGTTCCGTCGGCCAACTGGTTGGCCAGGTCCTCACGGGTAATGCCCGGATGATGTTCGGCGTGAAAGACTTCGAGAAACCGCCGCGGGACTTCCTCGCCTGGCTTCTTGTGATTGCCGCGAATGAGAAGATGCTCGTTCTCCGGCGATCCCCTGGTGATGGCCATGGTCCGCTGAGGCGTCGGGATCGCGGCTTCCAACTGGCGACGCCGCTCGGCAAATTGGACATCATCGTTTGCCGGCGTCGGATTGCTGAGAGCCTCTTCGCGCAGCAGCCAGTTGATCAAGTCGGCCGCCGCCAATTGCTGCGATTCCGTCACGGCCGGAGCCCCCGTGCGTTCTTCAGTTCGCAACGATTCCAGAAACTTTTGCAGCGATTGCCGGTAGATGTTCGCCACGTCAGCCAGCGTGTCGATTTTCGCGGCCGCAAGGGGCCGCGAGATGAACTCATTGAACGGCTGCGGAGGCAGCCCCTGGTCGGTGAGTTGAATCTGCTCGACGACGATCTCGCCGTCGTCAAGGTCTTCGATCTCGATGTAGGCCCGGCTGCCGAGGAACCGTCGAACATCACGGCGATACCACACGGGCGTTTCCCGCTGGGCAACGTGGGTGGTCAACATGCCGTACAACGGATCTTTGATGATCTGAAACCCATCGACGATGAGATGAATCTGTCCCGCTTTGAAATCGCCTCGCAAGGGATTCGGCGACCCGCCGCGGCGGTACGCCAGGAAGTCGATGTACGGTTTCTCGATGGTGAACGTGGGCGAACGAAGCGTCCCCTGCAGCTTCGGCGATCCTCCGCCGCTGTGCGCCCAGACTTGCGGGGCGATCACTCCGCGCACCGGCCGCTCGGCGGAGGACTGCATCAACCATTGCAATTTGGAGCGCTCGCGAAGATCGAACGCGAACCCTTCGGCGAGCCAGTGGTTGTTTTCCTCCGGAGACATCAGTGACACGGATGGCGGCACGAGTGGAGATGAGAGAGTCGCTGCCGATTTCGCATCCTGAAACTGACGCAGGAATCCGTCGAGCGACGCTTTCTGCTGCGGCAGCTTCTTCGGATCGGCCGACCAGTGGACCCACAAGTGCAGCGGATGCCGGGGATCGTTCTGCGCTTCGTCTTTGATTCGTTTGTGCCAGTCTTCCAGCGACTTCCGGTCGACATCGCCCTGCGAGAGGAGCCGGTCGGGAAGTCGGTCGACAAAGGTCTGCAGCCGGTCCAGCGTGCGAGAGACCACGGCGGAACGATGGCTCTGGTCGTGGCGTTCCAGGTCGGCGACGAGGTTTTTCGTGACCTCTGGCCGATTCAAATCGGCATTGGACTGCCGGGAACTCTGCAGGAAACCGGCCAGCGCGTAATAGTCTTTCTGGGTGATCGGGTCGAACTTGTGGTCGTGGCAGCGGGCGCAGGCAATCGTCAATCCGAGAAACGTTTTGCCAAAGACATCCAGTTGGTTGTCGACCGTGTCGCATTCTTCGGAGCGGATATCGACGGGTGAATGTTTTCCCTGGCCGAACCACCAGAACGCCGTGCCAATGACCGATTCCTGCAACCCGGTCGACGGATCGCGGCGAGGTTCGGTCAGCAAATCGCCGGCAACGTGTTCGCGCACAAACTGATCGTAAGGCACGTCGGCGTTCCAGGCCCGGATGACGTAATCGCGATAAGGCCTTGGAAAGCGGATGTCATAGTCGAATTCATGTCCGTAGGTCTCCGCGTACCGGACCAGATCCAGCCAGTGCCTGGCCCAGCGTTCGCCGTATCGGGGCGACGCCAAGAGCCGGTCCGACAGCCGCTCGTAGGCATCCGGTGCGGCATCGGAGAGAAAGTCGTTCAGTTCCGAGGGCGTGGGCTGGAAACCGGTCAGCTCAATACTGAGCCTGCGCATCTGAATTGCAGGTTCCGCCAGTTTTGCGACGGGAAGCTCTCGGGATTCCAAACGCGATTGCAGAAAACCGTCAATCGGATTGCGGAGGAATGCGGCACTCTCGACGCCAGGAATCTTTGGCTTGCCGATCGGCTGAAACGACCAGTGTTTCGCCCGTTCTGACAGATCGAATTTCTTTTCCTCCGTGGTCAGAGTGCTCGCGGAGTTGGGCCAGGGGGCTCCGAGCCTGACCCATTCGGTAAGGATGGCGATTTGTTCGGGAGCGAGTTTGCCCGTCGGCGGCATCTGGTAACTATCGGGATCGTAGCTGATCGCATCGATCAGGAGACTGGCTTTGAGATTTCCCGGCTCAACCGCGGGGCCGGTGTCGCCCCCCTTAAGCGCCGCGGCACGCGAGTCGAGCCGGAGCCCTCCCTTTTGCAGTTTCGGTCCGTGACATTTGTGGCACTGCTCGACGAGCAGCGGCCGGACCTGCTTTTCAAAGAACTCGAGCTGCGCAGCCGTCGGTTCGTCGGCGGAGACACGGCCGATGAAGCTCAGACCGGCACAAAGACACAGAACTCGATGGAGAGACCGACGTGATGACATGACTTGCTCCGGGCGACTCGATCAGCAGGGGTTTCCGATTTTTCGAGGCATCCCCCGCGAAGAACAGACATTCAGGACAGCAGCGCGGGGATCGGCTGCGCGCCTTCCACGCCGGTCAGGCGCTGTTCCAGGCCTTGAAATTTGAACGTGAACCGTTCGTTGTCGATCCCCAGGCAATGCAGAATCGTGGCATTCAAATCATTGATGTGGCACGGATCTTTGACGATGTTGTAACTGAAGTCGTCGGTCTCGCCGTAGACCACGCCCCCCTTGATGCCGCCGCCGGCCAGCCACATGCAGAAGTTGCGGGGATGATGGTCGCGGCCGTAGCTTTCGCGGGTCAGCGTCCCCTGTGAATAGACCGTGCGGCCGAATTCGCCGCCCCAGGCCACGACCGTGCTGTCCAACATGCCGCGCTCTTTCAAATCCGTCAGCAGCGCGCCGATCGGCTGATCGGTATCGTAACACTGCGACGTGATGTCCTTCGGCAGGTTGCCGTGCTGGTCCCAGCCGCGGTGCAGCACCTGCACGACGCGCACGCCTCGCTCGACCATCCGGCGCGCGAGGATCGCGCTGGCGGCGAATGTCCCCGGCTTCTGCACTTCCGGACCGTAGCGGTCCAGAGTCTCCTTAGTTTCGCCGGAAAGGTCGATCAGTTCCGGCACGCTGGACTGCATTCGAAACGCCATCTCATATTGCGAAATCCGCGTCTGAATTTCCGGATCGCCGAGTTGTGCGTAGCTCTTCTGATTGAGTTTCGCCAGCGCATCCAGCATCAGCCGGCGGTCTTTCGGTTCGACGCCCGGCGGATTCTGCACGTAAAGCACCGGATCGCCGACGCTGCGCAGCGCCACGCCGTTGAGGCTCGACGGCAGAAACCCGCTGCTCCACATTCGCGTAAACAGTGCCTGGGCCGCAGCGCCGGAGGACCAGACGGGCGTCAACACGACGAACGCCGGCAGGTTGTTGCTTTCGCTGCCGAGGCCGTAGCTCAGCCAGGACCCGAGACTTGGCTTGCCCGGGACTTCGCTGCCCGTCATCACGAAGGTGCACGCCGGGTCATGGTTGATGGCGTTGGTGTGGACGCTGCGGACGACGGCGAGATCGTCCACATGCTTCGCCGTATGCGGCAAGAGTTCGCTGACCCACGTGCCGCATTTTCCGTGCTGGGCGAACGGAAACTTCGACGGCGCAACCGGCAGCCGGGCTTGGCCGCTGGTCATGGTGGTGATACGTTGGCCCTTGCGGATGCTGTCGGGCAGGTCCTTGTCAAAATGCTCGTTGAGGACCGGCTTGTAATCCCACAGGTCGATCTGCGACGGACCGCCGTTCATGTGCAGATAAATGAGCGCCTTGGCCTTCGGCGGGAAATGCGGAAACCCCGGCAGCGGGGGCAGCATCTGCTCGGCGGCATTTGCGGAATTCCGCCCGGCGAGCAGCGAAGCCAGCGCGATCCCGCCGACGCGCAGCCCGGAGTGTCCGAAGAACTGCCTGCGGGTTTGCAAGAGTTGAGATTCGAAAAGCGGGTGCATGTCTCAATTCCTCATCACGGTTTCATCCAGGTTCAAAATCAGATTCGCCAGCAGCGTGTAAGCGGCGAGTTCGGCGTCCGATGCCGCGGTCTTGCGCTTCGATTCGCCGGCGCTGACGACTTTCTTTGCACCGGCAGCGTCTTGCCGATACTGTGTCAGATACTCTTGCAAGACCTGCTGCACGATAGCCAGTTCCTCGGCATCGGGAGCTCGCGACAGCACGGCACGATAGGCAAACGTCACCCGTTCGGCCGGGGTCGTCCCGCCTTCGGAGAGTATCCGTTCGCCCAACGCCCGGGCGGCTTCAAAATGCTGGACGTCGTTCATGAGCTGCAAAGCCTGCAACGGAGTGTTGCTGCGTTCGCGCTTGGTGCAGAACTGTTCGCGATTCGGGGCGTCGAAGTTGCTCATGAACGGCGGCGGTGCGGTCCGCTTGAGGAAACTGTAGATGCTGCGGCGATACAGATCGTCGCCATGATTCTGCTGGTAGTAGCGGGTGTTGCTGTCGGAATAGCCGACCGGTTCCCAGATGTTGGGGGGCTGATACACGAGCACGCCGCGGCCGCCCATCTTCAGATTCATCAGTCCGCTGACGTAGAGCGCGTTGTCCCGGATCTGTTCCGCATCGAGCCGGAACCGAGGCCCATGGGCGTACAGCCGATTCTCCGGGTCATGCCGGAGCAGTTCCGGCGTCACGCGGGCTTCTTGCCGGAACGCCCCCGACATGACGAGCAGCTTGAGCAGCGCCTTGGTGTTCCAGCCCTGTTCGCGATACGTGACAGCTAGCCAGTCGAGCAGTTCGGGATGGCTGGGCAGTTCGCCCTGCGAGCCGAAATCATAACTGGTTTTGACGAGACCGGTCCCGAAGACCTGCTGCCAATAGCGGTTCACCGTCACTCGGGCCGTCAAGGGATTCTCGGGCGCCAACAGCCACCGGGCGAGATCAAGCCGCGACGGCCGCTGAGCCGGATCGGCCAGTTTCATCCTGGGAAAAACGCCTGGAACATCGGGCGAAACGGGTTCACCCGGCTTGTCGTACTGGCCGCGCAGCATCACGAAGGCGTCGCGGGGCTTGTCGAGGTCCTTGAAAATGAAGGTGCCGGGGATCGATTCCTCGATCGCGATGCGGCTTGCCAAAGCATCCTGCCAGGTTTTCTGGGCCACTCGGAGTTCATCGGTCATTGGCCGGGCGATGTAGGCGAGATAGTATCGCAGAAGTTTTTCGCGCAGTTCCGGCGCGGGCATTTTTTCCGGTCCGTCTTTCAACGCCGGATGAATGTCTCCGGGGACTCCGGGAGTGTCTTGTCCCGTGCGTGATTTCCACCAGACGAGGAAAGACGAGCGGGGATCGGTCGCTGGGGAAATGTCGCCTTGAAGCCGAAGTCCGTCCCATAAGGCGATCCCGCCGAACTGGGCCAGCGTAACGCCTTTGACGGCATCTCCCGGCTTGAGATCGAACCTCGCCGCCGGGATTTCGATCTGCACCCAATGCCCCGGCGCAGGAACTTCGCCCATCCAGTTGGGATCGGTATTCTTCGCACCATATCGGCTGGCATTCCCCCAGACGACGCGCCGATTGCCTTGCGGGCCATTGAGTTCCATCGTGATCGTCTGCGATGGCTCGAATGGGTCGAGGCGCACCGAGATCGCGAATTTTCCATTCTCCGGGATGATCATCGGCTGCGTGAAGTTCTCGAACCTGTCGTGATAGTTCGCCGCGGAGGCTTGACGGAGCGCACGCACACCCAGCGGCGGATTCCAGCCTTCGTCCCATCCGAACGACCAGATCGACGGATTCCTCGATGAACAACTCGCGCGGGCATTCCAAGGGAAGACGTCATCCAGCCAGACATCGTTGATCGCGATCTTCTCTGCGGCGGACGGCTGATCGGCCGGATCGACATAAGTGACTTGGGTCGCGGTCATTTCGAGCAACGATTGATTGGTTCGTTCTGCTGCGCGCACTCCATCCAGCACTGACGATTGTTGAACCGTCAGCGGCTTGTAGAACGGCGGCGTGATGTTCACGTTGCCATCCATCGCCGGGTCGGCCGCGGAATAGAAGAACGCATACAGCGAGTAAAATTCTTTCGTCGTCAGCGGATCGTATTTGTGATCGTGACAAACGGCACACCCGCCGGTCAGCCCCATCCAGGTTTCGATCAGGGTGCTGGTCCGATCCACGGCGTTCCGATAGACCCACTCGGCCTCGATCGATCCCCCTTCGCTGGTGGAAACGTTGCAGCGGTTGAAGCCCGTCGCCACAAGCTGTTCGGGCGTGGGGTCCGGCAGTAAGTCGCCGGCAAGCTGTTCGATGGTGAATTGATCGAACGGCAGATTCCGGTTGCATGCGTCGATCACCCAGTCGCGATAGCGCCACATGGTTCGTTCGTTGTCGAGATGCAAACCGTGCGTATCGGCATAACGGGCGACATCCAGCCAGTGCCGGGCCTGCTCCTCGCCATAGCGGGGCGATTCCAGGTACCGGTCCACCATCCGTTCGTAAGCTTCCGGCGATGCGTCCGCCTCGAACTGGGCGACTTCCTTCGGTGTGGGCGGCAACCCGGTCAGCGTAAATGCCACGCGACGGATCAGCTTAGACCGGCTGGCTTCCGGCAGGGGAGACAAACCGTCCTGCTCCAGCCGCGCGAGAATGAATCGGTCGACGCCATTCCTGATCCACGCGTCATTCTTGACGGCCGGTTCCGCCGACTTGACCGGCGGTTCAAACGCCCAGTGCTTCTGATACAGCGCCCCTTGCTCGATCCAGCGGCGGAGCGTTTCCTTCTGCTCGACGGTCAGCGTTTTCTTCGTCGCCGGCGGCGGCATTACGCTGTCGGGATTGTCGGAAATGATCCGCTGCCAGACCTCGCTCTGATCCGGAGCACCGGGCTTGATGGCGAAATGCCCTTCGCGTTCCGCATGAGCCCCTTCAGCGGTATCCAACCGCAAGTCGGCCTTCCGCTGCTTGGCATCAAACCCGTGGCATGCAAAACAATTCGCGGACAAGATCGGCCGGATGTCCCTGTTGAAACTCAACGGGCCGTCCGCGGCGATCCCGGGACTGACCAGCAGCAGCCAACCGGTACCAAAGGCGATTCTCCTGAAAATCCAGGCGTTCATCGTGCAGTCACTCCCCCAAGTCGTTCCGCGTTGAACCTCGTTCACAATCGAGATTCTACGCGAAATGACCCCGGGAAGCATCTGCAATCGTTGATGACGCCATCGGCTTTTTCATCCTTGAGAATTCGAGCAACCCGGTCAAATCGAATCGGCACACTCGTGCGCCTGACATTCAAACGCACGCTGAAAAAACTCGCTCGCCGTTCGATTCGCCGTCTTCAATGAGAGCCTTCCGCTCACGGAATGATTCCTGCCAAGGCGGAATGGACTCCGAGTCTCGTCGAAATTCAAACCGCGGAGGAGTTTCCGCAAAGAGGCGCAAATCAACAAAAAATCGTGGGGCCACGGAATCTGGCAATGAGTTTCTCGCAGTTTTTTTTGCACCTTGTGCGCCTTTTTGCGGCCAATCTGCTTTTTTGCGGTGAAGTTTTTCAGAGAGAGATTCTCTATCATCCGCCCGGCTTCGGTGCGACGCTTCCTTTGGGCAAAGGGATAAACTGCTTCCACTCGTCGGCCTTCACAGTGCCCAACGGGGTGACTTTCTGCTCTTTCTCCGGCACGTCCAGTAATTTCGTCTTTTGAGTAAAGCGAATCGGCAAATCGCTTCGCGGAACAATCTTTGCATGAAACGGCCAAGCCCGATAGGAGCGATACACGGCTCCCCCCCACAGATTCGCCTGGCACTCGACCAGCACCTCGGTCTTTTCTTCTGAGACCTCATCGATCCAACACTTTTCTCCGTGTCCCGCGAATGCCATCTCCCCCCAGAAGAAGGCGACAATCATTTCCTTCTCGAAATCGACATGATTCAGCAGATCCAGTGTTGCCGTATTCGGAAACCCTTTCGGCAACATCTGCGGCTTCCCAACCGCCAACTTCACAGCCTCCCAGGACTGCTGGTCCCGCGCGACGACCACCATTCCGGCTTTATTGCCAAGATGTTGCCCCTGCACTTCCAGCACCCGCTCAGCCGCTTCGCTGGACGAACACCAGAGAACGACACACACTAAACCTTGGAAAACACGGACAGTCTGACGCATTTGCTCACCTCGGTTCGCAGGTATGCCCCGGATCGTTCGACCTAAACGCTCCGCAGCAGAAAAATCAACCTTCGTTCACGCCCTATTGACGATCTCTCGTCAGAATACGTTCCCGGAAATCCACTGATCCCGCGGAAAACGCGAACGCCGCCCAACGATTTCGTGTCTCCAGCCCGGTGCAGTTCCCCGACGGCTGGCCCCGTGGAGATTTTCCCGTTCGGACTTGCAACAGCAGGCAAGATATTCTATCACTGGACACTCAAAGCATCGCGCGACCCCGTGCCGCGCGATCTCGTTCCCCGATAGCTCAATGGTAGAGCGAGCGGCTGTTAACCGCTAGGTTTTAGGTTCGAGTCCTAATCGGGGAGCCTTGTTTACAGGAACGGAACTCCGTTCCCCACTGGTAAACGCGAAACGCCGAGAGGTTTCCCTCTCGGCGTTTTCTCATGCGCTGACGCAAATCCCGAGTCCGCCAAAGCCTTTGCGTCGAAGCGACGCGCTCCACCCAGCCCCTCGGGCGTCTCTCGGGTTGGAGATCGAGACACGGGAGCCGTGGACAAATGCCGCTTCTGGCCACGGTGCCCGCGGGCATCCCGCCGAAACTCTCGGACTCTCTCTTGAACGCCGCCCTTCTGTTTAACGGCACGATCTCTCGCGGGTCTCACGGCACCGAAGAAACGAAAACACCCTCGGCCCGATTGCTCGAACCAAGGGTGCGTGTAGTCCAGCCGGTTGGCAGGGGTGACGGTCTGTTCCAAACAAGCTACGGAGCGACAGCAGGGTCAAAGCTCTCAAGGAAGTCCTGGTAGATTCTGATGACAACTTCGGCATCCGTGGGAAGTTCACGGGCAGTCCAAACGCCTCGAACCGAACATGTGCAGAAGTCACTCACCTCAGGTTGCAGGAACATGTTCCCAGCGGCCGTTGCCCACGCGATGTCGTTCGCTGCATCATCCTTTCCTGCGTCATCCCGCACCGCATGAAGGCCTGCGACCCCGTAACCCCGCCGTGTTGCGCGTCTTCGGGCACCGGCCACACCCGCAGCTTCACCAAGCCCGGCGGCACGCGCGTAGAACTCCTGCTCCCACCTCAGGTCTCGAAGGTAACAGCGAAGTTCGTAGTCCCGGCCGGATTCTGCCCAGATGATTGCGCGGAGGTGCCCGCCGCCGCTTTGAAGCGGAGCGTTCGCGTTGTGGAGGCCGACGGGCAGGTTTGCTGAATCAGCCAGTGCAGTGTATTCGTTCAGCCTCCGCTCCAGCTGAGCCTGAAGCCGCTGTAACGACGCAAGCACCGGGTGCTCAAACGGCGAGATTCGACCACCTCGAAATGCCGAAAGGGCGATCGCAGACATGATGTCGCTGGCGGTTTGGAAATCCCCCGCCCAGAGCGCCAAATTGACCACGTTCAAGTCATCACCAGCGGCCTCGTCCGGATCGGCTGGTCCTTCCGGCGGCGGTTGCCTTCCTGCGGGTGGCTTCCCCTTGTCGGCTTTACCCTTCGTCCGTTTGGAGTCACGTTGTGTCACGGAGATATCCTCGCAAAACGGAGGTCGGGTTTTCGAGCTGGTTCATGTACGCTGCCTTGGTATTGGCGTTGCGGTGAGCCTGAATCGCCGCCTGCAGGGCCGGTTGATTGGTTGGCGTGAAGACGTGAACCTTGATGACGCGGTTTGGATTGCCCCTGTATATGAAGCAGACCACGATCCCGTACCCGCAAACGCTCGGCTCATGCGGATATCGCTCGTACCAGTAAGTCCCGAGCTGTCGCAAGGCCTTTTTCAGCGCCGCCCCAGCCTGCCCGTTGGTCGAAACCGCCTTGGATTCCACGGGCCAGCGGGCGAAGCCTATCGCCGGATTGACCATCGTCGTTGCTGTTTCAAAGGAGGCCGGGAACATCGGGCGAAGTTTCATGACGAAATCGGGAGCCTTTTTCTTGGCAGGCACGAGCACAGGCAACACGTCGCTGAGCATTCTCGCCCCCAGTTTGCGGCGGGCGACCAGGCCAGCGATCGACTCACCGATGTTCCCACTGACCGACTGAGCGCGTCCCTTCCCTGTAATGGTTGCGGCAATCGCCGCGGAGGTGTAAATCGCCGGAACGGCCTGAAAATTGGGGATCGAGTTGCTGACAACGTACCTGTCGAAGTGGAGATCCATCTTCAGGATGAAGGTCGAGCCGAACAGCCCAGACGCAGTCCCCACCTCACTCGGCTTGACCCGCATAGTGCCGATTGGAGTCTCGTTGGCATTCATGCCACTGACGACGATGACGCCGATATTCATGCAGGGCCGCCGATAAAGATTGCTCGTGCGTTATTTATCCTCGAATCACCTGCACACCTTCACAACCGGCTTGCTTCAGAAGGTGCTCGACTTCAACCCCGTATTCGGGTGCAGACTCAGGGCTGACAACCACCTGGCTGAAAGTGCCAAGGAGGCTCATCGGAAGGAGGAACCCTGGAACCTTGTTGCATCTGACTTGCTTGGAAAGGGTCTTGATCTCTTCTGCCTTCGGTTTGGCGGCTTCCATAATTGCCTCCACTCGTTCTCGCTGGAATTCTGGACCTTCGTTCGTAAATGGTCCAAGAGCCAGTCGGAAATAGGCGATGGCCTCTTCCTCCGACCTGAATTCCATCTGCTCATCCATTTTGAATGAAACGCGCTTTTTGACAGTCCAATTGATGCTTGCGAGTGACGGCGATTTTGCAGAAAAGCGGACTTCCCTCTGGTGTTTGTACTTACTTCGAACAAGTGAGAGGACACCCTTGCTTCCGTCATTCAAAGTGAAATAAACCCCGTGGCTTACATAACCAACCTGGCAAACGTCGGGCCGGGATGCAACGGGACGATTCTGGGCCGAGTGTAGCGCAGCATTCACCAATCCGACCGTCGATCTGATCGCCACACCATTCTTGCAAGCATTCTTTGAATGCCGCCCAGAAAATCTCCACATTTTTGGGTCAATAACCTCGTTCATCTGCCAACACGATGCGCCAAACAAGTCCGCAGTAGCCTCGATTGCGTCGTAAATGTGCTCGTTGCTTACTGAAAGATAGAGCTCACGGAGTGCCGCGGCCTCTTTTTTCTTGAGCCCTTTGCGTTCAATGACCTTCTCGATGTACTTCTCCCTACATCGACTCATGGCAGGTAGCTTCCCCTCAAAGCGATCTTTGAATGACCAGGGATACCCGAACCAAAGTTGCCCGGCGGGCTGCGGTCGATCCTTTCCCGGCGGAGCCATCCCCCATGCTTCGTGGTCGGAGAAGGGTTGAAGCATCCCCGCAAATTTAGCGGCGTTCATATAACGCCAGATGACAGTATGTGCTTCAGGCAACTGGGGGTCGGTACTCGCTACGGTCATTGGCTATTTCCGATTTTGCGCCGAGATCGGGAGGACAGGGCATTTTATCCGTGGCCACATTTGAATGCCACGACGTCCATAAGTCGCGGACACTTTCACCACCACGGCAATTCTTCCTTCTTCGGCCGGCCCTTGACCTTACCGTGGGGCGGCGGTTGGCTCAGCACCATCAAATCTATCAGGCGGCCCTCCTCGCTAGACAACTTGCCTGCCGCGGGGTTCGACCGCTTTCCCGCCTGGGCGGCATCGGTCACATTGACCGAAGCGCGAACGACTCAGCAAGTCCTTTTAGATCGCCACACCACCTGGCACCCGCCCCGCGACCTTCAGCAAGTCGGCCTTCACGTAGACGATCTGGTGGTCGTGGTGCCATTCGCTGGGGAAGAAGTTCTTCAAGCGGTTGGCCTGGAACCGGACGGGGCAGTCGATGAAGCGGTTTTGGTCGGCGCGGGTGTAATACCAGAACGAGTTCGAGTTCCAGAACGAAACGTGCGTCGGGTCTTGGAACGCGCCGCGGCCGTCGGTGCTGGGGGTCTGCGACAGGAGCCAGCCCTGCGGGGCCAGGCAGCGATGGAGTTCCTTCATCGTGTGGATCGGGTCGCGGAGATGTTCAAGGGCGTCGTGTGCCCGGAACACACCGACCTCTCCATCGCCAAACGGCCAGCGCTGGTTGAGATCGGCCGCGATCTGGCCGCCATGCAGATCGACCGACTCGTAACCGGGAGCCGAGTTGATCCCGCCACACAGGTCGACCATCCGCAGGCCATTCTGGTCGCACCAGCGTTCGACGAGCGAATAGATGTACCGGTCGTGGAGCGCCAGCGTCTCCGTCTGGATGAACCCGTTCTGCTCGCCCCGACAGGTGTTGCCGGCATGGACGTGGTAGACGTACAGGCAACGGTCGATGTGCTTCACGCGGCCGTGAATGTAGGTCCGACTCAGGATGTCCTGGTCGTCGAGGACCGCCCGTGACGGATCGTGGCCGCCGATCCGACGGTAGAAGTCAGCCCGCCAGGCCCGAACGTGGTTCGGCGCGAACCAGATCTTCGAGAACGACGCCGGGGACGGATCGAACGCCACGCACTCCCACTGCGGTTGGCCATCCCAGGCGAACGGTCGATACCGCCAGCCGAACCGCTCGTCGTACCGCCACGGCTTGCCGTCGTTGATCTCGCAGCAGTTCGAATAGGCGAAGTCGACCCGCGGGTCGGCAAACGCCGCCGCAAGTTCCGCCACGCAGTCCGGCGTTAATTCGTCGTCGTGATCGACCTCGACCAGCACGTCGCCTCGGCAGGCCAGACAGGCGAACCGTTTCAGTTCGCCGATGTTCTGTGTCTGGCCGGCGTAGGGAACAATCCGCGCCTGCGGGAGATCGACGCGGACTTCGCCAGCGTCGCCATTGGGGACGATGACCCACTCGAACTCGACGCAGGTCTGCCGCGCGACGGAGCGGGCCAGCCGGTCGAGGAACTGCGTGTTGTGCGTGGGGGTGAACAGTGAGATCAGCACTTCGATTGGTCCCAGAAGGCGTTGTTGCGAAGCATCTGGTCGCGGGTCTTGCGGGGGAACCGAACGCCACGGCTCCCCGCTCGAACTCCACTGACCGTGACTACGACGAATGGCGGCAAGTCGCCTTCAATCCGCACAGTGACTTCATCCCCGGTGATGACAGCACCGATCGCTGCCGGCGTCGGCGCGGTGACGGAGACCACGTCGAGGCTTTCCGGCTCGCAGACGCCGATGAACACGGGGTCGAGCCGGGCCGTGGTAACGGGGCCGTTGACCGGCACGCGGACTACGTCCTCGAACCGCACGTCGGGCGACTCGACGCAGAACAACGCGACGAAATCGTCCTGGTGGGGAACGATGGCCATCTTCATACCGGGCGCGCCTTGCGGCCCCTGGGGGCCTTGTGTCCCGAACCCCATCGGTCCCTGGGTTCCTTGCGGACCTTGAGCGCCCTGCATCCCCGGCATTCCTGGCGTGCCTTGTGGTCCTTGGGCACCCTGGCTGCCAAACCCCATCGCCCCTTGTGCGCCCTGCGGACCTTGCGGTCCCGGAGTTCCCGGCGAACCGGGAGCACCTTGAGGTCCCTGCGATCCCGAGCCTTGGGAACCAGTCGCGCCTTGCGGGCCTTGAGTACCCTGTGCGCCTTGCGATCCGCTCCCCTGGCTTCCTTGAGAGCCTTGCGCTCCCTGTGAACCCTGAGGCCCTTGGCTACCTTGTACGCCTTGTGGTCCCTGCGATCCTTGCGAACCCTGAGCGCCCTGTGCGCCTTGGCTTCCCGATCCCTGAGCGCCTTGTGAACCTTGCGATCCCTGTGGGCCTTGTGCCCCCTGTGCTCCTTGAACGCCCTGCGAGCCTTGAGCGCCTTGGGCTCCCTGCGATCCCTGATTGCCTTGGTATCCCTGTGGTCCCTGATAGCCATCGACACCTTGGTAACCTTGATATCCCTGCGGACCGGCCGGGCCTTGGTATCCTTGATATCCCTGATACCCTTGCGGCCCCTGGTATCCGGTCGAACCTTGATAGCCATCGACACCTTGGTAGCCCTGATATCCCTGCGCTCCCTGATCGCCTTGCGGACCTTGTTCGCCCTGCGCACCGCAGTTGTCTTTGACCCACTGGCAGTCGATGTCGAGCTGACAGTTGCTGCCGATGACGAGGCCGTTGCCCGCCAACTCATCGTGGGCCACTTCCAGCGCCGAGCCGTTCCACCACAGGCCGCAACCCACGGGAGCCTGGCTCCAATCGACATTGAGGGCGCAGCCGCCCCCGGCCGTCAGGCCATCGCCCGCGAGGTCGGCCGGATTCACTTCGACCGCATCGCCGCTGCCGAGCCGCAATCCGCAGCCGACCGCCACATCGATGGCGCAGCCGTTGCCGATGACGAGTCCGCGCCCGGCGATCTCATCGTGGGCGACTTCGAGCGATGAGCCGTTCCACCAGACGCCGCAACCAACGGGAAGCTGACTCCAGTCGACGTTCAAAGCGCAGCCGCCACCGGCCACGAGACCGTTGCCTGCGATATCGGCCGGGTTGACCTCGATGGCGTCGCCAGACCCGAACCGCAGCCCGCACCCGACGGCCACATCGATGGCACAGAAGTCGCCGATGACCAGACCGCGTCCGGCCAGTTCATCGTGGGCGACTTCGAGTTGATCGCCGTTCCACCAGAGTCCGCACCCCAACGTGATGCAGTTCGCCTTGATCCAGCTGCAGTCGACGTCCAGCGCGCAGTTGTTTCCGATGACGAGGCCATTCCCGGCCAGTTCATCGTGCGCGACTTCCAACTGACCGCCGTTCCACCACAGACCGCAGCCCGTGGTGATGCAGTTCGTCTTGATCCAATCGCAATCGACGTCGAGCGCGCAGTTGTTGCCGATCACCAGCCCATTACCGGCCAACTCGTCATGCGCGACTTCGAGGAGATCTCCGTTCCACCAGATGCCGCAACCAGGGGTGATGCAGTCCTTGATCGTCTGGCAGTCGATGCAGTTGGCTTTGATCCAATTGCAGTCCACGTCGATGGCGCAGTTGTCCCCGATCACGAGACCATCCCCCGCCAGTTCGTCATGCGCGACTTCGAGCAGATCCCCATTCCACCAGAGACCGCATCCCGGCTTCACGCACTCCGTCTTGATCCAGTTGCAGTCGACATCGATGGCGCAGAAGTCACCAATCACCAGCCCGTTGCCGGCGAGTTCGTCATGGGCCACTTCCAGCTCGTCGCCGTTCCACCAAAGTCCACAGCCGGGCTTTACGCATTCGGTCTTGATCCAGTTGCAATCGACATCGATCTCGCAGTTGTCCCCAATGACGAGGCCGTCGCCCGCCAGTTCATCATGAGCGACCTCGACCTTGCCTGAGTTGATCCAGATACCGCAGCCGGGATCGACCGCCAGACCGCATTCTCCCTCGGTCTTCAGACCGGACTTGGCGAGGTCATCCGCTTTGACGCTGACCTCCGTCCCCTCCGTGACTTCGATCCCGCAGCCCGCCACGATCTGCACGCCGAGTTTGCAGTCGCCGACAGGCATCAGCCCTGGCCCGACCAGATCGGTGTTCTTCACCTTGAGGCCACAATCGCCATCCACATCGAGCCCGCAGCCCGCGAGGTCGCTCGCTTTGACCTTCAGCTTGCCGTAGTCGGGGCTTTCAGGGTCTTCATCCCGTTCCAGACCGCATCCCGGTTCCGCGCCCTGGAATTTGCCGATGTCCCAGTGAACGCTGAACGTGTTCCAGTTGACCGAAACGAAGTCGTCCTTCTTCACCGCCGCATACGGACTGAAAGCGGGAACGGTGATCTCGCGCACGTCGGAACCGGCCCCGACGTTGAGCTTCACTTCGCCTTGATCCCCCTCGGCAATGTCGTCGACCACGTCGCCGTGGAAGTACCAGCCCCCGACGACGCCGTACCACTGCTTCGCTTCGTGCGAGTAATAGACGTCGATCTTGTCCCCGGAGTCGACTTCCTCGGTCT
>CAYMAO010000056.1:0-27302 GCA_964388415.1 uncultured Planctomycetaceae bacterium | reverse complement strand
TAGCGCATTTTTTGCGATCGTCAACCGCAATCGGACTTTCACCACGGGCTGTTAGAGGAGTGAATCCAATCGGGTCGCTCCCCGCCACTCGAACGAGTAGCATCCCATGGTGGTCGGTGAACTTTATTCCAATACCTGGAAATCCGATTCAAATGTGTATGGCAAGGCTACGAATATTTCCTTGGCAATTGAACACTCCGACGACTAGGCTGAGAGTGCTTGCCTGCGCAGTGAAAGATTTACCAGCGTTTAACGAGAATCCAGCCACTGACAAAAAAGACGGCATTTATCGGCTCTTCACAAGTGCAGACATCAGATTTTGTTGTTTAGGCGACTCGCTGATGTTCTTATCTTTAACTGCCGACAAGATGGGAGGAAATGAGCTTCCTGGGGTATATGGAACGATTAACATGAGCGCACCAGCATTGACAAGGATAAGTCCGTCTAAGATTCGCATCAGCTGGTCCGGCTGGGGTAAACCTCATGCTGCCGTAGAACCAGGAATGCAATGGGTTGCAGATAGAACTTCTGTCAATATTTGGCATTCGCCCGAGGTTGACATTTCGTGCGATAATGACCGCGGATTTCACGAGGTTCGCAAGTTCAGTGGCAGCAAGTTCCCGTCTCGACGATTATGGGTAAACGGTAATTTAGAATTCGTGGCTGCCCAGGGTTCGTTCAGCGACCTGTGGTGGCCTATGCCGCAGGCACCGACTTTTGTCGCAAATTAGAAACACGATGCGGATTCTCTTAGGCCATCAATAATATCAATGGAGAGGTGGTGTGAAATCTGAATTGCTGTTTACGATGTTAGGCCTGGCAATACTTACGATTGTCGGCTGTTTGAAGGGCGAACAATTCACCATGGAGAACTTGGAACGTGGCGTACTCGACGGACTACAAAAGATCCCCGAAGCCAAGCAGTTTGATGAAGTCTTTGGTGAAGACAATGTAGACCATTTTATCTCCTATTCCGGACCAGACGTGCCGAGCGTCTGGAACAGCGAAGTCCTACTAGGCGGTAGATATCGCTTAACTATGCAGGTCGAAGTTAAGATGAGCAATCGGTTCGATAAGGTTGTAAAAGTGGTCGGACAACCAGAATTCTATTTCATTGAATACAGATCCATAGAGATATCGACCAGTGGCCAAATTAGCGCAAGGACAAATCATCATCCAGAAATCCCCTATCCGTTTGATGTTGCCACATGGCAGCGGATTTACGAAGCGAAGGGCGATTTGAGCGTTCTGAATGAGGCGATCGACGTCAAACAAGATGCGTTACCGGGATTTAAAGAGTTTGTCGAGGCTGAAAGAGCGCCAATTCAGAAAATCAAACGATAAATTCCGCGGGGTCCCAAAATGATGTCGCAGGTTGATTCGGGATTTTTCGAGTCGCGGAGAGTTTCCATCAGAGGGCCGAAAAAGGGGACAGGTCCATTTAATTCATTCGGCGAGGATGCCTTCGAAGGCGGCGTAATCCGCCGGCTTGTCAAACAGCCGTTGCCGTCCCACGCCCCGATTGAGCACGTGATACACCATTCCGTCCGGCGCTGCGCGACTCGTTCTGGGCATGATGCCCCCGACGATACCCGCCGCTCCTCGCCCCGTCAATAATGGACCTGTCCCCTTTTTCCCAGCCCGCCAAACCGCCCACTCGCAATCAGATTATCAACAATTCCAAAAATTTGGGAATTGACATCTCCCCCCACTTCGGCGCACACACCCCTCACCCCGCAAAAGCTGAGATGCACCCGGAATCAGGGGTTCGGCTTGATGCGTCTTGTCACGGCGGCATATCATTGAGCACACGCGGATCGGTGATGATGGTCTTGTGCGGACGGACTCCATGCTCAGGCTCTTTCATGAACACGCCGGATCAGGCGGAATCAGCCGGCAGGAGTTTCTGCGGATCGCGGGACTGAGCGCTTTGGGCGGTGGATCACGGTGCGCCTTGGCCGACAAGCGTGGCGATTCTGAACGCGTCGACGGCATCCGACGCGCCAAATCGGTGATCGTCGTCTTTGCCAGCGGCGGGCAGAGCCAACTCGACATGTGGGACCCGAAGCCCGACGCGCCGGAACAAATTCGCGGAGAATTCGGCGCGATTTCCACGTCGGTCCCCGGCACGATACTGTCAGAGCACTTGCCCCGGGTCGCGAAACTTGCCGATAAGTACGCGCTGATCCGCACGATGTCTCATGCGGATCTCGATCACGGTTCGGCGGTTTATCTGACGCTGACCGGCCAGTATCATGCGCGGATCACTTCCAATCCCGCGCCGACGCCGAACGATTTGCCGTCGCTGATGTCGGCATATCAGCGAATCCGGCCGGGAACGGGGACGGTGGCCCAGACGGTTCAGGTCAACGGGCCGGCGATTGTCGCCCCGATGGACATTGCCCCGGGGCAATTCGGGGGCGTTCTGGGCCGCGATTACGACCCGATGTTTCTGGGCGACGTTCATGCCGAGGCGTCGGCCGTGCCGGGGCTTGTCCCGCAGATCGATCTGCCCGCGGTTCGACTGCGCGACCGGGAGCATCTGCTGACGGCGATTGACCGTTCGCTGCAGACGGAAGGCATCTCGCAGAAACTCCTCGATGTGCACGGACAATACCAGAAGGCCTTTGAACTGCTGACCGATCGGCGGACGCGCCGGGCGTTCGACTTGTCGGCCGAACCGGCCGCACTGCGCCGGCGCTATGGTTTGAACCGGTCGGGCCAGGCCTGCCTGTTGGCGCGCCGCCTGGCGGAGGCGGGCGTCCCGTTGATCACGGTCGTCTGGAATCATCTCAGCCGCGGGCAGGACAAATCTCCCGAGGATGACGCGTCGTACGGCTGGGACACGCACAATGATATCTTTGACGTTTTGAAGAATCGCTTGTTGCCGCGGTTCGATCACAGCTTTTCGGCGCTGCTGGAAGATCTCGGCGAGCGAGGAATGCTGGACGAGACGCTGGTGCTGTGCGTCAGCGAATTCGGCCGGGCCCCGTTGGTCGCGCTGGAACGGAACTTTGCGGGGGCAACGCCGGGCCGGAAACACTGGGCCGCGGCGTATTCAATTCTGCTGGCCGGCGCGGGCGTTTCGGAGGGACGAGTCGTCGGAAAGACGGACCGCACCGGGGGCTATCCGGCGTCGGAAAGTTACGGCCCGTGGGATGTCGCGGCGACGATCCTCGCGGCGCTGGGCGTCTCGCCGACGGAACATTATCGCGACCCGCTGCAGCGGCCGTTGCCGGTGACGATCGGCACGCCGATTCGCGCCGTGTACGAGGGCGGTTAAGCCGCTCACGCAGGGAGCGCTCACTGCGTGAGTGGCTGAACGTGCAGCGCGATTGCTGTTTTCGAAAACGGAGGTTTCCGCTACAACGTCGCCGCTTTGAAAACCGCGCAAATCCATGCCAGGGACGGCCATGTCGCTCACCATCTCGACCGTCGAACGGGACAACCTGCTGCGTCAAGGATGCGAACTTCAGGCCGCCGGGCAACTGTCCGACGCGCTGACGTGCTTTGAAGCCGCGGTCCGGATTTCGCCGCGCGATCTTCAGACGCTGATTCAACAGGGGTTTCTGCTGATTCATTTGAAGGAGTGGAAGCGAGCCGCGGCGACGTATGAGCGAATTGTCCCGTTGCTGCCGCGTGATCATCGCGTCTGGTCCAATCTGAGTTACCTGTACGAGCGCTGCGGCGAATTCGCGGTTGCCGAAGACCGTGCCCGCAAAGCGCTGCGGCTGGCTCCCGAGAGCGGCGAGGTGTGGAACAATCTCGGCATGGCGCTCCGCGGCCAGCATCGCCTGGCGCTGGCGGCGCAGGCCTTTCAGCAGGCTCTTTCACGTCAGCCGGAACTGGCGCTGGCGGAATTCAACCTGGCGACAACCAGCCTGATGATGGGAGACGGCGACGAGGGCTGGAGAGGATATGAATCCCGTTGCCGGCTCTCCGGTGCCAGGCTGCGTCAACCGCTCGCCCCGCGCTGGGACGGGCAGCCAGTGCCAGAAGGAACGCTGCTGGTTTATTCGGACCAGGGTCTGGGAGATGCGCTTCAGTTCGTGCGGTTTCTGCCGGAAGCCCGGCGTCGCAGCCAGGCCGAGATTGTGCTGAGTTGTCCCGGGGAATTGCTGTCGGTGTTTGAGGGAATCGACGGTGCGGATCGAGTCTGCCGGATGGACGAGGAACCGGCGTGCACGGCGGAAATCCCGGTGTCGAGCCTGCCGGGACTGTTTCAGACGAACCCTCACGACGTTCCCGGTCCGTCGCCCTACTTGAAGCCGCGCATATCCGAACTGCGACAGCCGCTGGTGGAATTGATCCGAGACATTTCTCCGGGAAAACGCCGCGTCGGCCTGGTCTGGCAAGGGAACCCGGCGCAAGATCATGATGACCTCCGGTCCGTGGCACTGGCCCGGTTGCTGCCTTTGGCTGATGTCCCCGGCGTGACATGGCTCAGCCTGCAAGTCGGTGCACCCGGGCGTTCGCAGTTGGCCGACGTCCAGGAGCATTGGCGGCTGGTTGATCTCGGGGAACGCATCGTCGATTTCAGCGACACGGCCGCGGTGCTGCAGCACGTCGACCTGGTGATCACGGTGGATACGGCGCTGGCCCATTTTGCGGGCGCGTTGGGCCGGCCGGCGTGGACGCTGCTCTCCCACACGCCGGATTGGCGCTGGGGACTGACGGGCGTATCGTGCCCGTGGTATCCGACGCTGCGGCTGTTCCGTCAGCCGCGCTGGGGAGACTGGGACTTCGTCGTCCAGCAGGTGAAGGCGGCGCTGGCGGAGTGACCGCGAACCCGCAAGCGATCAACGAATCAGAGTTCGCTGACGAGCACGATGCCGACGAAGAGGTCGTAGGCGGCGTGGCAGCCGACGGTCACGCCGAAACCGCGAAAACAGAACAGCAGCGTGAAATAGACGCCTGCGAAGGCGCGGAAGAAAAATCCCGCCCAGAGTTCCTGAGACAACTGCACGCGCTGCGCCGCCTCGGAGAACATCGCCAGCGATTGATCGTCGGGATTCGGTCCCAGGTAGTGAGCCAGCGCAAACAGCAGGCTGGTGGACAACACCGTCCCCGTGACGGCCCAGCGATGCGGAACGAAAAAGCCGCGCAGCGCCAGATAGCCGATAGGCACCAGGCACAAGCGGAATAGGAATTCTTCGTAAATCCCGGCCCCCACGAAGGCGACGAAACGAACCGCCAGCCCTTGCGGCCACGCCGTGGACATCGTCATCGACGACGAAGCCCGCCAACTGCCGTTGAGCGTTTGCCCGATCAGGATCAGCACGAACGCGAACAGCAGGCTCTCCGCGAGCATTCCGCCCTGCGTTTCCCAGGAAAACTTCCACGCCGGTTTCGTGACGTAGTGCCACGCCAGCAGCACGACGGTCAGCAGCAAGGGCAAGTACCACAACCCCGTGATGCCGATCTGCTGCAGCCATTCCCGCATCCAGGCATCGGCGCCGTTGCGCACGGCGTCCGACCGCGATCCTCCCACCCAGATCACGCCGATCTCATAGGTGATCAGCAGCGGTGCCAGGAACACCAGGCTCGACAACGGCTGCCGTGTCGCCGACCAGTAGTCGTCCGACGCTTGCGTTGCGAGCGGTTCCGTCATCGGAAGCGAGATCGACATCATCAATTCCTGTTCGCGACGCTTCGTTTAAGCGTTGTTCCCGTTTTCCTGAGGGCGTGATGCGGTCCCGGCAGCGCATGGGGCGGATCGAGCAGCAGTGCCGCCGAGATGCCTTCCTTCGGCGGAGCGGCGGCCCACACGGGATTCACGGCGGCAAACATCCGCAAGACGCATGGCCTGCCGAAGGCGCCGCGTTCCGTTTCCCGCCACAGGGCCTGGGCCGAAATCTGCAAAGTCTCCGCGGGGCTTCGGGCAGTGGATGTCTGCAGTAACAATTCCGACCATCGCAGCGCGGCGGTGAAGCCGCGCACCGCCGGCGACAATTGCCGGCCGCTGTACCGCGAAGGAAAGCCGGTGCCATCCAGGCGCTCGTGATGCAGCCCGGCGAGGAGCGCCCATTCCGAAGACGCGCCCTGGAGGCCGGAAATCACCGCGGCGCTGATTTCCGGATGCCGTTGAAATGCGGCGGCGGCCCGCGGTTCATCACGGAACGGCCGGCCTTTCTTGACGAGCGAAGAATTCAAGAGTCCGACGTCGGCCAGCAAGGCCGCGGCGATCAGGCTGGAGCGGGGATACGAATCGTTCTCGGGCAGTCCACCACGGACTGCCGCGATCCAGCGGGCGGAATGGATGGCATGTGCATAAAACCACGGCTCCGGCCAGCCGGCTTGTTCCAGGATGCGTTCGAAAGAGACGCCGGGCCATGGGACGAACCGCTCGGCATCGCCAGAGAAGCTGCGCGAATCGAGCCGGTGCAACAGCGGTTCCAGCCTGTGGGCGGGGAAGCCGTCTTCGGCCATCACCCCTTCGATCACGGGCCGAAGCAATTCCGCCAGCGCCAGCGTGGAATCGATGAGCTGCCATTGGGCATCGATTGCGCTCAACCGCGATTGGGTGTCCTGCAGCAATTGTTCCAGCAGATCGACGCACACGGCACGGCCGTCGACCGCATCAGACTTTGCCAGTTCCTGATGCGCCAAGCGCGTCAGCAGCAGGCCATCCCGGCTGAGCGACTGCAACGCGGAGAACTCCGGGCGCGTCTGCCAGATCTCCCGAACCTGCCTGCGAGTGACGCCCGAGATGTCTGAAAATCGCTGACGGCAGCGTTGGAGTTGCTCCGATGTCGCCGACAATGGCCGACGATCCCGGGCGCGGTGGAACTCCGCCTCCCAGTCGCCGACGGTCCGATTGAAGGGTGTCTCGAACATGAAGCAACATCTGGCGAGCGGGTCAATGTCACCAATCGAATTCAGAGGGCTCGATTCGTTCTGCGATCAGCGGTCCTCAACCGGTACAGGTTCGGCCTCGCTCCCCGCTGAGGTTGAATCTCACTGTGGGAGGGCTTACAGACTGCCAGTGCCGTGCGCGGGAAACCGGGCCGACTTGAGAAACCCTGACGGATGATCCAGGCGGTGTTGCCGCGGAGACTGATGCGATCTGCGCTTTGACTTCACCTCGGCAGATTCTGACGCCGATTCCCAAAGTATGGGTTGATCGGGCAATTGCCGCCCCCCTAGAATTCGTGAAGTGAGCCGTCGGCCGAAGAGTTTTCCTCAGCGGCAAAGTTTCTCTGTTTTGCCGGGCTTCGCGGCCGACGGATCAACAAGGGACCGCAATCATGGCGAGCGACGTCCGTCTGAAAGATTTGCTTCCGGAACTGACTGACCGGATCGTCGAGACGTACCACGACATCCAGACGATTCACCACCTGGGACACTGCCCGCTGCCGAGCGTGGATGTCATCATCGACATCTGCCAGGACTTGAAGGAGATTCTCTATCCCGGATACCGCAAGCGGCAGAGCCT
Organism: uncultured Planctomycetaceae bacterium; assembly: GCA_964388415.1. GTDB lineage: Bacteria > Planctomycetota > Planctomycetia > Planctomycetales > Planctomycetaceae > CAZDGB01. The sequence goes on along the minus strand of CAYMAO010000056.1, from coordinate 19,867 downwards.
GCACTTCGGCAACGTGATGTATCACGTCGGCGATCTCATCGACGGACTGCATGACCGGCTGACGCAGCAGATCACCCGTGCCCTCCGCCACGATTACCGCCGCAAGATGGGCCTGCGCTGCGGCGAAGACAAGGAAATGGATTTCGACAAACTCGGCCAGGACAAGGCGATTCAATTCCTCCAGACGCTGCCCCAGGTCCGCAAAACCCTGGCGACCGACGTGCAGGCCGCCTATGACGGCGACCCCGCTGCCAGTTCGCTGGATGAGATCATCTTCTGCTATCCCGGCCTGGAAGCGATCACGGTGTTTCGGCTGGCGCATGAGCTGCACCTGCTGCAGGTCCCGTTGGTGCCGAGGATGCTGACGGAATGGGCTCACAGCCGCACGGGAATTGATCTTCATCCTGGTGCGACGATCGGGCCGTCGTTTTTCATCGATCACGGCACGGGCGTGGTGATCGGCGAGACGACGGAGATCGCCCAGAACGTGAAGATCTATCAAGGTGTGACGCTGGGTGCGCTCAGTTTCCCCAAGGACGCGGCTGGGAATCTCATCCGCAACAGCAAACGCCACCCGACGATCGAAGAAGGCGTGGTGATTTACTCGAACGCCACCGTGCTGGGTGGTGCGACTGTCGTGGGGGCGAATTCGGTAATTGGTTCCGGCGTCTCGCTGTATCGCAGCGTCCCGCCGAATACCAAAGTCACCATGGAAGAACCGAACCTGCAATTTCGCGCGGCGTCCTGAGCCTGCCTTTCAAGAGCAAACGCCAAAGCCCGACGATGGCATCGCCGGGATCCCGCCGTCGCCGACGGCGGGCTTTGCCAGGTTATTCCCGGCTCATCTCCAGATTCGGCGGGCGATAGAAGATTGCCACCGGCGCCATGAGGCATCCCGCAACGGCAAAGATGGACGCCTCCGGCCAGTGCAGCGTCGCGACCAGCACGTAATTTGCCGCGCCGTAAATGCCCGAAGCCAGGCAAATGCCAATCCAGTTCAACAGGTTCATCGCACCGATGATCCGCCCTTTCTGCTCGGGTGGGGTCTTGGCCTGCAAGTAGACCTGCAACGGCACGCTGAAGAATCCGGCAAACGCCCCGACGCAGATCAAGCCGGCCGCCGTGCCGTGAAAGCCGAGCAACGTGCCGCCGAGGCCCTGCCCCGGCAGCGCCAGGACGACCAAACTTACGACCAGCCCCGCCGCCCCCAAGCGAACCAGCCACCCTTTGACCCGGTTGCGGCAGACGACGCCTGCCAGCACGCAGCCGATGGCGATTCCCGCGCCCGTTGTGGCGGCAAGCCGGCCGGTCCAGGCATCGCCGAGTTCCATCTGCTTCTTGCCGACGGCATTCACCACCGACGGATACACCATCCCCGCCACGAGATAAAACACCGACAACATCGCCATAACGTGCAGCAGTTCCCGATCCTTCCTCATCAGTTCCCGGGTCGGCCGTGGGATGGCCAGAGTGTCCCACGTGAATTTCAATTCCGGCTCGGCCACCGGAGTCCGCCGGATCAGCAGCGACGACAGCGTCCCCAGGCAGGCGATGCCGACGCACAATCCGCAGGCCATCCAGACGGCGTCGCCGAAGAACTCCTTGGCCCATCCCGCCGCGGCAAATCCGAAGATGATCGCCAGAAAGGTCGTCATCAACATCACGCCATTCGCGCGGGGCAAATCGTCGTCACGGAGCATTTCCGGCAAGATGCCGTATTTGGGCGGTCCGAAAAACGCGCTGTGAGTCCCCATCAGGAACAGCACCGTCATGAGCCAGGGGATGCTGTTCAAATAAAACGCGGCAATTCCGGCGAGCATCACAAAGATTTCCGCCAGCTTGCAAAGAATGATCACGAGCCGCTTGGAATAGTGATCGGACAGCCAGCCCGCCAGGCCGGAAAAGAGAATGAAGGCGACAGCAAAGATTGCGCCCGCCATCGTCTGATACGGGTCGGCCCCGTTGCGGCCGACGCGGTCCAGGCACAACAGCAGCACCAGCTCCTTATACAGGTTATCGTTGAACGCTCCTAGAAACTGCGTGAGGTTGATGCCCCAGAAGGATCGGTCGCGCCACAGTGTCGGTCGTGCATCCGCCAAGAAACGGCCCCCGCCTCGGGAAACGTCTGTTCGTAAGAACTCAATACGATATTTTTCGCACAAGCCCGGCGACGGCGTCGCCGGGACTCCGCTCACACGGGAAAATCGGCCCCGTCAGCCTACTGATCCGCCCGGCGAAAGAAAACGGCGCGGCGACTCCTTGCGATCCCGGCGGTCTTCAGCATATCCTGAAGTGAATTCGGAGGAGCGGGGTTTCGACGGAAGGAAACTCGCCGCCGGGTCGCCGTGGGTCTGTTCGCCGAGGGAATTCTCCCGATGAAGAAACTGGTTGCACTTTGTTGCCTGTGGGCAGGCGCGATTTGTCCGGCCTCGCTGCCGGCCGGCCAAATTACCGACATGGTCGAGGGCCTGAGGGAGCGGCAATACTTCGATTACGCCCTGTTCTATCTTGACCAGTTGGCGACCAATTCGAATCTGCCGGCTGAAGTTCGCCAGGAGATCCCCTACGAAAAAGCGATGGTGCTGCTGGACAACTCCAAGGCCACGCGCTCTCCGGAAAAACAGACCGAACTGCTGGACCAGGCCCAGGCCTATCTCGAACAGTTCACCAAGGAGAACCCGAACCATCCGCGCGCCGGGGATGCCAACGCCCAGCGTGCCGAGATTTTGCTCGGCAAGGCCCGCGTGGCGATTCTGCAATCCCGCTCGCCGGTGAACCAGGGAACGCGCGGCGATTTTCAGGCGAAGGCCCGGGAACACGTGGCGACGGCCAGGGTCGTCTTTGAGGCGGCTCAGAAGCTGTATGACGAGAAGCTCGAGAGTCTCGGGTCCTTTGTCGACAAGGACAAAGACCCGGACAAATACGAAGTCCGCGAGCGCACGCTGATGCAGTTGATCTCTTCGATGCTCAATGTGTGCCAGTGCCGGTATGAAGAAGCCCAGACCTACGACGCCGGGTCGCCCGAGTTCAAGCGCCTGCTCAACCAGGCTGCCGAAGAATTCGAACTGCTGCACCAGCGCTACCGCAATTACACCGGCGGATTGTACGCCCGGCTGTATGAAGGACGCTGCTTCGACGACCAGGGCGATACGCAGAAGGCGATGGGGATTTACAACGAGCTGCTGGAACACGACGGCAGCAACCGCAACGTCCACAAGCTGCAGAACGTCACGCTGCAATTCAAGATTGAAGCGCTGAACCGCAAGACGCCGCCCGATACGCAAGTGGTGATCGACCTGGCGAATGAATGGCTCAAGGCCAACAAGACCGACAGCCGCTCGCAGGTCGGCCTCGCGATTCAATGGGAACAAGCTGTCGCGTATGAAGCTCTCGGCGACCAGCGAGAAGCAATCAAGTCGGACAAGGAACGCAACTGGCGCACGGCCCGGACCGCGGCGCAGTTCATCAATAAATTTCCCAGCGTCTATCGCGACGTGTCGCTGACCATGATCCAAAGGCTCGACGGAAAACTGGGCGGCCGCGAACGCAAACCGGAAGACTTCGACGCCGCCTTCGGCCTCGCCCGGCAGCATTTTATGTCAATTCAGGATTTGCGCAAGGAATTGGACGCAGCCCGGGCCCAGGGCAAGCAGCCGGACGAGGTCCGGAAGATCGATCAGGACCTGCAGACCGAAATGCACGATGCCGCCGAGATGTTCCAACTGGCGCTCAATCTCGCCGACAAGAACGATCAGCCCAAGAGCATTGCCTCTGCCCGGCTCTGGCTGGCCTATGTCCATTTCTGGGCCAGAAGAAACTACGAGGCGGCCATTCTGGGGGATTTCGTCTCTCGCACCGCCCCGAAAGATGAATCGTCGCTGGCGATCGACGCTGCGTATCTCGCCATGGCAGCCTACGTTCAGGCGTACAACGACGTGAAAGGCCCGGCCGACCACAAGGCCGCCGATCTGGGATTCATCGTCAAAACGTGCGATTCCCTGGCGACACGCTGGCCGGAAAGCGACCGAGCCAACGATGCCCGCATGATGGCCGGCCGCATGTACAGCCAGGCGAAAAAGCCCGTGGAGTCCGCGGCGTGGTTCAGCAAAGTCCCCGAAGCCGACACTCGCTACGCCGAGGCCCAGCTAGCCGCCGGACAAGCCTACTGGCGGGGGTATCTCAGCGCGGCCCGGCTCGCGCCCGAGCAGCGGCCCTCGGCCGATCAACTGCTTCAATGGCAAAACTCAGCCCAGCAGCATCTGCGGACCGGCATGGCAAAACTCCTCGCCACGATCTCCACGGAAGGGGCGTCGCCGGTGGATCTCATCAGTGCCAAAGTCTCGCTCTCGGAGATCCTGATCAGCGTGGGTCAGGAAGCGGAAGCGATCACCGTCCTTTCCGCCGACCCGCATTCGGTCCTCAAAGCGATCACCGTCGCCGATGAAACGACGCGCCCGGAGAAAGGCGTCCAAAGCCGGCTGTTCGCGGTGGAGGTCTATAAACTGCTGCTCCGGGCGTACATCGGGAACGGCAAGCTCGACGAAGCCCGGACGGCGATGCGCACCCTGGAAGCGATTGCCGGCGGCGGCACGGCCGGGGCCGACATCACCGAGTTGTACGTCGGGCTCGGCAAACTGTTGAAAGACGAACTGGAACGCTTCCGCAATTCCGGAAACCTTGACCGGTTCAACAGCCTGCGCACTTCCTTCGAGACGTTCCTCAACGACGTCTATCAGAGGAAGGACGGCCACTCGGTCGGCACGCTGAGCTGGGTCGGCGAAACGTATTCGGCGCTCGGAGAGTCCGACACGGGCGGCGTGAACGCGGCCGACTTTTACGCCAAGGCTGCCAGCGCCTACCAGGACATCATCAGCCAGTCTAAGGCGAATCCGTCGTTTGCCACGGCCGATCAACTGCTTCCCATCAAGACCCGGCTGGCGCACTGCCTGCGCATGAAGAAGGATTTCTCCGAGGCGGAGAAAGTCGTTTCCGAACTCCTCAAGCAGCGCAAAGACGACCTGAAACTGCAAGTCGAAGCGGCCCTGCTCTATCGCGATTGGGCCGGCGAACCGGGCGAAGAGAAAAAATACCTGCTGGCGATCAGCGGCAATAAAGAGAACCAGACGCTCGGCTTCGGCCCACTTGCCAAGCGAATTCACGGGGTGCTTCGCAGCGGGAAGCAGTCGCCGGAAGATCGTGCGGCCCTCAACGCCCGGTATCTGGAGACCCGCTTTCAGACGTCCAATACGCGCTACAAATACGCCTTGGCGCAAAAGGCCTCGAAAGACAAGCGGCACGAACTCGACAATGCCGAACTGGAAATCGTCGCCTTTGCCGCCGTGACCAAGGACGTCTCGGACGAATCGCGCGAGCAGTTCAATCAGCTCTACCGCGACGTCCGCACCGCCATGAGCGACCCCAACCGGCCGGTGAAGGATCTCCCCTGGGGAGAGGACATCGTCGTCGATCCGCCTTCCGAAACCGCCCGCGATGAGAAACCAAAAGAGGAAGGCCAGAAGAAACCGGAGCCGAAACCACCAGTCAAGCCAACCAATTGGGCGTTGACTTATGGCCTTCTCGGCGGCGGCGTCTTCATTGGCCTGGGGATCGTGGCGTGGATGATTGTTCGAAGCAAGAAACCGCACAAGCCGGTCTTGAAGTCCAAAGCCGTGGACAAGCTGTCGTTCGACTTCGGAGACATCCCCGCACCGAAACCCCGCGGTGCCGTCACTTTCCCCCCGCCGCCAGCGTCTTCCCGGCCGGCCGGGACGAAAACGGCGGCGAAATCGCCCGCGAAAGCTCCTGCAACTGCGCCCTCCGCAGCGCCTGCCGCCGCGGCCGCTCCGAGACCGGTCAAGCCGAAACCCAAGCCGCCTCCCGCGTCCTGACAAGCCGTCGTTTCTGTACTCATTGACCAGACGAAATTCACTAATCATTCACCAGACGCTCTGCAAGGAATTCACTCCGATGAGCCTTCGAAATCCCTGGGCCGTCACCGCGGCCGGCCTGTTGCTGGCATCCTCGATGGCCGACGCCGCGGACATCATCAACCGCAAGAGCGGCGAAAAGCGTGCGGCCGGCACCATCACCGAGACGACGAAGACCGAAGTCTCCGTCAAACCCTCCACGGGCGCGGCGGTCACCGTCCCGGCCAACGACATCTCGTCCGTCGACTGGGACGATGCCCCCTCTCCGATGAAGCTTGGCAAAGGGGACGAGAACAACGGCAAGCTCGAAGCCGCGCTGGAAAAATTCGCCAAGGCTGCGGACGAAGTCAAATCGGGCAATGACTTGGTCAAAGCCGACCTGGAGTTTCTCACCGCCCGGGTCACCGCCCGCATCGCGCTGACCGACCCCTCCCGCCGGGACGAGGCCGTCGCGAAACTGACCGGCTTTCTCAAGGCGCATGCGAATAATTTCCGCTTTTATGAGGCGCAGCTCTGGCTCGGCCAGGTTTATCTCGCTCGGAAAGACTTTGAACCCGCGCGTGCCGCGTTTGATACGCTCAACCAGTCGCCGTGGAGCGATTATCAACTGAGCGCCAAGGTGAATCTCGGCCGCGTGCTGATGAGCGAAAACAAGCTGGATGAAGCGGCCCAGACGTTTGACGGAGCCATCTCTGCCGCCAGCGCCTCTCCGGCCGATCAGGCTCGCAAGTACGAAGCGATGGTCGGCAAGGCCCGCAGCCTCATCGCCCAGAACCGCCAGGCCGAGGCGTTGACGTCGCTGAACGACGTTGTTGACAAGGCCCCGTCCGAGGACACGGCCCTCCAGGCCGAAGCCTATGTTTTGCAGGGGACCTGTCTCCAGGCGACAAGCAAGACAAAAGAGGCGGTGCTGGCGTATTTGCATGTGGACGTTTTGTTCGCCCGGGAGTCAGCCTATCATGCCGAGGCGCTGTACCATCTGGCTCGTCTCTGGAAGACCGTCCAGCATCCGGACCGGTCTTTGGAAGCCCAGGCCAAGTTGGAAGGAGCGTATCCCAACAGCGAATGGACGAAAAAACTGGGAGCGGCGGGCACAGAGTAGAGAATGTCGCCTGGAAACTGCCGTGGCGCGCCCTTAGAATGTGGCGATGCCCCTCAATGGATCGGCGGATTTCGCCGCGATGTTGACGATTTGCCTGGCGTGAGCATCCAACTCGGCTTGGACGGCTCCGAAGTTTCAAGAAACCGTTTCACCCCCTTGGAAGGAATAGACTATGTTCTGCTGTGCGGTTGCGAGCCGGGCCTTGCGTTTGTGGCTGCCGTTCGTCTGTTTGCTCGGACTGGCCGCAGCCGACCTGTCTCCGCTCGCCCCGCAACGGGTGCTGGCCCAGGACGAAGGGGCCGCACCGGCCGCTGCGCCGGGCGACGAAGCGGAAGACCCCGAACTCGCCAAGCGCCGGGCGGAATCGTTCCTGGCGTGGATGATCCGGGCGTCGGGCCTCTTCGGGTTCCTGATCATGCTGGTCAGCTTTGCGATGGTGGCGCTGATTGTGATGCTCATGCTGCAGCTTCGCCGCGACAATTACCTGCCCGCCTCGCTGATCGAGCAGTTCGAACAGAAGCTCAATGCCAAGGACTACCAGGGGGCGTTTGAAATTGCCAAGGCCAGCGATTCCTTCATCGGCCGGCTGCTCGCCGCCGGCATGGGCCGCCTCCGCGACGGTTACGAAGCCGCCGAATCCGGTATGCAGGAAGTCGGCGATGATGAAACCATGACCATGGAGCAAAAGATCGGGTATATGTCGCTGATTGGCTCGGTCGGCCCGATGCTCGGTCTGCTCGGCACCGTGCAGGGGATGGTGATGAGCTTCCAGATCATTGCGACCTCGACGACTTCGCCCAAGCCGTATCAACTGGCGGACGGTATCGCGACCGCTCTGTTCACCACGCTGGAAGGCCTGATCGTCGCCATTCCCGCGATGACGTTCTTTATGTTCTTCAAGAACCGTTTGGCGCGGTTCCTGATGGAAGCGGGCTACATCGTCGATAACCTGATGGGCCGCTTCCAGGGGATGGGCAAGCCGTCGGCTCCCGCTGCTCCGGCGGCCCGTTCGGCCGGCGCCCCGGCGGCCGGCGCTCCGGCGGCTCCGCAGGCCTGATTTCCTGACTGGGCCCTTACGGCCCCGGTCCGCCATTTTCCAGGAGTGCCCCGATGAAAGCCAAGAAGGTCGATTCGACATTCGTCGAACCCGATATGACGCCGATGATCGACATCGTATTCCAGTTGCTGACGTTCTTCATGGTTGCCATCAACTTCGAGAACACCAAGGCGGACGAGCGCGTCAAGCTGCCGGTCGACTCGCTCGCCAAGCCCCCCGAGGCGCGGCTCGATAACGAACTGCTCTTGAACTACGGCTACAACCGCAAACCCGACGGCACCCACAACGGCCAGCCGGTGATCTTTTATAACGGCGCGAATATCACGCTCGAGCGGATCAAGCCGTCGCTGGAGCAGGAAGCCAAGTTCTTCAAGGCGAAGGCGATCAAGAACCCGGAAAAGGCGCTGGATGAGGTGTCTGTCGTCATTCGGGCGGACTCGGGGGTGCCGACCGGCATGGTTCAGGAACTGATCGAAAAATGCCAGGAGTCGGGCTTCACGAAGTTCGCGCTGAAGGCGTCCCAGGAGCGAAAATAGCTGCCATGCCAAAACTCGCTAAAGCCGGTGGATCGTCGAAGGTCGACATTCCGATGGCGCCGATGATCGATATCGTGTTTCAGTTGCTGATTTTCTTCATGCTGAACCTGAAGATCATCGCGCCGGAAGGGAACTTCAACGTCAACATGCCGATCGGCGCGCCGAGTCCCGCCAATCCGGACGATCCGCAACCGCCCGATATCAAGGTCCGCCTAGTCGCCGACGACCTGGGCAACCTGGCGCAGTTGATGCTGGGGGACAACCGCCTGGGGAACGACGACCGGGCTTTTGAGAGGCTCAACAGCGAAATCCTGAAACTGATCGGCCGCCCCGGCGCCGCCATGGCCGATGACGTGCAGGTCGAAATCGACGCCGACTACGACCTGCACTATGAGTACGTCATCAAGGCCGTCTCCAAGTGCACCGGCCGGCTCGATTCCCGCGGCAACGTCATCCGCTATGTCGAGAAAATCAAATTCGCCCCGCCGAAGAAAAAAGGGAATGCGTAACACAGAGCCGCGCACGAAGTAAGCGGTCAGTGATTCTTATCCCCGCGGATGGCACCGTTCGTGGATCGCCTTCAAACGGCTGTGCTCGACGTGGGTGTAGATTTGCGTCGTGCGGATGCTGGCGTGTCCCATCAATTCCTGCAGCGCGCGAATCTCCGCGCCGCCGGCCAGCATGTGCGTCGCGAAACTGTGCCGTAGCGTGTGCGGGCTGACATCCTTGCTGGCGCCGACGCGAGCGGCATACCGCTTCACCAGCTTCCAGACGAGAATCCGGTCGAGCGCGCAGGCACGACGGGTCACCAGCAGCGGCGAGTCGGGATCGTTCCCTGCCGCCGCGGGACGCTCTCTCGCCAGGTAATTTTCGACGGCTGTCCGGGCGATCGCGTTGAGCGACACGATGCGTTCCTTATTCCCCTTCCCCAGGCACCGGCACCAGCCTTCTTCCAGGTTCACGTCGCGCAGCGTCAGGCCGCAGACTTCCGACGCCCGGCAGCCGGTCGCGTACAACAGGGATAGCATGGCCCGGTCGCGTAAAGGGAGCCGGTCTTCGATGTTCGGGGCCTGAAGCAGCTTGTCCGTCATCTCCGGGCTGAGCACCTTCGGCAGATGCTCCCAGAGCTTCGGCGAGTTGACGAGGTCGGCGACGCTCTCTTTCAAGACGCCTTCCAGCACGAGGTACCGGAAGAACATCTTGATCGACACCAGCTTGCGGGCCGCACTGGTCGCCGCGAGATTCCGTTCCCGCATGTGGACCAAGTACGCGGTGAGGTGGCCGAGGTTCGTGAGCTGAATCGCTTCCGGCCCGTGCACCAGGCTCCACTCGCAGAACTGCTCGAGGTCCGTCCGGTAGGCAATCACCGTGTTTCTCGCCATCCCGCATTCGGCCTGCAGGTAGGTGATGAACCCCGGCACATGCACCGCCGGATCCGCCGCCCGGCTGGCGGGTCGGGTGCCGTTCGTCGTCGGCTTTTTGCGGGGCGGCATGGGATGGCTGCGGGTTAAGGGCCGGAAGGAATCGATTGGTCATTGGAGAATGATCGTTGGTGATTGGTCATAGCCAACGACCAATCACCAATGGTCAATTTTCCGATCTGGGACCAATCGTTGGTGATCGGCAGAATCGGGCGGAAACGTGAGGAATTTTCCGGCAGTCGGAAGTGTGCCTCGTCGAATTTTGTCCCGGACTTGAATCTCCCGCCACGCTTGTTAGGCTTGGGCAGTTTCGCGCCGATTCCCCGCCACTGGCCAGTTAGCACTCAACGTGCGTCCTGGATTGATGTTGCGGTGATTCTGCGCCTAGATTTCCCCGGAGGGAGCGACGACTCGTGCCGAAGCGTACCGATCTTAAGAAAATCCTCATCATCGGTTCCGGTCCCATCGTGATCGGGCAGGCTTGTGAATTCGACTACTCCGGCGTGCAGGCGTGCAAGGCGCTCCGCGAAGAGGGGTACGAGGTCGTGCTGGTGAATTCCAATCCGGCCACGATCATGACCGACCCCGACATGGCCGACCGGACGTACGTCGAGCCGATCACCTGGGAATATGTCGCCAAGATCATCGAAGTCGAGCGGCCGGATGCCCTGTTGCCGACGCTGGGCGGACAAACGGGCCTCAACACGGCGATGGCGCTGCACAAGCACGGAATTCTGGAGAAGTTCGGCGTGGAACTGATTGGAGCGAAGGCCGACGTCATCGCCAAGGCCGAAGGACGCGATTCCTTCAAGCAGGCGATGATCAAGATCGGCCTGGAGGTCTGCAAGAGCCAGATCGTCCACAGCATGGACGAGGCGTATGAAGCGCTCAAGGAAATCGGTCTCCCGACAATCATCCGGGCCAGCTTCACGCTGGGCGGCGCCGGCGGCGGGGTGGCCTACAACAGGGCCGAATTCGACGAGAAGGTTCGCAAAGGGCTCTCGCTGTCGCCCATCAGCGAAGTGCTGCTGGAGCAGTCGATCATCGGCTGGAAAGAGTACGAGATGGAAGTGATGCGCGACGTGGCCGACAACGTCGTCATCATCTGCGCCATCGAGAACTTCGACCCGATGGGCGTCCACACCGGCGATTCGATCACCGTCGCCCCCTGCCAGACTCTGACCGACAAGGAATACCAGCGGATGCGCGACGCCACGATTGCGTGCATGCGCGAGATCGGCGTGGAGACCGGCGGCAGCAACGTGCAGTTCGCCATTCATCCCCAGACCGGCCGGATGGTGATCGTGGAGATGAACCCCCGGGTCAGCCGGTCCAGCGCGCTGGCCTCCAAGGCGACCGGGTTTCCGATCGCGAAGATCGCGGCGAAACTGGCCGTAGGATATCGGCTGGATGAAATTCCGAATGATATCACCCGCGAGACGCTCGCCTGTTTCGAGCCCACCATCGATTATGTCGTCACGAAAATCCCTCGCTGGACGTTCGAGAAATTCCCGGAGGCCGATTCCGAACTCACCGTGCAGATGAAGTCGGTCGGAGAGACGATGGCCATCGGCCGCACGTTCAAAGAGTCGCTGCAAAAGGCCCTCCGCGGCCTGGAGATCGGGCATTTCGGCCTGGGCGGCGGCAAGAACGACCTGTGGGGCACGCCGAAGCAGCCCAGCCTCGACGAAATTCACAGTAAGCTTTCGCGGCCCAATGAACACCGGATGTTCTACATCCGTTACGCGATGAAAGCCGGCGTGTCCCTGGAACAGATTCACGAACTGACGAACATCGACCCGTGGTTTCTCGATCAAATCCGGCAATTGATTCTCGTCGAAGAGAAAATCCTGCACACGGGCCGGCTGGAAAACGCTTCGCCGGATCTGCTGCGAACGATCAAGCAGCACGGCTATTCCGACAAGCAGCTTGCCTTCTGGTGGGACAGCACGGAACCCGAAGTCCGACGGCGCCGGAAGGAACTGGGCGTTGTCGCCACGTTCAAGCAAGTCGACACGTGCGCCGCCGAGTTTGAAGCCCACACGCCGTACTACTATTCCACGTATGAATCCGAAGACGAAACTCCGGGGCCGAGCAAGGAGAAGAAGCGGATCGTGATTCTCGGCGGCGGCCCGAACCGGATCGGCCAGGGGATCGAGTTCGACTACTGCTGCTGCCAGGCGGCGTTCGCGCTGGAAGAACTGGGCATCGAAAGCGTGATGATCAACTCGAATCCCGAGACGGTCTCCACCGATTATGACACGTCGGACCTCTTGTTCTTCGAGCCGCTCACCACGGAAGACGTCCTCAACGTCTGGGACCGGCTGCAGCCCGACGGCGTCATCGTGCAGTTCGGCGGGCAGACGCCTCTCAATCTGGCGAAGGGACTGGAAGCCGCCGGCGTCACCGTGATCGGCACCAGCCCCGACATGATCGACGCCGCCGAAGACCGCCAGAGGTTTCAGCAGATCCTCCACCGGCTCGGCCTCAGGCAGCCGCCCAACGGGACGGCCATCGATTCCGAAGGCGCCCGCACCGTGGCCCGCGAAATCGGCTTTCCGGTGCTGGTCCGGCCGAGTTACGTTCTCGGCGGCCGAGCGATGGAAATCTGCTATGACGAGGATTCGGTCCATCGCTACATGTCGGAGGCCGTCAGCGTCTCGCCGGATCGGCCCGTGTTAATCGATCAATTTCTGGAAGACGCCACGGAAGTCGACGTCGACGCCATTTCCGACGGCAAGCGGACAATCGTCGGCGGCGTGATGGAGCATATCGAAGAAGCCGGCGTGCATTCGGGCGATTCGGCTTCTGTGCTGCCCCCCTTCTCTCTGCCGGCATCCGTGGTGACGGAAATCAAGCAGGCCACTTACAAATTGGCCGAGGCGTTGCAGGTCCGCGGACTGATGAACGTGCAGTACGCCGTCAAGCGCGAGGGGGATGTCGACATCGTCTATGTGCTGGAGGTGAATCCGCGTGCCAGCCGCACGTCGCCTTTCGTGTCCAAGGCGACCAATGTCTCGCTGGCCCGGATTGCGGCGAAGATCATGGTCGGCGAATCGCTCGACGAGCAAGGCATCTTCGACGAAGTCACGCCGAAACATACGTCGGTGAAGGAAAGCGTGTTTCCATTCAATCGGTTTGCCGGGGTCGATATCATCCTGGGGCCGGAAATGAAATCGACCGGCGAAGTGATGGGCATCGATGAAGCGTTTCCGATCGCCTTTGCGAAGAGCCAGATCGCGGCAGGCGTCACCTTGCCCCGTCACGGCCGGGTCTTCATCAGCCTGGCCGGCCGGCACAAGTATTCGTTCCTGCCGTCGGCCCGCCGGCTGAAAGAACTGGGCTTCAAGATTGCCTGCACGTCCGGCACAGCCCGCGTGCTCCGGGAGGCGGGGATAGAAGTCGAACTGGTCAAGAAGCTGCAGGAAGGCCGGCCCAATTTGCTGGACCTCATGGCCAACAGCGAGATTCAGTACATCTTCAATACGCCCAGCGGCAAGGGCGCCCGGACCGATGAAGGGAAAATCCGCGCGGCCGCCGTGATGAACGGCGTCCCCTGCGTCACCACCCTGCCCGGCTGCCACGCCGTGGTGCAGGCGCTCGAGGCGCTGATCCAGAACCCGGCCCCGCGAGTCAGAGCGCTCCAGGACTGGGCGCGGTCATCGGAGGTGGAAGTCGCGCGGTGACGGCGTTGGTTTCACCAGCCCGCCGCGCAAGCAAGGGATCTCCGGGCGATTATCCACAAAATCCCTTGTTTACGCTGCGGGCTGGTGAGTCGCCATTCACTCCCCGAGAATCCCCTTGGCTAGCATCCGCAGTGCCTCGGATTCGATCTGCCGGACTCGTTCCCTCGTCAGGCCCAGCAGTTCACCGATTTCTTTGAGCGTTTTCGGCTCGGCATCGTCGAGTCCGAACCGCATCCGAAGAATTGTCGCCTCGCGCGGGTCCATTTCGTCGAGCATCCGGTAGGCGTGCTTCAGATTGTCGCTATTGAGGAGTTCGTCTTCCGGGGCTTTGACCCGGTCGTCAGCGACCATCTCGTTCATCGTCCAGCCGCCGTCTTCTTCGTCGGTCTGCGGCGTGGTGTTGTAGAGTTGAATCGCCTTCCGGACGATGCTCAACTTCTTCTTGGGCAGCCCGAGTTCCTTGGCGACTTCCTCTTGCGTCGGCGGACGGCCAAGTTCGTCGTCCAGCTTGGCGGTCGCTTTGCGCCACTTGGAAAGCAATTCCACCATGTACGCCGGAATGCGGATCGTCTTCGCCGAGTTGATCAAGGCCCGTTTGATCGACTGCTTGATCCAGTAGCTGGCGTAGGTGCTGAACCGCGTGTCCATGTCGGGGTCAAAGCCTTCCACGGCGCGCAGCAGGCCCAGGTTGCCTTCTTCGATCAGATCTTGCAGGGGCAGCCCCTTGTTTCCGTAGGCCCGGGCGATGTTCACCACCAGGCGCAGGTTGGCCCGAACCATGCGGTCGCGGGCTTCCTTTTCGCCATTGGCGATTCTCCGGGCCAGTTCCTTCTCCTCTTTGGCCGAGAGGAGCGATGTCTCGTTGATCTCCCGGAGATACGTCTCCAAAGGATTTTGAACGATCGCGGGAACGCTGACAGGACGGGGGATCGTCTTGCGCATCGAGACTCTGCCAAGTCAGGAGGAGGGAACGTCACGAAGTCAGGCTCGACCGGCGTCGCCGATTTCAAAGTTTGAAACCGAACCGCGGGTTGACCCCATAGATATCGGACGCCTGGACTTGGAATTCCAAAGCAAGACGCGTGGAATCAATATGCCGAGGTGAGAAGACAGGCAGAATGCGCAATAATAACGGCCCTTCGGAACATGCCGAAGGGCCGCAGAGTTTTTCTCGCAAATCTCAAACGCCCCCCTTGACGAAATAGCAATCCGCGCGAAGCCGGCGAACACGCCGGCTGGGGGCAGCGGTGCGAATTCACGGATTGTCGGACTGGCTCGCTTCGTCCGAGTTCTCCGTGCTTCCGAGCGTAAACAACGGTCCGGCTGCACCTTCCATGCCGCCTTTGAGTTCCCCGCGCGGCTTGGGAGCCGACGCGGCTTCGTTCGATTGTTCGGCGGCGATCTCAGCGGGAGATTTCCGGCTGAGCCCGATCTTCCGCTCGCCCGGATCGATCCGCAAAATCCGCACTTCCAGTTCTTCGCCCACTTTGACGAATTGTTCCGGATTTTCGACCTTGTGGTCGGCCAATTCGGAAACGTGCAGCAATCCTTCCAGTTTCGGCTCCAGTTCGATGAACACGCCGAAATTGGTGATCTTGGTCACTTTGCCCCTCACCAGCGCGCCCGGGTGGTAAGTCTCGGGGATATGCCGTTCCCAGGGGTCTTCGTTCAACTGCTTGAGCCCCAGGGCGATCCGCTTGCGCTCCTGGTCGACGGAGATCACCTGGCAGGTGATCTCGTCCCCCTTCTTGAGCAATTCGTTCGCATGGGAGATTTTTTGCGTCCACGACATGTCGCTCACATGCAACAGGCCGTCTACGCCTTCTTCCAGTTCGATGAACGCGCCGTAGTTCGTCAGATTCCGCACCGTCCCGGAGACAATCGCCCCCGGCGGATACTTCTGGGCCACTTCGTCCCAGGGATTTGGCAGGGCTTGCTTCATGCCCAGCGAAATCTCCTGTTTCTCCTTATTAATGCCCAGCACGACGACATCAACCTCATCGCCCGGATTGACCAGCTCCGTCGGGTGGCTGATCCGCTTGGTCCACGACATTTCGCTGATATGCACCAGCCCTTCAATGCCGTCTTCCAGCTTCACAAACGCGCCGTAAGACATCACGTTGACGACTTCGCCCTTGAACTTCCCGTTGACGGGATACTTGGTTTCGACTTCGTCCCAGGGACTCTTTTCCTTCTGTTTCAGGCCAAGCGCGATTTTTTCTTTCACCCGGTCGACGTGCAGAATCTTCACTTCGATTTCATCGTCGATCTTCACCATCTCGGTCGGATGGTTGATGCGGCCCCAGCTCATGTCGGTGATGTGCAGCAACCCGTCGATGCCGCCCAAGTCCACGAACGCGCCGAAGTCGGCGATGTTCTTGACGATGCCCTTGCGCAACTGGCCCACTTCGAGTTCCGCGAGCAGCGTTTCCTTCAACTTCTGCCGCTGCTCCTCGATCAGCCGGCGGCGGGAAACGACCACGTTGCGGCGCGGCTCGTCGATCTTCAAAATCATGCATTCGATGTTCTTGCCGACGTATTCGCCGATGTCCGACGGCCGGCGGATATCCACCTGGCTGGCGGGCAGAAAGACGTTGACGCCGATATTGACCAGCAGGCCCCCCTTGATTTTCCGAATCACTTCGCCCACGACCACGTCCCCCTCGGCGTGAGCGGCGATGAACGACAGCCATTCGCGGATGCGGTCGGCCTTCTTCTTCGAAAGCAGGATCAGCCCGAACTCGTCTTCGATCTCTTCCAGCAGCACGGCGACTTTCAAGCCCGGAATCGGCTGCTCGCCCGTGTCGGACCATTCATCGATCGGCACGATGCCTTCGCTCTTGTAGCCGATGTCGATCAGCACTTCGTCGCCTTCAATGCGGACGACGGTCCCTTCGAGAATGGCGTTCACATCGAAATTGACGCCGGCATGTTCGTAAATCGTGCCTTCTTCAATCGCGGCGACTTCATCGAGTTCCAGCCCAAAGGCATTCGAGAGTTCATCATCGCTGATATTGAATTCGCGGAGTAGATGCCGATCAACCATAAGAGTTCCGTACCTTTTACCGACAGTTAGAGACGACGCCGCCAGCCCGGTCCGCATTGGCCCGGCACAGCTCGCAGCAGCAGAGCGGAAGTATAACAAAGCCATACGGTTCTGTCACGGCAATCGCCGACGATTGGAGATTTGCGTAAACTGGGTTTTCCATGCCTGCCAATTCCCGATTCCGGGACAGGCAATCCGCGGATATTCCAGACTTCGGCTTGTTCCGCCAATTTTGGAGTGCTACTCTCAGCAACGTCTGATGCACGATTGTCGCCTGCCAGCGTTTTTCGCTGATTCACAGGGAGACGATTTGTGGCTGCGTTGCTTCCCACTTTGGCGGAGTTCTTAGGCCTGACATTGGCTTCCCGGGACGATCTCGATATCGCCCGCATGAATTGGATGTCCGCTCGCGGACTGCCCGGCACAGAAAACGCCGACATCGAGGCGATGCTGGCCCGGCTTGATGAGTGGGCTGACAAGGTTCGCTTTGAAATTACCCGGCATCTCTACCGGTTTGATCCGCGGTCATCAGAGCCGCAATCCGAATTTAGCCACGGCAATTCCGTCGGCCGCTTCTGCTGCTGGTACATGCTGCAAGTTCTGCAAGAAGATTGCGGCGTCGCATACCACCCAGATCGCAAATTCAAGCCGGACTTTTGTCAGCCGGAAGACCTATTCATTCATGGCATCGTGAACCCCGGCGGGAAAGGCGGTACCTGTGCATCGATGCCGGTCGTGTATGTCGCCGTGGGCCGCAGGCTCGGGTTTCCACTGTATCTGGTAGAAACCCGCGGGCATCTCTTTTTCCGCTGGGATGATTCCAAGGGCACGCTGCTGCAATGGCGAAATCCCGACCTGAAACTTTGGATTCCGCCCGACCGATTCAACGTCGAAGGAGCGTGCGAAGGGATCGCCTTCTTTCCCGATTCACATTACATCCAATGGCCGGAGTTGTGGCAGCAGATTGATTTCGACCACGGCCGCTATCTCCGCTCGCTGACGACGAAAGAAGAGTTGGCGGCGTTCCTGATCCAGCGGGCCGAATGCTTTTACGACCTGCGGAACCTCGATGAGGCCCTGAAGGCGATCTATTACGCCCGGCAGCTTTGCCCTGACGACAAACGCTACGAGCAACTGCACGCCCTGCGAACCAAAGAATACAACGACCATCGGGAGATGCTGGCTCACATCGAAGAAATGGAACAAGACCGGCGACGCAGGCAGAAAATGCTGGCCGGACTCCAGGGGCATCCGCTCTACTGCCCTTGCAATCAATGTGTGGAATCCAGTCGCGGTGGTTCACTTCCCTCGTTTCCATCGCATGGCCTGGATTGCCAATGCTGGAATTGCCAGCAAACTCGGGAAGCGCCTGTCGCCGCGAACGGCATGCCGGGGCATCCACCGCACTGCCTCTGTTCACAATGCCAGCACCAAAAAATGATGCAACCTCAACTCGCAGCAACACTCCGACCGGGACAGTTTCCGCATCAAGTCCCCGGCGTCAATTTGCCCCATCAGCCGACATTCGGCCAGCCGCAATATCGCGGCTTGCCTGGACATTGATTCTCGAATTCCAGGAGAAGAACCATGTACATGCCGACCGTCGCCCGCTTCACGGCTCGTGATCCACTGCCGATGAATGGTGATCCCATCCTGCTTGGTTCTTTTCCTCCATATACCTACGCGGATGGGAATCCCGTGGACGGAATCGACCCATCGGGAATGTTGACAATTCGCCGATCAACCAAGAAGCGTGGACACTTACTTGGAAAACAACCATGCGGGAACCCAGCAAGAGTGTTTTTTGATTTCCTACTGGATTCGGACTATACCGTAATGGTCCGTGGGAAAGAGATTACGCGGCACGGTGCTCCATGCGATGGGTTCCTGATTCAGCGTGTTCTCGTAGAGTGCCGCGTGAATGACTGTGCGGACAAGGCGCATGAAGAGTCATTTGAATACTTTGAATCTTGGAAAGTCAAAAAGCACGCCCAGACTTTCGTAGCCCAACAGAACCAACTCTTTACTGATGAGGCTCTTTATAATATTCCAGACAAAACTGAAGGATCTTTCAGGCAATATGGTGAAGTAAAATTCTATTGCAATGAAGACGTCGATTCGAGGGCGTGGCCGCTCACAAACACTCCGGTTTTTTACGGTACCGGACCATGTCGCGTTACATCCGGCGGGCTACCATCTACACAAAAAGAGCCCGCGTTCTGGTCTAAAAAAGCTGCTGCCGAGGGGCCTGCCTATCGCGACTTCTGGGTGAATTGGTGTTGTTGTCCGAATAGTAAGAAAAAAGAGGGAAACGCAGGCGCAGCGCCCGAGTAAGACACGATTTGATATTCTGAGGTTGAGAGGAAAAGGAATGTCTACACCACTGAATAGGTTGAATTGCCGTCATTCGACAAAGGGACTTGTTTTTATGGGCGGTTTTCTTGTCAAGTTGATCTTTGGATCAGCGTTAATTCTCATGGGGGCTGAATCCGAGGATACAAAGTTTGAATTGTCAAAAAGTAGAGTGGGCGACAATCGCTACGTATTCATCGTAAAAAGTTCGCAGATGGATGCGTCACCGAAATGGACCATCCGTGACGAGAACCCACCAATTTCAGCCCGAAAAGCGATGGCTGCTGCAAGGGAAGTGATAGAAAAAAAGCTCCGCCCGGGAGATCGCGATGATTGGAAGTGGGTTCCGACTCGGATGGTTTTAGAGGAGTTTCGTGGTGATATTTGGTATTGGCAAATCAGGTTTGAGATGCAACTTCGTGAGGGCGGGTCGTCCGGCATACCATGGGGCATTGAGTCGATTGTACTGATGGATGGGAGTGCCGTTGTCCCTAAAGTTGAGATCGTTAAGCCGGACGATGAAGACGATAATCCCTAATTCCGTTGGATGCGGCTGGCAGCGGTTCTGGAACGCGAGTGTTCTTCGATCACGAGAGAATATCCGGACAGTCGTGTCAACAAAAAAGTGCACTGGCAAGTCGGTGTTCTCTCCAGTGCCACAAACCGCGGCCGATAAAGAAAAACAGCCGCGACCGTTCCTGTGGCCGGCCGAGCGCTCAAAGGCGTGCTCGGCCTGGGCC
>CAYMAO010000055.1:0-28971 GCA_964388415.1 uncultured Planctomycetaceae bacterium | reverse complement strand
CCACGACGATCAGAAAAAACAACCATCCAATCGCAATGACTTTTTCAGGGTTGACGAAGTAGGGTGGGTCGAGTCTTCGAGGCCCACCGATTCGCTCGGTCGTTCAATCCGCACAAAAAACAATCGGCGGGCCTCGCGAAGCGCTCGACCCACCCTACAACAATCACGCCGTCTGGATGCTGGCCGCGTCCTGCAGATTTAAGTCGATAATCCCCTGCTCGCGGATTTTGAACTTCTGGATTTTTCCCGTGACTGTCGTCGGGAAGCTGTCGACGAACTTCCAATAGCGGGGCACCTTGAAATGCGTGAGCGCCGCTTTGCAGAATTCCCTCAACTCTTCCGACGTCGCCGTGTGGCCTTCACGCAGTTTGACCCACGCAAGGAGTTCTTCGCCGTACTTGCGGTCGGGGACGCCGACGATGTAGGCGTCTTCCACGGCCGGGTGCGTGTGGAGCAGTTCTTCGATCTCGCGGGGATAGACGTTTTCGCCGCCGCGGATCACGAGGTCTTTCAGCCGGCCCGTGATGCGAAAGTAGCCGTTCGGCATGCGCTGGGCGAGGTCGCCCGTGTGGAGCCAGCCGTCGGCGTCGATGGCCTCGGCGGTTTTTTCGGGCATGTTATAGTAGCCGAGCATCACGCCGTGGCCGCGGCTGCAGAGTTCGCCGGGCTGGTTGTCGCCGAGCGTTTGCTTCGATTCGGGGTCGATGATTTTGACTTCGATTCCGGGAATCGCGCATCCGACCGTGCCGACGCGAAGTTCCAGCGGATCATCCGTGTGGCACAGCGTGATCAGCGGGGAGGCTTCCGTCTGGCCATATCCCACGACGATTTCCGATGCCCCCATCTCTTGCGTGACTTTCTTGAGAACTTCGATCGGACAGGGACTCCCCGACATGATGCCCGTCCGCAGCGATTTCAGGTGCCGCTGCGGAAAATCGGGGTGCTCGAGTTGGGCGATGAACATCGTCGGCACGCCGTACAATGCCGTGGCACGTTCCTGCTCGATGGCTTTCAGCGTCGCGCCGGCATCGAAGCTTTCCGCCGGGAAGATCATCGTCGCGCCGCGAATGACGCAGCACAGCGTCCCCAATACGCAGCCGAAGCAGTGGTACAAAGGGACGGGAATGCAAATTCGGTCCTGTTCGGTAATCTTCTGGAATGCTCCCGTGTAGAAGGCGCTCAGCAGAATGTTGCGATGCGAAAGCATCGCCCCCTTCGGCCGGCCCGACGTCCCCGAGGTGTATTGAATATTCACCGCATCACCCGGCTGCACGGCCGCTTCGATGGCGTGCAATTGTTCCGGAGAGACCGCCTCGGCTTTGTCCAGCAGGCCGCGCCAGCTCAACATGCCGGCCGGTGTTTTTCCCCTCAGAGAGACGACCCATTTCAGCTTCGGCAACGCAGGACACTCCAGTTGCCCCGGCTGCGACTCGGCCAGCTCCGGGCAAACCTGGCTGAGAATCGCCGTGAAATCGGTGGTTCGATACGAGTCGATCAATGCGAGACCGCGCACATCCGACTGGTGCAGCGCATAACCCAGTTCATTCGCCCGATAGGCCGGGTTGACGTTCACTAGCACGACGCCGATCCGAGCGGTGGCGAACTGGAACAACACCCATTCCGGGACGTTAGTCGCCCAGACGCCGAAGTGATCGCCTGGTTGCAGGCCCAGCGCCAACAGGCTGCGCGCGAGTTGATCGACGTCGTGATCGACTTCTTCCCACGTCTTGCGGATCCCGAATTGACAGAAGACGAACGCCTCGTTGTCCGGGAATCTCTTCGCGGCGTCTCTTAGAACCTGGCCGATCGTCAGGCCGTCGACCCACGGAGCCGAGGGGTTCAGCTTCATGGCCAGCAGATGCTGGCCGAACGCCTTGCCCTGGGCGTCGTTTTGCAGCGAGTTTTCCAAGGTGCCGCACAAGACAAAATTGAAGGCCCCCAGGTTTGGCAATTCATAACGAGTGGCGGATGTCACATCGTCGGCGGTAAAAAATTTCCTCACGCGGTCGGCGGTCAGCCACTCTTTCAGAAAGGCGTAGTCTTCAGGGCGGCGGGCGATGACGCCGATGTTCGAGCCTGTTCCCTTGTCGCCGCTTCGGGCCAGTGCGATGTCGCGCAGTTGGCGGGGATGGATTTTCGCCCGACTTTCACCTGGTTTGGGATCGCCGGGCTGAGCAGAGCCGAAGCCCGGATTCGGCAGCGCTCGCCCCCTCTCCCTGACCCTCTCCCCCGCGGCGGGAGCGAGGGGACCGGAAGAAGTCATCCACTCCACCTGACTTTGCACCGCGGCACGGTCGATCAGGCACGGCCAGTAACGAATCACCGGATGCACCTTCGGACGGCCTTCCGCATAACCGGTCGTCCCAGGCGGGCCTGCCGTGATCAAGGGCATCAACTCCCGAGAGAACCGCTCCACGGCGGCTTTCGATTCCGACTCCACCGCGATCCGCATCACGGTTTCCCAGTCGCCTCCGCCGAGGAATTCCACCACGTAACTCCGTAACTTGTGCCCGGCTTCCTTCACGCGACTCAGAACCATATCGCTACTGCGGTCTGCCTTCTCCACCGACTGATCGCCCACGATCGTCAACGTTCCCGCGGCACGGTAGCCGTCGCGATAAGTCGCGCTGACTTTCAGAGTCGATGGCCGCGGGCAGCCTGTTGCTCCTGTCACTTGCACCCGATCTTGGCCGACCTCTTTCACTGACAGCGTTAAAAACGAGACAGCCACATCCGGACTGAGATAACTCGCCGGATCGCCGATCTCATACAGCAACTGCTCTTTGACGGTCCATTCATTGACCAGGCCGCCGGTCCCGGCCGGCTTCGTGACCACGCAACTGCCATCCGCCGAAACTTCTACGATCGGAAACCCGATGTGCGTCGGGTCGGGAACGGTCAGCCAATCGGTGAAAATCCCGCCGGTAACCTGGGTGCCGCACTCGATCAGATGGCCGGCGACCGTGGCCCCCGCCAATCGGTTCCAATCGGTCTCGCTCCAGCCGAACGCATGAATGCAGCACGCCGCTGTGAGCGAAGGATCCGCCACGCGGCCCGTGATCACGATGTCCGCCCCGCCATGGAGCGCCTCGACGATGGGCATCGAACCGACATACGCATTCGCCGTTACCAGTTGATCCGCAACGCTGCTGAGATCGTCCCCCGATTCCAGATTACAAAAATTGCGATGGTGGGACTCGTTTTTCAGGAGCGGCAGCACATCGTCACCCGTGACGACGGCCAGCCTCAACGGACGGCAGCCGGCCGCTTCCAATGCCTGCCGGCACGCTGCTGCACACGCGGTCGGGTTGAGGCCGCCCGCGTTGACGATCAGCCGGCAGCGTCCGCCGGACGTCCAATAGGGGGCCAGCGAAGTGACGACTTCCACAAAATCGCGGGCGTAGCCGGCCTGGGGATCGCGGTCCCTTTGCACGGCAAGAATCGACATCGACACCTCGGCCAGATAATCCATCGTGAGGTAATCGAGGTCCGGCGATTGGGCCAGCATCTCCGCGGCCGCATCACACCGATCTCCCCAAAACGCCTGGGCGTTTCCGATCCGCACCATGCCGGGTATCGCGCTCATACTTGCAGCACTCCCGTTCGAAATTCAGGAAATCCGCCCGTCGGCAACAATGCCAGCGCGGCGGCGAGCCATGTCCGTGTTTCATGCGGCGCGATGATGGCGTCGACCCAGCCCCGGGCCGCGGCGTACCGGATGTCCGTCTGCTCGGTATAGCGGCTGCGAATCGATTCCCGGAGCACGGCGATTTCCTCGGCCGACAGTTTCTTCCCGTTGCGCTCCGCCTCGCGAAGCCTGAGCGACAACAGCGTATCGGCCGCCTGGGAGGCCCCCATCACGGCGTACTTTGCCGTCGGCCACGCGAGAATCAACGCGGGATCATACGCTTTCCCGCACAGCGCATAGTTCCCGGCCCCGAACGAGCCGCCAAAAATCACCGTCAATTTGGGAACAACCGTGTTGCTCACCGCGTTGACCAGTTTCGCTCCCGCCCGGATGATTCCCGATTGCTCCGCCCGTTTGCCGACGATGAATCCTTGCACGTCCTGAAAAAAGACGAGCGGCAAGCCCGACTGATTGCAGTTCATCACGAACCGGGCTGCCTTGTCGGCGGCATCCGCGTAGATCACGCCGCCGATCTGCAATTCCCCGGCGACGGTCTGGCTGTGCTTCTTCTGATTGGCGACGAGGCCCACGGCCCGCCCGCCGATTTTTGCGAACGCCGTCACCACCGACTGGCCATATTCGGCCTTGTATTCCTGCAATGAGCCACCGTCGACGAGACAGGCCAGCACATCATGTACGTCGTAATTCGACTGCCCTTCCGCCGGCACAATCTCATACAGTCGCTGCGGATCGACGGCCGGATCGGCGGTGTCGGGACTCGTTGGCCGCTGTTCCGGCAACAAGGCGATGAGCGACCGCAAACGGGCCAGGCAGGCGCGATCGTCGGGCTCGTGATAGTCGACGGTGCCGCTGACGGCGGAATGCATCGAGACGCCGCCCAGTTCTTCGGACGTCACTTCCTGGCCGATGGCGGCCTTGACGAGCGCCGGCCCTGCCAGGCAGAGCTGGCTTCCTTCCGTCATGAGCAGCGTATCGCACAACACGGGCAGATACGCGCCGCCCGCGATGCAGTTGCCCATCACCGCGGCGTATTGCGGGATCCCCATCGCCGAGAGGACGGAATTATTCCGAAAGATGCGGCCGAAATCGTCTTCGTCGGGAAAAATCTCGTCCTGCAGAGGCAGAAACACGCCGGACGAATCGACCAGGTAGACAATCGGCAACCGGAATTGAAAGCCGATCTTTTGAATCCTGAGCAGCTTCTTGACTGACTGCGGGAACATCGCGCCCGACTTCACGGAACCGTCGTTCGCCGCGATGAAACACGGCCGGCCGCTGATCCACCCGATACCGGCAACCAGTCCCGC
Source organism: uncultured Planctomycetaceae bacterium (assembly GCA_964388415.1). Taxonomy (GTDB): domain Bacteria; phylum Planctomycetota; class Planctomycetia; order Planctomycetales; family Planctomycetaceae; genus CAZDGB01. The sequence goes on along the minus strand of CAYMAO010000055.1, from coordinate 24,015 downwards.
CGCCGGGACATCGCCCCACTCGGCATACATGCCGAACGCCGCCCAGAGGCCCAGTTCGAGGAAGGGGCGGTCGGGGTCCAGCAGCGCGGCCAGACGCTGCCGGACCGGCAACTTCCCCTGCTTTGCCGCTCGGCCAGAGCCGGAGGACGCCGTCGCCTGCCGCAGTTGTTCCTCCTGCCGCTGGAGTTGTTCGGTGAGTCCGCGCAGACTAGCCACGGGGGCCTTTCCGGGATGGGTTCAAAGGATTCATGGCTGAATCATTATACCCATTGGCGGCGCGAGAATCCGTTTCGCCGCTCACGAAGTGAGCGAGGTCTTCGAGAGCGTCTCGAGGGAATGCGGGTGATGCGACAGCAGACCCATGAATTCGTGGACCGGCGTCTGCCGCAATCGCGACGCGTCGTTGCACAGTGCGATCAGCGCATCCGCCTGGTCCTCGGGAAGCCGGCCGCGCACATTGCGTTCGAATTTCTCACGCAAAAGCGGCAAGCCCTCCGCACGCCGCCGGCGATGCCCGATCGGATACTCCACGGCGACACGCTCCGTCGTCGTGCCGTCCCGGAAGCCAATTTGAATCGCATTGCCGATGGAACGCTTTGCCGGATCGAGATAATCACGGGTGAACTGCGCGTTCTCCACGACGTTCATTTTCTGCCGCAAGGCGTCGATTCGCGGATCGGCGGCGGCAGCATCTTCGTAATCTTCAGCCGTCAGCGCGCCGTGCAGCAGACCGATGGCCGCCATGTATTGCAGGCAATGATCGCGATCGGCCGGGTTGTGGAGCGGCCCCGTCTTATTGATGATGCGCCGGCCGCTTTCCTGCGTTTCCATTGTGATGCGGTCGATTTCATCGAAACGCCCGACGATCTGCGGATGCAAGGCAATGGCCGCTTCCACGGCTGTTTGCGCATGGAATTCCGCCGGGTAGGAAATCTTGAACAAAACATTTTCCATGACATACGTTCCAAATCCCTGCGGAGGAACGCAAATCGGCCGGCCTTGGAAGAGGACGTCTTGAAATCCCCAGGTCTTGGCTGTCAGAGCGCTGGGATAGCCCATCTCGCCGCGCAGGGACATCAGTGCCTGCCAGACGGCGCGGCTAACGGCGTCTCCCGCGGCCCAACTTTTTCGCGAGCCGGTATTCGGAGCATGGCGATAGGTGCGCAGCGCTCCGCCGTCGAGAAAAGAATTCGACACGGCGTTGATGATCTGGTCTCGCGAACCGCCCAGCAGCCGGGCGGCCACCGCGGTCGAGGCGATCCGGACCAGCAATACGTGATCCAGCCCCACGCGATTGAACGCATTTTCGAGCGCCAGCACCCCCTGGATCTCATGGGCCTGAATCATCGCCGCCAGGACATCCTGCACCGACAAAGGAGACCGGCGCTCCGACGAGACGCCGCGGCTGAGGTAATCGGCAACCGACAGAATTGCTCCGAGATTGTCCGACGGATGGCCCCATTCCGCGGCGAGCCAGGTGTCGTTGAAGTCCAGCCAGCGGACCATCGTCCCGATGTTGAACGCCGCCTGCACAGGATCGAGCTCCCATGCGGTCCCGGGAACACGCGCACCGCGGCCCGGCAACTCGGCTCCCGGAATTACCGGCCCCAGCATCCGAACGCAAGCCGGGTAGGAAAGCGCCAGAAGCCCGCATCCCAGCGTGTCCATCAGGCAAAAACGAGCCGTCTCAAAGGCCTCGTCGTTCGTGACGTGCGGCTCAACAAGAACGTAATCGGCAATTTGCTGCAACAGCGAGTCGGCCGCGGGCCGGGAGGCGTCCGTCACATCAAAATGGGCCATGTCAACATGCCTCTCTGATACGGCTCGCCGGTCTTTGCAATTTCACGCTGCATGGCTGAAAGGACGCCTGGAAAAAACAGAAGGCGCCTCAGATCATTTCCAGCTTGCGGTGCGAGCGTTTCGGCGGCCGAGAGCACTCGGCGCATAACCCTTCGACTTCCAGCCGATGGCCCGTCATGCGAAACCCGTGCTCTGCCGCGACCTTCTCCAGCACCGTGGCGATTTCCTCGTTGGGGAATTCGATCAGCTTCTGGCACTTCTTGCAGATCAGATGATCATGATGAGGATAGCCGTAGTCATGTTCAAAGACGGCTCGGTCATTCACCTGGGCAACTTTGCGAATCAGGCCGGCCTCGACCATCCGCTCCAGCGTTCGGTAGACCGTCGAGCGGCTGGCCGCCTTTCGGCCAGGCTGCGTGGAGAGCGAATTCACCCAATGATCGGCATCGAAGTGCTCATGGGTGGCGTAAACGGCACGGACAACGGCTTCGCGCTCCGGCGTCAGCCGTTGTCCCTTCGTCTTCAGAAACTCGCGGAATTTGTCAACGGGCGTCACTGTGACATCCAGCGCCGACAATTCAGACACGACTCGTCTCCTCCGCGAAGTTCGAACCAAACGCTTCGAACCCGTTACTCTTGATCCGAGCCGGCTTCCAGGCCCAGAGTGTTGAACATTTTCGACAGCGCGGCTTCCAGCTTCGCATCCGTATCATACGTGCCGTTCGCGATTTCCGCTTTGATGCGGGCAAGCCGCTCCTGGCGGATATCTGGTGCCTGGCTGAGTTGATCCAACATCTTCCCCGCTGAAGACAGTTCCAGTTCATCTTTCGGCGAGACGGGTGCTTGACCCGAGACCTCGCGATTTGACGGAATTCCAGCCGTCGACTTCACCGGAAGTGCGCCCAGCGCCGGTCCAACGCTTCTGACATCCATGTCCGTCCTCCCCTGCTGGGTCGGTGCGGAAAACGAGTCAGTGACGGACGCCCGCCCCCGTTCATCGTTCCCCACCGGCAGATTGTACCGGAGGACAACGGTTTCGTACAATCGATTCTGCGGAATCTGGAGATGATGCGACACGAGAAGTTCCCCTGGAGCCGTCCGGTCGGGATTTGAAACCCTGGTGGAACGGTCGATCTGTGGCGGTCTGAGGGGAACTTCTCTTTTCCCAAGGCGACTGTGTTGCTGCGGGCGGACGGATCCGCAAGACGCAACAGGTGACCACGCAGAAACTTCCGTTCTGCCGTCGGGCATCAGCCCCACGAGTCGTCGGAACGCCGATTTGAACAGAGTCAACATCGGCAATCCGAACAGATAAGGTGACCTCGACCGATTGCCGCACCTCGGTTGGTTAGCCTGTCCTGGTGAAAGCAACACATAGGATGACTGGGATGAGTGCGTAACTTTTCCGGATTTCGTACAATCCAAGACGCAGAATGAAACAACTTGGATCGCTTCGGGGAGCCACTCGTACCAATTCCAACAATTCACAGCGCGTCTAGATTTCACCAACGCCCGGCGTTGGCTACGCCGGGACCTATTGTGAGAGCGCTGTTATTTTCTGGGACTCGCATCAGGCAGACCGGGATTCCGGCAGCCGGATCATGCGGGGGATGGGGATTTTCACCCCGATCACTTGCCCGTGCTGCGATTGCAGCGTTTCGAAATCGTGCTGCAGGAAGGCCCAATGTTTTGCCGGCGGACGGGCTGCCATGTAGGCGTCGGCCATGATCCCCATTTCGCGGTCGTAATCGTCGTGGCGGGCGCTATGCACGTGATAGCGTCCCTCGAAGCGGCGGATGTCGCCGTTAAAGGCCGGGCTGATGTGATAGAGTTCGTGAAACACCGTGATCAGCTTTTCGCGGAACGGCAGATCAAAAAAACGCGGCAGATAAAACGTGAGAATGTAGAGCAATTCCGACTCTCCGTCGAACATCCGCCGGATTGTCCAGACGGATCGGCCGCGCTGCGTGGTCAGTTGGCCGTCTTCAAAACGCAACGGCGTCAGCTTGGCTTGCAGGCCGTGGAGCACGCGCCGCCGAGCCTGGGCGAAAGTGACGGCAACCTGGCCCATCCGCACGTGGTGAAATTCCGGAACACGGCGGCAGACATCGCCGCACAGGTCGCGCATGGCCACGGTGAAATCGAACGGTGCAGAGCGGTCAACCATGATGATCTGAGAATCCTTTCTCTGATCAGCGAGTCTATCAGTTCCGCAAGAGTTGAGCTTCAGCGAGCCAACTATTCCTGGGTGACGACCGGGGCAACGCGCTTCCGAGTCTTGACGCGGTCGTTCTCGCCGACGAATTCAAGCATCGCCTGCGGGCCGGCATCGCCCAGGCGATAGGTCGACAACCGCACGATCCGGGTATAGCCCCCCTGGCGATCTCGAAACCGAGGGGCGATCTCCCGGAACAGAATCCGCACGGCTTCCTTGTCGCGCAGTGCGGCAAAGGCCCGGCGACGCAGCGTCACGGCCGGCGCAATCGCCTGGTTCCATTGCTGCCAGCGGGAAGATTCCCGCCAGGCTTTCCACTCCGGCGAATTGCGCTCGGCGGATGTGGCAAACTGCTCGGCCGCGTCTTCGTGCGCTTGCGACTTCTTGGCCAGCGTGACCAGCTTGTCGATCATCGGCCGCACTTCTTTCGCCTTGGCTACGGTCGTAATGATCCGGCCTGGCACCTTTGGCTTGCCGACTTCTTTCTCCCCGTATTCTCTCAGCGAAAGAATCAGGCTGCACGACATGTTCCGGAACAACGCCTTGCGGTGCGAAGGAGTTCGATTGAGATGCCGGCCGCTCTTCTGATGTCGCATGATCTTTCACACCGGTGCGACCGCCGCCATCGCGGAGGTCAGGGTTGACGAGTTCGCAGGACCAGTCACATCCTTACGTCCAACAAGCCTTACGCCCAATAAGCTCCACAACCGACTAGCGCGTGCGCGACATCGATTGCGGCAGCTTCATGCCGAGCCTCAAACCAATCGCTGCCAGCCGTTCTTTGACTTCCGACAACGTGGTTTCGCCGAAATTCCGCACCTGCAGGAGCTGGTCGTCGCCTTGGAGCACCAGATCGCGCACGGTGTTGATTCCCTCAGACTCCAGGCAGTTCGTCGCCCGGACAGAGAGGTTCAATTCGGCCAGACTCTGGCTCAACTTTTCTTCCAGTTCCAGATCGACCGGCGCATAGCCGGTAGCATCCAGCATATTTCGCAAGCCGCCGTCCGGCAAGGTTTCCGGGCCGGGTTCGCGGTAAGTGATGATCGGGTTCAGGTGCTTGCGGAGAATCTTGGCGGCTTCCACCAGGGCCGTCTCCGGGCCAACGGTGGCGTCCGTCCAGATCTCCAGCGTGAGCCGGTCATAGTTCGTCCGCTGGCCGACGCGCGTGTCTTCGATCTTGTAGCGGACGCGGGTGATCGGCGAATAAATGGCGTCCAAAGGAATCACGCCGACTTCCTGCTCGCCATCGGCCGATTCCCCGGCGGGCACATAGCCCCGGCCGTTTTCCACCTGCATTTCAAGGTAGAACGGCACGTCGTCGGTCATCGTTGCGATGACCAAGTCCTTGTTGAACACTTCGACCTGCTCGTCGGTGATCACGTCCGCGCCCGTCACCACGCCGCGCTCGTGCTTCTCCACGCGGATCGACTTCGTCGTGGAACTGTAATTCTTCACCACCAGCGACTTGATGTTCAAGCAGATTTCGGTGACGTCTTCGATGACGCCGGGAATCGTCGTGAATTCGTGCTGCACGCCCTGAATCTTGACCTTGGTGATCGCGGAGCCTTCCAGGCTGGACAGCAAGATGCGGCGAAGGCTGTTGCCAACCGTCGCGCCGAACCCCCGCTCAAACGGCTCAATGACAAACTTCCCATAGGTGGCGGTCAAGGTCTCCCGTTCGGGGGTGACTCGGCTGGGCAGCTCTAATCCGCGCCATCGGATTCTCATAACTTCGCTCTCCGCAGAACAGGAACAGAATTCACGGCGACAGGCCGCTTGATAAGCCAGCCCTCAATCGCCCGATGGTCCAACACAGGAATTACCGCCGTTCCGACGGCCCGTCACACGCGCCGCCGCTTGCGGGGCCGGCAGCCGTTGTGAGGCAACGGCGTCACATCTTCAATGAGCCGCACCTGCAACCCGGACGACTGCAGGCCCGTGATGGCGCTTTCTCGGCCTGAACCGGGCCCTTTCACACGGACCTCGATCTCCTTGATGCCGAACTTCGCGGCGCGCTCGGCGGCAATTTCCGCCGCGCGCTGAGCAGCAAACGGGGTGCTCTTGCGGCTCCCCTTGAAGCCGGAAGTTCCCGCCGTGGCCCAGCACAGCACGTCGCCGTTCGGGTCGGTAATCGTGACGGTGGTATTATTGAACGTCGCCTTGATGTGAGCGATGCCGCGACTCACATTGCGGCGAACTTTGCGTTTTTTTGTCGTAGACACGAGACTTGCCTTTCCGAATACCCGCCAGACCGTCGAAATTCTCCGCACGCAGAAAAAACGCCGCGCGGCCGATCGCAGAGATTGCGATTAGTGCTTGAGGTCCTTGACGCCCTTCTTCCCGGCGACCGTTTTCTTCACACCTTTGCGAGTACGGGCATTGGTCCGAGTGCGCTGACCGCGAACCGGCAGGTTGCGGCGATGCCGATAACCCCGGTAGCTCTGAATGTCCTTCAACCGCTGAATATGCTGCTGGACGGCCCGGCGCAACTGGCCTTCCACCAGGAATTCTTTGTCAAGCAGGTTGGAAATCCGGGCCAAGTCGTCATCGGAGAGCTCCCGCGCCTTGCGCTGCGGGTCCAGATGCAGATCAAAACAGATTTCCATCGCCCGCATCTGGCCGATCCCGTACAGATACTGCAACGAGATAAACGTCGGCTTGTCATTCGGAATATCCACGCCCTGGATACGAGGCATCGGCTTGCGCTCCGCTAGCTTAAGAAAACAGGATAGTCAGCTCGAACCGGGGTCATCCCTGCCGCTGCTTGTGACGCGGATTGGACGAACAAATCACATAGGTTCGGCCTTTGCGCCGAACCATCTTGCAGTTTTCACAAATCCGCTTGACGCTGGATCGAACTTTCATCGGACACCATTCCCCACAGTGCTGTCTGCTGATACCGCCGGCACAAAATCGATTAGCCGCCGGAATCTCCGAGCAGCTTCGCAGCCGGCCAATGAAGAATCACAAAGTATACCGAGATGGACCCCGGATCGACAAGTTCACGGACCGAAAATCGTCGCCGATGGCGGAATCTGGACGAATTTCCCACGGCTTCAGGCTGCGGCGTCCGATTCCAAGAGGCCCGGATAGTTCCGCATCACCAGGTGGCTGTCGATCTTCTGCACAAGGTCCAGCGCCACCGAGACGCAGATCAACAGGCCCGTTCCGCCGTAAAAACTGGCCACGAGATAGTCGATCTGCAGGCTGCTGGAAACAATGGTCGGGATGATCGCCACCAAGGCGAGGAACGCCGCGCCGACATAGGTAATCCGCACCATCACCTGCTCCAAGTAGGCCGCCGTCCGTCCGCCGGGGCGATACCCGGGGATGAAGCTGCCGTAATCTTTCAGGTTATTCGCCATGTCTTTCGGGTTGAAGGAGATGGCCGTCCAGAAGTAGCAGAAGAAGTAGATCAGGCCGATGTAGCACAGGTTGTAAACCAGCCCATGATTGGTAAACGCATCTGACGCCAGCTTGAGCGGGGTCGACAGAAAACTCATCCACGAATAATTCCCGGACAAGACTTCCAATTGCCGGAACAGGTACATCGGGAACAGCAGCAGGCTGGATGCGAAGATGATCGGCATCACGCCTGACTGGTTCAACTTCAAAGGGAGCGAGTGCCGCTGTCCGCCGAAAACTTTTGTGCCGCGGACATGCTTGGCACTGGTGACGGGAATTCGCCGCTGAGCCTGCGTGATCAGAATAACGCAGACGATGACGGCGATAAACAGCACCCCCAGGATCAGGAATTTTTCAATGCCGTTGGCGCTGCCAAGCTGCACGCCGTCCCGAAACGCAGGGCCAAACAGGTTCTGGGCCGCCTGCGGCATGCGGGCGAGGATGCCGGCCATGATCAGCAAGCTGACGCCGTTACCGACGCCGTACTCGTCGATCTGTTCGCCGATCCACATCAACAAGATGGTGCCGGTCGTCATGGTCAACGTACCGACCAGGATGAAGAACGTATTCCGATACGGCTGCAGGATCAGGCTGGATTGCGACCCGAGTAAATTATTCTCGCTGGCGAGCTGCATCATCCAAAACAGGCTTTGGCCCAGGCAGATGACGACCGTGGCATAGCGGGTGTATTCATTGATTTTCTTCCGGCCGGCCTCCCCTTCCTTCTGCAATTTCTCCAGCGGAGGATAGACCGTTCCCAGGAGCTGAAAGATGATCGACGCGGAGATGTACGGCATGATGCCCAGGCCGAAAATCGTGCACATGCCGATGTCGGTGGCAGAGAACAAGGAGATCATGGTCATCACCTTGCTCATGTCGTTGCCGTCCGACTGCTTATTCACCTGGTTTGCCAGCAAATCCTGATCGATGAACGGCAAGGGAATGGCGAAGCCGAGGCGATAAACCGCCAGAAGGACGAACGTCAGAACGATCTTGTTCCGCAATTCCGGAATATGGAAGATCATGGAGAGCTTGGAAAACATGGCGGTATTCCGTCAAAAGGCAAGCCGTTGATGAATCCTCATGCGCGAGCGCCGCCAGATTTTTTCTGGCGTTATTCGCCGCACGTCCTTATTCCGTGGGAGTTTAGCGAATTCCAGCGCCGAGGGAAACGGCATTCGGACAAAATCCTCAAGCCGGGCTGACAACCGTGACGGTGCCGCCCGCGGCGGTGATTTTGTCCTGCGCGGCTTTCGAGAAGCGGTGTGCCGAGACCGCCAGCTTCTTCGTCAGGTCGCCGTTGCCGAGGATCTTCACTTCGTCAAACCGCCCCTTCGCAAGCCCCATCTGCTTGAGCAGTTCGGGTGTCACGACGGCGCCGGAATCAAAGGCCCCTTCCAGCGCCGCGACGTTCACTTCCCCGATCACCGGAGCGAATTGATTGTTGTTGAATCCGCGCTTGGCGATCCGGCGCAACAGCGGCATTTGACCGCCTTCAGCGCCAAGATGCCGCTTATAACCCGATCGGCTGCTCGCCCCCTTGTGGCCCCGGCCGGACGTCTTGCCGTGCCCTGAACCGATACCGCGTCCCACGCGCTTCCGCGGACGGGAACCGACAATGCCTTGATGGACGTCGTGGAGCATCATGATGGAAAGCAATCCGCGTTGAAAAAGTTGTCGGCGATGAGCCGTCAGTTGTCAGAGATTAAGTTGTCAATGATTCCAATTACAGTTCGACGCCGCGAAGCCGGGCGACTTCGAGACGCGTGCGGAGTTGCTTCAGCGCCAGAAATGCCGACTTGACCACGTTCAGCGGATTGCTCGAACCGCGGCACTTGGTCAGCACGTCCTTAATGCCAAGCGACTCGGCAATGGCCCGCAGGCTTTCGCCTCCGATGACGCCTGTCCCGGGATTCGCCGGCATCATCATCACCTTGGATGTCCCAAACTTTCCATTGATCTGGTGCGGGATTGTATTTCCCTGGATCGGGACTTTAATCATGCGGCGATTTGCCTGCTTGACAGCCTTCTCCACGGCGGCCGGGACTTCCACTCCTTTGCCGTAGCCATACCCGACTCGCCCCTGACCATCGCCGACGACCACCAGCGCAGTAAAGCTGAAACGCCGCCCCCCCTTGACCACGCACGCGCAGCGGCGGATCTGAATCACATGCTCTGGGGATTCGTTGCCCGACTGATTTTCCGCCACAATTCTCTCCGCGAAACGCGGCACAGGCTCGATGGACTGTACCGCCGGATCAAAGGTTAACAGACGTTTCTCTTGTCGCCCTGTTGTCTGCCCTGGCTAATGACTCGACTATCTAAGACTCGATCATGGTCCGTAATGTTAGAAATCGAGCCCGGCCTCACGCGCAGCGTCGGCCAAGGCCTGTACCCGTCCGTGATACCGATAGGCACCGCGATCAAAGGCCACCCGTTTTATGCCCTGCTCGAGGGCTCGCTGCGCGACCAGTTTTCCGATCTCCGCCGCCGCATCGGTAGTGCTGCCGTTCGCATCGCCGCTCCGCTGCGACGATTCGGCCGTTGACGCCGAGACCAGCGTCTTGCCCTGGGCATCGTCGATGATCTGGGCGTAAATGTGCTTGTTGCTGCGAAAGACCGACAGTCGCGGCCGAGATCCGGTGCGCAGCCTGTTCCGCACGCGGAACTGCCGGCGTTCTTTCTGAAGCGTAATTCGTTTTTGCAGTTTCATGGGTGCCTGCCGGGCCGACTTTCACGGACGCTGTTATAACCAACTCGGAATCAAAATCTTCTGTGCGAACAAACAGTCTCGATCAACTGCCGAACGCCTTGCCCGACTTGCGGCGGACACGCTCATTGACGTAACGAATTCCTTTGCCCTTGTAAGGCTCTGGCGGACGGACCGCCCGGATGTTCGCCGCAAACTGGCCTACCGCGTGCTTGTCTGCGCTCTTTAAGTTAATATGCGTGTTGTCCGGCACTTCGCAGAGGACGCCCGCGGGAATCGGGAGCTTGACGGCGTTGGCGAAACCGACCTGCAAGGTCAGGGTCTTGCCCGAGAGCGACGCCTGATAGCCGACCCCCTGAAGTTCGAGTTTTTTCTCGAACGGCGTCACCACGCCGGTCACCATGTTATTGATCAAAGCCCGCGTGAGGCCGTGCAAGGCCCGGCTTTCTCCCCGGTCGTCGGAGCGCGTCACCACGATCCGCTGTGCATCCTTCTCCAGTGCAACACCCACGGCCGGGTGGTGGGCAAAGCGCAACTCGCCGTGCTTTCCCTTCACCGCAACCGCGCCGTCCTGCACTGCCACCGTGACGCCGGCGGGAATGGCAATGGGTTTCTTACCGATTCGCGACATGATCGAAGCAACTTCCAATCAGGCGGACTACAACTTGAGACTTTTAGATCACTGCCGAAAAGTTGCCGCACCGGCAACTTCCCAGACGTCGAAATCACCACGAATCAAAATCACCAGACCTCGCACAGAATTTCGCCGCCGACCCGCTTTTGCTTTGCTTCCCGGCTGCTGAGCACGCCCTGATTTGTCGACAACAGGCAGACGCCCAACCCCTGCAACACGATCGGCAATTCTTCGGCCCCGCAATACACCCGTCGGCCCGGCGTGCTGACCCGCTTCAGCCTCTGGATCACGCGTTCGCCGTTCGGTCCGTATTTCAAATCGATCCGCAGGCTGGCACGAGGAGCCCCTTCCACTTTCGAGACGTCCCAAATGAACCCTTCCCTCTTGAGCGCTTCCGCAATGCTCTGCTTCAAATTCGAATACGGCATCTCGACGAAGGGGCGCTCGATGCTGATCGCATTGCGGACGCGGGTCAACATATCGGCCACCGGATCGGTCATCATCGGAACAATTCCTTCGCACGCTGCCACGATATTACGGGTTACCAACTCGACTTCTTCACGCCGGGAATCAGGCCGTCCAACGCCAGGTTGCGGAAGCAAATCCGGCACAGTTTGAACTTCCGAAAGACGGCCCGGGGGCGCCCACAGATCTGGCAGCGGTGCTCCAGTCGGGTGGAGAACTTCGGCTTCTTCTTCGCTTTCACGATGTGGGCGGTTGTCGCCATCGCGTCACTTTCCTGTAATTCATGCGGCCGACCGGGAGGTCAGCAGACCGAAAAAATCAATTGCGGGAGTCTTCATCCTTGCGGAACGGCAAGCCCAATTGCTTGAGCAGCAGACGGCCTTCGTCGTTGGTTTCCGCAGAGGTTACCAGCGTGATGTTCATGCCCTGCACAAAAGCGGCCTTGTCGGCCACGATTTCCGGGAAGACCAGTTGTTCGTTCAAACCGAGGCTGTAGTTGCCGCGACCGTCGAAACCGTTCGGATTCAAGCCGCGAAAGTCGCGAACGCGGGGCAGCGCCAGCGAGATCAGGCGGTCGAGAAATTCGTACATCCGCTTGCCTCGCAACGTGACCACGCAGCCGACTTCCATGTTTTCACGGAGCCGGAAACCAGACACGGCCTTGCGAGACTTGGTGATCATCGGCTTCTGGCCGGTGATCTGCGCCAGGTGCTCGACCGCCTCGTCCAGGCGTTTCCGCTCTCCGATGGCTTTGCCCAGCCCCATGCTCACGACGATCTTCTGCAGCGCCGGCAGCGCGTGCGCATTCGTGCGGCCCAGCTCCTTCGCGAGAACTGGCAGCACTTCTTGACGATACTTATCCTGCAGACGAACCATATCACTCGCGTCCCATCATGTCGCCTGGGTCTGATCGACCCAAGCACCCCCTCGGACCTGGAGAACCGGCGCAGCGCCGGCCGCCGCGTTAATTGGATCACTTTTTCTTCTGGGCATAAGGCGCCTTGGACGGGCTGACGTCGCCCACCGCCTTGTGGCACTTCCGACAAAAGCGCTCTTTGCTGCCGTCCTCGCGGTAACGCAGTCCCAGCCGGACGCCGCGAGCGCAAACCTCACAGTAAAACATTACGACCGAGCTGTCAACCGGCATCTCCAGCGAGAGACGCCCCCCCTGCGGGCTGCGCGGATGGCCCCGCTTCACATGCTTGTAGACGCGGTTTGCCCCGTCGATCAGCAGCTTTTTGCCGCCATCGATGACCTGAAGAACCTTGCGAGGTGTCGGCCGGCGGTCGCCGGTCTCCTTGATGACGCTGGCATCGTCGCCGGTCGTCACGAGCACCAAGTCACCTTTACGAATTTTCATAATTGTCACTCAACACAGATGGTCTTAACCGTGAGTCTTATCCGAAAAAACGAACCGAGGTCTTCTTCGCGAGGCGTCAAAATCCGCGTTTGTCGTTCCGCCAGCGGCCTGGCGTCACACCACTTCCGCGGCGAGGCTGATGATCTTCATGAACCGCCGGTCGCGCAGCTCGCGGGCGACGGCGCCAAAAATACGAGTCCCCTTCGGGTTGTTGTCATTATCCACCAGCACGATGGCATTGCTGTCAAACCGGACGTAGCTTCCGTCCGAACGGCGGGCGGCCTTCCGCGTGCGGACAATCACCCCCTTAACGACGTCGCCATGCTTGACGGCGCCGTTCGGCGTCACCTTCTGCACGGCGACAACGATGATATCCCCCAAGCCCGCATAACGTCGGCGGGAACTGCCCAGCACCTTGATGCAACGGGCGGTTTTCGCGCCGGTATTGTCGGCGACATCACACATCGTTTGCATCTGAATCATGTCTCATTCCTTACTGTCGGCCTGCCCGGCAGGCGAGGTTCCTTCGATAATGAGTATCGCTCTACGGCGCCACTTCCGCGGCGGAATCCGCGGCACGCGCTGCAGCCTGCACCACCTTGACCAAGTTCCACCGCTTCAACTTGGACAGCGGCCGGCACTCGATGATTTCCACCAGGTCCCCGGTATGCGTCTGATTCTCTTCATCATGCATATGGCAGACGGTCTTGCGGCGCACGGTCTTGCCGTACTTAGGATGCCGAAACACCCGCTCCACCTCCACGCGGCGGGACTTACTCATCTTGTCGCTGGCGACGATGCCGATCAACCTCTTACGCATATGCCGTTCCTGTGCTCCGCTCAAACCGTGGAATTACTTCGCCGCCGCTCCGCTCAATTCTCTGAGCCGGAGGATTGTCTTGATCCGGGCGATCTCGCGCCGGAACTTCCTCAGGCTGCTGGGGGTATCCAGTTTTTCAGTCGCCGACTGAAAACGGAGCTGAAACAGCTTCTGCTGCTCTTCACGCATCTGAAATTCGAGCTGTTCGCTGCTCATTTCTCGAAGCTGTTTCGGCTTGGTCATGTCACGCGTTCCCAATGTTCCTGCTACGATGATTTCAACGTCTGCCGGGAATTCCCGAAAAACATTTCCGAGAAATCCCCCCGCGGGGATCGGTCATGCTCCCGGTTTGCGACCCAGCAGCCGGACCCGGACCGGCAACTTGTGGGCCACGCGGGAGAAACACTCCCGGGCGGCTTCTTCGCTGACGCCGGCCAATTCAAACAGCACTTTCCCAGGGCGGATCACGGCAACCCAGTGGTCCGGCTCCCCTTTTCCCTTACCCATACGCGTTTCCAGCGGACGGGCCGTCATCGGCTTGCTGGGAAAAATGCGGATGTACAATTTCCCCTCGCCGCGCACGTACTGCGTCGCCGCAATGCGGCAGGCTTCAATCGTATTTCCGCGAACGTGACCCGTGTCGAGGGACTGCAAACCCCAATCGCCGAATGCGACCGTGTTCCCCCGCGTCGCGTCACCTTTTACGCGGCCTCTTTGTTCTTTGCGGTGCTTTACCCGCTTGGGCATGAGCGCCATCTGCCGTCTCCTGATCCGTGTATTCGCCTAAGTTGATCCAAACCTTGACGCCAATCACCCCCATCGTGGTCCGGGCGATTGCCAAGCCGTAATCGACATGCTTTCGCAGCGTGGAAAGCGGAATCGAACCGCGCATCGCCTTTTCGGTGCGGGACATCTCCGCCCCGCCCAGACGCCCCGCCAACTCCACCTTGATGCCGTCCACGCCAGCTTCCATCACCTGGTCCAACGACCGTTTGATCACCCGGCGGAAGCTGCCTCGCTTCACCAGTTGCTGCGCGATATCTTCTGCCACCAGCAGCGCACTGCGCTGCGGCTGGTTGATCTCGACAATCTTCAATTCCATCCGGCGGCCGGTCAGGTCTTCCAGTTCCGCCTTCAGGCGATCGACTTCCTGCCCCTTGCGGCCGATGATGATCCCCGGCCGGGCCGTATGCAGGTGCACAATGACCTGGTCCCGGGTCCGCTCAATTTCGATTCTCGGGATGCCCGCCCCTTCGTACTTCTTCTTGATAAAACCACGAATCTTGAAGTCTTCGACCAGAAGGTCGCCGAACTCCTTCTTGTTGGCATACCACCGGCTGCGCCAATCCTCGACGATGCCGACGCGAAATCCGGTGGGTCGTACTTTCTGGCCCATGAGGGGTGTCCGTTATCTGTTGGAGCCTGCGTTCAACGGTCCGTGCAGAAACCGCTGCGATTTTTTAGTCCTGATTAATCTTCCGCCGCCGTGCTGCCGATGGACTCCGGCGCCTCCACGGCGACGGTGATATGTGAAAACCGTTTCTTGATCAAAAAACCCATGCCGCGGGCATGTGGCTGAATGCGTTTGAACATCGGGCCGCCGTCGACTTTGGCCTCGATGATGATCAACGATTCGACGTTCCGTGCACCACGGTCTTCCGCATTCGCCCGCGCACTTTCGAGAACCTTCTCGATCATTCGGGCCCCGCGATGCGGCAAATAGCGCAGCGCATTCAGCCCGTCCGAGACGGTCTTCCCCCGGATCAATGTGGCCAGATGACGCAACTTGGTCGGTGCGATCCGGGCAAAACGATGGATGGCTCGATAACCCATGAGATTCGTCTTTTTTCTAACGCCTGATTCCTGACAGCCTATTTCCCGCCCTTGCCGCCGTGGCCGCGGAACGTCCGCGTCTGGGAGAATTCGCCCAGCTTGTGACCGACCATTTCTTCCGAGACATAGACGTTGATATGCGCCCGGCCGTTATGGACCAGGAACGTATGGCCGACGAACTCCGGGGCAATCGTCGACCGGCGCGCCCACGTCTTAATCGGCTCTTTGCGGCGATTCAAGTCGAGCGCAGCCACCTTCTTCAGCAGCTTTGCATCGACATAAGGCCCTTTTTTTACCGAACGTCCCATAACGCGATTCCAAGATTTCCGTGAGGTTTAGCGAATGCGATTTTTAAAGCGGTCGAGTTGTCAGCGGTCCGTTTTCAATCAAAACCGTTCTAAGCCTGAAAAAACTAGAGCTTCAATTGGCCATAACGGCGCGACTTTCGGCGGCGAACGATGGCGTTTCGGGACGGCTTGCGGGGATTGCGGGTCTTCCCGCCTTTCGCCAGCTTGCCTGTCGGGCTTACTGGATGCCGGCCGCCGGAACGCCGGCCTTCGCCGCCCCCCATCGGGTGGGCGATCGGGTTCATGGCGGATCCGCGGACGTATGGCCGCTTCCCCTTGTGGCGGACGCGGCCTGCCTTACCAATCACAATCTTAATATGATCCGAATTCCCGATGATGCCAATCGTCGCCCGGCACTTGGCCGGCAGACGGCGCACTTCGCCGGACGGCAGAGTGATCTGCGCCCAACTTCCCTCGCGAGCATTCATCACAGCCGAGATGCCCGCACTGCGGCACAGTTTCCCCCCGGCACCTGGCTGCATTTCAACGTTGTGAATCGAGGTGCCCTGCGGAATCAATTCAAGCGGCATGCAGTTGCCGACCTTCGGCTCAGCATTCAAACCGCTCATAATCTGGGTGCCGGCCGAGACCCCTTCCGGGGCCAGGATGTAGCGTTTTTCGCCGTCGGCATATTCCACCAAGGCGATGCGGCAGGTGCGGTTCGGGTCGTATTCGATGTGGGTGACGGTACCGAGGATGTCGTCCTTGTTCCGCTTGAAGTCGATGATGCGATACATCCGCTTGACGCCGCCGCCGCGATGCCGGGATGTGATCTTTCCCTGGAAATTGCGGCCGCCGGTCTTTTTGCGCGGAACGACCAGCGCCTTCTCCGGCTTCTTCTTCCGGTCGGTGATTTCCTTGAAATCACTGACCTGCGAATTGCGCCGGCCGTTGCTTGTCGGCTTATAGGTGCGAATGCCCATGACGATTTCATCCTGCCGATAACGATATCAACTATTCGATGCCAAGGCGACCTGCGCGACGGCGACGTTCGATTATTAGAAAAAGCCGATCCGGTCGTCCGGGTGCAACTTGACGATCGCCCGCTTCCAGCTGGCGGTGTGAGCTGCGACCATCTTATGCCGGCGGGGCTTCCCGACGCGGTTTTGCGTCCGCACATCCAGGACGCGAACATTCCACAATTCCTGCACGGCCCGCTTGATGTCCGACTTGGTCGCCACCGTGCTGACTTCGAACGTATAACAATTGAACTTGACCGAGAGGTGCGTCCCCTTTTCCGTGACCAACGGGCGGAAAACCACCTGATACGGCTCCAGCTTCACCCCGGGTTTCATTTCAATCGCCATGATTCGCGCTTTCCCTGAACTCGACTTCCCTCACATTACCCCACGACCTGAACACCATCGAAGATCATCCTGCTGACGACCAGCTAACCGACGGTCTTGACGCTCTCCCGAATCCGGTCCAGCGCCCCCTTGGTCACCACCAGGTGCTTACGACGCAGCAGCGTGTAGGCATTCAACTCCCCCGCCGGAGAAACGCTGAGATTGGGGATGTTGCGCGACGACTTCCAGACCACGGGGTCATGACTCTCCACCGTCAATGTGCACGACTTTCCCGACACCCCCAGAGACTTCAGCATTCCGGCAACTTGCCTGGTCTTAATTTGCGGCAAGGCAAGGCTGTCGACCACGATTGCCTCGCCGTCCAGGAACTTGCTCAACAAAGCCATCCGCGTCGCCAGGCGGAGCGCCTTGCGCGGCATCCGGTAGGACCAGTCCTTGGGCAGCTTCTGAAACGCATGGCCGCCGCCGCGGCGGATGCACGTCCGCTTATTGCCCATACGAGCCCGCCCTGTTCCTTTTTGCTTGTACAACTTCTTGCTGCTGCCGGAAACCTCGGCACGGCTCTTTGTTTTTACCGTCCCCTGACGAAGATTGTTTTCGTACATCACCACGGCGTCGTGCAGCAACTGCTTGTTCACGCCCGGCGCCAGTTCGGCGGGGTCGAACTGGTAAGTCGCCCCGGTCTCCTGGCCGGCCTGATTTCGAATCCGCACGGAAATCATGATCCCTCGCCCCCTGCCTGACTCACAAACCCAAACTGCCAATCGAAGATCGCAATCAATGAAAAATCCGACAGCCTACTCGCTCGCGAAGCGCAAGCGACGCCCTACTTTCGATTCGTTTCGCGAATCATCACATAGGAACCGTTGTGCCCTGGAACGGCGCCGCGAATCAACAGCATATTGTTCGCTTCGTCGACTCGCACCACTTTCAAATGCCGAATCGTCATCCGTTCGTGGCCGAAGTGGCCCGGCATCTTCTGGCCCTTGAACACGCGGCCCGGATCTTGACGCTGGCCGGTCGATCCAAGCGACCGATGCGACTTTTTCACGCCGTGACTGGCACACAAGCCGGAGAAATTGTGCCTCTTAATCGCCCCCGCGAAGCCGCGGCCCTTGGTCGTGCCGGTCACGTCGACAAACGCCGTCTTTTCGAACAGGCTGACCGTCAGCTTCTGTCCGACTTGAATGGGAACCGCACTGCCTTCCACCTGAACCTCCAGGGCTTCTCCGTCGGTTCGAAACTCCCGGACATATCGCTTGGGCTCGCACTCGGCTTTGGCTGGAATTTCCACGCCGGCCGCCTGCCGCGTTTTCTGACGCTTGCTGCCGATCAGCGCCACATGGCCGCGCTCGGCCCGCGAGGCCAAACGACGGGGCTTTTCATCAAACCCCAACTGCAGCGCGGAATAGCCATCTTTCTCCGCGCTGCGAATCTGCAGCACGACGCACGGCCCAGCCTCAATGACAGTGACAGGAACGGCCGTCCCCGCCTCGTCATAGACCTGGGTCATCCCGATCTTCTTTCCCAGCAACCCTTTGGGCATAATAATCACGCTTCAGACAGTATTCGATCTTTTCCGCCCGGAGCGACAACGCGACCGGGCGATTTTCCTACAATGGACCCAAGACATCGGAACGCGTGCGGAACAAGGAACGAGACCCCGCCCCTTCCGTCTGCCGGACTGTGCGCCGGCGGCATCCAGATCGCACCCCGTAACACGACGAACAAGTCAGCCTGCTGCCGCCTTGATCTTCACATCCACCCCTGCCGGCAACGACAGCTTGTTCAACGCATCAATGGTTTTCCCCGTCGGCTGGATGATGTCAATCACCCGCTTGTGGGTACGAATCTCGAATTGCTCCCGCGACGTCTTGTCAATATGCGGACTGCGCAACACGGTATACTTTTCAATTCTTGTCGGCAACGGGATTGGACCGTGAACGATCGCACCAGTTCGCTTGGCGGTGTCCACGATTTCCGAAGCCGAGGAGTCCAACACGGAGTGATCGTAGGCCTCCATGCGGATGCGAATTCGTTCCTGCTTCGTACCGGCCACCCCAAGTCCCCTTCCGACAAGACCTTACAACCGTCGAGCGCAAGCCGCTCCAACTCCCCCTCATGGGGGAATCGACGATGTTAGAGTCCGCTGGCCAGTTTGTCAACGAACATCACCGTCGATTTTCGTCCCTTTTTTCAGGAAGATCACGATTTGGGCAGAAGAGGATATGTGAGCCTTCATCGCCCCCCGAATGTTGCCCGGGACTTCCGGCGATCGTGGGGTGTTGCCTTCAGGCGGCAACTTTTTTGGCAGCGTCCGTTTCCGCGGCGGAACGTTCGACGCAACAAGACGCTCTGCCCATGAGAATTGCGGTCTATGGTGTTGACACGAACACGAAACCCGCCTTTAATGGGACAGTTTCTCGGCGGTGTTCACTCGAAGGGATCGAATCGTCTGGTCTGGCGTCGCAGAGCAACGCGGGCCGCACCGTCAGGTCTTACTTATCGCTAGCGGAGGATGGTTCATGCGGATCAGTGGATTGTGTTGTGTCGGTGTGTTGTTGGTCCTGTCGGCGTCTCAAGTGGCGATGGCGCGGCCCAAGTACAACACCGAATTCTGGGGCATGTACGAAAAGGAAATCGGCAAGCTCAAAGACGAGACGAAATGCGCCGCTTGCCATAACGGCGGCGACGACAAGAAGAAACGCAACGATTACGGCAAGGCTTTTGGAGCTGCAATCGTCAGCAAGGACGTGGGCGGCAGCGTCGACAAGGGCGGAGAGAAGGACGTCGAGAAGATCAAGAAGGCGCTGGGCGTGGTCGCCAAGGAAAAGAGCGGCACCGACGGCAAGACCTTCGGCGACCTGATCAAGGACGGCAAACTGCCCGGAAAATAAGCCAGGCCGGCGACTCTTGCGACTGGGATCAAGACGGGGGGCAATTGCCCCCCGTTGTTTTTACCGGGCCGGGTTATTGCCGGGCCGGCGAATCACCTGAAGGACCATGTTGATGAAAGGCGTCCGTTTTCTGTTCTGGACGGCGATGACCGGCGTCGTGATGCTCGCCGCGTCGTCCATCGTATCGGCCCGGTCCGAGTACAATCGCGTCTTCTGGGACCGGTATCAGCAGGAACTCGGAAAATACGCCGAAACGACCAAGTGCGCCGTCTGCCATTTCGGGAACGACAAAAAAGATCGAAACGACTATGGTCGAGCCTTCGGCAAGGCTCTCGGCAAGGTGCAACTCCGGGATTCCGACCAGATCAAAGCGGCCTTGCTCAGCACCGCCAAGGAACAAAGTTCCACGGCCGGCAAGACTTTTGGTGAATTGATTCAGGCCGGTATGCTCCCGGGAAAACGGCCCGAATAGGGTCTGACGGAAGCCACGACCATCCCGGCCTGATCCAACGGAACCGCAAGGACTCCGGTAAGGCCGACAGCAAAATGCTTTCCGGTTGCAGCGTCAACGAGGCCACTGAAATCCGTGCCGCGATGAAGCAGGGCGTTCGCTGAAAAAGATGTTCCCGGCGATGCCATCGCCGGGCTTTGGGAATCCGCGCTGACAACTGGCAACTTTTTTCATGCCCCGCTACTGGCTCTTCAAATCCGAACCGTCGGCGTTTTCCATCGATCATCTGGCGCACAGTCCACGTCAGACCGCGCCCTGGGATGGCGTCAGGAATTATCAGGCCCGCAATTCGCTCCGCGATGACGTCCAGGTCGGCGACCGCGTGTTTTTCTACCACAGCAGCGAACCGCCGCTGGGCATTTTCGGCGCGATGGAAGTCGTCGCCGCCGGCTATCCCGATCCGACACAATTCGACCCGCACAGCAAGTACTTTGACGCGAAGTCCAGCCGGGAGAATCCTCGCTGGTTCCTGGTCGATGTCCGGCTGCTGCAGCGTTTTCCACAACCCGTACTGCGGGAACATCTTGCTGCCGATCCATCGACGAAAGACATGCTGGTCATGCAGCGAGGCTCGCGGCTGTCGATCCAACCGGTCACCGCCGCGGAATGGAAGGCCGTTTACCGCCTGTCCGGGATGAAGCCGGCTTGACGGGGAAGAGAAGGAGGAACTAGAAACAAGGAGCGAAAATTCCGTATCCCCAGGGTTGTTCACAGTCCCTGGTTCTTCGTTCCCCTTCAGGACATCCCCGTGTCAGACGGATCAACACCGATCTACAAACGCCGCAGTTTTCAGCTTCTGGTCGGGCTTGCGGTTTCGGCGGGATGCCTGTGGTTTGCGATGAAAGACCTGCTGCAGAACCCGGAAAAACGGCAGGAAATGGTCGACGCCTTTCTTCAAGCCGATTATCGGACGCTGCCTTTGATCTGGCTGGTGCTGTTCGTCTTTTATTGGCTCAAAGCCTGGCGATGGGCCATGCTGCTGTCGCCGGTCGGGAAATTTTCGCCGCTCAAAGACCTGTATCCGCCGATGATGATCGGCTTTGCGTTCAACAACCTGCTGCCGGCTCACCTGGGCGACGTCGTTCGAGTTTTTGTTTTCGCCGGCCAGCGCGACGTCAAGAAGACGGCTGTGTTGTCGACCGTGGTGCTGGAGCGCGTATTCGACATCATCGCGATTCTGTGTTTTCTCGGCGCCGGGCTGTTTTTCGTCGAGGGCCTGGACCCGTCCGTTCGGAAAACGGCGATCATTTTCGGCGTGTTATCAGCCGGCGTGGTCGCCTGTGCGCTCTGTTACCTGGTCTGGACGCCCTGGTTTGTGCGACTCGCCGAGTGGAGCATGAACGCGGTGCCGATTCTGCCGGTCGGGGTCCGCGGGAAAATTGCCGGGATGATGGAAGCCGGCGCGGAAGGCCTGGCGTCGCTGAAGTCGTTAAAGAGTCTGATCGGCATCTCACTGACATCGCTGGCGCAATGGGCGCTCAATGCCACGCTGGTCTTCTTGTCGATCTGGAGCTTCAATATCGAGGTCGACTCGCCCGTTCTGGTCTCCTGGATCGTGATGGGCGTCGTGGCATTTGGCGTGACGGTCCCCAGTTCGCCCGGTTACTTTGGCGTGATCCAGTATTGCTTCATGACCTCGCTTCTGTACTTTATGGCCGATCAACCCGCTGCCTTCGCGGCGTCGGTGTATTATCACCTGTCGCAATATGTTCCCGTGACGCTGATCGGGCTGGCGTTCTTTCTCCTCAAGGGGATTCGCATGAGCGAAGTCGAGTCGGCCGCCGCCGCGGGAAAGAACCTCGTAAAGCCCGGCGACGGCGTCGCCGGGATGCCGCCGAATCGTCCCGCCGTCGCCGACGGCGGGCTGTGACGGGATGACGTCAGCACGGTCGATTCGGCCTACTTCTTCTTGGGAGTCCAGATTTCGCCCAGGAGCTGGAACAACTCGGGTTCGGACTCCTTCAGTTCGGCCCGGTTGAACGGGTAGAAATCATTGACGCCGAAGAACGCTTCCGTCATCTCGGCGAAAAATTCCTTCTGGTTGGTCAGGCCGTAATGTTTGACGCGCCGGCCGTCATATAAGAGCGCCATGTCGCCGCGGCCGCTTGCCTTGAATTTTTCATACGCGGCGAGAATGCGGGGCTCGTCGAAATCGAGCTTCTGATCGTGAAACGCATGGGCCAGCTCGTGCAAAATCACCCAGGGCTGCTCGTTGATATTGCGCCGCGTTGGAAGATCGGCGGCGCGCGGCAGATGCACGCACTTCGCCAAGTCAACGGGAAACCCGTGCGCCTTCAGCCAGCCGGCGTCGGGATGATATTGCATCGAACCAAGATCGCCGCAGTTGAGATCGAGCACAATGGTCATCTCCTGCAGATCGCTCAGCCGATCCGGAGGCACAACGGCCTTGATGTCGACCAGCTTGGCTTCCAGAAACCGCAGCGCGCGGACACCCAGTTCCGCGTCCGGTGCATCCCCCAGCAGCCGGTCATCCACGCGAATCGTCCAGCCTTCCAGCTTTCTCGCCGTGCGGGATTTCGGCTGCGGCAGAGCGGCCTTCTTCTCCGAAGGCGCTTTGGCAAGCAGCGTTTTCATTCCTTTTCCGAGGGCGTCTCCCACCAGGAAGTAGGTTTCCGCGTTGCCGAATTCGTGATGACCATGTCCGGGATTCGGCGAATCTTCCGGCTTGCGTACAAATTCGTGCGTCTCGACAAATCGCACCGTCCCTTCGAATTCCGGGCGAAGTGCGGCCTTTTTCTGTGCCGCACGCAATGTACCCCAGTCGCCGGGAGCCTCCACCCACGGGCCCGTCAGTTCGCCGATGACCACGGGCAATTTTGGAACCTCGAATTCTTTCCTGACGTCGTGAATCAGGTTGACCAGGTTCTGTTCGTACTCCGGGATGGCGTTCTTGGGGTCGACGCCGTCGTTCCAGCCGTGATACCAGACGAACCCGGCGAGTTCGTAGTCGCCGTCCTCACGCTCCAGTTCCTTCTGAATGTTCTCCAGGGCATCGCGAATCTCGGCAATCATCTTGACGTAGTATGGCCCAACTTCGCCGCCCGACGACGGGGGCCGAAAATCCTTGTACAAGCTCTTGCCGCCCCAGCAGGTCTTGATCAGCAGGACGGGATTGTCGAAGTGATCGCCCAGCACATGGCCGAACTGCAGTTCCGGCCCGAAATGATGCCGGTCGCCGTAGACGCTGAACCCCATTGTCAGCGGCCCTTTCAGTAACGGCCCCTGTTCGCGTTGGTATCGGCACCAGACATCGTCCCGGACGGTCCATGCTCCGTCCGGCTGCCGCAAGTGCTGGAATTTCGGGGCCAGTTTCGGATCCCGCAACAGAGACGCCAGCGTCCCTTTTCCTTCGTTGTAGTCCTTCCCTTCCAGATCCACGACGGCCTGCCCTTCCATGTTGGACTGCCCGGCGAGGATGAAGACTTTCACCGGCAAGGGCCTATCCGCGGCGTCGCAGGTTGCCAGAGAGACGAACCACAGGGCAAGGAATGAAAGGCCGAGTCGCATGAGATGCCTGTCGTGAGGAATGAAGAGGCAAATACCGGAGACGCCATTGTAAAACATGACACCAAGTCCGCCAGTGACTCTGCGGGGACGGATTTAAGGTGGGTGCATCCGCCAAGCTTCGTGAGTTTTTGAACAATGCCGCTGTTTTTTTTTGCAAAATCGGGCTTGAAAGTTGGAGAGGGG
>CAYMAO010000054.1:0-30291 GCA_964388415.1 uncultured Planctomycetaceae bacterium | reverse complement strand
GACCTGATGCCGGCGGACATCACAGGAACAGAAGTCATTCAAGAAGACAAATCGACCGGGACGAGGGAATTTCGCTTTCTTCCCGGCCCGATTTTTTCGCACGTCGTGCTGGCGGATGAAATCAACCGCACGCCGCCGAAGACGCAAGCTGCTTTGCTCGAAGCCATGCAGGAGCGGCAAGTCACCGCGGGAGGCAAGCGTCACAAACTGCCGGAGCCGTTTTTCGTGCTCGCCACGCAGAACCCCATCGAGCAGGAAGGGACCTATCCGCTGCCGGAAGCCCAGCTCGACCGGTTCATGTTCGAAATCCTGGTGAATTACCCGAGCGAAGAGGAAGAATTCGAGATCATCCGGCAGACGACGGGGGGCACGGTCGACGCCGTCCGCAAAGTCCTCTCTTATGAGGAATGGCTCGCACTGCAGCAGATTGTCCGGCGGGTTCCCGTCGCGGACAGCATTGTCCGTTATGGAATGCGGTTTGCCCGGATGACGCGGAAGAACAGCGACGACACGCCGGACTTCATTCAGAAGTACGTCACCTGGGGCGCCGGACCCCGGGCCGGTCAGTATTTGATCCTGGGCGCAAAAGCCCGCGCCATCCTGCAAGGCCGGCCGTTTGTCAGCGCGGACGACATCCGCGCCGTGGCCGCCCCGGTGCTCCGTCACCGCCTGGTGCTGAATTTCAATGCCGAGGCCGAAGGCATTCGCCCGGATGACGTCGTCCGCCGGCTGATTGATATCATTCCCGAACAACCCGCGGCCCATGCCGCCGTGACGCGGCTGTTCCGGTGAAGCCCCAAAGCCCGGCGTCGGCGACGCCGGGATCGTCTTGGCCAGGGCAATCCCCGTGTAGTGATCGGCCTCAGGACGTCCCCTTCAACCCCCGGAAAATCCGCCGTTTCAAAGGGTTGTCCTTTGACGTGAACTCTTCGTTCCCCGGCGTCGCTTCGGTTTCCAACGCCATGACCATCATGTGCAGTTTGGCGTCGATGTCGTCGGCATAGTGAACCAGGAGCGCCTCCGGCATCGACGGCGCCACCGGACTGCCCCATTCCGGGACAGCTTGATGCGATAGCACGATGTGCTCCAGCCGCAGCAGCAGTTCCGGGTCCATGTCGGGGATGTCCGCCGCCGCGGCGCGGACCAGGTCCCGGCCCAGAACGATGTGGCCGATCAACCGGCCGACGGGCGTGTAATCGGCCCCGGCCGGCTGCTGGACCAGTTCCTGGATCTTGCCGATGTCATGCAGAATGGCCCCGGCGACGATCAGCGATTTCGACAACGGCGGATTCAAGTCGGGATAATGCTCGCGATATTTGTCGGCGAAGTAGCACGCCGTCTTTGTGACTGACAGCACATGCTCGAGAAATCCGCCGCGATACGCATGATGATGGTGCATGGCCGCCGCCATCGTCAGTAACTGGTCGTGGTGTTTTTCTAATTGCGAAATCGCAAGCGTGCGCAGGGGGATATCGCTGATCTCGGACTTGGCGAGTTCGACGAGTTCAGCGAAGAGTTTCTCCGGGTCAAACCGTGTCGCCGGCTGAAAATCGGCGAGATCAAAACCGGCTTCCGCGTCGGCGTCTTCCACCGGCCGGATCTTTTCGAGTTCCATCTGCGAGCCGTATTGGTTCTCAAAATACCGGCAGCGCAATTTGTAGCACGTTCCCGGCTGCCAGGCTTGATCGCAGCCTTCAAACCAGCCGCCGTCAAGCCAGATCATCACCGTGACGCTGCGATGATTGTCGCGAAAGACGGCACGGTAGAACGGCTTGCCGTCACGGGTTTTGCCCGGCTCTTTTTTCACGAGCAGTGCAAAACAGTCCGCCTGCTCGCCCGGTTCCAATTCCGAGAGCTTGCGAACCGCAGGTTCGGCATCGCGGCGTTTGGGCATGTCAACTCTCGCTCTGTTTCGCAGGGTGTGCCTCGTCCAAGCGCTCGGGACAATACTCCGAGGGACTAACCGCGCACCGGGTCGGGGGCTTTCCAGGGGGGAGGGAAGATCGCATCCAGCCTGACGAAATGTTCGGCGGGGATCGTGATCTCCAGCGCCTGCAAGGCGTCCTGCAGTTGCTCCAACCGAGTGACGCCCACGATGGGCGACGTCATTGCCGGCTGCGCCAGCGTCCAGGCCAGCGCATAAGCCGCGGGCGTGGTTTTTAACTCGGCGGCCAGGCGTTCCAGGCCTTCCAGTTTGTCGAACAGCGCATCATCGAGTTTCCAGATCCAGTCGGGTTTGTCGGCAGCGCGGGTTCCTGCTTCAGGCGCAGCGCCTCGGCGATACTTTCCGGTCAATAAGCCGCCTTGCAGGCTTTGATACGGCGTAACGCCGATGCCGTGTTGTCGGCAGAACTCCAGTTCGAGCTGGTATTCGCGCCGCAGCGCGCTGAACGGGATCTGCGAGGCGACCGGCTTCGGAGCGTTCATTTTCTCGGCGAGCCATAAAAGCTCGCACAGTTGCCAGGCGCGATGATTGGACGCCCCGAAGGCGCGGATTTTTCCCTGCCGGAAGGCGACATCCATGGCGGAAAGCGTCGTTTCCAAGGGAACGAACTTGTCGGGCCAGTGGATGATGTAAAGGTCGATGTAATCCGTCTGCAGCCGCTGCAGGCTCCGGTCGACTTCGCGAAGAATGTGCGAAGCCGAAAGACCTTTGTCTTGCGGTCCCGGTCCGACCGGCGCGCCGACCTTGGTCGCCAGAACGACTTTGTCGCGGCGGTCGTGAATCGCCTTGCCGACGATTTCTTCCGCGACGCCCCCCGGGCTGCCGAGGAACCGCTTGTACCCTTCGTACACGTTGGCGGTATCAATGAAGTTCACGCCGAGATCGATCGCGCCGTGCATGATGCGAACGGCGTCCCCTTCCGGCACGGGCGTACCGAACGTCATCGTGCCGAGGCAAATCGGCGAAACCAGCAGGCCGCTGGTTCCCAACGGGCGCAGGTGCGTCATGAAGCGAGATCCTTGAACGAGGCCGTCGTCGCGAGAGTCGTTGATCACCGCTTACGATCCTGAATCGGATCGAGATTTACAAGTCGCCCGGGGATGTCTTCCCACTAAGCCCGGCATAGGCTTTGATCAGCCGGGCTTTGTGGCAGGGCGGTTCATTTGATGGATGATGCAGAGACCGTAGGATTTGCCGAGTCTTCGAGGCGAACCATAAGTCGTTGGTCCCTCGTGGTTCGCCTCGCGGACTCGGCAAACCCTACAGAAAAACGGAACCGCCCTGGGCTTCAAGGCCGGCGCGCTGGTCAACCCTGCCCTCTCCGGTCATACTACGCCGACGACGATACACTCGGGGAGAGACTTCAGGAGACGCCGCGGTGGCAGACGACGACGAAATCATCACGCTCACGACGCTGTCACGCAAGCAGCGCCGCGTGCTGGGAACGCTTCTTGAAAAAGCCTTCACAACGCCGGATCAATATCCGCTGACGCTGAAGGCGACCATCGCCGGCTGTAATCAGAAAAGCAACCGCGACCCGGTGTCTAACTACGACGAAGACGCCGTGCAGCAGACGCTGGACGAACTTCGCGAACTGGGTCTCGTGGGCGAAGTGCACACCGAAGGGGGCCGGACGTCGCGTTTCCGGCATTACATGCGAAGAACCAGGCTGCCCGAACCGCAACTGGCCATCATGACCGAACTGATGCTTCGCGGCCGGCAGCAGCCCGGTGAATTGCGGACCCGGGCCGGCCGGTTGCACGACATCGATTCCCTCGAAAAACTGCGTGTCGAATTGCAGGGGCTGATTGACGAGGGTCTGGTCCGCGCAAACGGATCGCTGGATCGCCGGGGGGTCGAGGTCGACCACAACCTGTATCCGCCGGGGGAAAATCACGAGGAGCTGTCTGAACTCGTCGAGGAGGATGAGCCGCTGCACAGGCCGGCGATGGCGGCGGCATCGGCTCCGGCGAGGCCTGCGGTCTCAAATCGCGACACCAGCCCGTGGGAAAGCGAGATCAGCCGGCTGAAAGAAGAAGTCGCCCAATTGCGAGCACAACTGGACGACCTGCGCGATCAGGTCGATGATCTCCGCCGGCAACTGGGTGCCTGACGAACTGGTGACGAAGGCGTTAATGTACCCGCATCCCGGGTTGCGCCCCGCTGTCAGGACTGAGCAGGAAAATCTCCTTGCCGCCGGCACCCGCCGCGCAAACCATGCCCTCGCTGACGCCGAACTTCATCTTCCGCGGAGCCAGGTTGGCACAGACAATCACCAGCCGCCCGACCAAGTCTTCCGGTTTGTACGCACTCTTGATCCCCGCGAAGACGTTCCGCGAAGAATCGCCGCCAAGGTTCAGCGTCAACTGGAGCAGCTTGTCGGCCCCTTCCACATGTGCTGCCGCGACAACCCGGGCCACGCGCAAATCGACTTTCACGAAATCGTCGATCGTACACTGGGCTTCAGTCAGGGGTTCCTTCTGCAAAAATTCGGCACTGTCGCCGGAAGCCGGTCCCGTTGACGCTGTCGACGGGCTTTGGGGGGCGAGCGTATCTTTTGAATCGTCGATCATGGCTTGTACCTGTGTGAGTTCTACGCGTTTCAATAGATGTTCAAACTTCGCCACCGGCGTCCCCGTTTGCGGCGCCTTCGCTTCGTCCCAATGTTCGATCAGGCAATTCAACAACCGTCGGGTTTTCTCCGCAAGTTTCGGCAGCACGGGCGACAGATAAATCACGATCTGCCGGAATAAATTCAAGGCCACCGTGCACGAATCCTGCAACTCCTGCGCCCGTGACGGGTCTTTTTTCATCAGCCACGGCGACTTTTCTTCCACATACTTGTTCGCCCGGTCGGCGAGCGTCATGATCTCGCGCATGGCCGCGTTGTTATCGCCGGCTTCGTAATAATCGGCGATCAGACCCGACAGTTCTGCCCCCTGGTGGAACATCCCCAGATCATCGGGGTACGTTGCCGACAACCCGGTCTGTTCGACGAACTTCGCCGTCCGGCTGGCGAGATTCACCACCTTGCCGACGAGGTCCGAATTCACCTTGGCGACGAATTCTTCGAGATTCAGATCGAGGTCGTCCAGCCGTGGGCCCAGTTTCGAGGCATAGAAATAGCGCAGATACCCCGGCTCGATGTGCTTCAGGTACGTCGACGCCATCACGAAGGTGCCCCGCGACTTCGACATCTTCTCGCCGTCGACGGTCAAAAAGCCGTGGATGTGGACTTTCGTCGGCAGCCGGAACCCCGCTGTCTTCAGCATCGCCGGCCAGAAGAGCGTATGAAAATACGTGATGTCCTTGCCGATGAAGTGATGGATTTCGGTTTCGGTTGTCCCGCCGACGGCCGTCGGCGGGCTTTGGGGTTTCCACCACGACTCCCACGATTCACCGTGCTTCGCACACCAGTCGGCAGTCGAGGCGATGTACCCGATGGGCGCGTCGAACCAGACGTACCAGTAGTTGCCGGGGCTGTCGGGAATTTCAAAGCCGAAGTACCGTGCCGGTCGCGACACGTCCCAGTCACGGAGCACATCGCCGAGGAAATTCTGCTTGAGGAAATTGGAAATTTCCGGCTGCAGCGCACCGGAGTTCTGCGTCCACTCTTCCAGAAACGGATGCAAGTCTTCGATGCGTACAAACAGTTGCGTACTTGTGCGGACTTCGGGGCGGGCCTGCGAAAGCGTGCTGTAAGGCTGGATCAAATCGACCGAATCATATTTGGTCAGGCATTTTTCGCACGCATCGCCGTACTGATCCTCCGCGCCGCATTTGGGATTGGGGCACTTGCCTTTGACGAAACGGTCGGCGAGAAACGACTGCACTTCCGGGTCGTAGAGCCGGGTGACGTCCTTCTCGACGATGATCCCCGCGGCGCGCAGCTTCGCCCAGATTTCGTGACAGATCGCCCGGTTGGAATCGCTGTGGGTGCTGCCGTAGTTGTCGAACGAGATGCCGAAAGCGGTGAAGTCCCGCAGATGGGCGTCGCGCATTTCGGCAATGAGCGCCTCTTCCGACCGACCTTCCTGCCGGGCACGAATCATGATCGCCGTGCCGTGCGTGTCGTCAGCACAGAGAAAAATGCAGCGATTTCCGCGCAGCCGCTGAAACCGGACCCAGATATCGGTCTGGATGTACTCCACCAGATGGCCCAGGTGAATGTGGCCATTGGCATACGGCAAGGCGGCGGTGACAAGAATTCGGCGCGGGTTCATGTGGGAATGATACCAGAAACGGGTTCCCTCTCTCCACGCCAGACGGACATCAACGCACGCTTGCGAGTTCGCAGCCCCCTTGCGAAGCAAGCATAAAAGTAGAATGATGAAATTGACGATTCTGGAACAAGATGTGATCAATGAGAAAAATGCCCGAATTGCCTTTGACTCTCACCCCTGGCCAAAAAGCGAGAAGGACAGCCAAGTGGGCCATCACCATGACGAAATGGCTTATGACCCGAGTTTCCAAGGGCACAACTTGGCAGGTCGTCGCGTTTTGCGGCCCGAATGGCGCAGAATCCAGGGGAATTGTCGACCTCGTCGCGATGCGGAAGGATCATCGAACACCCGAAAGCCCATTAAAACGCGGTGATCTTTTCGAGGTAATTTTGATCCAAGTCAAAGGCGGAACAGCTGCATGGCCGGATGACGAGGACATTGAACGGCTGCGAATTGTCGCCAAGAAATACAACGCTCGGAGCGTTTTACTTGCTGAGTGGAAAAAGGGTGCACAACCAGCGTTCCATCGATTAAAGCCATCTCGACGGAAACAAAACCGCAGTCATGATTGCTGGGAACCGATCACGAATGCGCACGAATTATTCGAGTAGACCCTGATCTAACATCATTGGTTCGCACATGCCGCTCCCCGCCCCGCTCTCCTCCTTCGACCTCACCGGTCGCGTCGCCCTGATCACCGGGGCGGGGACCGGCATCGGCCAGGCGTCGGCGATTCTGCTCGCCCAGGCCGGGGCGACAGTCGCCGTGCATTACCACTCCAGCGCCGCCGGAGCCGAAAAAACGCTGGCCGATATTCAACGGCACGGCGGCCAGGCGTTTCTTGTCCGTGCCGATCTGACCGATGAAACGCAGACGAGGTCGCTGGTCGAACTGGTTATCTCCAGGGCTGGCCGGCTGGACATCCTCTTCAACAACGCCGGGTCGGTCATCGAACGGGCAAAACTCGAAGACTGTTCACTCGATTTGTGGCGGCGCGTGATGGATGCAAATCTCACCTCGGCGTTTCTCACCTCACGCGAAGCCATCCCTGATCTGAAAAAATCGGGCCACGGGTCGATCATCAATAATTTGTCGCTCTCCGTGCAGACGGGCGGGTCGGGCGGTGCCGGGGCCTATGCCGCGGCGAAGGGGGGCCTGATGGTGATGACACGGACGCTGGCGAAAGAGTTAGCCCCGGCGGTGCGAGTGAATTCGATCATGCCGGGTGTCGTCGAAACGCCGCATCACGAACAGTTCAGCACACCCGAGAAGATGGAAGATTACCGCCGCCAGACGCCGCTCGGCCGCAATTCGACGGCGGAGGAAATCGCCCAGACCGTGCTCTACCTGGCCAGCGACGCGTCGAGCTTCATGACCGGCGCTGTCCTGGACTTGAACGGCGGCCGGTTCCTGCGCTGACACCTCTAACTCCGCGGCCGTCAATCCGGGCTGGCGTCGGTCCCAGCCAGGTGTTCGACTCGCATCCGGCCGTTGCAACGGGCTTTCAACTCGTCGGCAATGACCGACCGATGGCATTCGGCCGGGGACTTTTCCAGGCACATCAGGCAGCACCGGCGAAGGCGCGCCTGCTGCAACAGGTCGTCCAGCACATCGTCGCAAGACTGAAGATAGCGGCCATATTCGGCGAGATACTCGCCGGCCTCCATCCCCTCGTGGCGTTCTTCCAGCAGCGATTCGGGCATCCCCAGTACCGGCACGTGCCGGTACTCGATGCCCTGGTCCTTCAGAAATGCCGAGAGACCCTTCAACGAAAACCCCTTCTTGCGGCTGATTGGCTTCCTTCGCACATCGATCACCACGTCCACGCTGGCCGCTTGCAGCCGGCCGGCAAAGGTCTCGGGAGTGAAGCCGGAATAACCCAGCGTGAAGAGCGTCGGATGAGGCATGGGTCTGCGTCTCGAAATCGGGGTCGGCGTACGCTTCCTCCGGAACTCTACCAGATCACAGACCGTTTTGACGGCCTCTCGACCTGAGCCGTGCGGCACAATTATCCCGCCGTCGACAGTTACCCTGATCCGCGGATACAATGATCGGCATCGGCTGATCGGAGAAATCCGCAGGGGAAACGTCATGCGCTCGTGTTTCGTCTTGGGTCTGTGTTTTATTTTTCATGGCGCGGGTCAAACGCTCGCCGCCGATGCGAAGATCGACTACGGCCGCCAGATCCGACCGCTGTTGTCCCGCAACTGTTTCGCCTGCCACGGCCCGGATGAAGCGCACCGCGAAGCCGGGCTGCGGTTGGACGTGCGGGATGCGGCACTGGAACGACTCGAAAGCGGCGACACGGCAATTCTCCCCGGCAAGCCCGAAGCGAGCGAACTGATCCGCCGGATCACGTCGACCGACCCCGACGTGCAGATGCCGCCGAGGAAATCCGGGCACGAACTGGCTCCGGGCGAAGTCGCGTTGATTCAGCGCTGGGTGACCGAAGGAGCGCCCTACGCATTGCATTGGTCGTTCGTCAAACCCGAGCGGCTTGGCGTTGCGCCGAACGGCGCTCCGCATCCGCTCGATGCGCTGGTCCGCCTCGAGTTGACGACGCACGGCTTGTCGCCTTCGCCGGAAGCCGACCGGGCGACGTTGCTGCGCAGGATCAGTCTCGATCTGCGCGGCTTGCCTCCGATGCCGGACGAACTCGACGACTTTCTCGCCGATACCTCGCCGGATGCGTACGAGAAACTGTTGGATCGGTTGTTCGCAGACCCGTCGTTTGGAGAGCGCTGGGCGCGGATGTGGCTGGATCTGGCCCGGTATGCCGACTCTGCCGGGTACGGGTCTGATCCGCTGCGGCTCAACATGTGGCGTTTTCGCGACTGGGTGATCGACGCCTTCAATCGGAATGTGCCGTACGATCAGTTCACGGTCGAGCAACTGGCCGGCGATTTGCTTCCGAATGCCACGACGGACCAGAAAATCGCCACGGCATTTCACCGCAACACGATGACCAACACCGAAGGCGGGACCGACGACGAAGAGTTCCGCACCTACGCCGTCTGGGACCGGACGGACACCACGATTCAAGCTTGGATGGGCCTGACGATGGGGTGCGCGAAATGCCACAGCCACAAGTACGACCCGATCACGCAGCAGGAGTATTACCGGGTATTCGCCATTCTCAATCAGACGGCGGACCGCGATGCCCCGGATGAAAGCCCGACCATGCCGGCCCCGGATGCGGAGTACGCCCGCAAGGCCGCGGCCGTTGAAGCGCAGATTGCCGCGGTCAAAAAACTGTACGATGCCGAAACGCCGGAATTGCTGGCCGAATTCACCGCCTGGGAAAAATCGCTGGCGGCCACGGGAGACTGGTCGGTCCTGGAACCCAAGTCGGCGACCGCATCCAACGGCACCGAGTTGAAGCTGCCCGGCGACCAATCGATTCTGGCGACCGGCCCCCGGCCGGACAAGGAATCGTACCTGGTGCAGTTCCCCTTGCCGGCCGCCGGGATGACGGCGATCCGGCTGGAAACAATCCCGGATGCATCCTTGCCGGGCGGAGGCGCCGGCCGGTCCGACAGCGGCAACTTCGTATTGTCGGGGTGGTCGGCCACGGTCAAGCCGGCGAATGACGCCAGCACCCCGATGCCCGGCCGGTTCGTAAGAGTGGAACGGGCAGGCGCCGGGCAATATGTTCATCTGGCCGAGGTCGAGGTCTTTTCGGCCGGAAAGAATATCGCAAAGGTCGGCAAGGCGTCGCAGTCCTCCACCGACTACGGCGGCGATGCCGCAAGAGGAATTGACGGCAACACCAACGGCGACTACGCCGCCAATTCCGTCACGCACACCGCCGCGCAAGAGAACCCGTGGTGGGAAGTCGATCTCGGCAGCGCCGTCGCGATTGAGCGGCTGGTTATCTGGAACCGGACCGACGCCGGGACCGGTGCGCGGATGACGAATCTCAAGGTGTCGATCCTCGACGCCGACCGGAAGCCGCTCTGGGACCGCCAACTGACCGATCCACCAAAGCCATCGCAGGAACTCGGCCCGACGAATGATCGTGCGCTGAAATTCGGCGGGGCCTACGCCGACTACTCGCAGCCCGATTTTCCGGTGGAACTCGCCCTGGACCCGACGAAGAAGCCGAACTTCGGCTGGGCCGTCGGGCCGAAAGTGAAGGAACCGCATCATGCCGTGTTCGTGCTCGCGGAGCCGCTGAAATCCGATGCGCCGCTGCTGGTGACGGTCCGATTAAGTCACGAATCGTCCCAGGCCCAGGGTCTGGGGCGGTTCCGGTTGTCTGCCACGAACGACGCCCAGGTCGCGAAGCGAATCGGCGTGCCCGGTGACGTGATCGCGATTTTGGACACGATTGCCGCCTCGCGGACAACAGAGCAAGCCGCTCGTCTCAGGGCGCATTACAAAACGATTGCCCCATCGCTGAAAGGGCCGCGCGATCAGTTGACGGCATTAGAAAAATCCCGGCCGGCGCTGCCGACGGTCCCCGTGCTCCAGGAACTGGCGGAAGCTCAGCGGCGCAAGACGACGATCTTTCTGCGCGGGAATTACCTGACCCGGGGAGCCGAGGTCGAACCGGGATTTCCGGCGGCGTTTCTGGCGGCGAAACCGCAAGCGTTGCCTCCGACGCGGCTGGAGTTGGCGCGCTGGTTGATGGATGCAGAGAACCCGTTGACGGCGCGGGTGGCGGTAAATCGCTTCTGGGCGCAGTTGTTCGGCGCGGGACTCGTGACCACCGAAGAAGATTTCGGTGCGCAGGGCGAACTTCCCAGCCATCCGGAATTGCTCGATTGGCTCGCCGTCGAATTTCAACATCACGACTGGGATGTGAAACACTTCCTGCGGACGGTCGTCTCTTCGAGGACGTATCGCCAGACGGCGAAAGTCTCGCCGGAGGTCGCCGTGAAAGATCCCCGCAATCGCTGGCTGTCGCGCGGGCCGCGGTTCCGATTGGAAGCGGAACTGGTCCGCGATCAGGCGCTGGCGATCAGCGGCCTCCTGGCCCGCAAAGTCGGCGGGCCGTCGGTCTACCCGTATCAGCCGGCCGGCATGTGGCAGGCAGCCTTCAATGGCCAGCGCAGCTGGACCGAGAGCCCGGGCGAGGACAAATTTCGCCGCGGACTCTACACCTTCTGGAGACGCACGGCTCCCTATCCGTCGATGGCAACGTTCGACGCCCCCAGCCGGGAAACGTGCTCCGTACGCCGTATCCGCACCAACACGCCGTTGCAGGCGTTCGTCACGATGAACGACCCGGCGTACGTCGAGATCTCACAGGCTTTCGCCCGACGGGTGCTGAGTGAAGGAGGAGCAACTCCGGAAGCGCGGGCCGGATATGCTCTCACGCTTGCGCTTAGCCGACGACCGGACGCCGATCAATTCACCGAGGTCATCAAACTCTACCAAAGTGAACTCGAACATTTCAAAGCCCATCCTCAGGAAGCGACTGACCTGGCGACGAAACCAATCGGTGCCTTGCCGCCGGGCCTCGACGCCGCCGAAGCCGCTGCCTGGACCGTCGTGGCCAATATGCTGTTGAACCTGGATGCGGTGCTGATGCGTTAATCACCAACGGAGCCGCGCACGAAGTAAGCGGCAATTCAGTCAAGATCGCTTACTTCGTGCGCGGCTCCTCATTCAAACCACGAGCAAACCATGAACCTCCGACACGATCTCTTGCAATTCACCACCCGCCGGCATTTCCTCCGCGACAGCCAACTGGGGATCGGCGCTCTCGCGCTGAATCAACTGATGGGCCGTCCGGCGTCCGCGTCTCCCCTCGAAGACGCCGGCGTCAACCCGCTGGCGCCGAAGCAGCCTCCGCTGCCGGCCAAAGTGCGCCGGGTCATCTACCTGCACATGGCCGGCGCGCCGCCGCATCTCGACATGTTCGACTACAAGCCGAAGCTCGTCGAACTCGACAAGCAGGATTGCCCGCAGTCGTTCCTGGAAGGCCAAAGGTTCGCCTTCATCAAGGGCGTCCCGAAAATCCTCGGGACGCCGCACCATTTCACGAAATGCGGCCAGGGCGGCAATGAAATCAGCGACGTCATGCCGCAACTGCAGACCGTCGCCGACGACCTCTGCATCATCAAGTCGATGCACACCGACCAGTTCAATCACGCCCCGGCGGAACTCTTGCTGTTCACGGGATCGAACCGCTTCGGCGGCGCGGCGATGGGGTCGTGGATCACCTACGGCCTCGGCTCCGAAAACCAGGACTTGCCCGGCTTCGTCGTCCTGATCTCCGGCGGCACCGACCCGACCGGCGGCAAGGCCCTGTGGTCGAGCGGCTATCTGCCGTCGGTCTTTCAAGGCGTGCAGTGCCGGTCGTCGGGCGAGCCGATCCTCTTCGCCAACAATCCGCAAGGCATGGACCGAGACGTCCGCCGCCGGAGCCTCGATGCGCTGAAGAGACTGAATGAACTCGAGCTGCAAAAAATCGGCGACCCGGAAACGCTGACCCGCATTGGTCAGTACGAATTGGCGTTCCGCATGCAGATGGCCGTCCCCGAAGTGATGGACATCTCCAAGGAACCGCAGCACATTCAGGAAGCTTACGGCGCAAAACCGGGCGAGGCGAGTTTCGCCAACAACTGTTTGCTCGGCCGGCGATTGCTCGAACAGGGCGTCCGGTATGTGCAACTGTTCGATTGGGGCTGGGACTTCCACGGCACCAGCCCGGACACCGAGATCGACCGCGGCCTGCCGAACAAGTGCAAGCCAATGGACCAGGCCGTCGCCGCGCTCTTGAAAGACCTCAAGCAGCGCGGGCTGTGGGACGACACGCTGATCGTCTGGGGCGGCGAATTCGGCCGCACGCCGATGAACGAAGCCCGCGGCGGTCTGAAGACGCTCGGCCGCGATCACCACCCGCACAGTTTCTGCGTCTGGCTCTCCGGCGGCGCGGTGAAAGGCGGCATCTCGCACGGCGAAACCGACGAACTCGGCTATTTCGTCGTCAAAGACAAGATGACCCCGCACGACCTGCAGGCCACCATCCTGCACCTCTTCGGTTTAGATCCTCACGCGCTGAAATATTCGTTCCAAGGATTAAATCAACGCCTGATCGGCCCGGCCAACGACCCGCAGGTGAGGCGGGCGATTCTGGCGTAGAGGCAGAGGCGTCGGTTTTGTGGGGTGGGCTGTGCCCACCAGGAAGAACGCCGTTCGAGAAGCGGGGTTTCTTCTTACAACCCGAATCCGGCCTGTCGTCCCGTCCCGGTTGGCGGAATCACGCATTCTTCGCCACGGGTTTCGTCATCTTGGCCACGAACCGGGTAGCTCTCCGTATAGAGGGCCACGATCAGCCGCGTTCCCTCCGAGGCGTTGCCCGTGGCCTTTTGCTGGCGGGCTAATTCCCGTTCGCGGGTGATTCGCTGGCGACAATCCGCCGCGCCGTCCGGTAGGATTGCCCGGCGCGCCAGCGCAAGGACATCGAAGCGCTGGTGGTACGCGCCGGCTTCCGCGTCATCCGCTAGTACGAGGACCATGGGCTGACCGGAACCGAGTCCAGCAAGCGGAAGGACTTTCAGAAACTGCTGGCCGACGCCCAAAGCGGGACGTTCTGCGCCGAGCTGATCTCCGCGCAGAGCCGCATGTCCCGCGAGGACGTGTTCGACGCGATGGTGCATTGGAAACTGCTTCGCGATGCGGGCGTGAAGATCGTTACCTGCCAGCGCGGCGAACTCGACTTCAGCAACCTGGGCTTGCCTGTGCTGACCCTGGCAAAACTGATCGAATCGAAAATCGCGTGTGCCGAGGGAAATGTGCGACGAGCCTACAAGGATTTCGCAGACGTCATCGAATTGATCCTGGCCAATCGCCTCAGTTCAGCATTCGCCCGGTATTTGCACAAGCCGCTGCGGCCAACATTTCGTGAATTGGTGACGCGCGCTCGCGGCGGGGAATAAAGGCATCCCTCGCTTGCGATGCGGGCCGGTCTCTCCATCACTCGATTTGCAGCACAGCGCCTCACGGCATCTGTCTTTCTTCGAATTGCCGGGCTACAATTGGCGGTCGAGGAGAACGCCGCCCGATGAAGCCCTTGGATCTCGATGCCCTGAATACCGTGCAGTTGGTGCCGCCGACGCCGTTTTCGGACGATGGCGGGCATGTGCTCGCTGACGAACTCGGCCGGTTCGTGAAGTCGGTCGTCGAGGCCGGTGTCACGGTGCTCTTGCCGGCGGCGGGGACGGGGGAATTTCATTCGCTGTCCGCAGAGGAAGTCATCGGCTGCGTGCAGGCGACGCGCATCGCGGCGCCAAACGCCGTGGTCATCGCCCCTGTCGGGTTCGGCGTCGGCCATGCGGTTCAAATCGGCCGACAGGCGCTGGAAGCCGGGGCGGATGCGCTGCTGCTGATGCCTCCGGTCCATCCGTATCTCAGCGATGCCGGCTTTCGCGATTATTTTCAGGCGATTGCGGCCGCCGTCCCTTTGCCGATCCTGGCCTACAAGAAAGGTCCGGTCCCCAGCGACGCGCTGTTGACCGAATTGGGACAGGCCGGCCGCCTGGTTGGCGTGAAGTACGCCGTCAACGAGGTCGACGCCTTCACGAAGTTTGTCGACGCGAATCGGAGAAAACTCGGACTGTACTGCGGGACCGCGGAACGCTTCGCGCCGTTCTTCATGCTCGCCGGGGCGACCGGTTTCACCAGCGGACTCGGCAACATCGTGCCGAGGCTGTCGCTGTCGCTGCACGCGGCCTTGAAGGGGGGCAACTTTCCCGAGGCGATGCGGCTGCTGAGCATCGTCCGGCCGATTGAGGATTTCCGCGCGTTGGCCGGAGATTCGTTCAACATCTCGGCGATCAAGGCCGGGATGCAGATCGCCGGCTGGAACTTCGGCCCCGTCCGTCCGCCGCAGCGCCGGATGACAGCCGACGAAACAGACCGCCTGCGCCAGTTGCTGGAACCGATCCTCGCGGCGGAGGCTCGCCTGCGCTGAGATAGAGTCTCGCCGACTTGATAGGGCAGAATCCGGCCTGCTGCTTTGAAGATCGTTCTCTATTCGCCCTCCGCGATTCGCTTGATGTTCGCCAACACGTACTCATGCTCCGAGGCAACGGCCCATGCCTCGAAGCGGCGCCAATACCAGCGGGGGTACAAGCGAGACCCGATTGTGGAATAGCGGGTGACGGTAGTTCCCGCTGGTGTCGGGGTCAGTTCGTAAGACGCGTCATGAAATTGCAGCCAACGCCGGCCGGGAAGCGTGCAACGGACGACATCCACTCGCAGGCTGGCGTTGGGCTGCCAGTCGGCGACTCGCTGAACGATTTCTCCCTGATCGAAACCGCACACGCGTTCCGCGCCGACCTCCTGCGCGCCCAGTCGGCAATATGTTGGAACCGGCAGACCGACCGCCAGAAGGAACGGCTTCGGACCAGTCAGTTGAGGAATGTCCGTGAGGCTGTCCCAAGTTCGTTCAGGGGGAGCGTCGACGTGAATTGTCGTGGCGAAAGTTTCGACCCGTTGTTGAGTGCGCAGGGGACGTTCCGCGTGCTCGGCAGCAGCCATGAGTGCCGGTACCAGGGCGAGCAGCAAAATCGTGTGCTTCTCCCCGAGGCGTCGGCGTTCGCGCACTCGCCCGATCAGGAGATAGCCTACGACCGCGCCGACGGTCATTCCGAAAGCCATAAACGGTGCCGCCATCGCCACGCAAATGTAGCCTTCCAACCCGGTCACAATCAGGATCGAGGCGCAGAGGACCGCCACTGTGACCATTGACACCGCCAGAATGGCCTTAGGACGGACGATGGCCGCGACGCTGAAACCCGTCAGGAACGGCAAAAGAAAGAAGATGACAAAGCCGTAGCTGTCATGCCCGCTGACAGACACGAGATAACTCGCCATTCCAAGGGACACGCCAACGAGAATGCCGGTCATTGAGCCTATCCAGTAATCCTTCGAGAGGTTATCCATTTCATTCTCATCGTTCAGAGTGGGTTCGCCCGCCGCGTCTTCAACCGTCTGCAAATGGGAAGATTAACAGAAAGGCGTCGAAAGGCATCTTTCGACGAGACGTAAATCAAATTCGCTGCTCGACGAACGATAGCCGCCGGATCCCGGTACCTGGCACCTGCCGGAATCGCCATCCACGGCGTTGAGAATTTGGGCGAAAGTTGTTACAATCGCTGCTGCTGAAACGGCGTGAAGTAGAGGCCGTAATCTGTTTCCCTGAAACGGGTTACGCCATGGTCAAGGAGATTTCGCTTGTCGACAGGAGAGACGGAGCCGAACGGGTCGGATCGCATTGTGCCGGTCGCCATTCAGGACGAGATGCGGACCAGCTATGTCACGTATGCGATGAGCGTGATCATCAGCCGTGCGCTGCCCGATGTGCGCGACGGCTTGAAACCCTCGCAGCGCCGCATTCTCGTCGCAATGAACGACTTAAACCTCGGCCCCAGTTCCGGCCGGGTCAAGTGCGCGAAAATCTGCGGCGACACTAGCGGCAATTATCACCCGCACGGCGAAGGCTCGGTCTATCCGACGCTGGTCCGCATGGCCCAGAACTGGAACATGCGGGAAGTTCTGGTCGACAAGCAGGGGAATTTCGGCTCGCTCGCCGGACTTCCCGCCGCGGCGATGCGGTATACCGAGGCCCGGCTGTCGGGGATCGCGTCGGAAATGCTCGACGATCTCAAGCGAGACACCGTCGACTTCGTGCTGACGTACGACCAGCGCAATCGCGAGCCGGTCGTGTTGCCCTCGCGGTTTCCGAACCTGCTGGTCAATGGGTCGACGGGGATCGCCGTCGGCATGGCAACGAGCATCCCGCCGCATAACCTCTCGGAAGTCTGCCGGGCCGTGATGGTGATGATCGACGACCCGGACTGCTCGCTGGACGACCTGGTCGACGTGATGCCGGCCCCGGATTTCCCGACGGGCGGCGTCATCTGCGGCCGCGCTGGCGTACGCATGGGATATCTCACCGGGCGTTCGACGTTCATTCTCAGGGCGAAGACGCGGTTCCTTACCGAGAAGAACACGGACATCATCGAAGTCACCGAGATTCCGTATTTCGAGACGCGCGACCGCATCCGCGAAAAGCTGGAATTGCTCGTCAAGGAAGACCGCGTCAAGGGGATTTCCCGCGTCATCGACTTGACCGACCGGACGCTGCCTCCCTGGCAAGTCTGCCTGCACGTCGTGCTGAAAAGAGACGCCGACAAAGAGGTCGTGCTCAATCAGCTCTTCCAGTATTCGCCGCTGCAGACGACCGTCAGCATGATTCTGCTGGCATTGGTCGGGAATCGGCCGCAGTTGTTGTCGCTCCGGGATCTGATCGCCGAGTTCATCCGCCATCGCGTGACGGTGCTGCGCCGCCGGACGGAATTTTTGCTGGGCGAAGCGCGCAAGCGCAAACACACGGTCGAAGGCCTGTTGATTGCGCAGATCGACATCGAC
The DNA here is from genome assembly GCA_964388415.1 of uncultured Planctomycetaceae bacterium. Lineage (GTDB taxonomy): Bacteria > Planctomycetota > Planctomycetia > Planctomycetales > Planctomycetaceae > CAZDGB01. The sequence goes on along the minus strand of CAYMAO010000054.1, from coordinate 12,738 downwards.
CAGGTGATCTCCACGATTCGCAATTCTCCCAGCCGGGCCGAAGCGAAAGAACGACTGCAGCAGATCACCATTCCCGCGGCGCTGGTGGCCCGCGCGCTGGGCGACACCGGCTTCCAGGCTCTGCAAGAGGAAATCGGCGTCAGGGAAACCTACTCGCTGTCGGCCAATCAGTCGGAAGCGATCGTCTCGATGCAGCTCGGTTCGCTGGCCAATCTTGAACGGGAAAAACTCGGCGAAGAGCACGGCAAGCTGCTGACGGAAATCTCCGAATACCTCCGGCTCTTGTCCGATGAAGCCAATCTCCGGGCCGTCGTCCGCGAGGAGATGCAGGCACTCGTCGAGAAGTACGGCAACAAGCGCCGCACGGAAATCTCGGACCTGGAACTGGGCAACGTCGACTACGAAGCCCTGATCGCCGAAGAGCCGATGGTCGTCACTTTGACGCAACGGGGCTACATCAAGCGGACGCCGTTGAACGCGTACCAGGCCCAGAATCGCGGCGGGAAAGGGATCACCGGGGCGAAAGTCGACGACGACGACCCGATCGAACACCTGTTCGTCGCCAGCACGCACGACTATCTGCTGTTCTTCACCGACAAGGGGAAGGTGCTCTGGTCGAAGGTGTACGAACTGCCGTTGCAGGCCCGGACGAGCAAAGGCCGGGCACTCGTCAACCTGCTGTCGCTGCAGGAAGGAGACCGCATCACCAGCTGCGTTGCGGCCAGGCAATTCGACGACGATCACTACCTCATCATGGCGACCAAAAAGGGGATCGTGAAGAAGACGGCCCTCTCGGCGTATGGACGGCCCATGAAGGGGGGGATCATCGCCATCAGTCTCCGCGACGGCGACGAACTCATTGAAGCGATGATCGTCTCCAAATCGGAAGACGTGCTCCTCGCCGCCTCCAACGGCATGGCCATCCGCTTCGCCCAGTCCGACGCCCGTGCGATGGGCCGCAATGCGTCCGGCGTCAAGGGAATCAAACTCAGCGGCGGTACGGAATTGATCGGAATGGTCATCGCCGACCCGGCTCACAGCCTGCTCACCGTCTGCGAGAACGGTTACGGCAAACGGACACCGTTCGGCGTCGGCGGCGAAGTGACCGAGGGCGAACCCGCGAGCGACGAATTGGCTGTCGAGGAGGCTTTGGACGATGCTGCTGCCGATGACGAACCCGAACCTGCTGAAGAGGAAGCGGAAGATTCCGTCAGTTCCGGGATGCAATACCGGAGGCAACGCCGCGGCGGAAAAGGACTTCGCGACATCAAGACGACGGCTCGCAACGGCCAGGCGGTGAAAATTCTCTCCGTTTCGCCCGGCGATGAAGTCCTGATGGTCACGGCTCAAGGGAAGATCCAGCGTATCCGCGGCGCCGACGTCAGCGAGATCGGCCGCAACACGCAAGGCGTTCGCATCATCCGCCTCGATGACGGGGACAAGCTCGCCTCCATCGCCCGGATTCCCGGCGAAATCGCCGGTGATGCCGCGACCGTTGAACCGCCCGGCGAATGACGGCGCTCGCGCTCGTTACTCTCTGTCGGCACAACCGTTGAAGTGTGTGCACTCTCCGCCGCCTGCTTCGCCAATTTCCTCTAGCCCGATGCGGGGCCTGTCGGTTACATTTCCGCGCCCGGCATAAGGCCCTTCGCCCCGGAATCTCGGTGAAGAATCGGCCACTGACTGGACGAACTGAGAGTTGCTCAGTTGAGTTTGACGACGAGGCGGGCCGCAACGGCAAAATAGGCGAGAACACGAATCGCGGCAGTCTGCGTGAATTGGCGTAGCCTTGAACGACAAAAGGAACGAGCCATGGATCGGCGACGGTTTCTGGTAAACGCCGGCAATCTGGCAGCTCTGGCGGTTTCGGCAGGACTCGCCGGCTGCCGGGGAACTCAACATGCGCAGGTGCTGGACCAGTCGGACGGCACCATGGTCGGCAGCCATGCCGCCGGGGCGGAGACGTGGGAACCGTTGATTCAGCAATCTGTCGGCCAGTTGCTGGGCCGGCAGCACATGGTCATTGCCACGTCGGCGGATGCCGCCGACCCGTCGGCGCGAAAGCGGGTTTGCTTTGTCGGCGTCGAGAACAAGTCGGCCGAAGAGATTGGCGATTTCCGCGAACAGATCTACCAGAAGATCGACACCTGCATTAACGAGTCGGACGAATTTGAAGTCATCACGCGCAAGTACGTGGAAGCCGGTCTCCGGCAATGCGGACTCCGGCCCGATGATCTGTTCGTGCCCGGTAACCGGCGAATGTTTACCGCGGCGATGGAGCAACTCGAACAGCCGTTCGATTACCTGCTGTATGCCACAATCACTTCCGGCACGACGAAGAGCAACGGGAAAGACTACCAGCGCGATTATGACCTCACGCTGGAACTGATTCACATGGGAACCGGCAAGTCGGACAAGGAATCGGCCGAGCTGCGCAAAGGCTATCACAAGTCGAGGCTCGGGAAGATCAAGCACTACGGCGTTGGCTGAAACACTTAGGCGCTAGGTCTTAGGCGTTAGGTATTAAAAAACAGCGGTTTCCATTTCTAACGCCTAATACCTAACGCCTACGACCTTGCGCCTAACGCCTTCTATTTCCGATCCGCTATCCCCCCCATGCCTCACCTCCGCTGCATCCTTGGCCTGTTACTTGCCTCGCTGGCGGGCTGCGCGACTCATGCGGAGCGATTGCGGCCGATTCGGAACGAGTATCACCTGGGCCGGCTGGAGGCTGCCGAGTCGCTGATTGACGCCGAGTTGCCGAAGCGCAAGCGTGAAGCCGACGTGTTGAAGCTCGACAAGGCGGTGATTGAACTTTCCGCGGGCCGGCCGCGCGAAGCGGAAAAGCTGCTCAGGGAAGTGCGCGACCGGTTCGAACATCTGGAACAGGCCGACGCCGGCGAGCAGGCGTTGTCGTTTCTCACCGACGACAACGCCGTTGCCTATGCCGGCGAAGACTACGAAAAGGTCCTGATCCGGGCGTTTCTGACGATTTCCAACCTGATGTCCGACGGCGGCGATGCGGCGGCGTATGCCCTGCAAGTCACCGACAAGCAGCAGGACATCATTACAAAAGTGACCGAGAAGCACCCGGAGGACGCCGAGATTCCGCTGGCTTATAAGCAGGTGGCGCTGGGGCCGTATGTGCGTGCGATGCTGGCGGAAGAGTCGCCGCTGACATTGGATGACGCGGCGAAAGCGCGCGCCCAGGTCGTGAATTGGGCGCCGGAATTTCGCGATGCCAAGGCCGATTTGCAGCGAGCCCAATACGAGGCGCCGATTCCCGCCGGCCACGGGGCGCTGTTTGTCTTCGCACTGGTCGGCCGCGGGCCGGTGAAGGAAGAAGTCGAGGAAGTGCCGACGCAGATGGCGATGTTGATTGCCGATCGGATCGTCTCGGCTTTCTCGCCGCGCGGCTTGCCGCCGACGCTGGCCCCGGTGAAGGTGCCGAAAGTCTTCACACCCAGCAACCCGGCGGACGGCGTGCTCGTGTCGGTGGATGGAAAACCGGCCGGCACGACGGCCACACTGGTGGATGTCGGCGAGATGGCCAGCCGTCAGCAGGACGCGCAATTCCCCGACGTGATGGCTCGTTTGATCGCGCGGCGATTCCTCAAGAAGGGTGCCATCTACGGCGTCAAAGAACTGGTCGACGCCGACCCGCATTCCCCGGCGAGCCTGGCCCTCAACGTCGTCGGCATCGCGTGGGAAGCGACCGAGTCGGCCGATACGCGCTGCTGGGGGCTGCTGCCTGAGAAAATTCAGGTGCTACGCATCGAACTTCCCGCCGGGGAACATCAACTGGCATTGCAGCCGGCCCGCGGATCAGCACCCGTCGGCACAATGGCGTCGAAGTCGGTCCGCATTGCCGAGGGGAGGAACACGTATCTCCTCGGCAATTTCCCCGGGCGTCACCTCGTCGGCAAGCTGCTGACGAACGGGGAGTGACCGCGCGTCACCTTCCGGACGCGGAATCAGCCGTCACTCTTCACGCGGCACTTCGGATCGCAAGTGATTGTTGCAAAAGACGTTGCGAACAGTCATCCAGGGAAAAGAAAATCGAGATGAGACAATCCCACTGAAAAGCTTACGAAAACGTAATCCTTTGCGGGGGATTCGACGTTGAGAAGGAGGAGTCGAGATTTGTGAGCGGTAAACCATCCGATAGTAACTCACTGAGCGGGGAGAGCCATGCAAAAGTTAATTCAAGGGATTCATGACTTTCAGCAGACCAACTTTCGTCCTTTGCAGGGGCTATTTGAACAATTGGCCCGCGGGCAATCGCCAGAAACGCTCTTCATCACTTGCAGCGATTCGAGAATTGATCCGAATCTGCTCACGCGATCTCAGCCAGGGGAATTGTTTATTCTGCGAAATGCCGGCAACATCGTCCCGCCACATGGTGCGGCCAACGGCGGCGAGGCGGCGACCATCGAATTCGCCGTCGCTGGCTTGGGCGTGAAAGACATCATCGTCTGCGGCCATTCACACTGCGGAGCGATGAAAGGATTGTTGGAACCCGAGGCCGTCGCCAGCCTGCCAACCGTATCCGCCTGGCTGGCTCACGCTGCGACTACCCAGCGAATCATCCGGGACAACTATCGCCATTTGGACGGGAATCGATTACTCACAGCCACCGTTGAAGAAAACGTTCTGGTCCAGTTGGAGAATCTGCGTACCTTGCCATCGGTGGCTTCCCGGCTGGTTCGAGGAGACCTGCACTTGCACGGCTGGGTGTACAAGCTCGAGACCGGAGAAGTCTTCGCTTTTGACCTGGGTCAGGGACAGTATGTTCCGCTCGCGGAATACCACTTGCCGACGGATGATGCTTCAGTCCGCCGGCGTGCTGCCACCACGATTTGAATCCATTCGGTCACCAACTGATTCACGACACATGCAAGACTATACTCGTCGACGGTTCTGGAAAGATGCGTTCGCCATCCGCGGTTCGGCTACGCCCAAAGTCTTGCCGGACGTGGCCACGTTCGGCGTGATCTCCGCGGCGATCTGCTTTCTTGCCTGGCAAGCAGAGCAGTCGTTTGCGATCCGCATCGGGCTGGAAGTCGCACCGCACGAAATCATCGGTGCGGCCCTGGGGCTATTGCTGATCCTCAGAACCAATGCCGGTTACGACCGGTGGTGGGAAGCGAGAAAACTCTGGGGCGGTATTGTCAACCAGTCGCGTAATCTGGCGATCAGCGCACTGGCCTACGGTCCGGATCAACCGCTGTGGCGGTCGCAGTTCATCCGCTGGGCGGCTGTCTTTCCTCATGCAGCCCGCGCCAGTCTGCGACAGCAACCCGTCCCTGCCGAGATCACGGCATTGCTCGGCCGCGAAGCCGAGGTACATTTGGCCAATGCGAATCATATGCCCAATGTTGTGGCCTACGTGTTGGCGCGGCAATTACACATCGCCTGTGTGAATCACAATCTTGATCGGTTTGCGTTTTTGCAAATCGATAAGGAACGTGCCTTGTTGATCGACCACATCGGCGCCTGTGAACGGATTCTGAAAACACCGCTGCCGTTGGTCTATTCCATCAAGATCCGCCGCTTTATCACCTTGTTTCTCGCCACGTTGCCCTTTGTGTTGCTGCACCGTTTGAGCAGCGACTGGCTGGTGCCGTCGATCACCATGCTGGTGGCCTATCCGCTGCTGGCGCTGGATCGTATCGGCTCGGAACTGCAGAATCCGTTCTCGGAAAAGAATCTCAGTCATCTCCCGTTGACCGAGATTTCGGCGAACATTGAGCGCAATCTGTTCGCCTTGCTCCTTGACTGTGAACTGAATGCTGAACTCGCTGCACTGGCAGACCAGCCTGCGATACAAACACTCACCCCTGCGGCACGTCGAGCTTGATGTGCAGGTCTCGAAGCTGCCGGGCGTCGACGTCCGACGGTGCCCCGGTGAGCATGTCGGAGGCCTTCTGCGTCTTGGGGAAGGCGATCACGTCGCGGATGTTGTCGGTCCCCGCGAACATCATCACCCAGCGGTCTAGACCCAGGGCAATCCCCGCGTGCGGCGGCGCACCGAAACGCAACGCCTCCAGCAGGAAACCGAAGCGCGTCTCGGCATCGTCCGGCGTGATGCCGATGAAATTGAACACCCGCTGCTGCACCGCCGGGTCGTGAATCCGGACTGATCCCGAGGCGGCTTCGTAACCGTTGCAGATCAGGTCATACGACTGGGCGCGAATCTTGCCGGGGTCGGTATCGAACAACGGGATGTCTTCCTCGACCGGCTGACAAAACGGATGATGTTCGGCCTCCCAGCGTTTCTCCTCTTCGTTCCAGGCGTACATCGGAAAATCGAGCACCCACGCCACGCAGATTTCACTCGGGTCGTACAGGTTCAGTTCCTTCCCGAGGCGGCTCCGCAATGCGGCGAGCGCCGCCCCTGTCACCTTCGGAGTATCGGCCACGAAGAACAGGAGATCGCCGGCAACCGCCTGCAGTCTCGTGATGATTTCCTGCTGATCTTCGGCGCTGAAAAACTTCGCGATGGGCGAATCGAGTTCCGTCGCCGACTTCACGCGGAAGAACGCCAGCCCGTGCGCTCCGTAGTTCTTCACGAACTCGGTCAGCTCGTCGATGTTCTTGCGGCTGTATTTTTCCGCGGCCTGGTCGACCTTCAGCCCGCGAACCCGGCCCCCCTTCTCGATGGTCGACTTGAAAACGCCGAATCCGCAACCGGCGGCAATGTCGCCGATGTCGTGCAGTTCCATCCCGAACCGCAGGTCAGGTTTATCCGACCCATAGCGTTCCATCACGTCGGCGTGGGAATAGCGGGGCAGCGGTAGTTTGAGTTGTTTCCCCTGCAGGTCTTTCACCAGCCTGGCGATGAGGCCATCGATCGTCGTCAGGATGTCTTCCCGCTGCACGAACGCCATCTCGACGTCGATCTGCGTGAACTCCGGCTGCCGGTCGGCTCGCAAATCCTCATCACGAAAACACCGCGCGATCTGCACATACCGGTCGAACCCGGCGACCATCAGAATTTGCTTGTAAAGCTGGGGCGATTGCGGCAGCGCATAAAAACAGCCTGGATGGACGCGGCTCGGGACCAAATAGTCGCGGGCCCCTTCCGGCGTGCTGCGGCCGAGCATCGGCGTTTCAATTTCCAGAAAATTGTGCTCGTCAAAATAGTCGCGGACGACTTTCGTCAGCTTGTGACGCAGCACGATCGTCTGCTGCAGATTCGGCCGGCGGAGATCGAGAAACCGGTGCTTGAGCCGGAGTTCCTCGTTCGGCAGCGTCTGGGTATCGGGTTCGAACGGAGGCGTCTTGCTCTTGTTGAGAATTCTGAGATCGGTCGCCTTGACCTCGATATCGCCGGTCGGAATTTTGGAATTGTGCATGTCGGCCGGACGTTCGACGACGGCTCCCGTCACCTGGATGACATCTTCATAGCGCAGCCCGCGGGCGGAATCCTGCGCGGCCGTGTTGTCAGCCAGGCTGAATTTCACCTGGGTCTTGCCGTAGCGGTCGCGCAGATCAACGAAGACGATCCCGGCATGATCGCGATACTTGTCGACCCAGCCGCACAAGGTAACAGTCTGGCCGGCCGAAGCGGCCCGCAATTCGCCGCAGGTATGAGTACGGAGCACGAATAAAATCCTTTAGAAAAATCTTCGGCACTGCCCGACGATTCACCGCAGCGAACTGGAAACACTGCCTGACACTCGAGTTCCTTCGGTGCCGGATTGTTCCCAGGTGCCGAAGGGCATGTCAATGCTGCGGAAGCATGGAGTATAAATCAATGATCTCTGACCGAAAAGCCGGGGGAGAGTCTGTGTCACGCCCAGGCAGAACACGACGTCGACCAGGGCGACCAGGGGCAATCACCCCGTGAAATCGTAAAAATGCGGAGGGACGCGGCCTGATGCCCCGGCACCCGGCGGCTTGAGCGTGCGATCTACGGCAGCGTCATCTTCAGCGACTGCCGCTTGCCATCGCGGAGAATTGTGACGTCAACGACATCGCCGGGTCGGCGTTTTCGGAGCGAATGGGCTAACACGTCTGTCTCGCGTGGAAAGTGCGTTTTTCCGTCGAACGCGATGACGACGTCGTTTTTCTGGATGCCGGCCTTCTTCGCTGCATCATGCGGGCTGTATTGCCCGACGTGCTTCACGAGCAATGCCATCCCTTCGTCTCCGGCCAGGCGTTCTTTCCGTTCGCCGGGCGACAATTCCTCCAGCAGCATCCCTCCGCTCGAGAATCGCCGCAGTTGCCAACTGGAGGCGCGCCAGGAGATCGAGTCTCGTTCCCGCCATCCCTTGGGCAGTTCCAGTTTCAACGTCACCGTCTCCTGACCGCGGCGCACTTCCGCGGGGATTGACGCCCCGGAAGCGTCGGCTCGGTGCAGCACCCATTGCACATCGGCAATGGACAGCAGCGGTTGGCCGCCCAACGTCAGAATCTGGTCCTCGGCTTGAAAGCCCGCCCGGCTGGCCGGCGAACGTTCTTCGACTTCTTTCACGGCAGCACGTTCCTCCGGGTCGAGGATCAGCCCCGTGACTTTCGGATGCGGATACGGAAACAACACCTGATCCGGCAGGATCTGGCCGCGGTCGCGGTACGTCTGTCGCTCTGCATCGCCGATCTGGTGGCAGTGAATGCAACTCGCGACGACATTCCCCTCATAGTTGAGCGAGGCACCGTACTTTGCCTTCAGCGCGGGATACTGCTCCGGGGACGGGACCGCCGGCTTCGGACCTCGCTTCCCGGCCAGCGACGCCCGGTTTTGCGGATAGTTCCGATGCAGGTCCAGCGCCCCTTCCAGCGCCAGGGCCAGGCCGTCAAAGGAGACGTCGTTTTCCCATTCCGTGCGGTGCGACCGGGTGCCGAACCGGCCGTAAATCGTGCCGTCGGCGTTCAGGAAGAACATGGCAAACGACTGGTCGGTGTCGAATTGAAACAGCGAGAGGTCCAGCCCGTTCGTGGACACGATCCGGACGCGCACGAATTGATCGAGCAGTTTCCGCAACCTTTGGTCGGCGTGCATGACTTCTTCGTCGAGCTTGACGCATTCCTCGCACGGGATGCAGCGCAAGACGACCACGATCGGTCGTCCGGTCCGTTTGGCTTCGTCCAGACCTTTGGACAAATCCCCATAAATCCAGAACCCGTCTGCTTCGACTTGCTGCTTATCTCGGCGGACTTTGGTCTCCCGATCTTCGGCGGCGTCCAAGACCATCACGAGCGTCGCCAGCAGTCCGGTCAGGATCAGGAAACGCAACATGGTCAACTCCGATTCGGCGCGAAGGACGCGCCGGACTTGTGAATGACACTTCGACGCGACACGCGACAGATCCGCGGGTTTGCGATTCACGACCCGGCCAGGCCGTATTTCTCGAGCCAGGCGGAGAAGTCTTCCAGCAACAGAAATTGCACGTTCTCCGGGAATTGGTCCTGCTTCAGCGGCGACTCGGCGCTCGGGACGACGACTTTCAAACCCGTGTCGAAGATGTCGCCGTCCGGTTCGCCCAGCTTCGGCAGCATGGCGTCAACGGTGGCCTTGTCCTCCGTCACCAGCGCCTTCAGCAGCTTGATTCCTTCAAACCCCATGGCATACGGGTTCTGCACGACCATCGCATCGATGCTCCCCTGCCCCATCATCTTGATGGCGCCCGGTTCGGCATCAAACGTGACGATCGTGAAATCCGGCCGCCGCTTCAGTTCGGTGACGACGTCCACAATCGCCGGGGCATTGTACGACCAGATGCCGACCAGCGTGTTCAACTCCGGATGATTCCGGATCGCGTTGCGAACATTGTCTCGGGCGCGGTCGAGCTTGATGTCGTCGGCCATGGAATCCTTGGAGAAAAACGCCTCGCCGGCTCCTTCGCCAAAGCCGCCGATCCGTTCGATCGCATTCTGCGCCCCCAACCGGCCGACAAACGTGACGTACTCGCCTCCGTCGGGCCGCAAGCCCTTGGCGCACAGGCCGAGCGCGCGTCCGCCGGCGAGATTGTCGGTGCCGACGAAAGCCGTTCGGGCATCGCGGAGCGTTTCGCGGTCGACGTCAGAATCTACGGTGATGACCTGGATGCCTTTCTTGCGGAGGGCACGCAGTTCATCCGCGATGGCTACGTTGGCGGCGTCCAAGGCCGAGACTCCGACGCCGGCGACATCCGACTGGCTGCCGTATTGCTTCAGCTTGTCGAGTTGCCCTTCCGGCGTGCCGTCGTTGACTTCAAACACGGCCGTGAATCCGGCGTCGGCAAGTTGCAAATCTTTATCGGCATCCTGGAGACCGGCCCGGCAGGCGTCCCAGAAGGGGGAATTGCCGTTCGTCAAAACGATCAGCCGCTTCAGGCCGCCATCGGTCTTCGGCTTCGCCGGGCTGCCTGGTTCTTTCGTCCCCGGGGCGGCATCGGGTGTCGTTGCGGTCCCTTCCGGAGTAACGGACGGCGTGCCCAGCGTCGGCGGTTTCGAACTGGTTTCCTGTTTGATGTCTTCCGCACAGCCGGCAAACATCAAGGTCGCGGCGAATAGAACCCCTGAGCCGACCAACGAGAATGCATTTCGCATCGGTGTCACCTTTGAGGAGAGTGCGAACGTGAAATTTCGGCGCTCTCAAGGTACCCACGGCGATGAAACCGGGCAAGGAACGCGTTCTCGCCGGCAGGGGGCGAACGCTAAGTACCCGCTTGCTGGGGCGACAGAAGCGAAAAGAGCCATCCCGGATGGACGTATCGGGGAGGGCTCTTTTGAGAAGACTTGCCGGCGGGAAATTCGTCGCCGCCGGGTTTTCCGTTCGCAAAGTTATTGCTGCACGGCGAACTGCCGGGCCTGGGTGCGGAAGATTTCCAGGTTCTCCCGGGTCAGGAACAGGTAAAGCTTGTGACGGAACCACAAGGCATGTTCCAAAGACCCCTGGGAAACGGCCGTTCCCTGGCTCACCGCGACGACGTCCAGCCCGCCAGCCGCAGGCAGGTAGCGCTCGGGCTGAGCGACAAATTTCTTCTGAGCGGCTTCCGAGCTGAACTGGTATTTCTGAGATTGGTACTCCGCCGTGTAGAGCGGCGAAGCATCGACCAGCGATTGCTCGTCTCGCAGCGCGACCGGGCAGAAGCTCATGAAGCCGGACTGGCCGCGGCGGGCGGCAATCTGCTCCAGTCGGGCGGCGAGCCATTCCGGTCCGAAAGGTTCCGGTGTCGCGGTGCGGACGGCGGCCCAGCCGTCGGAAATTTCTTCCGGCTCCTCGAACGCCTGGTCGATCTCGTCGGGAAGGGCTGCCTGAATGGGCGCGGATTCTTCGGCGACGGCGATGGGTGTCTCCTTCGCCGCGATTGTCTGCCGTTCGGCCGGCATCGGCGCGGGGCTCCGAGTCTTCGCCGGCTGGGATTTGACGACAGGTTCCTCGGGAATCGTGCGCTTCGGCACAGTCGGCACAGCAGGCGTCGTCTCAGCGGTCTCATCCGCCCAGCCTGTCAGGGACTGGTCGTCCGCCGCCGTGGATTCCTGGCCTTCCGATTGACCCGTCAATGTGATTTCTGGCTTCGCCGGCGTGTCGGTCGGTACACTCTCGACCAGGTCGACCGGCACGGCGACGTCAGGCCGCGATTTCGTCACCGTCGGTTTGTTCTCATTCATGTACTTGCGATACGGCTTCTGCTGGGCGACCATCGGCCCCTTGGGCTCGGCGGGCTTTAAGGCGGCTAGGGCCACCGACGCTTTTTTCACGTGCGGATCAATGGCCAGCACCTGCTGATACAACGCGGCCGCTTCGGCGGTGTCGCCGCGCTGCGTTTTTACGTAGGCGAGGTTGCACAGCACCTCGGCTTCGTCCTGACCGTGGACCTGGCGGAACAAGGCGAGGCTATCGTCATAGCGCCCCTGGAATCCGACGGCGAGCGCCAGATTGCTGACGGCCCGGGGGTTGTCCTCGGCGATGGCCAGCGCCGCTCGCAACAATCGTTCGGATTCCGGATAGTTCTGCTGCAGGAAAGCGGCATAGCCCATGTCCGTCAGCAGATCGGCATTGTCCGGCTCCAGCCCGTGTGCTCGGTTATACGCTGCGGCAGCCCGATCATGGTCTCCCGCCATTGTCGCCGCGACACCCATCCGGTGCGCATATTTCGCCGTCTGCGGATGCCGGCGATAGAGTTCGCCATATAGCTGCTGGGCTTCCGGGTAGCGCCCGTCCTTTTCGTACAATTGAGCGCGCGCCCAGATTTGATCATCGTCTTCGACGGGTCGCCCCGTCATTTTTGCCAGCCGCGAGTTGGTGGCGGCGCAGCCCGTGAGGACCCAAGGCAGCAAAGCGATAACCATTACCAGTCCGGTCCATCGGAGACCAGCCATGTGCTTCCCTTTATCACGATTCCGATCGAAACCGACCCCCGGGGAATCGCGCTCGCGGACTGCAAGGACCTGTTCGGACAGCCATCCATTGGCCGGCCGATATTGCCTCCCTGCAACGCGTTCGAGAAAATGGTCGGCTATCCGACCACCGTCCCAGCGAGCTGTCCCCTCCGTTCCTTGCTCTGCAAGCCATTGCAGAACAAGGACATCAGCAAGCGGACTGCCGGAGGCTCCCCATGGGGAGCTTGCGGCATTCTCTGTTGGTATCGGATAATCGGGTGATCCGATTTAATCCAATGCGAACGCTTGCAACAGTTATAGGAGATCAATCGATTCTACCCCCTTAAGGTTTTCCAAGAGGGCTTCTCCTGACATCCCAGGTCGCGGCGCGCAAAAACAGCGGCCGGGGGGTGAGTCCGGCCGCTGTCG
>CAYMAO010000053.1:0-30901 GCA_964388415.1 uncultured Planctomycetaceae bacterium | reverse complement strand
CGCAGGCCGCCATGCTGGAGGCCATGCAGGAACAGAAGGTGACGGTGGTCGGCAAGATGTTCAAACTGGCGTCTCCGTTCCTGGTGCTGGCGACGCAAAACCCCATCGAACAGGAAGGGACGTATCCGCTGCCGGAGGCACAGCTCGACCGGTTCATGTTCTTGATCGAGCTGGATTATCCGTCCGAAGACGAGGAAATCCGCATTGCCCGGACGACGACCGGCGACGCTCTGCCGGAACTGAAACATCTGCTGCACGCCGAGGAGATCATCGAACACCAGAATCTCGTGCGCAGGGTTCCGGTGCCGGACCACATCTACGCCTTCGCCGCGAAACTCACCCGCAAAACGCGACCGAACGGCAGCACGGCCCCGGCGTGGCTGAGACCCCTGGTGGCGTGGGGCGCCGGACCGCGTGCGGTGCAGAATCTGATTCTGGCCTCGAAAGCCCGCGCTGCGCTGCTCGGCAGCTACATGGTTCGTTTGGAAGACGTCCAGGAAGTTGCCGTGCCCGTGTTGACGCACCGGGTGATCACCACGTTCGCCGCCCAGGCGGAAGGAATCGACGCGAAACAAATCGTCCGGCGGCTGTTGGAGGAAACGCTGTCGGAGGCGTGAGACAGGTTGGCCACGTTGCTTGCGCTTTGCGGACCGCGAAGCGCAAGCGATGTGCGAAAGATCCAATGGAGCGTGCATGTTTCCCGATCAAAAACCCCGCAGTTTTCTGGATGCCCAGGTGCTGTCGCGCCTGGCGGCGGTGCCGTTGCACGCACGGCGGCCGATGCTGGGGAACGTTTCCGGCCGTCATGCCAGCCCGCATCGCGGGGCAAGCGTTGAATTTGCGGAGTATCGCAAATATGTTCCCGGCGATGACCTTCGCCGGCTCGATTGGCGGGCCTTCGGCCGTTCGGATCGGTTCTATGTAAAAGAGTTCGAAGCCGACACGAATCTGCGGCTGTGCCTGGTCGTCGACACCAGCGGGTCGATGAACTTCGGTTCGACGGGCACCACAAAGATCGAATATGCCCGCAAGCTCTCGGGGTCGCTGGGGTATCTCGCGCTGCAGCAGGGGGACGCTGTCGGGTTGTCGTGCGTGGCGAAAGGGATCGTGCGCAACCTGCCGCCGAAACGGAACCCGGCCCATCTGATGACGTTTTTCGATCTGCTGGAACAAGCTCAGCCGCAAGGCGAAACCGGTTTGGCGGATGTTCTGCATGAACTTGCAGAGACAATCCGGCAACGGGCGCTGATCATGATTCTCTCGGACCTGTTCGTCGAGCCGGAAGTGCTGCGAAGTTGTTTTCAGCATCTGCGGTTTCGCAAGCACGACGTCTCGGTGATGCACCTTTTGGACCCTTTGGAGACGGGCTTCACGTTTCGCCGTCCGATGCGGTTTCTCGACATGGAAGGCGGCCCGTCGATCTTCGCCGAACCGAACGAAATCGCCGACCGATATCGCAAGGCGCTCGCGATCTATCTGGAAGGCGTGCGGCAGGTGATGCTGGAGACATCCGTCGATTATCATCGCATTTCGATCGAGGAACCCTGCGAACACGTCTTAACACGGCTGCTGGTGGGCCGGACGCGCACCAAGGCGACGCGGTAATTGTTAGCGACGCTTCGCAGAAGCGTGGTCTCGGTATTTAAATACGACGCTTCTGCGAAGCGTCGCTAAGGTGACTCGATGAGTTTTCTGCAACCGCTGCTGCTGGCTGCTTTGCCGCTGATCGCGTTGCCGATCGTGATTCACCTCATCAATCAGCGGCGGTATCAGACAATCCCCTGGGCGGCGATGATGTTTCTGCTGGCGGCGAACCGGATGTCGCGCGGTTACGCCCGCATCCGGCAATGGCTGATCCTGGCGATGCGGGTGCTGGCCGTCGCGGGGTTGATTTTCGCCGTCAGCCGGCCGCTCGTCAGCGGTTGGCTGGCCCTGGCCGGCCGGGCTGATGCCACGTTGATTCTGCTCGACCGTTCCCCCAGCATGAGGCAACAATCGGCGGGGGCCATTTCCGGAAAGCTGGAAACCGGACGCCGGCAACTGGGGCGGATGCTGTCGCTGTTCCGTTCGTCGCGCTGGGAGTTGATCGACAGCGCGACCAACACGGTCCACGACCTGGAATCGCCCCGGGCGTTGAATCATGTCCCGGAGTCGGAACCGACCAGTACGACGGCCGACATCCCGGCGTTGTTGCAGTCGGCCTACGACGACATTCAGGCGAACAAAAGCGGCCGAACGGAAATCTGGATCTGCTCCGACCTGCGCCGGAACGACTGGGACCCCGACAGCGGCCGCTGGAAATCGCTGCGCGACGCGTTCCTGCAATTGCCGCAAGGCGTTCGGTTTCATTTGCTGGCCTACCCCGAAGCCGCGGCGGAAAACCTGGCGGTGCGCGTCACAGGAGTGAAACGGCACGACACTCGCGATCAGGCCGAACTCTTAATTTCGTTCCGCCTGACTCGCGAAGGGACGGCCGCCGCGGCGGCGACGGTCCCGGTGCAGTTTGAAATCGACGGAGCCCGCTCGGAACTTTCCGTCGACGTGACCGGCCGTGCCGTCGACATTCAGGATCATCGTATTCCGTTGGAAAAGAGTCAGGAGCGCGGCTGGGGGAAAGTTTCGATCCCCGCGGACGCCAACCCGGCGGACAACGCGTTTTATTTCGTGTTCGACCGCCCGACATCCCGGCAGACCGTCATCGTGGGCAGTGGCGCCGGCAGCGGTCGCGCCCTGGAACTCGCTGCGGGAATTTCCCCCGATCCGTCGATTGCCGCGGCGACGGAGAGGATCGATCCGGAACAACTCGGTACCGTGGATTGGTCCAAGGCCGCTCTCGTATTGTGGCAGGCCCCGTTGCCGGACGGCGATGCCGCGGCAGCGCTCGCCGCTTTTCTGGATCGTGGCGGCCGGTTGATCTTCTTTCCGCCCAAAGACCCAGATGCCCGGGAATTCCTGGGCGTTCGCTGGCGCCGCTGGATCGAGGAATCGCAGCCGATCCCCGTCCAAAGCTGGCGGACCGATCAGGATCTGCTGGCCAACACGCACAGCGGGACGGCGCTGCCCGTCGGTCAACTGGAGATTTATAAATACTGCGGCTTCGAAGGCGAGGCGACGCCATTGGCGGTGCTGCGCGACGAAGTCCCCTTGGCGGCCCGTGTCGCCACGACGCGGGGCGGAGCCTATTTTTGTGCGACAACACCCGCCGCCGGGGATTCGTCGCTCGCTGCCGAGGGAGTCGTGCTGTATGTCTTCATTCAGCGGGCGCTGGCGGACGGCGCGGCCACGCTGGGAAATACGCGCGACGTCATCGCCGGGGAAATGAAACGGGAACAAACGGTCGACTGGCGCCCGATGTCTGTCCCTGACGGCGTTCTGTCTACGGACTACGCGTTTCACAGCGGCGTCTTCACTGCCGGGGAAAAACTGCTGGCGGCGAATCGCGCCGCCGAAGAAGATCACGCGCCGATCCTCGATGACGCCCGTGTGCAGGAATTGTTTCAGGGACTCGATTTCACCCGCGTCGACGACCGAGCCGGCAGCATGCGCGCGCTGATCGAAGAAATCTGGCGCGTGTTCCTCCTGGCGATGATCGTCGCGCTGCTGGCGGAATCGGCGTTGTGTCTGCCGAAGAATGCCGCCGCCGGAGCGGCCGGCCCGTTGGCGCGCGGGTTTGAGGAGCAGCATCGCGCCGGCCATGCGGAGTTTCAGCCGACGGGAGAGGCGGGATGAACGTCAGCCATTCTCTCACGTTCGTGTGGAACCCCTGGTCGGTCGCCGGGGCGGTGCTGGCGGTGCTGGCCGCCGTCGGACTCAGTTTCTGGTCGTGGCGGCGCAGCGGCTATCAATGGGCGCCCGGATGCCTGGAACTCCTCAGGCTGACGATCATTCTGCTCTGCGCGGCGATGTTCAATCAGCCGGAATGGATCGAAGAATATCAGTCGGAGGAAGTCCCGACCGTGGCCGTGCTGATCGATCATTCGACCAGTATGAATACGCGCGACGTAATTCCCGACGAGGGCGCGCCGTCGGCCCTGGTTTCCCGGATGGATGCGATTTCCCCGCTGGCCAATGCCGGGATGTGGGCCGCGCTGAACGAACGCATGAACGTGGCGATCGAGCCGTTGTCGCCGCCGGAAGCGAGCCCGGGCACCAATCTGCACGAACCGCTGGTGCGGTCGCTGGAGAAATTCCGCAATCTCCGGGCCATCGTGCTGGCTTCGGACGGCGATTGGAACGAAGGCCCGCCGCCGGTGCAGGCGGCGACGCAGCTCCGGCTGAAAGGCGTGCCGGTGTTCGTCGTTCCGGTCGGCAGTCCGCGCCGGCTGCCGGACATCGAACTGCTCAGCCTGGATGCGCCGACGTTCGGAATCTCCGGGAAGGCGGTCCGGGTGCCGTTCACCATCGACAGTTCACTCCCCCGGGAGTACGCCACGGACGTGACGCTGAAAGCCTCTGACGGTGAAACGCTGACGCAGGAAGTGAAGTTCGCCCCGATGGGCCGGACGTCGGACGCCATCTATTGGAAGCCGAAAACGACCGGCGATTTCACGATGACGCTGTCGATCCCCAGGCACAACGAGGAACTCATCCCGGAAAACAATCAGTTAACCGCGCCAATTTCCATTCGCGAAGAAAAACTGCATGTACTCGTGATCGATTCCTATCCGCGCTGGGAGTACCGCTACCTGCGGAACGCCTTGTCGCGCGATCCCGGCGTGAATGTCTCGTGCCTGCTGTTTCATCCCGGGCTGGGCAAAGTCGGCGGAGGCAACAAGGATTACATCAAGCAGTTTCCGGCCGGGCTGGAGGAGCTTTCCAAGTATGACGTGGTGTTCCTGGGCGATGTCGGCCTGGATGACGGGCAACTGACGGTCGAGCACTGCCGGCTGCTGAAGGGGCTGGTTGAACACCAGGCGAGCGGGCTGGTCTTCATGCCGGGGATGTACGGTTTTCAGCATTCGCTGCAGGACACGGAGCTGGACGAACTTTTCCCTGTGGTGCCGGATGAAGCGCAGCCGGGGGGCTGGGGTTCGCGGACTCCGGGCCATTTCGAGCTGACGGAACAAGGCCGCCGCAGCCTGCTGACGAAGCTGGCCGACACGCAGGAAGAGAACCTCGACGTGTGGGAATCGCTGCCGGGGTTTCAATGGTATGCCGGGGTGGTCCGCGCAAAGGCGGGAACCGAAGTGCTGGCGGTGCATAAAGACGTCAGCAACGATTCGGGCCGGCTGCCGCTGCTGGTCACGCGGACCTACGGTTCCGGGAAAGTGTTGTTCATGGGGACCGACGGGGCGTGGCGGTGGCGGAAAGGGGTCGAAGACAAATACCACTACCGCTTCTGGGGCCAGGTTGTCCGCTGGATGGCGTATCAACGGAACATGGCGAAGGGCGAATCGATGCGGATGTACTTCACGCCGGATCAGCCCCAGGTCAGGCAAACGCTCTCCTTGCACGCCCAGGTACAGGATAAAGGGGGCGAACCGCTCAGCCAGGGGGACGTGACGGCGAAGATCACCGCCCCCAACGGGAATTCGGAAACCGTCCGGCTGATCTCCGGCGGCGAGGAATGGGGCGTTTTTCACGGACAGTTCACGACCAGCGAGCCGGGCAAGCATGACGTCGTCTTAACCTGCAAACAAACCGGAGCCTTGCTGGAAACGTCGTTTTACGTGCAGGGCGCCGCCGCGGAACGGATTGGCCGCGCGGCTCGGCCGGAAGTGCTGGAGGAAATCGCCCGGGTGACACAGGGCAAAGTCTTGCCCCTGGGCGAATTGACGCAGGTGATGCGTACCTTGTCGGAGTTGCCGGATGCGTCGCCGTCGGTGCGCCGCGTCCAGTTGTGGTGCCATCCGGTTTTCGCCGGACTGATCATCGTTCTGCTGGCGGGCTTCTGGATCGCCCGCAAAGCGGTGGGATTGATATGATGGGGTCATGAACGCCGGCGCGGGCATTGCTTATCCGAAGTTTCCGTTGTGTTCGAAGGAATCCCGACGATAAAGACAAGCCGAGTTTCGACAAGAAAGCTGAGCAATTTCCTCGATAGCTGGTAGAATCGTTCGAGTCGGATACTGCCCCGTGAATTGTCGCGGTCCCCTGAAGGAGTCGAGGCCATGAGTGCAGGCTTGCCGCTTCCGTTGCAGATCCCCGAGACGTTGCAATCGCAACTCCACGACTTTCGACGCAGGCTGTGGACGATCAAGCTGATCGAGGCCGGCTGCGGTGCGGTCTTCGGCTTGCTCACGGCCTTCCTGCTGACCTATGCGCTGGATCGCTTCTGGGACACGCCGGCCGTCATGCGGCTGGCGACGTTCGCTATCGCTGTCTTCGGCTGTGCGCTGGTCCCGTGGGCTCTGCATCGATGGGTCTGGCGGCAACGAACGCCCGAACATCTGGCCCGGCTTCTGACCCGCAAACATGCCAGCATCGGCGACCAGTTGCTGGGCATCCTCGAACTGTCGCATGACCAAGACGAGCAGGCCCGGTCGCGCACGCTCATCGCCGCAGCGATTCAGCACGTTGCCGACCAGGCCCGGCGAAGAGACTTCCGAGACGCCGTCCCGACGCCCCGGCATCGCCAATGGTCGGTCCTTGCCGGCTGCACAGCGGCCATTTCGCTGCTGCTGTTCGCCATGTATCCGCAGGCGTCCGCGAACGCGTTCCGCCGCATGTTGCTGCCGTGGGGGAACATCCCCCGCTACACGT
Organism: uncultured Planctomycetaceae bacterium; assembly: GCA_964388415.1. Taxonomy (GTDB): domain Bacteria; phylum Planctomycetota; class Planctomycetia; order Planctomycetales; family Planctomycetaceae; genus CAZDGB01. The sequence continues at coordinate 24,199 of CAYMAO010000053.1, read as the reverse complement.
TTACGGTGCCGGAACCTCTGCCGGACCGGCTCGTCATTCCGCATGGCGAAGGATTTCGCTGGACGGTCCCGTTGGCGGACACGACCCGGTCGCGGCCTAGTGACGGCGAGGTGCGCATCGGCTCGCAACCGGCCGTCGGGGCGCAATTGAACGACGGCCGCTATCACTTCGATTTGCCGCCTCAGATAGAACCCGCGTGGTTGAACGTGTCTCTCGGCGATTATTCGCGGCGCATCCGACTGGAGCCGCGGTTGCGGCCGGAATTGAGTTCTCTGACGGCCCAGGTCCGTTTGCCCGACTATCTCGGCCGGCCCGGGATGCAGCAGAAAGACGTTCGCAACGGAACGATTTCAATGGTCACGGGCAGCACCGCCGAGTTCGCCGCGACGATCGGCCGTCACCTGACCCAGGCGAAGATCAACGGCCAGCCGGCGTCTTGGAACGGGGCCACGATCTCGGCGGGGCCGGTGGTTGCCTCCGAATCGCACAGGCTGCTCATCGAATGGCAAGACGAATTCGGCCTCGCCGGCCGCGAACCGTTCGCCTTGTCCATCACGGCCCGCGACGATGAACCCCCGTCGTTGAACTGCGAAGACCTCCCGCGACAGAAGGTCGTGCTCGAGTCGGAAACGCTGCCGTTCAAAGTGATCGTTCAGGATGACTTCGGCGTGAAACAGGTAGGCATGGAATGGCGCGGTCTCGATGAATCGGCGGTTCAGGCTCCGGCGCGCGGCGAGCGCCTGCTGGCCGCCGGCGGACCCGAACGCGACGTATTGGAAGTTTTGGGGACATTCACGGCGTCGACGCTGGGAATCAGTCCGCAGCCGGTCGCCGTGCGGACTTTCGCCGTCGATTATCTCCCCGGCCGCGAACGGGTCTATTCTTCGCCGTACGTGTTGTACGTGTTGAATGCCGAGCAGCATTCGATCTGGATCACCGAGCAATTGAGCAAATGGCACCGCCAGTCGCTGGAAGTTCGCGATCACGAGCTCGGACTCTATGAAACGAACAAGCAACTGCGGGAAATGACGGATGAAGAGCTGAGCCAACCTGAAGCTCAGAAACGCCTGGAGAAGCAGTCCGCTTCCGAGCGGGCCAACGCGCGCCGGCTTTCGGCCCTGGTGACGAGCGGCGAAGACCTGGTCAAGCAGGCGTCGCGCAATCCCGAAATGGGAGTCGGTCATCTGGAAAAATGGGCCGAGATGCTGCAGATTCTCAAAGACATTTCCGGGAGCCGCATGCCGTCGGTGGCCGATCTGCTGAAAGACGCGGCAAAACCGCAAGCGAGCGCGGCGAACGAACCCAAGAACGAAACGCCCAAAAATGCCGGGCAGAACAAGTCGACGACTCCGCCGAAACCCGGCGCCGAGAGCGACCCGCCGAAGTCAGAGGCCAAACCTGTGCCGGGCGTGTCGGACGTTGAATCGTCCCAGCAGCCGCCGGAGAAGGACGGCCAGAGCGTTCCTCCCGAGAAAAAGAATCCTTCGAGCCCATCGCTCCGTCTGCCCTCGACCTCTGTGCCCGGGACCGGCAACTCGAAGCCGAAACCGACGACTCCGAAGGCGCGGGCCGTCGACGACGCCGTCGAGCAGCAGGAAGACCTGCTGGCGGAGTTCGACAAGATCGCCGAAGAATTGAACCGCGTGCTGGCCAGCCTGGAGGGGAGCACGCTAGTGAAGCGGCTGAAGGCGGCGGCTCGATTGCAGAACCGCATCGCCGTGAAGATCGGCGAGCAGGTGGACGGCGCCTTCGGCATCAAGTCGGCCGCCCAGCGTGATCCTCACAAGAAGCTGCTCCGCGAGCTGGGACAGGAAGAAGTGAAGAGCGGCCGGGACGTTTCGTTCATCATGGACGACATGCAGGCCTACTTTGAACGCCGCCGCTACGCCAAATTTCAGACCGTGCTCGAGGAAATGCGGAAGGAAGACGTGCTCGGCAGCCTGAGAAGCCTCGCAGACGATATTCCCAAAGAGAGCGGCCTCTCGATGGCGATGGCCGAATTCTGGTCCGACACGCTGGATCGCTGGGCAGAGGACCTGGTCGACCCGGCGTGCAAGGGAAGCTGCCCGGGCGGAAAATCGAAAGGCAGCCTGCCGCCGTCCATCGTGCTGGAAGTGCTGCAGATTCTGGAAGGGGAAATCCACCTGCGCGAGGACACCCGCGTTGCGGAACAGTCCAAGCCGGCCGTGTTGAAGGAAGATTATCACGCCGAAGCCGAACGGCTTGCCGACACTCAGGACGCGTTTCAAGAACGCATCGACCGCGTCGGCGAGCGGATTCTTGAACTGCCCGAAGCGGAAGAAAATTTCGCCAACGAGATCCGCTTGTTGGCGCAGGTTTCCCAGGTGATGCGGGAAGCCGCGCAGATTCTGAATCGGCCCGAGACCGGGTCTCCGGCCATCGCCGCGGAAACCGAGGCCATAGAACTCTTGCTCAAAAGCAAGCGGTTCAATCCCAACGGCGGAGGGGGCGGCGGCGGATCGTCGCCCGGCGGCGGAGGCGGCGGCGACACGGCCGATTCGGCGCTGGCGCTCCTCGGCAAAGGCGTTAATGACCATGAGGTTCGCGAAGATCACAGCATCTCCCAGGCCACCGGCGATTCCGGAGCGAAGCTCCCCGAAGAATTCCGCGCCGGCCTCGATGAATATTTCAACCGCCTGGAACAGCCCGGGAAAACAAAGTGACTCGTGACTTTCTCTCCGTTGCCGTGGTGATGTTGCTGCTGCCGAGTCAGGCGCCGGCCGTCGAACGCGCAGAAGATTCGTCTGCCGCACAACGACCCGTGTTTGACAAACTCGATGTGGACGCCAGCTCGGGCGTCAGCTTGGCCGAGTTTCTGGCCAACGTGCCGGAAGAGCAGCAAGCTCAATCCCGGCAGAATTTTCTGACGATGGACTTCGACGCCAACGGGGAATTGACGTTCGCCGAATACCTGGCGATGCAAGGCGTTGACGTGCCCGACCCCTGGATCGAACTCGGCGCGCAGGCCTGGGAAAACTTTCTATCGATTCTCCAGACGGCTGACGCGAACGGCGACGGCGCGCTGACACGTTCCGAGTGGCCGAAAGAGATGATCCTGGCAAAACTGCCGGGCTTCGGGGCAAAAACCTTCTCGCAGTGGGACGCCAACCAGGACGGCAACGTCACAAAGGAAGAAGCGCGCCGCGTGATCGACGTCGGCTTCGCCGTCTGCCTGCCGACCGGCGAACCGGCGCGCTGGCCGGAGGGTACGGTCCTCAACTGGTCCTACCTGCGCGAGGTCGACAAGAACCGTGACAATATCATCACACGCGCGGAATTCGTCGCCCGGCATCCGCTCGGCAAGGAAAAAAATACGGCGTTGTTCTCGGAACTCGACCAGGACGGAAACGGCCAGTTGACGAACGCCGAAATCCCGACGCTTGACGTGTTCCGGGTCAATCTGGTGCGCACCTTTTATTCCCTCGACACCGACCTCGACGGCAAGCTCAGTTCTCAGGAACTGGCCAAGAAGTGGCCTCCCGCTCAGAAAAACCCGCTCGGCCTGGAACTCGGCATGGCGGCGTTCGACGACGACCGCGACGGCTTCTTCTCGCTGCGTGAATTTCGCCTGTCGCCGCTCGGCGGGCTGCATGTCACGGTGCCGCTGCTGCATTGCCGGGACGCCAATCAGGACGGCGTGATTTCGTTCAAGGAGTTTCACAGCAAGGCGAGCCCGTTGTTTGCCGGGATCGCCGGAGAAGCGTATCGCCGCTATGACCGCGATTCCGACGGCCAGCTCACCATTGACGAGTACGACTTCCCGGACGACCCGGAGTTGAAGCAATACATCCAGCAGACAGCACCGCAGACGCGCGCGGTCCTGGCGGCGGAACTCCACTTTTTCCTGGCGATCAACCCGGCGACTCCGGAACAGCGGTCAGCGCTGAAACCCTTGGTCGGGCGGATGTTCAACAACGTCGTCCGCCGAGTCGCCGTCGTGCAGAAACAGATCAATCGCGGTTTCAATGCCAACAACCCGCCAGCGATTCCCGACCCGCATGCGTTGTTCGCCGAACACCTCGGCCGGTACGCGAAGGAGTCGCTGCCCAAGGAGAGCGCAGCGAAATATCAGCAGGAGATCGAACGCCGGGAGACACAGCGCCGCCACGCGACAGTGCACATCCTCGTCGCCCGGCTCGATCGCGATCTGCTGCTGGACGACGAGCAGCGGGAGAAAATCAGCCAGGCATTGCTCGACAAGTGGCAGCCGAACTGGGCCCAGCAGGTTGAATACATGCTCCAGAATGAGCAACTCATGCTGCAACTGCCGGAGCCGTGCGTCGCCGGGAACCTGACCAATCCGCAGAAGGCTGTCTGGCAGGCCCTGCCGAAGCAGGCCTGGTTCGGCTGGAACCCGGGCGGCGGCGTCTTTGGGGGCATGGATCAGGAAGATGATGACGAGGCCGAAGCCGACCTGTTGCCCAAACGAGAGGAAGAAGCCGAGGGGCTCTTGGAGAGGTTGCAGATGAATTTTGACGTGTTCCAGATGAACGAGGTAGAAATTGAGTAGTCATCCAGGGGCAAAGCCGCCGTTCCTCGTCCCGAGCCGGAGTCACGCCATGCTTCGAACCGTCGGAAAGTTCCTCGCCCTGGGATGGATTGCCTGCGTGAACGGACCGCTGGCCGCGCAGCCTGTCCTGGCACAGCAAGTCGTGGAAGACGTCGAAGCGGACGTCGAAGGCCAGCCGGACGATCCGAACGAGCAGGTCTTCGGTCCGGAAGTGCTGGATCAGTGGCTGTTTCAAAACGGGAATGAGCAGCAGACGCGCAAAAACCTGGAATCTCAACTGACCCTGCGGACGGCCGACGTCGACCGGGTCTGCCAATTGACGGAACCGCAACGTAAGAAGCTGCTGCTTGCCGGCCGGAGCGAGATCAAGCGGCTGTTCGATGAGGTCGACGAGCGGCGCCGGAAATTCCAGCACGAGAGAAGAGATCAGCGGCGCGTGAACCAGCTCTGGCAGGAAATCCAGCCCTTGCGGATGGCGCTGATGGGGACCCATTTCGGAGATGCGTCGCTGTTCGACAAGGTCGTTCGTAAGACGATGTCCGCCGAGCAATTGCCTCGGTATCTCCGGCACGTCGAGTCCCGAAGGCAGTTTCGCCGCCAGGCCCAATTGGAAATGATCCTGCTGAGCCTGGACAAAGAAGTGCCTTTGCGTGCCGAGCAGCGCGAACAATTCCTGGCGCTGTTGCAAGAGCTTCCCAGCGTGAGGCCGGGACAGTTTGAACCGTATGCGCTGATGTACGCCGTCTCGCAATTGCCGGAGGAGCGATTCCGGCCAATCCTGGACGACGGGCAATGGAAGTCGTTGCAGTCCCGGTTCGAGCAGTCCCGCAACATGGGGCAATGGCTCAAGCAATCCGGGGCGTTATCCGCCGAAGATCCGCTCGAAGAATGACTCGCGATTGTTACAGGGACCGATCATGATATTCGTTTCGCAGCGACCGATATCCGGAAGGACGCGCGCCAGCGGCGCGCGGAGCCTTTGCTCGGCAACGGTGCTGCTGGCACTCTGCACGTTTGCAGTGATCTGCCCGCAGGCGGCGGACGCCCAGCTTCCCGATGCCAGGCAGGGCGAAGCGGTCCCGCGCGATGTCCGCGAACTCTATGACCGCGGCATGCAGTACCTCGCCAAGACGCAGACAGAAAAAGGCGACTGGGGAGCGAACGACGGCTATGCCGGTCCCGGCACCACCGGCATGGGCGTGATGGTCTTTCTCGCCTCCGGGGAAGACCCCAACTACGGCCTCTACGGCGCGTCGATCCGCCGTGGTCTGCGCAGCATGATTCGCGCACAAAATGCCTCGACCGGGTACCTCGGCGACAGCATGTATCACCACGGCTTCGGAATGCTGGCCTTGGCGGAAGCCTACGGGGCCGTGGATGAACGCAATCTCTGGCCCGAGGCCATGAAAAAAAAAACCGACCAACGGTCGCTGGGGAGCGCCCTGGAGCTGGCGGTACGCCTGGCCGTCACGTCGCAGAAAAAGAATCCGACCGGCGCCTGGCGCTACGGCCCGGACGCAAAAGACGCCGACACTTCTGTCAGCGGGGCCGTGCTGGTCGGCCTGCTTGCCGCCCGCAACGCCGGGATCGAAGTTCCCGACGAATCGATCGACAAGGCCATCGGTTATTACCAGAAAATGACGTCCGCTTCCGGTCAGGTCGCGTACTCCGGGCTCGGCTTTGACGATTCGATGGCCCGCGTTTCCATCGGCACGCTGGTCTTTTCAATCGCCCGCCGAAAAGACCTGCCGCAGTTCGTCGCCGTGAAAGACCATCTCGTCAAGAACGCCGATTCGACCAATTCCGGGCACGGCGGGATCGAATATCAACGGTATTACCAGGCGCAGGCCCTGTTTCAGGGCGACGTCGCCGCCTGGGAAAAATGGAACAAGAATCTCGTCCGGCAGATCAAGCAGGCGCAACAACCGGACGGCAGCATCAAGGGGCAATTCGGCGGTCCGACCAGTACGTCGATGTCGCTCTTGGCCCTGGCCGTCAACTACCGCTTCCTGCCGATCTACGAACGCTGACATGCGCTGCAGCCTGCGGGCTGTTTTCAGGAATCCTCCATGAATCGGACGTCATCACCCGGAGTGCGACACGGCCTCATCGCCCTGCTGGCCTGCTGGTGCCCGGCGACGGTGCTCGCCGCCGACCCTGTGACGGCCGATGTGCCCGGAGTGTTGCACCTGGCCAATGGCGGTTTCCTCTCCGGGCACTTGCAGGATGCGGACTCCCCTGAGACACTGCTGTTTCAGGGGTCGCAGTTTACGGCTCCGTTTCGCTTTCCCGTCACGGCCGTCCGCTCCCTCGCCTATGCACGGCCGGCCGAACAGCCAAAGCCGTCGGGCGAATTCTGCTTTGAACTGTCCGGCGGCGGCGTGCTGTACGGCGATCTGCGCGGCGTCGCCGAAGATACGGTCGACATCGACACGGCGAAATTCGGCCGGTTGTCGTTCAAGCGAGAGCGCCTGCATCGCTTCTTTCGCTGGGCAGCGGGTTCCGAATTGATCTACTCCGGGCCGACCGGCTTGAAAGGCTGGGTCGAAAACGGATCTGAATCCCTTTGGCGAGACGAAGGCGGCCGGCTCGTCACGCACGAGCCCAACGCTTCGCTGACGAGCGAGTTCCCGCTTCCCAAACAGACCCTCGTCGAGATCGAATTGTCCTGGAGTCAGACACCCGATTTCACGTTGTCGCTGGGAGAAAATCAAAAAGGAGACGCGGTCGGACGGGCATCCCCGTTTCGATTCCATGTCGTCGATGGCGAACTGGCCGTGATGCGGGAAACGGCCCGCGAGGCCGACATCGCCCCCGTCACGCCTGTCGGCTCCGGCGAAGGACGCCTCCATCTGCTGATTTACGTCGATCTGCAGCAAGGGCGAATCCTGGTCTACTCCATGACGGGAGCGCCGCTGGCCGAATTGAACGTCGCCGAAGCCAAGCCGAAAATCGGCGCGGGCGTCGTCTTGACCAATCACAAGGACACATTAAGGCTCGAACGCCTGCGCATCAGCCGCTGGAACGGCGCGCCCCCGACCCCGGCCGCCGTTGATCAACCTCGATTTCAGTCGGAAGACGGGGCCGTCGCTGATGGCCGGCTTTCGGAATTCGACGCCGACCGGCAGCAAGTGACGTTTCTTTCCGGCGACCGGAAAATCTCCGTCCCCTTGAAGACCGTCGACGCCGTGCAGTTGTCCTCGCATGTCGGCGCGGGTGCAAAGCACGGGGAGCGAAATGTCCACGTGATGTACCAGGACGGCACGCGAATCGGCGGCCTGCTGACGAGAACCGGTTCAGCCATGATCGGAATTATTTGCCCGGAAATCGTTCAGCCGGTGGCGGCTCCGGTGCAAGGCTTGTCGGGCATCACGATGCTTCAAGCCGCGCCGCCTGCCACGGGCGGGCCGCCGGGCAAGACGATGCACCTGGAGTTAGCGGATACGAAGCTTCGTGGCCGCCTGGTCGACGGGCGCGAACAGCCTGGCGCAAGTTGCCTGGCGTGGCAGCCGGAATCCAGCGAGACGGCCAGCCCGTTGCGTTCGGGTGTCAACGGAAAAATCGCCAGCAAAAGTCCGCCGCCTGCGGTGAAAAAGCCCCCGCGCCAAACGGCAGGACGAGCCCCCGGTCTCCGCATCTTTGGAGGCAACCGGGCACAGCCGGCCGAACCCGTTGCCGCGCCGGTGAAGGCGGCCTCAAAAGATCAGAAGTTTCTGCATCTGCGCAGCGGCGATACGATCCCCTGCGAAGTGAAATCGATCGACGAACGGGGCGTGACGTTCGAGACTCCGATGTCCACCGCCACCTTTGTCGCCCATCAAAACGTGAAAGCGGTCGAGTTGTTGAAAGTCACGGCGATGCCCCGGCTCAGCGTACAGAAAAGGGACCGGCTGCTCACGCTGCCTCGCATGCAGCGCGATTCGCCCCCTTTGCAACTGATCTGTTCCCGCAACGGCGACGTGCTGCGGGGCCGAATCCTGGGCCTGACCGAATCGCAGCTCAAGGTGGAAGTCCGGCTGAACGAGCGCGAACTTGCACGGGACCGCGTGGCGCAGATCATCTGGCTGCACGAAGACGAACTGAAAGACGTGCCATCGGAAACGGACCCGCCGCAAGATCGGCGCGATCCAGCCGCGGCAACGCGCGTTCAAGTCCAGCGCAGCGACGGCATTCGCCTCACCTTCCTGGCGGAACAGTTTCAAGACACGACGCTCTCCGGACGCAGCGACATCCTGGGAGACTGCCGAACGGACCTGGCCCAGGCGGACCAACTGCTGATCGGCCAGTCCATTGAAATGGCGGCAGCGAACCTGCCCTATCATCGTTGGAAACTGCATCACGCCGTCGATCCGAAATTCGTGCAGGAAGAGAGCAGTGAGGCCGCCCCGGGACTCGACTCTCCTTTGGTCGGAAAGCCGGCGCCCGACTTCCGGCTGGACTATCTGGACGGCACGAAATTCCATCTGAAGGAATGCCAGGGGCAGGTGGTGGTGCTCGATTTCTGGGCCACCTGGTGCGGACCGTGCCTGCAAGTCATGCCGCAGATTGAACAAGTCGTTGGAGAATTCCAGGAGCACAATGTCCGGTTGGTCGCCGTCAACCTGGAAGAATCGCCCCGTCAGATCACAGCCACGTTGCAGCGTCACAAAATCGAGGTCCCGGTGGTGCTGGACCAGGACGGAGTCGTGGCGCACAAGTACGGCGCAACGGCCATCCCTCAGACCGTGATCATCGACCGCGCCGGTAACGTCTTCCGTGTCTTCGTAGGCGGCGGCCCGGATTATGCTGACCAACTGCGGGACGCATTGAAACAGGTGACTTCTGAAGCCCGGTCCGAGGACAGCCCGGCATCGGCCCTGGAGGCCCTGCCGTAGTTCAGCCGGCGACGGTTTCCCGATCCGCGGCATCAAAACAGGGATTTCCGAATCCCGGTCGACTTCCCTCCCGGAAACCGGGTTGCTATACTTCCGATCCTGAGATTGTATCGAGAGATTTCGTTGTCCCAGAGAAAGTCCCGAAGGAGGGCTGCGTGGTCAAGCTGCGGTTGCGAGAGAACGAGCACATTTCCGACGCCGTCAAGCGGTTTCGGAAGCTGGTGGAACACGCCGGAATCAAGAAAGAAATGCGGCGCCGGGAATACTATGAGAAGCCGAGCGAAACCAAGCGCCGGGCACGCCGCCGGGCCGAACGCCGGTCCAGAATGCAGCGTCTCCTCGGAGTGACGTAAGCGGGCCAATGTTCGATCGCGAAACGCGCAGCGGAATGCCCTCCGCTTTCAGGCCGGAAAAAGATTCCGGCCTGTTGGGTTTCAAGACTGGCACGCGACATTCCAGGTTGCGCCGTGCCGGATCAGTTGCAGCCGGCCCGACCACTTGGTTCCCGTCACAAGCACGGCGACCTGGTCGTCCGTTGCCGTGATCCAGACGAATCGGCCGGCGTCCCGCCGCGCGACCGTCCCCCGGTTGCCGCTTACCGGGCCTTCGTAGTCGAGATAGACGAGCCGATGGTCCGGCAATTCCTTGGCCAGGATGTCGCCCGCCGTTCCCGGCGGCGCCGACAACCGCCACGTCCGGCACGCCGGGCCGTGCTCTAACAGCAAATCCCAATGCAACTCGGGGTGATCGTGTTCGAGGATGGCAAATCGGGGCACGGGCAGGAAAGCTCTCAATTCTCAGAGATTGATCCAGCTCCAAGGTACAAGTTCCAGACGCTGGCTTCGAGATCAAAACTCTGCGCGGCTGTTCAGGGATCCCACTGCCGCCTCGGCATCATGGAACGGCGTTTGCATTCTGGTAGAATCATCCCCTGAAATGCTTGGTCCATGTTCTTGCCGGAGTGGCTGCTCGTGCCGTCTCATACCCCTCGTGAAGTGTTGGCGATGTGCCGGGAACGGGAGATCGGCGCCGTCGATCTGCGCTTCATGGATTTTCCCGGAGCGATCAAGCATTTTACGATTCCTGTAACGGCTTTGTCGGAACGGAGTTTCGAAGAGGGGTTCGGCTTCGATGGGTCGTCGCTGCGCGGCTGGCAGGCCATCAATGAAAGCGACATGCTGGTCGTCCCGGTTCCGGGCACGGCGTTCGTCGATCCGTTCATGAAGCAGACGCTGGTGATGACGGGCAACATCCAGGACCCGATCACCCGGGAAGATTATGCCAAAGATCCGCGCAATGTCGCCCGCAAAGCCGAAAACTACATGAAGCAGACGGGCATTGCCGACACGGCGAATTTCGGCCCGGAAGCCGAGTTCTTCATCTTCGATTCCGTCCGGTTCGACCAGAACGAACACGAAGGGTATTACCACGTCGACAGCGTCGAGGGGCAGTGGAACCGTGGCCGATGCGAATCGCCCGGCAACACGGGCCACAAAATTCGCTACAAGGAAGGCTACTTCCCGGTTCCGCCGACCGACACGCTGCAGGATGTCCGCACGGAGATGATGCTTACGCTGCAAGAGTGTGGCGTGGAAGTCGAGGCGCAACATCATGAGGTGGCGACCGCCGGCCAGTCAGAGATCGACTTGAAATACGGCCCGCTCCTGCAATCGGCCGATTCGCTGTTAATTTACAAGTATGTCGTTAAGAATACCGCCGCCAAGTACGGCAAGACGGCGACGTTCATGCCCAAACCGTTATGGAACGACAACGGGTCGGGAATGCATCTCCATTTCTCGCTCGCCAAGGCGGGAAACCCGCTGTTTGCCGGATCGGGGTATGCCGGGCTGAGCGACACGGGTCTGTTCGCCATCGGCGGCATCTTGAAACACGCTCATGCTCTCCTGGCCTTCTGTTGCCCGACGACGAACAGCTACAAACGGCTGGTCTCCGGCTTTGAAGCGCCGATCAATCTGAGCTACAGCAGCCGGAACCGGTCCGCTGCGATCCGCATCCCCGTTCATGCCCCCAGGCCGGAGAACAAGCGGATCGAATTCCGCTGCCCCGATTCGTCATCCAACCCGTACCTGGCGATGGCCGCCGTCTTGATGGCCGCGCTCGACGGCATTCAACATCGCCTCGACCCTGGCATGCCGCTCGACAAGGACATTTACGATCTTGGCCCTGAAGAACTGCAAAACGTTCCCCGCACGCCGATTTCGCTGGAAGAGTCGCTCGCCGCACTCCGCCGCGACCATGATTTCCTCTTGCGCGGCGACGTCTTCACGGAAGCCGTGATCGACACGTGGATTCGCTACAAGACGGAAAAAGAGATTGAACCCCTCCGCCAACGGCCGCATCCGTTTGAGTTCGCGATGTATTACGACATCTGATCGTCGACAGCCCCGACCGTCAGGAAGGGAGTTTACTACTCCAGCGGCGGCAGGACGTCGGGTTCGATCTGGTAGCCGTCGGCCAGCGCGTTGGTCGTGTTGAACAGGCCGACGATGGCGAGGACTTCACCCAGCGCTTCGACCGAGAGCCCCAGCTTCCGCGCCGCCGCGGTGTGCGAGTTGATGCAATAGCTGCAGCCGTTCGTGGCGGAGACGGCCACGGCGATGATCTCCCGAGTCAGCGGATCCAGGTGCGACGTCCGGCCGTCGGATTCCGGGTGCATCAATGCTTTCAGCCGGGTCCAGACGAGTTCCAGGTTGTCCGGGTGCGTGGCCAGCGCCCGCCAGAAGTTGGGGACGAAATCAATGCTCTTCGTCCGTTTGATGTCGGCGAAGACGGCGGCGACTTTCCCCGTCGCGGCGGATTCGTCCACGAGTTTCACGGTCGCCTGGCGTTGTTCGTTCATTGCGGCATGACTCCTCTCGAGGGTGTGATACCAATTCCAACAATTAACAGCGTGTCAAGATTTCACCAAAGCCCGGCGTTGGCAACGCCGGGACCTAATGGGGGAGCGGTGTCAATTGTCGGGATTGGTGGACACGCCACGATGATAACATCCGCGCGCTGGATCGTTCAGCGATTTGCCGCCGGTCCCATGTCCGGGGCGGTGCATATCAGGAGATCAGCGCGGCGAGGTCATGGGCGGGTCGGCAATCTGCTCGAAGACCGTCGGCTGGAGATCGGCTGATCCCGACGGGCGTTGTGCCATTTCCTGTCCGATGACGCGGGATAACTTGAGCGACTCGCGATGCGAAGGTTCCAGGCCGAGGGCGTGATTCAGTGCCGAGGAAGCCGCTGGCAGATCGCCGCTGCGATACTGGGCGTAGGCCACGGCATGCCAATCCTCGACAGACATTTCCCGTTCCGGGGCGACGTGGGCCAGTTGAGTTGCGGCGTCGCTCCAGCGGCGGCCCTGGGCATAAGCGATGCCGAGTTGCCAATGGGCGCTCTGCTGTTGCTCGGCCGTGGCGCGGGGATGCGACAAGACCGAACGAAAGAGCGGCGCGGCCCGATCGGACTGGCCGCGCGATAGGTAGATCGATCCCATCTCCAGGAGGGCCTTGGCCTGGCTGGCTTCCTGCTGGCCCAGCCGCTGGTAGGTTGCCAGCGCCGCATCGGTGTTGCCCTGAGAGATCTCGATCCGCGCTTTCAGCTCCAGTGTCGCCGCCGCGGACGGATCGGCGGCAAGCGCCGGCAGCAACCGCTCCAGGGCTTCGTCATAGCGTTCCAGTTCGGTGAGCCGTTCGGCAAGTGCCGTCGCCAGGCGAACATCCCGGGGGTGCTGCTCGGCCAACTGGGCCAGCAATGTCAGGCTTTCCTGCTGGCGGCCGACGTCCCAGAGCGAATCGGCCAGTTGCCGCTGGACTTCCATGTCGCGCGGCGACTTCTTCAGCGCAGCGTTCAAGAGGACATCGGCCCGATCCATGCGGCCGGCGTCTTTGGCCACCTCGGCCTGCGAGCAAAGTTTCTCGCATTCTTCGCTCTGGTGCTGTGCCTGAGCCCGCACCCAGGCACAGCCGGGCATGATCGCCGTGCTGGCGAGCCCGCAGAGCAGATACCAATTGAACCGCAGCGCAAGGAACCCGGCAGGGCCCCCGGCGCATTCACGTCGTGAACGATTGCTGCGCCAGATCGAAATCATCTGACGCATCTCCAGTTTTGGTGATGAGTTTTTTCAGCGGGTGCGTGAAAACGCCGCCCTGTCGCGAAAGGCGGCGGATAATAACAACCCGGTCGAATACTGCCTAGGGGAATGCGACGAACGGGCGTTTCTCGAATTCGTGCTGGCTCACAGGGTCTTTGTGCCGGGGGTTGTCGGGACGACGGGCACGTCGATCGGAGTCGTTCCGGGCGGTGTGGTTGCTGGCGGCGCGGCGGGATTGGCCGGATCAAGGGGATTCTGCTGCGGCGCGACCGGGGCGTTCGCTCCGCTCTTCGGCAGGGCCAGCAGGTTCGTCTGAAACGCCAGGATCGAGATCGGGACCATGATCATCGCCAGCAGCACCGCGATGATCGCCGTCAGGCAGCCGGCGCCGGCTTCATTCCAGAATTGAATCACGAACACGAACGACGCCACGATGGACGCAACCGCCAGCAACAGCATCAACGCCAGCAGCACCTGAAAGGGGAGCGGAATCGTCATCCCCAGCATGTAGGCAAGCCCCAGCACGACGCCCACCACACCCAGCGCGACGTTAAACCATTGCGTGAGCAGGCCCCACATCGGGCTTTCTTCCCACGCCGCCTTGGTGATGACGCCAAATCCGGCGTAGACAGACCACTGCAGGCCGCCGAAAACGCCGAACAACAGGGCCAGGCCCATATCACCGTTATTATCCAAAGCCGCCATGACTAGGCGGATGATGGAGACGATTAGCACGCACACCAGGATCGTGCCGGCTGCCTGCCCGAACATGTCCTGGGCCGTCAACGGCTTGACCTCTTTGCCGTCGCGGGAGATTTTGGCGACGTACTTGCGCTCCTTGACGAGGACCTGCAGGTCGAGATACTCACGGAAGTAATACGCGAAATAGCCGTTCGCGCGCATGCTGAACAGGGAGGTGAAGGCGAGAATCAGGCCGCCGAACAACCAGGACATCATGCAGATCGTGATGGCCAGTTCGTGCGGGAAATCGACGACCGACGGCTTAATCTCGCCGAGCGGCGTGGCGTCGGTGAGAGCCTGTCCCTTCAGGGCTGTGATTTTTTCCAACGTGCCGCGTGCGCTGGCCAAGTGCGTTTTCTCGCCGTCTTTCGATTTATAGCTGAATAAGGCGTCGCCGAGATGGACCTCGTCGCCTGGCTGCTTGTACCAGTCTCCCATCTGCGTGGCGCCCTTGACGGCGAGTTCCGTGAGCGATTTGGGTTCCACGAGGTCAGGAGGTTTCTTGCGGTAGCTGGAGTAGTAATCCGCGATCGCCTGCGTCCGCGTCAATATGCCGTTCGATTCCATGATCTCGGCATAGTCCATCAGGGCCGGCGCGGTGAAAAACAACGAGACCGCGCCGATCAGCAGCACCGGGAAGTTCGTCACGGTGAACAGCAGAAACCAGACGAACAGCGCCTTGAAGCACCGGAACCCCGTGGGGATGACTTTCCAGAACATCCACGCCGGAGTCTCGATCGGCATCGTCATGTGGGTCAGCGAAACGGGCCACAGACCGAAGATCGGAATGTAGCAGACCGCCAGGATGATCGCTCCCACCCACAGGGGTACGCCGGCGAACCACCAGAGCGCCCCGCCGATCAGCCCGGGGATCAGCAGCAACGGGCCGGCGAACACGATATTCCACACGAAGAACTTCACGCCCAGCGCGCTGGCCAGGAAGAAGTCGAAGTTCAGCCGTTTGAATTTATCACGGCGTTCCAGCGTGAGCTTGATGACTTCCGTATCGAGGTACCAGAACCAGCCGGGGATCACCATCGCGGCGATCGTGGCCACGAAGGCGAAAAAGAGGCGGGGTGGCCACATCGAAATCCAAAGGTACATGAAAATCGAGAAGAACATGATCAGCGAAGCCGCCATCGTGTAGCCGTACGTGCGGAACGCCAGGAAGTAATTCTCTTTCACAAATTTCCAGGAGTTCCTCCAGAGCCCCTGGTAGAATTTGTCCGGGTCCGGGCCTTTCAGCGCCTTCTTGCGGGCTTTTTCACCCAGACCCCCTTCGGCAACGTCCCATCCGCACTGCGGACACTCGGTGACCTCGGAATCCTCGTCCGTATTGACCAGGTCCATGTCGTAGCCGCATTTCGGGCAGACACTCGCCTCGTGGTCGGCCGCTTTCCGCAGATCGAGCTTCGCCAGGCCCGATTCGTCCTCGACCGGCTTGGCCGACTTTACCGGCTTTTTCGCCTTCGCACTGGAAGCGGCCGGGGCCTCTTCTTCCCCTGAGGGAACGGGGACTCTCACTTCGCAATTCGGGCACTTGATCGCCTTGCCCCGCGCAGCATCCGGCA
Organism: uncultured Planctomycetaceae bacterium; assembly: GCA_964388415.1. Taxonomy (GTDB): domain Bacteria; phylum Planctomycetota; class Planctomycetia; order Planctomycetales; family Planctomycetaceae; genus CAZDGB01. The sequence continues at coordinate 8,383 of CAYMAO010000053.1, read as the reverse complement.
CGGTCAGCATCTTGGTGCAGCCGGGACATTTCACCTTGAGGGACATGCATTCCATCCGATGATGCGCCGCGGTCGCTCTGACGGATCAGCGCGTGCGACGGCCGAGGGCGGCAAGATCAGGGACCAGCGACGACAAACTGCGCCACGAAATATGTACTCTACCATTGTTTCCGTGCAAGTCACTCGCACGGAAGGGGTTCCGAAGGGCTTCCTGAAAAAAAGGCGGAAATCGGGCGAGTCCGAGGATTTCGCGGTTCTGGCCTTCCAGATTCTCGTTTCCTTCGCGAAACTTTCCCGGAGGGGCCGGTGTTTAATCTCCCGTTGGTCATGAAGTCACGCGGGAAGTCGCGTTGCCCGGCAGATTTTATCTCGCAGAAAAGAGGATCATCGATGCCTCCGTTCCGATCAACCTGGGGATTCACACTGGCCGTCGTCGCCGTGCTGGCATCTGGCGATCCGTTGTCCGCGGCCAAGCCGGTCGTGAAGAAAGCCGCAGCGCCGTCTCGCGGCGTCGCGGCCGAACCGGCGGTCGTCGCGGCAGAGGCGGACCGGCTCATTCTCGCCGAGCTGGCGAAGGCTCAGCTCACCCCCGCAGCGCGGTGCAATGATGAGGACTTCCTCCGCCGGGTCAGCCTGGACGTGATCGGCAAGCTTCCCTCGCCGCAGCACGTTTCGCTGTTCGCGCTGAACCCCGATCCGCAGAAGCGGGAAAAACTGATCGACCAGTTGCTGGCATCGGAAGATTACGGCCGCAATTGGGGCCGCTACTGGCGCGACGTGGTGTTCACGCCGGCCACGAACAACCGAGCCCAGTTGGGCGAGCCGACGTTTGAAAGCTGGATCACGGCGCAGCTGAACGAAAATCACGCGTGGGATCAAATTGTAACATCCCTGTTGACGGCTACGGGGGACGTCCGAGAGAACGGGGCGACGGCGCTGTTCCTGGCCCATGAAGCCCAGGCGCCGGAAGTCGCTGCCGAAGCTTGCCGCATTTTCCTGGGCATCCAGGTGCAGTGCGCCAACTGTCACGACCATCCGTCGGACGTCTGGAAACGGGAACAATTCCACGAGTTGGCCGCCTATTTCCCCCGCGTCGGTCTTCGGCCGAAAAACAACGACACCGGCGGGATGCGGTCGTTCGAGGTGGTTTCGGTCAATGAGGGACGCGGCGAACAGCGCGGAGCGATGTTTCGCGAAAACCCAGAACGCTTCATCGAGGCCATGGACCGCAACCGCGACGGCAAAGTCACCAAGGAGGAAATCCAGCAGTCTCCCCGCGCGCAGCAGTTGCGGCAGATCATCGGCCGGGTCTTCGAACTCGCCGACGCCAACAAGGACGGCGGGTTAACGGTCAAGGAATTGAAGGACTTGCCGCCGATGCCGGAGCGCCCCGGCCGCGGTTCGTCCGAGTATTTCATGTCCGACTTGACTGACCCGTCGTCGAAAGGAAAGCTGACGCATCCGAAATTTTTCGTCGATGAATCCTCGCCCGGCGAGGAACTGTCCGACGAGGCCCGCCGCATGGCCGTGGCCAAGGCCTTCACGGCGGCGGACAACCCGTGGTTCGCCCGGGCGTTGATCAATCGGCTGTGGGCCGAACTGCTCGGCGAAGGGTTTTACATGCCGGTTGACGATCTCGGTCCGACACGGACCGCCCGGTTTCCGGCGGCAATGGATGCGCTGGCTCAAGGCTTCGTCGCCCGGAAATACGATGTTCGCTGGTTGATGAAAACGATCCTGCTGACGGACACCTATCAGCGCCAGATCCGTCCGCAAGCCGTGTCCGAACAGACGCTGCCGTTCGCCGCCCAGACGCCGACCCGGTTGAGGGCCGACCAGGTGTTCAACGCGCTGGTTCAGGTGCTGGGCTTGAACGATCCGACGGAGCGTGCCGGCGACAATGACATGATGGGCGGACCGTTCGCCCGGCAGCGGGGGCCGCGCTTTCAGTTCCACGTGCTGTTCGGTTTTGATCCCTCGACATCCCAGGAAGACATCACCGGAAACGTCCCCCAGACGCTGTTCCTGATGAATTCACCCCTCTTCCGCGGAGCGATCGCCGCCAACGGCAATACGCGGCTGGCGAAGATTCTCCGCGAGCAGAAACACGACGGCGATGCCCTCAGCGAACTCTACCTGCTGGTGCTGGCCCGCGAGCCGTCCGCCCGGGAACAGGCAGCGGCATCGGCCTATCTCAATGAGGTCGGCAATCGAAGCGAAGCCTTTGAGGACCTGCTCTGGTGCCTGTTGAATTCCAGCGAGTTCCTATCGAAACGCTAACCAAAGCCCGCCGTCGGCGACGGCGGGACCGTCCCTCTTATTGTGAGTCGATTCGAAATGAACTCCTTCCGCTTCGATCAGATTCAAATGTCCGGCCGGTCCGGCTCGCGGCGCAGTTTTTTGGCCGCGACGGCCGCTGCCGCCGGGATGTTCAACTTCCGCCGCACAATGGCGCTCCAGGCCGAAGAGTTGCGCAAAGAGGGCCGCTCGCTGATCGTCCTCTGGATGCAGGGCGGACCCAGCCAGTTGGAAACATTCGACCCGAAGCCCGGCACCGAAAACGGCGGCCCGACGGAGGCCATTCCGACGGCCGTCCCCGGCATTCGGATCGCCAACGGTTGGGAAAAGACCGCCGCCATGATGAAGGAAATTGCCGTCATTCGATCGATGACCAACAAGGAAGGCCAGCACGACCGCGCGACGTATCAACTCCACACCGGCTACATCCCGTCGGGTTCGGTCAAGCATCCCTCGTTCGGCGCGTGTCTCGCCAAGGAAATCGCACCATCGGATCATGAGTTGCCTTCGGTCGTCACCATCGGCGATGGACGGGCCAATATGCCGAACTCCGGCAGCAGCGGCGGTTTTCTCGGCGTCGACTACGAACCCTTCCACGTCTCGAACCCCGGCAACCCGCCGGAAAACGTGACGACGAACGGCAATGATACCAAGCGCTTTCAGCGTCGGCTCGGGCTGCTCGGCACGTTAGAAGACGAGTTCGCGGCGCGCGGCGGGGACGTCGTCGTCAAAAATCACCGCCGGATTTACGACAAATCCTCCAAGCTGGTCCTCAGCCCGGAGATCAAGGCGTTCGATTTCGCCGGCGAATCCAAAGAAACTCAAAACCTCTATGGAGATTCTTCGTTCGGCAAAGGATGCCTCCTGGCCCGACGCCTGGTGGAATCCGGCGTGACGTTTGTCGAAGTCCGCATGAATGGCTGGGACACGCACCAGGAGAACTTCGACGCCGTCAAACGCAACGCCGGCACGGTGGACCCCGCGCTCGCCGGCCTCATTGCCGATTTGAAGCAGCGCGGCCAGATCGATAAGACGCTCGTCGTCTGGATGGGCGAATTCGGCCGCACGCCGAAGATCAACCCCCGCACCGGCCGCGACCATTATCCGCGGTGCTTCAACGCACTCGTTGCCGGCGGCGGCGTGAAAGGGGGGCAAGTCATCGGCGCGTCGTCGAAAGACGGCATGGCCGTCGAAAACCGCCCGGTGACCGTCCCTGATTTCTTCAGTTCCGTCTGCCACGCGCTGAAGATCGACCCTGCCAAAGAAAATATGAGCCCCATCGGCCGCCCGCTGAAAATTGTCGACGGCGGGGAAGTGGTGCAGGAACTGTTCGCGTAACGCAACACGAGCACGTTCGCAGGAAGCCCAGGGATTGCAATCCCTGGGCTTCATTGTCTTACGCCGGCACTGCCGCCGGCAGATTTGGTCCCGGAGTACCGCGTTTGCCGCCGAACAGCGCCAGCGCCGCTTCGCACAGCATGGCCACCGCCAGGATCATCAACAACGACGAGATGCCGACGATCAATTGATTCGCCAAGAGCGGCGTCGATTGCCCCTGCAAAATTTTCACATTCGACGAAATGATCTGCACCAGCGCCCAGGAACTCATGGCGTACATCCAGACGGTCGGAATTCCGGCAACCAGCCAGACCCACTTCGCCCGGCGCGTTTTCCACAGCCAGACGGTAATCCCCAGCAGCGTCAGCGCGGCGAGCAACTGGTTGCTCGCTCCGAACAAATTCCAGAAGATGCGATAGAGCGGCTGCGGCTTTCCATCCGGGCCGTTCAGCGTCAGCATGACGAAAAACGCAGGCGCCCCGCCGGTGACAATCGTCCCGATCCAGCGGCCTTTCGCATTGTGCATGCCGGTGAGTTCCTGAACGATGAACCGCCCCAGCCGCGTGCAGACATCCAGCGTATCGTACACAAACGTCGTGAACGCCATGAGAGCGAATGACACCGCGAACTGTCCCGGCACGCCCAGCGCCTGCATGAAGGCGCCAATCCCCTCGGCGTATACGAGGTTCGGCTTGACGGCTTTCGGATTCATCACCAAAGGATGGTTTTGAGCCAATCGCATCACGCAGCACAGCGAAATCACGGCGACCATGCCCTCTAGCAGCATCGCGCCGTACCCGATTAACCTCGCATCCTTTTCCGACCGCAACTGCTTGGATGTCGTCCCCGAAGCGATCAACGAATGAAATCCGCTGCATGCCCCGCAGGCAATCATGATGAACAGCAAAGGGAACAGCATGTCGCCCTGGGGCGTCACAAACCCGTTGAATTGCGGATATTGGATGGTCTCCTGACCCAGCACGCTCTTCAAAACCAGGCCCGCGGCCCCTCCGAACAGTGCGATGTACAGGAAATATCCCCCCAGATGACCGCGAGGCTGCAACAGCATCCACACCGGCACGACCGACGCAATGCCGCAATACAACAACAGAAGCAAGTCCCACGACTTCACCGCCAGCGCCTGGGCCTCTTCCGGACTCCGGCCTTCGGCGACGAAATATCGCGTCAGATCAAACGGCACGTGTTGACCGGCCCAAATCGTGACGCCGACGAGCGGCAGAAAAATGGCCGTTGCCAGTCCGATCGGCATTTTGCCGTACCGCATCGCGAGTCCCATGAGGATCGGCAGCGCGAGATACATCAGCGACGACGAGGCGATCCCGCCGCCCGACACGACTTCGCCGTTTTCCAGCGTCTGCGAACCGACGAACGACCTCGCCGTGATGTCCGTAAACGCCACGACGATATACACCAGCGCCAGCCAGACAAAGGCGAGGAACAATAAGAACGCCCGGCGGCTGACGTGTTCGCGAATGACCTCGGCCATCGACCGCGCGTTGTGCCGGATCGACGCCATCAGCGACGAAAAATCGTGCAGACCGCCGATGAACACGCTGCCGATCAGAATCCAAATGAGCGCGGGGAGCCAGCCGAACGTCACGCCGGCGAGAATCGGCCCGACAATCGGCCCGGCCGCCGCGATCGCCGAGAAATGCTGGCTCAGCAGTTCGTTCGGCGCGAGCGGGGCGTAATCGACGTCATCCCGTAGGTTGACCGCGGGCGTTTTTGCGTTCGGGTTGACCTGAAACAACCGCGTGAGCAACGCCCCGTAGGTGAAATACGCCGTCGTCAACACCACGGCGGACAACACGACAACAGCCAGCATGGTCATGGCGATTCCTGTCATGAACGACGTTCGGGACGCATCCCCGTATCAGCCTCGATTCTATCAAGAATTCACGGCGCAGGGAGTATTCACCAATGCCTGGCGTCGGCGACGCCGGGACCGCTCGGTCAGCCCGTTAAAACCGCGGGTGTCCGCGGCGGGGGATCGGGGACCAGCACCTGGATTTCCTCCCCGGCGATGCGGACTTCAAACGTCTCGGTCTTGATCTGAGATTTGGGATTATCCAGCCAGGCGCCGTTCTTAATGCAGAACTTCCAGGCATGCCAGGGGCACAGCACGCCGGCTTCGTCCAGATATCCCTCGGCAAGGGAAGCCCCCATATGAGGGCACGTGTCATTGATGGCGTGATAAGAGCCATCCTTCAAGAACACGGCGACCCGGCGGCCGTTCACCGTAAACGCGCGGCCTTCGCCGGCCGGTATCTCCCCCAGTTTCGCCACGGCAACAAAGTTATTCATAGCGTGTATTCGCCGCAATGCTCCAAAACTTCGCATTTATACAACTCAGACACATCTGGCAGATTTGAGCAGAATGACGGCCTGGAGTCGGAATTGCAAACCCGCCGTAAGACGGTGTTCTCAATCCGATCTTGAGAGAACGGGCGATCTCTGAGACATTACGCGCGAGCGGTCGTTCGAACCGTGATTTTCATTTTTCGGCAAGTTCATCGGCGTGATGCTCTCGAAATGCTCACCGGGATTGATCTGCCTGGTCCTCACCATCGGGGGCTGGCTGCTGCCGGGGTGCGCCGCGTTTCGCGGGCCGGCGCCTGCCGGAAATCCGCTGTTTGTGCAGGTCGGCAATCAGGAACTGGTATGGGAGCGATCGGTCGATGCCTTGCATAAAAACCTGTTTGAAATTCAACGGGAAAACCGGCTCGACGGCGTGATCGAGACGAAATACAAGACCGGCGCCAGCCTGCTGGAACCCTGGCATCCCGATTCCCCAACGCTGCGCAGCCGGCTGGAGGGAACGCTGCAATCGATCCGCCGCAAGGCGTTTGTGACGGTGACGCCCGCGGACGGGGGCTATCTCATCGGCGTGGAAGCTTACAAGGAACTGGAAGACGTCGCCTCCGCAGCGAATTCGGCGGGCGCAGCGACATTTCTTGATAACAACGCACTGCAGCGCGATCTGCAGGCCGTCGTCGGACAGGCGAGCCCGTCGGGTTGGATCCCCAAAGGCCGGGATCAAGAACTCGAACAGCTTTTGCTCGATTCGCTCAGCCGGGAGTTCCGCCGCTGACACGGAATGGACCGAGATGCGTCACGGCGGGAAGTTGAGTTTCGGCCAGGCGGACAATTCCGCTTCCAGTTCCACAGACTCGCCGTTGTTCCGCAAAACGGAGATCTTCACCTTATCCCCGGGAAGTTTGTCGGCGATCAACTCGATCAGGCTGTTGAAGTCTTTCACCGGCTGGCTGTCGAACGACGTAATCAGATCGTGAGGCATCATGCCTGCCTTCGCAGCGGCAGAGCCTGCGGTGACTTCCCCGATGCCGCACCCGGTGGCTCCGTTGATGCGGAGATCCAAAGGCTTAATCCCGAGATAGGCCGGGCCGCGAATCTGCTGCACCATTCGGGGCATATCGGCTTGCAGATCGTTCAGGGCTTCCGGACTGAGCGGCGCCAGCTTGTCCCGGTAGAGATACATCAGTCTCGACAGCCGCCGCACCTGTTTTAAGCCTTCGTCTCCCCCTTTCCAGGTGCGATCGATCATGATGCCGACGATCAGCGAGTCGTCCTCAGGCGGCTTTTCCTCGCTGGCATCCGCCGGGAGGTCTTCATCGGGGGGGATCGCCGACGCCGCCTGGACGAGCAGCACGCGGCCGCCCATCTTTTCGATTTCCGCAACGGCCAACCGCTGGCGAACCAGGTAATTGGTCTCCAGCGTCGATTGCGCCGACACCATCAGGCTGCCATTGGCGTCACGCGCCACGCGGTCCAGAATCTGTTCGGCGCTGTAAAAACTGGCCGCCTCGCCGCGGCTGTAGATGCGTCCCACGATTTCAATGGCCCGCACGCGCTGCTCCAGGCTGCCGTCTTTCAGAACCACGGATAATGGTTCCAGCACTTCGGCTCCATACCGGCCCAGCGCGCGCGTCGCCCGGGTGCGGACTTGAAAATCCGCGTCATCCAGCCCGCGAATGAGCTTGGCGACTTCCGCGGCGTCCGGGGGCGACTGTGCAACAAGCGACTCCGTATTCCCCGCCAGCAGCAGGCACGCCATGATCCAGCAGCAATGATTCATGAAAATTTCCTGTGCTGCAAAGTCTCCACCACCTGATGTGGCCGAACGATCCCCCCGTCCGGGGCCGCGACCCTTTCCAGATCATGACACAGCGTGCCGTTTCATGCCAGAGCGAATGCCGGCAGGAACACGTGGCCAAAGTGTCCCACTACCGGATTCCCGTGACGGCGGAACAGAAACGCCTTGTCACGTCGGCTGCAGAGGCCGCCGGTCAGGATATGGCCGCGTGGGCGAGAGTGAGATTGATCACGGCGGCGATGTCCGAGAAGAAGTAGAAACCGCAGCCCGGCGCTCAACCGGACTGCGGAGAGAAGTCAGGAATCAACCATCAGCATCAGCCACGGACAAGAAATCGAAACGGCAGGCCATCCCTCCGCTTCATGTTCTTTCCGGACCGCCAATGCCGAACTGTCATGCAATACACCCACCGCCAACCTGGCGGGGGCTTTGGATATTTACGCGCCATCGCCTTTCCTCCATGAAAAGAGGTCTTGAAAAGGCGAGGCCGAAGTGGTATCGTCGATACCTGTGAGTTGTGGGCTTCGGCCTCGCCCCGGTCCATTACTGGGGCTTCGACTAGAGCGCGTTGCGCCTAACTGTAGCGGTAGCCGCTGTTCGTGATGTAGTTCC
>CAYMAO010000052.1:0-33264 GCA_964388415.1 uncultured Planctomycetaceae bacterium | reverse complement strand
GCGCATTTTTTGCGATCGTCAACCGCAATCGGACTTTCACCACGGGCTGCTAAGGAGCCTTAGACTGGGCACTGTATATACAAGGAGTTGATCTTCGCTCCGGCAATCGAGGCGTTTTTTTTTCCACATCTCACTGACTTCGCGCGCCGGGTGCCACTGGCGGTCGCTTTGGGCCGCCAGTGCGCTTGACGGACCGAGTGACGATTCAAAAAGAGCACTGGCGAGCCAAAGCCCACGCCAGTGGCACCCGGCGAGTTCTCGATGTTATGCTATTTGTTATCTTACTTGGTCAACATTGTGAAATCGATTCGTCGGTTTGCTTTTCAGCACTGCGAGTGGTTGCTCGTGATATTCCTTTTGCTTTCAAGTGGCTGTACTCCAAAAAACGCGACTACATACTCAGGGGAGTTTTCTGTCCGGAGTAAGTTTCCGAAAACCATACGAATTGTCGACTGGAAGAATTTTGGAACAGCACAGCCGAGCCGCGGATGGATTGTATCCGATAGTAAGTCCGACAGCTCTTTTCCGCGGCTGCAAAAAGTCCCTGCCAGGACAATAGTCGAGTGGTGGGTAGAGGGCGATGAGCACAGCGTTCTGACACAGGAATTGGATTTAAGGGGAGTGATACCAAAGGGGAAGGACGGCATTACTGTCTTCGAGTTCAGCTTTGATGGCAAATGGACTGTTCGCTTTGAGGGAAGATAGGCTTGGTTGGGTTTTGTGCGATTGCCCTGGCGGCGACTGGTTGTTGAAGTGCCGCTTTGGTTGGTTTAATTGAATCGTATTTACGAGTACCCGAGATGCCCCGCCTGATCCTAAAGTGTTTCCTGAGTCCGGGCGATATCGTGATGCTGACGGCGGCTGTCCGAGACCTGCACCGTGCCCAGCCGGGGAAGTACCAGATCGACGTCCGAGTGATGGACATGCCGTAATTACAGTCCGAAAATCAATTCAATGATGCAGGCTCATCAATCCCGCCGTTGCACGAAGTCTTCCGATTTCTTCGGGAAATCAGGTCGCGCATGGCTCTCAATGCTCGATCCCGCGGGCAACATGACGACGATCCCGCAGCCCGCCGCGCCGACGTCGACCTATGCCGCGACGTATGACGCCTGGAGCCGGATGACGAAACTGGTCGACAGTTCGAACACGGTCGCCGAGTATCAGTATGATGCGCGGAACTACCGGACCGTCGCCAAGAATTATACCGCCGGCACGCTGACCGAAACGCGGCATTATTACTACACCACGCAATGGCAGGTCATCGAAGAGCGTTTGGGATCGGCGACCACCGCCGACCGGCACTACCTGTGGGGCAATCGGTACATCGACGACCTGATCCTCCGCGACCGGGACGTCAACGGCGACGGCACGCTGGAAGAGCGGCTGTACGCGCTGAAGTGGGGTAGGTCATGAAAAAAGCCATCTTGTGGATTGCGTCTTCATTGCTGATCGCTACCCTGTTGGCAACATGGGGGCTGTCAGAGGCACTGGACCAAACATCGCCCGCGCGTGAGCCGCCGTATTTCTACTTCGATGCCGAGAAACAGAAGGATGGCGACCGGCTGCCGCAGCCGCCGTTCTTTCCGCAGCCATGGAAGGAAGCGAATGCCGGCCATCCCAAGCGAGGCAAGGTCGTTGCTGACCAGACTGCACCACAGGGAAGGAACGTGTTTCGTTGGGACGTGACCGAAGCCAAGACGACAGAACTCCTGCATGAAGTCAAGTTCGATCGGCTTCCCGAAGCGAAAGAGAAGACCTACTATTACGGCTTCTTCGTTCGGTACGACCGCATCGACGGCAGGGACATCTGGCATAGCGGGAAAGACGAAGCCAGTGCCGACAAGGGCTTCGAGATCAAGGGGGATGGCATTCGCTGGATCGTCAGCTTCGGTTCGTGGGGCCACACCAATGAGATGCAGCGATTTACCACTTGGGTCGGCAACCCGACGTACCACGTGAACCGCAAGTTGGAAGTCAACGACGCCTACTACCCGAACCAGAACGGCTACAATCAGGAGAAGCCGATCCCGTTAGAGTACGAGAAGTGGCATGCATGCGTATTCAAGATGAAGTGGGCGACGGAAGACACAGGTGAAGTCGGCCTATGGGTCAACGGGACAAAGATTCTCGAATACACCGGCATCAAAACCGTGAATTCTCCGGGAACATTCGAGCGACTTCAGTTTTTCGGCACGATTGCACAACCAGCCTACGACGCCCCGCCTCATGTGCGGAAGGTGGACGCCCTGGTATTCACGGATGACTGGCAAGACATCGTTGACGGAGGCTACTTGAAGGTGCCGACCGACAAGAAGAAATAGCTGACATCCCGTCACCCGCGGTTGCTGAGCTTGAAGCATTGGGCATCAGGCGTAAGAGGAGTCCCCCATGCGCATCTGGTCGATTCATCCCCAATATCTCGACTCTCAGGGACTGGTCGCGCTCTGGAGGGAATCGCTCTTGGCAAGGGCCGTGCTGCGCGGTGAAACCCGAGGGTACCGCCATCATCCGCAGCTGCATCGATTTCAGGCTCAGGCCGGCCCCTGCTCGGCGATCAACGCCTATCTTCGTTCTGTGCTGGAAGAGGCCGAGTGTCGCGGGTATCGGTTCGATCGGCAGAAAGTCGGGCCGGTCCGCGGACCGGTCGGCATCGACGTGAATTCCGGCCAGATCGACTACGAATGGCAACATTTACTCGGTAAACTTCAGGTGCGCAGTCCGGACATTTTTCTGCGGTGGCAAGACGTGAAAACCCCCGAGGCGCATCCTCTGTTTACCATCAAGCCGGGGCCCATCGAGCCTTGGGAGCGCACTCTCAGCGCCAGCCGGACTGACCGTTTTTCCCGGGATGCCGCACGGGGGACGTGAGAAGAGGTTGGCTTCACGGCGCTTTTGCGAAGCATCGCGAACCGTTGACTTTCTATTCCGGCTGCGCTACTGTCAAATGTCGTTGGAAACGGCGGAATGGTGGGACTCGAAGACTCGGCCCATCCTGCAAGTCGCGGCGGTTTTTCGTCGACACTCCTGACGCACACACCTCGAGGCGGAAAGGGTATTTGCCATGGCTCGTCCTGTGACGCTGTTTACTGGCCAGTGGGCCGATCTCAAGCTCGAAGAACTTTGCAAGAAGGCGAAAGATTTCGGCTACGACGGCCTGGAACTCGCCTGCTGGGGCGATCATTTCGAAGTCGACAAGGCCCTCTCCGACGACACCTACTGCGCACGCAAACGCGAACTCCTCGAACGCTATGACCTGCAGGTCTTCGCGATTTCGAACCACCTCGTCGGCCAGGCCGTGCTGGACAACATCGACGCCCGGCACAAGACGATCCTGCCGCCGTACGTCTGGGGCGATGGCAAGCCGGACAAGGTGAACGAGCGAGCCATCGAGGAAATGAAAAACACGGCCCGAGCCGCGAAAAAGATGGGGCTGGGCATCGTCAATGGGTTCACGGGGTCGAGCGTCTGGCATTTGATTTACGATTTCCCGCCGACGCCGAAGGCGATGTACGACGCCGGGTTCAAGCTGCTCGCCGATCGCTGGAATCCGATTCTCGATGTGTTCCAGGAATGCGGCGTGAAGTTCGCGCTGGAAGTCCATCCGACGGAGATCGCCTTTGATATTTATTCGTCGCAGCGGGCGCTTCAGGCACTCGACAACCGCGAAGAGTTCGGCTTCAACTTCGACCCCAGCCATCTCATTTGGCAAGGGGTCGACCCGGTCGAATTCATCCGGGCGTTTCCGGACCGAATTTATCACGTTCATATGAAGGACGCGAAGGTCACGCTCAACGGGAAGTCGGGCATTCTCTCGAGCCATCTGTCGTTCGGCGATCCGCGGCGCGGGTGGGACTTCCGCAGCGTGGGCCGCGGCGGCGTGCAGTTCGAGGACATCATCCGGGCGCTGAATGCCGCCAAGTACGCCGGGCCGTTGTCGGTGGAATGGGAAGATTCCGGGATGGACCGGGAACACGGCGCCCGCGAGGCGTGCCAGTATTGCAAGAACGTCGATTTTGAACCCTCCGGCCGGGCCTTCGACGCGGCGTTTGCGGAATAACAAAGCCCGGCGAGGGCATCGCCGGGACCGGTCCCGGCGCCGTCGGCGGGCTTTGGGTTGAGGAGTCGCTCATGGACTACTCTCAGTGGCCGAGACTGATCGTCGCCGGGTCGATCCTGGTCGCCGGCTTTTATTTGCTGATCCCCTGGTTGATCTATTTCACGCAGCGGATGAACGGCGAACCGCAGATCGTGTTGTTCGACGAAACGAAGAATCGCCCGCCGAGCCGCGTGGCGGAATATCTGGACGACGCCGGCGAAACGCTGCTGGGCCTGGGTTTTGAGCCCTCTCCGTGCGTTGCCCTGCCGGACCCCATGCCCAACGTCCGGGCCATCACCCAATTGTGGATTCACCCCGAGCGCCGGGATGCGGCCTTGGTGAGCGCAATCTTCGGAGTCTCGGCAGAAGCCGCAGGCAACATCCAGACCTATTACACGGAGTTCCTCAGCCGGTATGCGTCGGACGACGTGACGCTGATTCAAACGAACAACGCGCAGATGATCAGCGCGTTTGCTCCGTTATCGAATGAATTGACGTTTCGCTTCCCGCAGGTCACATCAGTCAGACAGTTGGATCGGCTGCATCGGAAGCTGACGGAACGTCACGCGCCCAGCGGCCGAAAGGTCGTCTCGCTGCACGACCAGCACCACGGCGATCTGCAAGCGTACATCCGCTGGGCGCTGATCGACAGTTACCGCAAACAGGAGGGAACGGGGTATCTCGTCTTCCAGGAAGCGGAAAACTCCTGGCGGCCCACCGTCAAAGGGGCGTACCTGATGACCTGGAGCCAGTTGTGGCCTATGTCGATGCTGCTCAAATGGAGGATGCATCATCAGGCAAGGCACCTGATCAGGAATTTGACCGACGACGAGGACGCCCCGAAGTTCAAAGTTACGGCCAAAAGGGACACGGACCAGGTGAAAGTCCGCGTCGAGGATGACGAAACGACGGTCACGGTCCGCAGTCCGGCAGGGATCAGCCACGCGGTCATCGAACGGACTGCAGGCGACTGGACGGAGACCGTCTCGCTCAGGCTGCACTTGAAAGGCCTGGAGAGTTTCCGAGTTTCCAACGGCAAGGTCACCCTCGCGGCGGCAGTGTCGTCCCACGAGGAGCCGCCAAAAGTGCGGCTGTGGCTGGACGGCAAGGAAGAGGCCCCGCTCGACTCCGAGAGCCCGTACTGGATGAAGATTCGCCTGGTCGGCGCCGACGGCAAACCGGCCCGGGGCATTCCGCTGAAGGACGGTTATTTTGAAATGTCCTTGCCCCGGGCATTTGTCGCCGACAATCCGCAATCCCTCACTTTGAACTGGATCGACTTCTACCGCAACTAAGCGGCGGCTTTCTCGGCAGGACAGTTCTTCGATGTCGGGTGTGTCGAGCGAAGCGATGACGCACCCTGCGGTCGCATTCAAGCAGAACGTGCCTTGCGAAGCCCTCGACCGGTACGGCATCCATCGGGTAATCTGATGAGCATGTGGATCAAAATCTGCGGTATCAGGGACCTCACGACGGCGGAACAGGTCGCGGCGCTGTCGCCGGACGCCATCGGCTTGAATTTCTATCCCTCCTCGCCGCGCTGTGTCTCACGGCCGATCGCGCGGGAAATCGCGTCCCGGCTGCCGGCATCCATTCGGTCCGTCGGGGTCTTCGTGAATCACAGCGTGACGGAAATCGCAGAAATCGTCGCCGACTGCGGCCTGTCGATGATTCAACTCCACGGCGATGAACGGCCGGAGTTTCTCGCGGACCTGCAAACCGTATTGCCGAACACGCCGCTGATCCGCGCCTGGCGCATGGGAGCTGATCTCGCTGATCTCGAGAAGTATCTCACTGACTGTCAACGTTTGCGGGTTCGCCTCTTCGGCTGCCTGATCGATGCCAAGGTCGCCGGGACTTACGGCGGCACGGGGCACTCCCCGCCCTGGGATGTGCTGCGATCGTCCTATCGCTGCGACGCCTGGCCGCCGCTGATTCTTGCCGGCGGGCTGACGGAGGCAAACGTCGCCGCCGGGATCGCCGCCGTTCTGCCCTGGGGCGTTGACGTGGCCAGCGGCGTGGAATCGTCGCCGGGCGTGAAGGATCTCGACCGTGCGGCCAGGTTCATCGCCGCCGCGAGCCAAACTTAGCAACGCTTCGCAGAAGCGTTGTTCCTCGTTACGATATCGCGTCGTGCGGTCTTCCCGGGCATTTTGAAGCGGAACAGGTAAACGATCATGGTTGATGTCAATCCCCTGCGCGGCTGGCGGTATGATTTGTCGCAAGTCGGCGATCTCTCGGATGTTGTTTGTCCGCCGTATGACGTCATCGATGGGGACTTCCAGAACGCGCTTTACAAAAAGCATCCGTGCAATGTGATCCGGCTGGAATTGAACCGGGCGGAACCGGGCGACGTCGATCCGAACGCCCGGTACAAGCGGGCCGCCGACTTCTGGAAGGTGTGGCGTGCCGACGGCGTGCTGCTGCAGGAGCACGAAGACGCATTGTACGTTTATCACCAGGAATTTCAGTGGGACGGGAAGACCTATCTTCGCAAAGGGTTCTTCGGCAAGCTCCGGCTCGAAGAGTTCGGCGGGCAGGTTTTTCCGCACGAGCAGACCTTGTCCGGACCGAAAGCCGATCGGCTCATGCTCTTTCAGGCCTGCAAGGCAAATCTCTCCCCCGTGTTCGGTCTCTATCCTGATGAGCGGCAATCGGTTCAGCAGAAGCTCGACGAGCATTGCCGGTCGCTGACGGCGATCGAAGCGACCGACCATCTCGGCGTGAAGCAGAGGCTGTGGGTCGTTACCGATCCGGCAGTGATCAACGCGGTGCGGGCCGGCATGCGCGAGAAGCCCGTCTTCATTGCCGACGGGCATCACCGCTATGAAACGTCGCTGAATTATCGCCGGGAATTGAAGGCCGCCGGCCAGCTCCCCGACGACAACGCCCCGCCGAATTTCGTGCTGATGATGTTCGTCGGCATGCAGGACCCCGGACTGCAGGTGCTCCCCACGCACCGGCTCGTCACGGGTCTTGGCGAGATGACCATGCCCCAGTTGCAGGCGGCGCTTGTATCGCATTTTGAAATCAAAGTTCTAGGCGCCGGCGAGAAAGCCGCGCAGGAAGCCTGGGAACACGTCGAGATGGACGGCGGGCAAAACGTCTTCGGCTTCGGCACGGCCGCCGATCAGACATGGTGTTTCGCTCGGGTGAAAGACGCTTCACCGATGAAATCGCTCGCCGCCGATCACAGCCCGGCGTGGCAATCGCTGGGCGTCAGCCTGCTGCACAAGCTGGTGCTCGATCATCTTTTGAAGCAGGCGAATCCGTCCGCACAGCCGGCTTGCACTTACGTGCATCGGCTGGATGAAGTGACGGCCTCCGTCGGCAAGAAGGAATGCCGGCTCGGCTGTCTCGTTCCTCCGGCGACCATTGACCACGTCGAGGAGATCGCCAGCAACCGCGAGACGATGCCGCCGAAGAGCACGTATTTCTATCCGAAGCTGCTGACAGGGATGGTGTTTCACGCACTGGCGTGATCAGGGCGAGCGCACGAATTCCGGTGGACGTGCCGCGGATTTTCCTCAAGCGGCGCGCAAGACCGATTTGAGAAAGCGGACCCCGTGGGTCAGGTGCAGCAGCGACGTCCACCGGTTTGCAGCGGCTTGGCGATAATAATCGCGCGCCCGCCGGTAATCGCCGGCCCGGTAGCACGCCCTGGCCAATGTCAGATTCCAGCGGGCCAGAAACATCGGCTTTAATCGCATCGCGTCCGGCGGAAGGATGTCGGGATTGAAGACGGCATCGACCGTCGACGTGCCGCAGCGGACCAGGCGTTCCACATTATCGCGATTGCGGCCCGGGTGGGCGAAGATCTCTGCGAGGGGATGCGGAATGGTGCGCGCGGGGAAACAGGCCAGGGCGAGCGCATCGACAACAACGTCTTGACCATTGGTCATGCCGACCGGGAAACGAATCCTCTCAAACACGTCTCGGTGATAACAGGCCGTCCCGGTGCTGATGGTAAACTGCCGCTGAATAAAGCGGCGGAAGTTTTCGAGGGGGACGTGCATCGGAGGCCGCGGCTTGGACTCCCGGGAAGACCCGTCGGCGTCAGTGGAAAAATAATGCCCGAAATGAATGCGGGCCTGGGAATCTCCGGCAATCGACGCTTGAAATCGATCCAACGCCGTGGGAAGCAGCCGGTCGTCGGCATCAAGGAAGACGAGCCATTCGGCCTGAGCCTCCTGGATTCCCCGATTGCGGGCGACTGAGACTCCCTGATTGATCTGCCGGAGGGAAATAATCCGATCCCCATACTGTGCAGTGACTTGCGGCGTGTCATCTTTGGAGCCGTCATCCACGACAATCACTTGCGGTTGATGCTCCCCCTGCTGAGCGAGTGCCGAATCAATGGCACGGCTCACATACTTCCCGTAGTTGTACGCGGGGATGATCACGCTGAACCGGGGCGACGACTTGGCTGTCATGGGACTTGACCTTACCAACTTGATCCTTCGGGTGTTCTGTCGACAGAACCATAGACCAGGAATGAAGTTGCGGTCAAGGTCATTCTGGAAACGCGGACACGGCTTACCGGCCGTGAAGCCCGACGGACGAGTTCGCGATTCTCAAAGTTGAGACTATCGCCTTAATTCTTTTCAATTGAGATAGTTGCGATGATAATTCGTACTCGATTCCTCTGCTGATTACGGTTGCAGGCCGACGTGATGGCCCCTAGAATCCCTCAACTCGGGCTTTCGAAATCCTTGGGAAGTCGTTGGCCGATGTCGCGGCTGGAAAAAGTGACTTTAACTCTCGATTTGGCAACTGATTATGCCATCGTTTGTCGCGGTGCTGCTGTACGCGGGAGTGCTGGTCGGCTTTGTGTTGACCACGCTCGTTCTCGCGCACCTGATCGGTCCGAGCAAGAAAACGGCCGTCAAGCAGATGCCTTATGAATCGGGCATGGATCCCGTCGGCGATGCGCGGCAGCCGTTCGATGTGAAATTTTATCTGGTGGCGATTCTCTTCCTGGTGTTCGATGTCGAGTTGCTGTTTCTCTATCCGTGGGCCGTGAGCGCCTACCTGGATGAGGGCGGAATCCCGATGGAGCTGCGCCGCACGGTGTTCGGCGTCATGCTGGTCTTCATGGGAACGCTTGCCATCGCTTACGTCTATGCCTGGAGAAAAGGGGTCTTCCGATGGCGCTGAATTCCCTGCCGGAAAATGTGCAGATCACGTCCCTGGACTGGGCTGCGAACTGGGCGCGCTGCAACAGCTTATGGCCGATGCCCTTCGCCACGGCGTGCTGCGGCATCGAACTGATGGCGACCGCGTCGTCTCGGCACGATCTGGCAAGGTTCGGCGCCGAGGCCATGCGGTTCAGTCCTAGGCAATGCGACCTGCTCATCGTCGCCGGGCGCGTCGTCATGAAAATGCTGCCCGTGCTGCAGCGAATCTGGATGCAGATGCCGGAGCCGAAATGGTGCATCTCGATGGGGGCGTGCGCCTGCACCGGCGGCGTGTTCGACACGTATGCCGTCGTCCAGGGAGTGGATCGGTTCATCCCCGTGGACCTGTACGTCCCCGGTTGTCCGCCGCGGCCGGAACAATTGCTGGCCGGGGTGATTGAACTGCAGAATAAAGTGATGCGGACCGGCACAATCAACGGGCGGGAGTTCGCGCGGCGCACGACGCCGACCGGCCCGGCGCCGTTTGATGCCGACGAGTTGATTCGCATCCGCGAGGCGAACGAGCAACTGACGATCTTGAAATAGAACCGCATTGTGGAAAGCCAATCGAAGTTTTCGAGGCCGTGATGTCGCATCAAGAACTCCTGACCGCCAAATTCGCTCAAGCTGGCCTGAAATTCAGCCAGTTTCGGGACAACCGCCGCGTCGAAGTTCCCGCTGAAAACTTAGACGCCGTGCTTCGCTGCCTGAAACACGACGGCGGGTTCGATTTTCTTTCGGAGATCACGGCGGTCGACTACCTCGAATACGATGGTGCGAAAGACCGCTTCGGCGTCATCTATGTACTGGTCAACACGCAGACCGGCGAACGGGTCGTGCTGAAGACGTTCGTCAACGATCCCGATCCGAAGTTGCCGTCGGCGTATGCCCTGTGGAAGTCGGCCGACTGGCTGGAGCGGGAAGTGTACGACATGTTCGGCATCACGTTCACCGGCCATCCCGATCTGCGGCGGATTCTGATGCCCGAAGAATTCACGGCCCACCCGTTGCGAAAAGATTACCCTTTGAAAGGCCGCGGCGAACGGCACAACTTCACCGTCCTCACCCGTGCGGAGAGCTGACAGCACTATCATGCCCTTTGAAGTTTCCGATCTCGCCGAGATGGACGCCCCGGAGAAGGAATATCTCTGGACGCTCAACTTCGGGCCGCAGCATCCTGCCACGCATACCACTCTGCGGCTGATTCTCACGCTGGACGGCGAGACCGTCGTCAATTGCGTGCCGCATATCGGGTATCTCCACAGCGGTTTCGAGAAGCTCGGCGAGCATCTCGACTTCAACCAGTATGTGACCATCGTCGACCGGATGAACTACATCTCGCCGATGGCCAATGAAATCGCCTGGCATCACGCCGTCGAGAAGCTGCTCGATCTCGAACTGACCCCGCGGTGCAAGTATCTGCGGACGATCTGCGCCGAACTGATGCGGCTGCACGATCATCTGCTGAATGTCGGCACGTGCGCGCTCGATCTCGGCGCGTTCACGGCGTTTTTGTACGCATTTTATCAGCGGGAGAAAATCTACGACATCGTCGAATTCGCGTCCGGCCAGCGGTTTCACACCAGCTATACCCGCGTCGGAGGCGTGCTGTTCGACGTGAACAACGCCTGGGTCGACATGGTCCGCGACTTCTGCCGGGGCTTTCGCAAAGTCCATGACGAGGTTCATCATCTGCTCACGCGCAACCGGATTTTCATCGACCGCGTGCAGGGCGTCGGCGTGCTGACGAAGGAAGATGCCATCAACTACGGCTGCACCGGGCCGATTGCCAGGGCGAGCGGCGTGCTTCGGGATCTTCGCAAAGACGAGCCGTATCTCGCCTACAAAGATTTCGATTTCAAAGTGATCGCCTCGAAGACAGGCGACTGTTACGCCCGGTATCTGGTGCGGATGGCGGAAATGCTGGAAAGCCTGAAGATTATCGAGCAGGCGATCGAAAACATTCCCGCGGGGCCGATCAATATCGACCCGGAAACGGGCGCGGTGATTCCCGCCAAGCCGGCCGTTTATCGCAGCATCGAAGGACTGATTCAGCATTTTGAAGTCATCATGCCGAACCGCGGATCGGGCAGCCCGCACGAGGAGCTTTACGCGGCTCAAGAATCCCCGAACGGCGAATTAGGGTTTTACATCGTCGGCGACGGGACCAGCCGTGCGTACCGCGCGCGGTGCCGTCCGCCGTCCTACGTTCATTTTGCCGTGTTCCCGCACATGATTCGCGGCCATCAGTTGAGCGACGTCGTCGCGGTGTTAGGAAGCATCAACATTATCGCCGCGGAGTTGGATCGGTGAATTATTAATGGTCAAATCAAACGCTTGCGCTTGGCCGGCTCATTAGCCCTCGACCCAGGAACACGTTTTCATGCCCGTACTCTCCGACGCGATTCGCCAGAAGATTCGCGACAAATTCTCGAACTATCCCAGCAAGCAGGCCGTCACGTTGCCGGCCCTGCATATGGTGCAGGACGAGTTGCGGCACGTCTCGACGGAAGCGATTCGGGAAATCGCGGAACTGCTGGAACTGCATCCGTCCGAAGTGCACGACGCGATGTCGTTCTACGGGTTCTTCCGCGACGAACACCATCCGCTTGGCACACACCGCGTCTGGGTCTGCCGCAGCTTGAGCTGCATGTTGCGCGGCGGCGAAGAACTGCTGGCTGACCTGTGCGAACGACACGGCATCAAGCCGGGGCAGACGACGGCGGACGGGAAGATCACGCTGGAATACGCCGAATGCTTAGGGGCCTGCGAAGGGGCGCCCTGCGTGCTGGTCAACGACAATTGCCACATGAATCTGACGAAAGACAAGGCGGAGACGTTGATCGGAGGGTTGTGAGAAAGAATGATTACGTCGTGTCTGCTCCAAGTGTGATCGTGCTAGGCGGCCCGAATGGTTCGGGAAAAAGCACCGCGGCGGTGCGGTTGCTGCACGACAAACTGACCGTGATGGAATTTGTGAATGCCGATGAAATTGCGAAAGGACTCTCTCCGTTTAACCCGGAAGGCGTGGCCGTCCAGGCGGGGCGAATCATGTTGGATCGCATTGAGGAACTCTCAAATCGCGGCGAAAGTTTTGCCTTTGAAACAACTTTAGCGTCGCGTACTTTTGCCTCATTCATTAAACGACTCCAACAGGAGCGAGGATATCAGTTTCGACTGGTTTACATTTGGCTGCGAAGTCCACATTTGAATGTCGGTCGTGTGGCGCTGCGAGTCGAGTCCGGCGGTCACGAAGTTCCCCAAGACACGATTCGACGGCGTTACTTTCGCAGCGTCCGCAATCTTTTCGATCTATATCTGCCGCTGGCAGACGAGTGGAGCGTTTTACGATAATTCACAAACTGGAGATTTTCGGCTCGTTGCCGCAGCGAAGTGTCGGGATGATGTCGAGGTGGTTGACGCCGATGCGTGGGCTGAGTTGAGGAGTGCATATGACACCGCAGCAAACAAATGAACGAATCGATCAGGCTTTTCGCGATCCCAAGATCATTCAAGCCGCTATCGAACAAGGCATCGCGGATGCGCTGCGTCAACATGCGCAGGCCGGTCGCGTCGTTCCGACGTTACGAGATGGAAAAGTTGTCTGGGTCGATCCCATCACATTGGCGGAAGTCGACATCGGGTCTACTGGAAGTCCACAAACGGTCGAATTGGAAACCGGATCGAGGCCGATGTAATGAAAGCTATTTTCAAAGGTGGTCCGTGGGACGGCAGTAATTTTGAGTTGCCTCTATTGCCGGATCAAATTCTTCTACGAACGTCGTGCCCTAGTCAGAAGGGGCCTCTAGCAAAGGGGACTATTGATCTCGGCCAAGACTTTGAACATCACGTGTACACCGCAAAAAAACGGACAGTTCAATCAAGCATTAACCTGATCGTAGGCGAAAACCTTGTTCGTGAGCCTGAAGAGGGTGAAGATATTTTGTGATCTCGTAGATGAAGATTGCTGGGAAGTTCTCTTTGAGTACACACCCAATTCAAAAAATTGGGTAGATGCGCTCTAACTCAGACGTAAATTAAAACGATTGCAGGATTTTTCGATATGCCCTTTGAACCCGTTCTCCTAGCCCGCGTCGGCAAGCCGCAAAGTGCGTCGCTGGAGACGTATCGCCGCGACGGCGGTTATGAAGGCCTCAAAAAGGCCCTCTCCATGCCGCCCGACGACGTCATCAACGTCATCAAGGATTCCGGGCTGCGCGGCCGCGGCGGAGCCGGGTTTCCGACGGGCGTCAAATGGACCTTCTTACCCAAAGGCCATCCGGGGCCGATCTATCTCGCCATCAACGCCGACGAAAGCGAGCCGGGCACGTTCAATAACCGCATCCTGATGGAAGATGATCCCCACCAGATTCTCGAAGGGATCGCCATCTCGTGCCATGCCATCAAGTCGAGTTGTGCCTATATTTATCTTCGATATGAATATGGCAAAAGCTATCGCGCATTAGAACAGGCTGTAAAAGACTGTTATGCCGCCGGAATTCTTGGCGACAATGTCCTGGGGACCGGTTTCAAACTCGATGTCTATCTGCATCGCGGGGCCGGGGCGTATATCTGCGGGGAAGAGACCGGGTTGATTGAGAGCCTCGAAGGGAAGCGCGCCTGGCCGCGGATCAAGCCGCCGTTTCCCGCCGTGGAAGGTCTCTTCCGCAAGCCGACGATTGTGAATAACATCGAGACCATGGCCTGCGTGAAGCAGATTCTGGATCGCGGCTCGGCGTGGTTCAAATCCATCGGCGTGCCCCCCGATCCGAATAACCCGCGCGATCCCGGCAGTTTCGGACCGAAGCTGTATTGCATCAGCGGTCATGTGAATAAGCCCGGTTGCTATGAATTGCCTTTGGGTGTGACATCACGGCAACTCATCGAAGAGCAGGGCGGCGGCGTGCCGCACGGCCGCAAGGTGAAAGCGGTTGTTCCGGGCGGGATCAGCATGGGCTTTATGTCGGCGGACGAACTCGACATTCCGCTCGACTTCAATGGACCGGGCAAAGCCGGCTGCCTGGGTCTGGGGACCGCGGCGGTAATTGTCATCGACGAGACCGTCAACATGGTGGATGTTTTGTACAACTGCTGCCGTTTCTTCTCGCATGAATCGTGCGGCCAGTGCACTCCGTGCCGGGAAGGAACGAACTGGATGACGCGAATCCTGCACCGCATCCGTTCGGGGGAAGGGCAACAACGCGATTTGGATTTATTGGCGGAAGTCGCCGGTTCGATGGGCATCATCCCCGGGACGACGATCTGCGGCTTGTCGGACGGCGCCGCATGGCCGGTGAAGAATGCGATCAAGAAGTTTCGGGGAGACTTTGAGGAATACATTCAACAGAAACGAAAGACGATCAAACCGGCGGAAGAACTCATGGCGGCGCATTGAATCGAGAGGATGGTGGGCCACCAGCGAACTTATGGGTATCACGGATGGCGACGTGGAAGCAAGCCTTGGAGAAAGTTCTCTCCGGATCGGCAGATGCGGCAATCCATTTCGTGAATTGAGAAATCTGCTGATTCAGTACGAGTTTAACGAACGTGTAAAAGGCGATCATCACATTTTTACTCGTGACGACATTGAGGAAATCCTGAACTTGCAACCAAAAGGTAAACAGGCAAAACCGTATCAAGTCAGGCAGGTCCGGAATGTGTTTGTCAAATACGGAATTGCCTCCAGGTCCGAACACTCGGACAACTCCCAGGCCGAAGGTCATGCGGATGAATAAGCTTCCCCCCTATGAAATCATCATCTACTGGAGCGACGTCGATCAGGCGTTCGTTGCGGAAGTGCCGGAATTGGCGGGATGCGCCGCGGATGGAGAAACATATGAACTCGCCTTGCAGCATGTGCAGACCGTCATGCAGGAGTGGATCGAAATGGCAAAGGATTTGGGGCGAAACATCCCCAAGCCGCGCGGACGTCTCTTGTTCGCTTGAGTTCTAGGTCTATTGAAAAAGGCTGATCACGGTGCCCACTGTTACCGTCAACAACATCCCCGTCGAACTTGCCCCGAATGAGCGGCTGAATTGTATTCAGGCCGCGCAAAGGGCCGGCGTGGAAATCCCCAGCTACTGTTGGCATCCGCAGCTCAGCGTTGTCGCCAGTTGCCGCATGTGCCTGGTCGAAGTCGGCGATAAGAAGCCCGACGGCACCGTCGCCATGCAGCCCAAGCTCGTTCCCGGCTGCCAGACGCCCGTCAAGGACGGCACCGTCATCGTCTCGAACAGCGCGAAGGTGGAACAGGCCCAGAAAGCGACGCTGGAATACCTGCTGCTCAACCATCCGCTCGATTGTCCCGTCTGTGATCAGGCCGGCGAGTGCGGTCTGCAGGATTACAGCTACAAATACGGCCGCGGCTACAGCCGGCTGCAGGAACCGAAAAACATCAAGCCGGATAAGGACCACATTGGCGAGCAAATCACGCTCTTCACCGACCGCTGCATTATGTGCACGCGGTGCGTCCGGTTTACCCGCGAGATCAGCGGCTCGGCGGAGCTGCAGGTCATCAACCGCGGTTCGAGCGAGGAAATCGACATCTTCCCCGGCGAGCCGTGTAACAACAAACTCGCCGGCAACGTCGTCGACTTATGCCCGGTCGGCGCCTTGTGCAGCAAGGATTTTCTTTATCAGCAGCGAGTCTGGTGGCTCACGGTGAAAGACAGCGTTTGCCCCGGCTGCAGCACGGGGTGCAGCATCACCGTCGAACAGAACAAAGACGTGCTCTATCGCCTCAAGCCCCGCGTCAATCCGCTGGCGCAAGGCCATTTCATGTGCGACGAAGGCCGCTTTGGCTGGAAGGACATCGCGTCTGATCGCCGATTGACGGCGCCGGTGCAGCGCGTGAACGGTACCGTAGCGACTCAGAGTTGGGACGCGGTACTGCCCGCCGTGCGGCAGGCGATTCGCGAGCAGGTGAAGTCTTCGCCGAAACGATTTGCGGCCATCATCTCGCCTTGGGCGACCGTCGAAGAAGCCTGGCTGCTCGCGGCATTTCTCAAAGGACTGTCGGCGGAGGTCACGCTGGCGCTGGGGCCCGTGCGGACCGTTGGCGAGGATGACCGCTATCCGAAAAACATCCACGGCCAGCCGATGGAGCCGGTCCGCTTCACGATTCGCGCCGAAAAGGCCCCGAACCGCCGCGGCGTGGAAACGATCTTGAAACATCATCAGGGCGACGTGGTTGCCTATGACGCCATTCTGCAGAAAATGAGCCGCGGCGAACTAGACGGATTGTATGTGCTGAACGCCGATCCCGAGGCGAACATTCTGGCCGGTCTGTCAGCACAGACTGCCGCGTTGAAGTTGCTGGTCGTGCAGGATTTTCTCGCCTCGCCTCTTTCCGACAAGGCCCAGTTTGTGCTGGCCGGCGCGGCATGGGCCGAGAAAGACGGCACGTACATCAATCACGCCGGCCTGGCACAAGCCATTCATCGCGGCCTGCGGGGACCGGGCGAATCCCGGCCCGACGGCCGCATCTTGTGGGATTTGAATCAAAGGAAGGGCTTGTTCCACGCGGCGACCATCCGCCAGGAATTGGCCGGCGAAATCGCCGAATTCGCCGCCTTGAATCCGGGCGATCTCGGCGAGCACGGCGTCATGACCGGACCGGCATCTTCGTCCGTCGAACCGGCGAAGCAATTGCAACCGGCGTGAAACCAACTTGTTTTTTCAAACGGAAATTTGAGCTGTGAACGTCTTCAGAACGGAAGCCGGCGAAGCATGATCGCTGACCTGTTGAAATATCCTGGCGTCATGACGCTGCTCACGATTGGGGTCGCCCTCGGCGGCATCCTGACGACGTGCGCCTACCTGATTCTGCTCGAGCGGAAACTCTCCGCGTGGATGCAGGACCGGGTCGGGCCGAATCGCGCCGGTCCTGGCGGCTTATTGCAGCCGCTCGCCGACGGGGCGAAGTTTATCCTCAAGGAAGAAATCATCCCGGCCCATGTCGATAAGGTCCTCTACATACTCGCCCCGTGCCTGTCGGTGTTCACGACGCTGATGGCGTTCTGCGTGGTGCCGTTCGGGCCGGTGCCGGAGAACTCAACGGCAGGAACGGCCTTTCCATTCGTTATCGCTCCGGGGCTGGACCTGGGCATTGTGTTCATTTTCGCGATCACCAGCCTGGCGGTTTACGGCATCATTCTCGGCGGATGGGCGTCGAACAATAAGTACAGCGCGCTCGGCTCGCTCAGGGCCAGTGCGCAAGTCGTGAGTTACGAAATTCCGCTCGGCATTTCGGTCGTCGGCCTGGCGCTGCTCACGCGGTCGCTGAACCTGGAAACGATCCTCGTCGAACAGGCAACCTACGGGATCCTCGCCTGGAACATCTGGACGCAGCCGGTCGCCTGCCTGATTTTCTTCATTGCCGCCATGGCGGAATCCAACCGGTTGCCGTTCGATCTCACGGAATGCGAACAGGAACTCGTCGGCGGGTTCCACACGGAATACTCGGGCATGAAGTTCGCGATGTTCTTCCTCGGCGAATACACGCACGTGATCACGATCAGCTTCCTGACGTCGATCCTGTTTTTCGGGGGCTGGCACTTTCCGTGGATTGCCGAGGTGACGAGCAGCTACCAGGGCGCCTGGATCGTGAAGCTGGGCGTGCTGCTGTCGAAGGTCTTCGCGGTCATCGTCCTGATTCAGATGCTGCGGTGGACGATCCCCCGCTTTCGGTTTGATCAACTGATGGGGCTCGCCTGGAAAGTCCTGATTCCGCTGGGCATGGCCAATGTCCTGCTGGTGATGTGCGTACTGGAATTCCATCTCGAACATTATTGGCTTTGCCCGCTGTCGCTGGGCCTTTTGGTCGCCGCCGGCCTGATCGGCACGCAGGCCAGGCAGCCGGCTTCGGCAACGGCTGCGGGATATCACCATTGAGCGTGTCACACGATTCAGAAGTTGGCGGCAGGTATTAGAGGAAATCTTCAACCAGATCTGTTTTCGAACGCCTCACGCCGAATACCTAACGCCGATTCACTCCCTACCAACCACCGACAACCAACGGCCCACCGCCATGCCCATTTCACCGAACGACGTCCTCTGGGTCGAACAGCCGGAGATGAACTTCTGGGAAACATCGTTTCTCCCGGCGATTTTCGGCGGATTGCAGACAACGGCCGGGCACGTCGCCGACGGCAACGTCGTCACGCAGCAATATCCCGAGGTCAAACCTGACTTGCCGCTGAATTATCGGGGCGTTCACCGGCTGAATCGCGATGAGAAAGACCGCGTCAAATGCGTGGCCTGCATGATGTGCGCCACGGCCTGTCCGGCGCATTGCATTGAGATCGTCGCGCAAGACGCTCCGAAAGACGATGCACTCTGGGCTGATCGGGATAAGTTTCCCAAGAGCTTCGTGCTGGACGAATTGAAGTGCATCTACTGCGGGATGTGCGAGGAAGCCTGTCCGGTCGATGCCATTGAACTCACGCACATTTATGACCTGACCGGGATGTCGCGCCAGGACATGCTGTTTGACAAGGAGAAGCTGCTCCACGTGTTTGATGAAACGAAAGACCATCCGAAAGACCCGGTCCGCACGCACCGGGGACGGCTGGGACCGGCGGCCGAATTCGGAGCCCTGCCGCCGCTCGGCCCGGCGACAGCCGTCAGGGCCGATGACCGGGCGGCGAAGGCCGAAAGCTCAGGCGTGATTTCCCGATAGCTGGAACGAGGTTTCACCGCTGGTCTTCGGCTTTGACGAACGAGAACTGATCCCGTACAACCGTGGCACTCGCGGCGAATCGCAAGGATTGCAGGATTGATCACTGTGTTGAATTGGCTGGTTTCTGAATGGCGATGGCTGGTTCCGCTGCTCCTCGGCTGGCTCTCCGTCTGCTGGATGCTGCCGAAGGAACCGGCCCGCTCCCGTGCGCTGGCTGGCCTCCTCGGCGTGGCGGCCCTGGCGCTGTTTGCGGCCTATCACCTGCCGTTCGGCAGCGACGCGCTGCGCGACGGCTTGTTTTATCTTTTCGCAGGCACGGCGGTTGGGTCAGCGGCGCTGATGATTACCGACCGCAACCCGGTCTATGCGGCGCTCTGGTTCGCGCTGACAACGCTGGCCGTCTGCGGCTTGTTTCTGCTCAACTCGGCGCCGTTCCTGGCGGCGGCGACGGTCGTGGTCTATGCTGGGGCGATTATTGTCACGTTTCTGTTCGTGATTATGCTGGCCCAACAGGCCGGGGCGACGAACTGCGACCGCCGCGCGTACCAGCCGGCCGCGGCGTCTGCCATGGCGTTTCTACTGCTGGGCTGCCTGCTGTTCACGCTGCAAACCTGGGGCAAGCAGGAAGACGGCTTGGTGGACACGTCTTTCGGTCGTCATTCGGCCCGGCAAAAATTCGTGCGGCCTTCGGAATCGAACCGGGCCAACCTGTTCAGCCAGCCGGCGGGCGATGAGCTGGGAACGCTCCGCAGCGTGGGCCGGTCGCTGTTTACCGATTATCTGTATGCCGTAGAACTGGCCGGTACGGTGCTGCTCATCGCGACGATCGGGGCGATCGCGATCGCCCCGCGTCGATCCCAAGGAACCTTGTAACGTGACCCTGGAAAGCCAGTTAACGGTCGGCGCGATCCTGTTCATCCTGGGGATGATCGGGTTTCTCACGCGCCGCAACCTCATCCTGATGATGCTGTCGGCCGAATTGATGCTGCACGGCGTCTCGGTCAATCTGACGGCGTTCGGCCATTATCATCAGAACGCGTCCGGGCAGGCGTTCACGATTTTCGTACTGACGATCGCTGCCTGCGAAGCCGGGCTGGCGCTCTCGTTGATTCTCACGCTGTATCAGCGGCGCAAGTCGCTTGATGTGTTCCTCTGGGGCAACCTCGCGGAAGCCGACGCGCAGCCGCCGGCGGCCGAACCGCCCGCCACGGCGCAGCCGGCGGTCGAATTCCCGCAATTGATACCGACTGGCCGCGTGCCGAAAACTCCCCAGGGCAGCGCCGCGTCGAAAACGTAACAACCACGCTTCTGCGAAGCGTCGCAAAGAGAAACGGATTGTTGTGACAGACTGGCTGCATATCAATGTGCTGTGGCTGATACCGGCTGCGCCGCTGGCGGCGTGCCTGTGGATCGTGCTCGTCGGGCAGATGTTTCGCCGGCGAAACGCCCATCGGCCGGTCGTGCTCGCGCTGCTGGTTTCGCTGCTGGCGTCGCTGTACCTGACGTGGTTCGTCGTGCCGGAGACGTTTGGAGATCATGAACCGGGCGATCATCAGCCTGAAGATCGGCACATGGTCGAGGCGTCCGGCACGATTCGCACGGTCTACGAGTGGATTCAAGTCGGCCGGGTGGATGTGGGAATCACTCTCAGGGCCGATGCGATGTCGGCCCTGATGCTGACGATGGTGACGTCGGTCAGCCTGCTGGTGGTGATCTTCGCGTCGGGGTACATGCACGGCGATCCGGGATATCCGCGGTTTTTCGCCGCGATTGCGCTGTTCGTGTTTTCGATGTGCATGCTGGTGCTCGCCGGGAATTTTCTGCTGCTGTTCGTCTTCTGGGAAGCGGTCGGACTGTGCAGTTACCTCTTGATCGGGTTCTGGTTCCACAAGCCGAGCGCGGCGGCGGCGGCAAAAAAGGCGTTCGTGGTCAACCGCATCGGCGACTTCGGCTTCCTCCTGGGCGTCTTTCTGATCTGGACGACGTTCGGCACACTCGACTTCGAGAAAGTCCTCGCCGATCCGGCGCTGATCCAGGAAATCCTCATAACGCAGCCCGAAGTGCTGACGGCGATCTGCCTGCTGCTGTTCGTCGGTGCGGTCGGCAAGTCGGCCCAGTTTCCGCTGCACGTCTGGCTGCCCGATGCGATGGAAGGCCCGACACCCGTCAGCGCGCTGATTCATGCCGCGACCATGGTGACGGCGGGCGTCTATCTCGTGGCGCGGTGTACTCCTCTGTTTGTGCACGCTCCGTATGCCCAGTTGTGGGTCGCGGTGATCGGCGCAGCGACGGCGTTGATCGCTGCCGTGACGGCGTTGACGCAGCACGACCTGAAGCGCGTTCTGGCGTACTCGACCGTCAGTCAACTGGGCTTCATGTTCATGTCGCTCGGGGCGGCCGCCGGGAATGAAGCACTGGCAGTGTCCGCGGTGACGTTTGCGATGTTCCACATGTTCACGCACGCCTTTTTCAAGGCCGTGCTGTTCCTGTCGGCGGGGAGCGTAATGCACTCGATGGGAGACGTGATCGACATGCGGCGGTTCGGCGGGCTGCGCAAGGCGCTGCCCATCACGCACATCACGTTTCTCGCCGGGGCGCTGGCGCTGGCCGGATTTCCGCTCATGTCGGGGTTCTGGAGCAAGGACGAAATTCTCAGCGTGCTGAAGTCGGCGGCGGAACACGGTCCGCACGGCCGGTTCTTCACCGGCATCCTGTGCGCGGCGCTTTTGACGTCGCTTCTCACGGCGTTTTACACGTTTCGGGCATATTTTCTGACGTTTCACGGCGAGGAACGCTTCCCGGAAGAAGCCGGCCATCATCCGCACGACGCCCCTCCTGCAATGGCCGGGCCGCTGTATCTGCTGGCGCTTGCCGCGGTGGGGATCGGCCTGGTGATGGGGCCGACGCATGTCTACGCCGGGTATCTGCATCACACGCCGGGCTGGCCTCATGCCGAGGAACACGCGCCCGACTGGTTCATGATGGGAGTCAGCACGGTGATCGCGCTCCTGGGCATCAGCGGGGCGTATGCCGTGTATGGCGGCAATCGGAATGCGGCCGTGCGGTGGAAGCGGCTGTTCGGGCCGTTGTACGACGTGTCGCAGCAGGGTCTGTATCTCGATGCACTGGATGACGCGGCGGTGGTGCGGCCGGTGCGCGGTTTCGCGAAGCTGCTGGAAGTTCTGGATCGGGAGGTGGTCGACCGTTTGGTCGACGCGTGCGGTTCCATCCCCGGTTTGGTCGGCTCCGCAATTCGGCCGGTGCAAAATGGCATCGTGCAGAACTACGCGGCAATGATGCTCATCGGCGTCCTGGCTGCGATGTTTCTCATGCTGCGGACGATGGCGGCAGGGTTGTGAGGTTCGGCGAGGCCGTGAAGCGGGCGATGAGCGAGGGGCAATGATTTGAGAGCGAGTCACCAAGGCGATCTGGCATGACGGTATTGATTCTGGCGATGATCTTTCTGCCGGCGGCGACGGCTGCGCTGCTGTTGCTGCTGGACGTGTCCGCCACGCCGGAGCGCGCCCGTTGGGCGGGACTGATTGGCGCTGTCGCGACGTTCCTTGTCTCCCTGGCGGTGGCGTCGCAATTCGTGAATCTGCCCAAAATTGTCGAACCGTACGGCGGGCCGATTCAGCCCCGCGTCGAAATCCGGCAGACGTGGCTTGCGTTCGGAAATTCCGGCGTCGACGCGCTGGGGGCCAGGCCGATGCGGTTGGAATTCTTCCTCGGCCTGGACGGCATCAGCGTGGCGCTGATTCTGTTGACGACGCTCCTCTCCATCTCGGCCGTGCTGGTGTCGTGGACGGCGATTCAAGAACGGGCGGCCGAGTTCTATGCCTGCCTGCTGATTCTGGAGACGGGCCTGATCGGCGTGTTTTGCGCGTTCGACCTGGTGCTGTTCTACGTCTTCTTCGAATTCACGCTGATTCCTTTGTTTTTTCTCGTTGGCATCTGGGGCGGGCCTCTGCGCCGCCACGCGGCCTACAAATTCTTTCTCTATACGCTGGCCGGCGGCCTCATCACGCTGCTGGGCCTCGTGGCCCTGGTCCTAACGGTTCGGAGCGAGTTTTCCCTGGAGACGCCGTTCTCCTTGCCAGACTTAGCGCGTCATCTGACGCAGCATCCTTTGCCGCTCAATGTGCAGATTCCCTTGTTCCTGGCGATCTCGGCCGGGTTTCTGGTGAAAGTGCCGTTGTTTCCGTTTCATACCTGGCTCCCCTTGGCGCATGTCGAAGCGCCGACGGCCGGTTCGGTGCTGCTGGCGGGCGTGTTGTTAAAGCTGGGCAGTTACGGATTCCTGAGGCTGTGCCTGCCGATGTTCCGGGACGCCTGCGAGATTCAAGGCGTGCCGCTCATCGCGTGCCTGTCGGTCATCGGCATCTTGTATGGATCGCTGTGTGCTCTCGCGCAAAACGACATCAAAAAGCTCGTGGCCTACAGCAGCGTGGCTCATCTCGGTTTCTGCATGTTGGGGTTATTCGCTCTCAATGAAGAAGGCATCAGCGGCGGAATCCTGCAGATGATCAACCACGGATTGTCGACCGGAGCCCTCTTCTGCATCGTGGGCATGTTTTATGAACGCTATCACACGCGGCTGCTCAGCGAACTCGGCGGACTGGCAAACCGGCTGCCCCGGCTCGCCGTGGCGATGGTGTTCATCACGCTGGCCAGCATCGGCCTGCCGGGATTGAACGGTTTTGTGGGAGAAGTGCTGTGCCTGATCGGCATGTACGGCCTTGAAAGCAACGTCATCTCCGGGCCGTTGTATGCGGCCGCCGGCGCACTGGGCGTTGTCCTCGGGGCGTGGTACATGCTGGGGATGCTGCAAAAGGCGTTTTTCGGACCGCTCAAGGAACCTCAGGCGCAGGACCACCCCGAGCCGATTGTTGACATGAACGCCCGCGAGGTGCTGACCGTAGCTCCTTTGGCGTTTCTGTGCTTGTGGATCGGCCTTTTCCCGGGGCCGATTCTGGAGCTGATCCGGCCGGATGTCGAGGCGATCGTGCGGGTGTATCGCCAGCGGCCGGTCCAATCGCCGGACGAACCCGTGGCTTTGGCGAAGGAGCACCGTCCGTGAACGCGGCGATTGAACAGATCCAGGGGGGCTTGCATCTCGTGCTGCCGGAAGCGGCGCTGCTGGGGACGGTCTGCGTGATGTTGTTTGCGGCGCCGTTTCTCGTCAGCGAACGGGGCGAGGCGCCATTGGGATTGCGAAGCCGTTGGGCGGGGTTGGCGCTCCTGGCCTGGCTGGGCGCGGGCGTTCTGTGGTGGCATTCGACCACGACGACGGCGACAAACGGCCCGTTCAAGCTGGATGAGCTGACCTGGTTCGTTCGGGGATTGATGCTCGCATTAGGCGTCGCGCTGACGCTGGTGCAATGGAATCAGGCCGAGGATGCCCGCGCGGCGGAATGCCAGGCGTGCCTGCTGGCGATCGGCGCGGGCGTGAATCTCGTCGCGGCGGCGAACGATCTGGTGGTGCTGTTCGTTGCCTTGGAACTGATCAGCATCCCGACCTACGTGTTTCTGATCATGCCCCGCCGCGATGCGCCGGCCCAGGAGGCGACGCTCAAGTATTTTCTGCTAAGCGTCTTCTCGTCGGCCATTGTGCTGTTCGGAATGAGCTATCTGTACGGTGTCACGGGCACGACGAATCTGGAAGCGATTTACGATGCGTTCCGCTCTGCAGACATCGATCAGTTGCCTTTGCTCCTGGCGGTCGCGCAGGTGCTGCTGATCGCCGGGCTGGGTTTTCGCATCACGGCGGTTCCATTTCATTTCTATGCCCCGGATGTGTTTCAAGGCTGCCAGGTCTCGGGTGCGGCGCTTTTGTCCGTCGTGCCGAAGGTCGCGGGCTTTGTCGCGCTGTCCCGGCTGCTGATCGTGCCTTTGGCGATTCCCGACGCTGGCTGGCTGATGGTGCCGGCGACTGAACCGCTGCTTTGGTGGCTGGCCGTGATCACGATGTTCACGGGCAACCTGCTGGCGCTGTTGCAGAACGACGTGCGGCGGATGCTGGCGTACTCCAGCGTGTCGCACGCCGGGTACATGCTGGTCGGCCTGACGGTGGGTTATCACACGTC
Organism: uncultured Planctomycetaceae bacterium; assembly: GCA_964388415.1. Lineage (GTDB taxonomy): Bacteria > Planctomycetota > Planctomycetia > Planctomycetales > Planctomycetaceae > CAZDGB01. Next base: position 8,222 of record CAYMAO010000052.1, on the reverse strand, counting down.
GGCGGCGCCCAACGGCCTGGAATCGCTGGCATTTTATCTGGCCGTTTATGCGGCGATGACTTTGGGGGCCTTCGCGGCGCTCGCGGCGGCCGGCCGGCCCGATCGAAAACTGGAAACGGTTGACGATCTGGCGGGGTTGGCGCGAACGCGGCCGGCCATTGCCTTGATGCTGGCGGTCTGCCTGTTCAGCCTGACGGGTCTTCCCCCGACGGCCGGATTCCTGGCAAAATGGAATCTGTTCCTCGCGGCGTGGGGACAACATACGGAAACGGGGCGCTGGCTGGCGATTTTTCTGGCCATGAACGCGGCCATCGGGGCGGGATATTATCTCAGGCTGATCGCGTCGATCGCGCTTCGGGACCCGATCCGCACGGATGCGGAGATGCCAGAGACGCCGGCCGTCCTGGCCCTGACGCTGTGTACGGCGGTGACGCTGGTCTTATTCTTCGCCCCCGGCTGGGTGTGGCAGGCGGTCCAACGAATTTAGGGCCGCCCGCCGGAAGTCCAATCTCCGTAGCCGATGTCGTGGGGCATCGGCTGCATGATCACGTTTCAGTTGATGGGAAGCATGTCGTCGCCTGTTCCTGTCGTGTCTTCCGAATCGCTCCGCCGCGAGGAGATGATCGCCTCGTTGGAACAGTTCGAGCACCGTTTCCGCCGTGAGCAGTTCGGTCTCTGGCTGGCGAGCCTTGTCGGCCCCTGGCTGGCGACGCTGGCCTACCTGGGTATCTACTTCCTCGTCACCGACTCCAAGCATACGTGGGCGCTGATCATCGCCGCTGGCCTGGCGTTCGGCGCCATGGGCCGGTTCATCATCCCTTTGCAGCAGACGATTCCGAACCTCGGCGAGTGGAGCAAGCTCCTCACGTCGGAGGAAATGTTCTGGTGGGTCTCGTTTCAAGACGTGATGGTGGCGCTATTTCTGTCCGTGCACATCGGGTTCATGTTCCGCCTGCCCTATCTCGGGCACAAAATCGCCGAGTTGACGGTGGACGGCGAACTCATTCTCTCGAAGCATCCGTGGATGCGGCGGTTCACGTTTCTCGGTCTCCTGGCGTTCATCGCCTTTCCGCTTGCGGCGACCGGCAGCGCCGGCGGGGCGATCTTCGGCCGGCTTCTGGGCCTCAGCCGCAGGGCCATCTTCTGGGGCAGCGCCATCGGCGGCGTGATCGGCAATGCCGCCATGTATTACCTCTCGAAATCCATTCTGAAATATCTCCCGCAAGATAACTGGCTGGTGCAATGGGGCGGCGTGGTCACGATTGTTGCCGTCATCGTGTTTCTCGAACGCCGCTATGCCGTGATGAAGCGAGAGTTCTTGAAGGAGCGGGCCGCCGCCGCATCGCCGCCGCAACAGTCGCCGGTTGATACGGCGCCATGAGGGTCGCGGTCCCGGCGACGCCGTCGCCGGGCTTTGCGCGCGGGGTCAGATGCTGAAATCGGTGGACCGGCCGAGGAGGCGGTCGACGAGTTCCTGGGGCAGGTCGACGAAGCTGTTGGTGCCGCCGTCGACATCGGTCGGGTTGATGTGGCAATAGGCCGACCACGGTCCCAGGTGCCTCCAGCGGCCGGCCCTGGGAGGTTCGGTCGGCAGGACGGGCGTGGTGCAGCGATTGCAACTAATGGTCGAGAACCCCTGTTCGTGCAACGGGTTCACGATCACGCGATGATCGGCGATGTAGCGTTCAAGCTGCTCATCGCTGAACCGGGCGAGCGGATTGATCCGGAGGGCGTTCATGCCGGGGTCGATGGCGAGGATCGGCACGTTGCCGCGCCGGCCCCCTTCGGCGCGCCGCAGGCTGCCGATCAGACCGGCGTAGCGGCCGCGGATCGCCTGCAAGGGGTCGATCTTTCGCATCTGGCAGCACTGCTTCTGGCCGTCGGGGTTGAGGTACAAGACGCCGAATTGCCGCGTCTGGGCTTCCATCGTGTGTTCGGGATGCAGCGTGATGATTTCCAGGCCGTAATCGCGTGCCAGCCGGTCGCGGGTTTCCAGCGTTTCCGGGAACGACACACCGGTATCGACGAACAGGACCGGCACATCCAGCGCGAACGTGTGGAGCATGTGGCAGACGACGCTGCCCGCCTTCTGCATGGCCGACAGCGCGGCCAGTTTCGCGCCGAACATGGCCTTCGCCCAGCGCAACAACTCCTCGGGCGAGCGCTCCTCAAACGAACTGTTGAGTGAGTGGAGATCGTTTTGAGTCAGATGGGCCATGGGATGTCTGATACTCCTCCGTGATGCCGATCCAGGCGTGCCGCCCGAATTCCGGACCGCGATCAACCATTCTCGCCGGTTTGCGGCACTGGTAATGGGATTGATTCTAGCAGACAGGTCCGGCGGCGAAAATCAAACAGCCCGCCGGAGTTTCCGGCGGGCTGTTCTGTATCTGATCATCCCCGTGACCGATCAGGGACGATTCCGACGATCAAAATTACTTCGTGACGTCCCACCACCAGCGGCCGGCGGGGAGCGCGGGCGCTTTCGCCGTCTGCGCCACCTGGTCCAGTTTGGGGCTGGCTTTCACCGTGTCTTTGTTCTGCAGAACTTCCTTCAGGTTGGCCTGGACGCCGCCCGCCGCCTGGACCACGATGTCCCGGCCGTTGTAAACCCGGTGGTTGACGACCGATTCCACTTCCCTGGGGACGTTGTAGCTCGCCGGCTGATACAGTCCACCCGATGAGAAGACCTGGAATCCGGCCGCCTGGTTCAGCAGGCCTTCCTTGCAGATCAACGCCGAGACCAGGGCCAGATCAAACACGTTCCGGGCGTCGGCGAATACCAGGTCCTTCTGGGCCAGCTTGTCATAGTTCTTCGTGAAATTCTCGGCGAACAGCCGGTTCACGCCTTCCGATTTGCCGGTCGGCAAGTGCTTGCCTTCCGCCGTCAGCAACTGGTTTTCCGACTGGCACAAGACCGACGGGCCCTGAATTTCAAACACGCTGCGATCGGCATTGTGCAGCACGGCGTCGTATTTCATCGTCAGCCACCACCGCAGCGCTTCCATCGGCGCAGGATTCTTCTGCAAGTCCTGCGTCAACAGGTCGAAGTAGCTGGGGATGTCTTTGCCGGCTTCGAGCTTGTCGACGCCGATGAGTTTCATCCGGTAGTCGGCATCGACGATCACGCGGGCCACGCGGCTGTCGGCCGGGACGCCCCAGACGGTGATGTCTTGCCGGCCGAGCTTTTTCTGAATCTGTTCGACGAATTTCCGCACGCCGGCACCGGCGTTCAAGGGGCCTTTTGCCTGTGAGGCCTGCACAAACTGCTGCAGCGATTTCACGTTCTCATCGCGGGTGTTGATCGAGCAGCCGAAGTCGGAGTCCCCGCGGGAGAACGTCCGGAAGACGGTCACAAAGTCGTCCAGTTGCAGCGTTGGGAGTTTTGATTCGCTGCCGATCGCCTGGCCCAGCGAATTGTATTCCCATCCTTCCGCCGGGCCGCCGATGACGATTTCGCCGGTGTCCGGAAAGATGAAGACGTATTGAACTTTCGTCAAACCGGCAAGCAGGGCCATGCTCGTCGGCGCCGCACGGCCGGCCGCGAGATGTTCCGACAATTCCTGATCCAGCCTCGTCAGCGAGACGAGCCGCAGCGCGCTGGGCCGGGCCAGGTCGCTGTTGAGGTTTGCCTTGCGGGCCTGAATGCCGAGCGAGGCGAGAGTCTGTGATTGCTCTTTGGCACTGATGCGTTCCAGCACGCCGTTCGGAGACACTTTCACGCCGTCGGGAAACCAACTGATGTTGCCGCCGACGCCGGTGTCGCCTTCCCAGTCGCCGGACGTGTTTTCCTGGATGAGTTCCATCAAGGGGCCTGGGTTCGCCATGGAGGCGCCGCCCCCGAGCGCGTTTTGCCGGCCGACTGCCTGCGCCCGATCGCGCACATTCGGAATTCGCCGCAAGGTCGAGGTGGCCGCGAACGTGTCGCCCGACTTCGCCTGGACATCGGCGATCTGTTTCAAGAGCTGCGTCCGCTGTTTCGGGTTCTTCACGCCCTGCACCTGTTCCAGAGCGGGGCCGAACTCGCCGGCTTCGAGGTGCGCCTGCACTTTCTGCTCGATGGCATCTCCCGGAACGGCCGCGAAGATCGCATTCCCCGCAATGGCCGCGCACAGCGCCCATGCGGCGCACAGCAGGGTCAAAATTCCGAAGGCCGTCCGCCGTGCCTGGGGCGGAGAATTACGGTGGTCTCGCTCGACCATGGGAAGTTCCTCACAACGGGAAAGACGGGCCAGCCTCGACGCAGCGAACGCCACGTCGGCACCCTCATAGCATCGTCCTTCGCAGAGCCTTCGTCAAGCAGATTCTGCGAATTCCCCTCGCAAAGACCGGCACGTTCTGCGGGGCATCCCACCATCCCGAAGACCCGCTAGAATACGGGAGGCAGGCGTCGCCGTGCGACATCGTACATCGCCCGCAACTCGTCCCGTCCGCAGCCTCTCACCAGACCCCGGAGACCGAATTGCCTGAACTCCCCGAAGTGGAAACTATGGTCCGCGGCATTCGGCCGTTTGTCGCTGGCCGCAAGCTGACCGCGCTCCGTCGCTGCCGGACGAAATGCCGGCCGATCATCATCCAGCCGGCGCTTCCCGCCCTGGTGAAGCGTCTCACCGGGCGGACGGTTCACGCCGTGCGCCGCCTCGGGAAACGCATCCTCCTGGATTTTGACAGCGGAGATTCGCTGGCGATCGAACCGCGCATGACCGGCTTGCTCGTCCTGGCCGACCCGCCCGATCCGCTCCATTTACGGCTGATGTTCGCGTTCGACGGCGACCGCGAGTACAACGCCCTCTGGTTCTGGGATCGCCGCGGCCTGGGGACCGTCCGGTTATACGGCCCGGGCGAACTGGCGAAATTCCTCGGCTCGCATCGAATCGGTCCGGATGCGCTGAGCGTGACGCCGGACGAATTGGCGACGGTTTTTCGCCGGACGCGGCGTCCGGTTAAAGTCGTGCTGCTGGATCAGGGGTGCATCGCCGGGATCGGGAATTTGTACGCCAGCGAGATCCTGCATCTCGCGGGCATCCATCCGATCCGCCTGGCAGATTCCCTGACCGATGAGGAAATTCGCCGCCTGCACTCCGCTGCTGTTTCGGTGCTGGAGGAAGCCATCCGCTGCGAGGGGTCCACACTGGGAGACGGGACGTATCGCAACTCGTTGAACAAGGCGGGCGGCTATCAAAATTTGCACCGCGTCTATCAAAAGCACGGAACACCCTGCGCGCGCTGCCGGCAGGGCGTGATCCAACGTACCGTCCAAGCTCAGCGAGCGACATTTTTCTGTCCGCGCTGTCAGAAATGACGCGGATGAAGGGCATTCCGAAATGGAACGGATGAGTTTTCAACGACGGCCGAAGGCACATTCACCAAGGGGCGTCCGTCATGGCCGCACCGCCATGGATTTTACCCCGCACCAGGAATCCTCCAGCCCGGAACTCGTCTTGTCCAGGAGTTCGCGTTGTGATACATCCAGCGCAGACTATTTCCCGATTCCTTGCAATTTCCACCCATCCAGGACGACAACCATGCGTCGGTGGCTGCTCATCGCGCTGTGCGGGCTGGGGCTGACCGGCTGCGTCAGCGTCAACAACGGCCGCCGTCCGATGGGGTCGATCATCGGCCAGACCGAGGCGCCTTCCGGGCAGACCGTGGCGAGAGAACTCGTCGCGGCGGTGCCGGGGCGGCGGTGAAATATCGCACCTCCGGGAATGTCTGTGCCGAGATCAGAACTCCAGCTTTGCCGCGTAGAGGCGCTGGCGGTCTCCGCGGCTCCGGTAGTCTTCGAGCGTCGCCGTGAAGTCGGGATCGATGAACTGCTGCGACTGTTTGCCGTTGACGTGCAGCTTCACGCGTTTTTCCAGGTCGACCAGGTCGGGATGAATCCAGACGGTATGTCGGGGCGACGGCGAGGAGATCTCCAGCAGGTTGCCCGTCGTGAACCGGGCCTTGATTTTCATCGGGGAGATTCGGGTTTTACTCCCCGGCGGCAGCGGCAAGACCGTCGTCTGCGGCAAGGCGCTCGCCACGACCCAATGAAACCGCTGGTCGCTCTTCCGCAAGGAGTTGGCGTCGATCTCCTTCGGCAGCGGAGCACGGCGGTGCAAGGCCATCCATTCAAACGCGTGGGGAAATTCCTCGGCGTAACTTTCGTAGCCCCTTTGGGTGAATTCGCAGTACGTAAAGTCGAACTTGAAGCCGTGCTTGAAGATCTGGTCGAAATTCGGCAGGTTGCGGCTGGCCTTGTCGCGGTCGAGTTCTCCGCCGATGACGTACCACGCGGAATTGACGGCATTCTCCCGATAGAACTTGCAGTAGTGGTCCATGACGCCGCCGATGGGGATCACGCCGGCGAATTCGTCGGGATGAGAAAATCCCAGGTCAAATGCGGCGTCGGCACCCATGCCGTGGCCGGTGAGATAAATGCGGTCGGAATCGACGGAAAATCGTCGCCGGGCGTCGTTTAGCGCCGCCAGGACGTGCAGATGGGTGGCGGAATCATAGTCGTATTCGGCCTTGTTCGCGGCGGCATAATCCGGCGCAATCAGGATGTATCCGCGGCGCTGCGTGGCGCCGGGCTGCTCTTCGGAGCCGCCCCACAGTGACAGCGTCTGCTCGATGGTCTTATCTTGAGCGCGCAGCGCGATCAGCACAGGGTAACTGTGATAGGGGGAATACTCGGCCGGCAGCACGACGGAATAGGTTGTCGCCGGCCCGGGGTCGTCCGCTGGGACTTCGATCTTGTGGGCGCGGCCCGGATGAATCTCTGGAGTTTCGATCACCGGCGGAATCAACGGGATCAGTTTGCGGACAGTGTCCGGGCCGATCCCTTCCACTCGGCGCAGCTGCTGGTAAACCAACTGGCGTTGATTCTGGGTCGGCGCGCGGAGCGCTTCCTGGATCAGGAATCGCGTGTCCCAGAGTCGCACGGCCTGATCGAGATCGGTGTCGGCATTGGCCGCGCCGACCACCCAGCCGGAATACCCGATCGCCAGTTTTTCCACGGGGGAATAGGCCGTGTCGTTCTCCGCCTTGAGGAAAGGGTCCAGTCGGTTCAGCGTGTCCGGGTGGAGTTCTTCGAGCAGGACCGACCTCAGCGGCTGCAATTGTTGAACCCTGGCTTCGTCGGTCAGTTTCGACGCCAGGTCGTCCAGTAATTCGCGGATATGAATCGCCGTGTCCCTTTGGCGTTCATAGGACTTCAAAAACTCCTGTGCCTCTCTCTGCACCGCGCCGCCGATGGATTCGGGGGTAATCTGCCGGGCGTATTCCTCGGCCAGTCGGTGTTGACCGGCTTCGACGCGGATCTTCAATTCCCGAAGGACAACCCGGCCGAACTCCTGCACCAGCCCCTGATGGGCCGAGGTGGCCTGGTCTTTCAAATCCGGAAAATCCCGGGCGATGGCCGTCAGTTCCTGAAACGCTTGCGGGTACATTTCCGCCTGAATGAAAAAGCGGGCCAGCGACAGCCGGAGTTTCGGGTCTTTCGGGTCCACGCGATGCCGAAGAACGGCTTCCAGCGCGTCCGCCGGGATCGACTTGGTCGAGACGCCATACTCCCAGACATGGTTCAGGCTGGTCAGCGTCACGTAGTCCGGCGTGACCTCGGTGATGCCCTGCACCACGTGGATGGGACCTTTCGCCGAGTTCAACGTCACACGGCGGCGGCCGAATTGATCGAACGGTTCCACCTCGGCGAATTGCCCGACCGAGGCGACCGTCAGTTGTTTGCCGCCGCCCGTGCGCTCTTGCCGGATGCGGAACGATTCCTGCTTGGAACCGAGGCCGGTATTAAGATTCAGCCCGTTTTCGGGGATTTGCTTGGAGGGGATGAAATACCGTGCCGTGCCGCTCTCTACCATCACCACGTTGTACCCGACAATCGGCGACTCGGGATCGCGTGAGATGCCTTTCACCGTCAGCGATTGAATTTTCCGCGGTTGCCCGGAGAGGACCATTCCGCTGCGCATCCGGACTTCTCCCGCCGGTAATTCATCAAGACACCAGGCCGCCGCCAGGACGCCAAGCGCCAGGCGGAATACGCCGAATCGGGGATGAGTTGCCTCCCGCCGAGACATGGTGGGTGAAAGTTCCTTCAGAAAGACGGCCCAGAGCTTCAGTGGCATTCTAGCGAATTCCCGGCGAACGTCAGGTGCAGTTTGGAAAACCGGCACGGCTCCGGCCAGGTAGGGGATTGACTGGCCTCGTAGGATAGGGGTGAGTTG
>CAYMAO010000051.1:0-34626 GCA_964388415.1 uncultured Planctomycetaceae bacterium | reverse complement strand
TCTGTAAAGCACCCCGTGTGCCAAACTGCGGAAAGTGTTCAAGGAATTGAACAATCGCTCCACAAACACGACTCTTAACTCTTTATTTTACAGTCGATTACGCATAGTTTTTCTCGTCCGGATTTCTGGGAGAATCGGGTTCCTGGCAAGGCGGGATCAGGATGCAGAACGTCAACACGGGCCATGCATTGCCTGAGGGTTTCGCACCATAAGTCTCTTTATATAAATTTGTTACATCCGGAATCATCCGTGAGAGAAACATGTTGCCAGACGGCAACAGATACAGCGGTTCTCCGGTAATGCTGTGCCGAAACGTAAAAAGACCTTAGCGCCTCGCGAGGTTTCTGCTACTTATCGCGGCCTCGTTTCGTCAGGATCTCCCCGAAATCACGAATCGGTGTATGAGGTGCTCAGGTGGCCATGTGGCGTCGATTCTCTCCTCTTGCGGCCGGGTTATGTCTCTGCGTGTTGGCAGGTGGCTGTTCGATTACCCGCAAGAGCGCCAGCTTCGACAGTACCTCGTGGATGCCGTGGATGGGGTTGGAACTAGCCCCGAAATCGAGCGAACCCGCTCCGGAAACTCGGCGGATCAAACGAGACCATTCCGTTCCCGTGGAGATTGAGCCGGCGAAGCTGGTTGCCAACGGGGTTCAGAAAGACGCGTCGTGGTGGCAGCGCCTGGTAGGACCGGAACGTCGTCCGGTGATTCCGCTGCCTCGGACGGACATCGTCGAACCGGCGCCGATGAAAATCGGAGCCGCGCCGGTGGAACCTGCCGAGACCGATTCGCCGGAATTCTGGTGACCTTAGCTCGGGGCGGTCACGCGTCGGCTTCGAGTCTGCGGCGGGCTTCGTCGAATTCGCCGGCCTGTTCCGGCGTGATGGCCGGTACCTTCAAGCCCAGTTCGCCGATTTCGTTCGACAAAATTCTCGCGACCAGGGCGCGGGTGACCCACTTGTAATCCGCCGGGATAACATACCAGGGCGCCCATTTGGTGCTGGTCTCTGTCAGCGCGTCTTCATAAGCGGACATGTAATCGTCCCAGTAGCGCCGTTCGTCGACATCCCTGGCGGAGAATTTCCATCGCTTTTTCGGGTCGTCGAGACGTTCCAGAAATCGCTTCTTTTGCTCGTCCTTCGAGACATTCAGAAAGAATTTGACAATCCGGGTTCCGTTCCGCGCCAGATGCTGCTCGAAAGTGTTGATGTCTTCATACCGGGCCTTCCAGAATTTTTTGCGGTCCGGCTCGGCGTCGGGGATGCGCTGGGCTTTCACGAGCTCGGGGTGCACCCGGACGATCAGCACGTCTTCGTAGTAGGACCGATTGAAGATGCCAATCCGGCCCCGTTCCGGTAGAGCCTTCATGCACCGCCACAAATAATTGTGATCCAGTTCCTCGGCCGACGGATGTTTGAAGCTGTAGACTTGGCAGCCTTGCGGGTTGATGCCCGACATCACGTGCTTGATCGTGCTGTCCTTGCCGGCGGCGTCCATCGCCTGGAAGATCACCAGCAGCGACCAGGTATCGGCCGCAAAGAGAAGCTCCTGGGCTGCGGCGAGTTCCGAGACGTCTTCGCTGAGAAATTTCTCGGCGAACTTTTTGCGTTCCGCCTTGGGGACGTCGCCGTCGCCCGACCAGGCCGGATCATGATCTTTCAGGCGGAATTTTTTCCCCGGCGTGATGCGGAACTGGTGCAGCAGGTCGTCGAGTTTCTTCATGGTCGTCCGTCAGAGCCAATGGCAGGACCGGCGTCGAATCGGCCGTCGGCGTCGGCGAATTAATGAGCTTAACCCGCGGCTCCGGGGTCTATCCACACTCAAATTTCGGCCACGGGAAAGATTCCTGGGCCAACGCATTCTTGAAGAACGGCCAGCCAGCGGGTGGCTGATGGCCAGGGCGTTTCATTTTTTGATGATGCTGAGACCGTAGGGTTTGCCGAGTCTTCGAGGCGAACCGTAAGTCATTGGTCCGTCGTGGTTCGCCTCGCGGACTCGGCAAACCCTACAGAACAACGGAACTGACACGGAACGAGCGACATGAAAGTCCCTTTCATCGACTTTGAAAACCGATCCGCTCTGCGACGGGCAAGGCGACGGTCAGGTGTGGCAGCCGCAGCCGCCGGTTCCGCAACCGCCGCCGGATTCCGCAGCGACCAGCCCCAATCGGGAAACCGGTTGAACTTCAATCACGCCCAGGCCTTCCGCGGCGGCCTGCAAAGCCAGCGTCGTCGTGGCGGGGCCGCGGTCGGCCAGCACGTACAAAATCAGCTTTTCCCCATCGAGCGTCCGTTCCAGGTCGATCAGCTCCAACGGCAGGTTCCAGAGCAAAATTCGTCGGCACCAGTCGTAAAACTCGGCCTCACACTGGGCCTGGAGTTGCCGGGACTTCGCCTCATCATCAGCGTCAGAGGTGCGGACGATCTCAAAATCGATCTCTTCCTCAGGGGACTTGGAAGACTGCGGCACCACTTCCAGCAGCGTCCCCAGTTGCAGCCCGCGATGAGTGCGAACCACGACGCTCTTCCCGCGCGCGGGGCAGACAGCACTCTGACAGAGGAACCTCGCCACTTCCGGCACAGACCCGTAACGGACAAGATACGATGCGGACATGACGTTCTCGATCTGCCTGAGGTGAATTCCCCTTCAAATCCCGCCGTCATCGACGGCGGGACCTTGCTTCCTTTGTACCAGACCGATGACCGTGCCGGTATGGGCCGCGCGGTATGGAGAGTCGTATTTCTATTGAAAACTCGGTTTGACAGCGGTCTCCCCGGGTGTTTAGCGTGAAATCATCACAATTTCACTAGGCACTCTTTTTCAGAAAGTGATCTCCGATGTCGCCGTTCCGTTCTCTCGCGCCGGTTGTCCTGGGCCTGACTCTCTGCCTGCAAGCCGGCGGCCGCTTTGCCGCCGCGGAGGACGCCGTGATCCAGCGGTTTGGCGAATGGAAGATCACGATTCAACCGGGCGTGCGCAGCAGTCAGGCCGGTGCGATTCCTCCCGCTCCGCGCGCGGCGACGGAGATTCGCCTGGTCTCGCAGACGGAGACCGATCCGGTCGACCAGGAATCGCTTCCGCCCGCACCTGCGCAGCCGGAAACCGTCTCCAAGATTTCGGAGCCCGCGCCGGTTCCCGGAGTGGTAACTCTGCCGCACCTGGAAACGGCACCCTGCCGTTCGGCCGACCCGCTTTCTTTGGTGCAGATCTATCCGCAAGTCTACAATTCCATCCCCTTCAGCCGGGCGGAATACGAGGCGAATCCCAGCTATCGGCACGACGCCACGATGGAGTTCCTGTTCGGGCAACTGAGGCCGACCGTGATCCAGCGCGGGACGATGGAAGTCAATCACCGCGGTCCCAACGTGGTGATGCCCGTGCCGGCCTATAGCCCTTACGGATTCAATTCGTACTTCTACCCGTTCTCCGCCGATTATCGCCGGCCGTATTCGTTGTGGTAGCGCGCCATTCGTAGTCTCGGAACTTCCTCGCAACGAAGCGGAATGCCGGGGGGTAATCCCTGATCTGTATGGGGGTTGCGCGAATTGATTGACTCTCATCGCCTGTGACCTAGAGTTGTGCTGCTTGCAAGCAGACGCCGGGACATGTCGTCCGGTGCCTGCCCTTCCATGCCGCACTCGATCGGACAGGCCGCTGATGACGTCAGATTACACCCAGATTCGGTTGTCGCAACTGCGTATCGGAGTGAAGTTGCGGGCGCCGATTTACGACGGCCGACCGGGCCGCAACCAATTGTTGCTCGCGGAAGGTGCACAGCTCACGACGGGGCAGTTGGAACTGTTGACTCGCCGCGGCATCACCCAGGTGCTGGTGCATAATGGCGATCTCGCCGAGGCCACAGGGCGCACGGCAGCGACGGCGTCACCCGGAAAACCGGCGGCGCCCGCGGTGAAGGCCGCGTCTGCCCCGGGGGCGAGCGGAGGTGCGCTTCCGGGAACCTGGAAGCAGAACCGGAAATCCTTTTCGCAGCAAATTCAACGTCCTCAGACGCTGCACCGCGATCCGGCGGTGCTCGGACGGATCGAAAAGACGTATCACGCGGCGCTGTCGACGACGAAATCCGTCTTCGAAGAGTTTTCACACGATCATAAAATCAATTCTTCGGTGGTGACCTGCGTCGCCGAGCAGCAGTTAGAGCAGGCGTGCCAAGACCTCGATTTGTATATTTCCGTCGGTTTGCAGCCGGTTTCCGAGGGATATCCCAGCCGGCATAGCGTGCAAACCTCCATGCTGGCCGTGTCCATCGGGACGATCATGGGGCTGAGCCGCGAGGAACTCATTGAATTGAGCAGCGGCTGCCTGCTGCATGACGCCGGCATGATGCTGGTCCCGCAGCACATCGTGGAACATGAGGGGCCGCTCAGCTCGGCCGACCGTCTGGAAGTCCTGAAACATCCGCTCCATATTGCCAACGCGCTCAACGGCCGAAATGATATTTCCCATGCCGTGAAAGCCACGGCGTATCAGATTCACGAACGGATGAACGGAACCGGCTATCCGCGCAAGCGCCAACATCCGCAGATTCACCTGTTCGCCCGGATCGGCGCCGTCGCCGATACTTATCTCGCGATGATCTCGCCCAGAAACGGCCGGACCGGCTTATCCGCGTACGACGCCGTCGAGAAACTGCTCTACGCCACGCGGATCGGCCTGTTCGATCCCACGGTAGTGCGCGCGTTGCTTCATGCGGCGTCGCTCTTTCCGGTCGGATCGATGGTCACCTTGAATGACGGCCGGACCGGACGCGTGACCCGGTCAAACCAGGACCGCTACGACCGACCAGTGGTTGAAATCGTCACGGGAAACTCCGGCAACAGGCTGGAAATTATCGACCTCGCCGAGCACGGGTCGTTGAACGTCGTCAGCGCCGGCGGATTGGTCGCCGTGTGACGATCGGTTCAGCCGCGCACGCAGTGAGCGCTCGCTGCGCGTGCGGCTGACCTTCGGCTAGCCGATCACCCCGACGCGGACATCCATCACGTTGGTATGCGTCGGCCCGGTGAGCAGCAGGCCGCCCGTTTGCGCAAAAAACGGATAGGTGTTGTTGATTTCCAGAAAACTCCGCGGATTCAGCCCGGCATCGAGCGCCCGGCGACGAACGTCCGAGTCAAACCACGCGCCGGCGGCATCGGTCGGGCCGTCTTCGCCGTCGGTCCCTCCCGATAAGATTGCCAGGCGCGACAGGTCTTCGTCCCACAGGCGAATCCCCGCCGCCAGCACCAATTCCTGATTGCGGCCTCCTCGGCGCGGCAGCTCGGTCGGTACGAGCCGGACGACCGGTTCGCCCCCGCTGAGCAGGCACGACGGACCGGAACCGCCCGGGAGTTCCTGTAAACACTGTTCAGCGAACTGGACGCCCACCTCTCGGGCGATGCCTGCCTGATTGGTTCCCAGGATGCGCACGGTATATCCCAGGTTCGCGGCGTGCGCAGCGGCGGCGTTCAACGCCGTTTGATTGTTGCCGATCACCCGATGCCGCGCCGCAACTCGGGGCAGCTGATCCTGCGCGATTGGCCGTTCGAGCGCCTGCCAGACGGATTCCGGCAGATCGCTTCGATGGGGACAGTACTGCCTGAGAACTCGCAGCGGATCGAGTGTTCCCGCGAACGGCACCGTCGGCCCGGAAGCGATCACGTCCAGCGGATCGCCGATGACATCCGAGATCATCAGCACGAACACCCGCCCGGCAGGAATGGCCCGGAGCAGGCCTCCCCCCTTGATGCGTGAAAACCGCGTCCGCACGGCGTTCAGTTCCTGAATGGTCGCCCCGGCCTGGGCTAGTTTCCGCGTGACTCGTAATTTGTCGGCCAGGGAAATCCCGGAGATCGGCGCCGGCAAGAGGGCGCTGCCTCCTCCCGAAATCAGAACCAGGCAGACGTCATCCGGCCCAAGCTGCGCGACGCGTTGCAGAATTTGTTCCGTCCCGAGAACGCCGTCTTCGGTCGGCTCATTCAGCCCGGCCGGCCGTGCCGGGTGAAGCGTGATTCGGCGCAGCGGGCGAACGCAATCCGCCGGGACGTTGACCCAGCCGTCCACCTTGGAGTCGACGAGATCCTGCCCCAGGGCCGTTTCGACTCCGGCGGCCATGCCTGCGCCGGCCTTGCCCGCTCCCACGACGAGTATCCGCCGGACGTTGTCGAGCACAAGAGCCTCCTCCCCGATTGCCAGGGAATTCCCACGACGATTGAGCGCGGTTTGGACGAGCCGTTGTGAATCCACGGCTGCAACCCCGGCCCGCCAGATGGCGATGGCATCCGTTGTGCCTGAGAAAATGCAAGGCATGTTCGAACCTCTTGGGTAACGGCGAACCGGGCAAAACCGGAAATTCGGCAATCTTGCGCGATCAACATTGCAAACGGCGCTCGGGTTTGGGAATGATATTGTATCGGTCTGATCCCGGTGGCCGTCCCCCCAGCCGGACTTTTTTTGCTGGCATAGCAACGCATGCGTTTACGAACAAACCTTCCCAGCGCGACCAGGCAACTGCCGAAGTTCGGCGCGGCGGCGTATCTCGGCTGGGCGGTATTCCTCGGCGCGATCGAATTCCTCGGGCGGCAAGCGCCCAATGATCTCGCCGATTCGTTTCTTCTCTCGGCCTTCGCGCTCGGCATGTTCTGCGGCTGGCTCTATGATCCTTGGCACATTCTTGCGAAGATCACCCAGCGAATCCTGCCGGGAGTGCGCCGACTGTTTGCCGGCGCCCGGATTGTCTTCGGGATCGACTTCCAGAACACTTCGGTGTTGCAGGCCGGGTTTCCCGTCTGGTGGCGTCGCGCCGTCCTGGGAACGGCCTCGCTGGCCGTCGGGCTGCTCGGCGCTTCGCTGCTGTGGTCGGGCGATGTGCGCGGCTGGCTCACAGGGGGATCCTACCTCGTGTATCTCCTGGTCCTGGGAGCATTGTGGACCGGGCTCGTGGCGGCGTCGGCGATCAACGCCTTTCTCGCGTTTGCCGTGACCCACGATTTTTTCGTCGAAGCCTATGACGGAACGGGGCCGCGGCCGTTGCGCGGCGAAATCGCATTGCTCTCCGGATGCCTGATCGGGGCACTGCTGGGAACCGTTCTGCTGGGGCCTGGGATTCCTTTGGGAGCAATCCTCCTGGGAGCGGCCGTCTGGATGCTTTCGTTTCCGTGGTGTCCGATCGGGTTTTCCGTGCAGTGGGCCCAGTCGTCCGGCGAACCCTTGCGACGGTTCGACGGCCGCTGGCTGTGGTGCCAGTGGGGCTTGTTGTTTCTGTGGACGATCATCCTGATCACCGTTTCGTGTGGAGGCCGCGTCTGGCAGGTGGGGTCGTTTCCCTCGGACGGAGTCATGCCGGTGACGCTGTTCCTCGGCTCGTTTCTGGCCTGGATCAGCGTCGCCACGGTGCTGGTGCTGTTAGCGCACCGCGTGCGCATGGTCTGGTTGACGCTCCAAATGTCGCCCGAACGTCCGCGTTTGCCGGTGTTGTTTGTGGAAGGCCGGCTGAATCGGGCCGAGCGTGCCGGGCTGAGCGCCGCGATGCGCGGTCAGGGATGGTCGGTTCGCTTCGGAAAGCAGAAAGCGCAGGGGCAGGAGATCCTCTGGACGATCACCGCTGACCAATTGCGGGCCTGGCGTGCGCAGGGCCGATGGTTTCTCGATTCCGAAATGCTGCTGTCCGCCTGCGGGCCGGATCGATTGCAGGCCGGGAAACGCCGGGCGGAAATTCAGAGACGCCGGCAATTGCTGCGCGGTCTGGAACGATTGTTCAAACGCAGAAAGCGGACGCGGCGCCGGGGCGGCTCAGGCTATTGGATCGGGCTGCAGCACGCATTCATACTGGGCCTGGCCCGCGATGGATCGGGCAATGTCGACTGGGGGCGGGAAACGACGATCCTCGACGAGATCGTCGGGATGCCGTTCTACGCCGTCATCCCTCCCGCGGCGCGGCATCACTATTGCCAGCTGGTGCGGGCCTTGCAGATCGATCTTATTTTCGTCGAAGACGGCGTGACGTTTCAGCGGCTGGTGCGCGTCTTGCGGACGATGTTCGAGGTTTATGACATCCACGGCGGACGCATGCCGGCCCGCGAACACCACTTTTCGGGCCTGCCGGGCATTCGCGTGATCCTGCATGAATTCGAGCTGGATCAGGCGCCAAAGCACGGCCGCACCAGCTATCCCGAACCGGACTACGAGGAAATCGGTCATGCCCGCATCCTGCATGTCTTCCGAGATCGCGGCGAAGCGTTCGAGCGTGAAGAAACTCCCGACGCTGCCGACTGGACGCCCGTCGCCGGCGGAATCTGAACGCCGCCGACCGATCACTCCCGAAGGGCGCCGGTCAGTCGTTCCGTGATTTCGTCGGCGAGCGCTTCCTCGGCCTCTTGGGCTTCACGGGCCTTCCAGCGCGTCCAGCGAGGATCGACATCGATCCCCTCAATCCGCGTGATCCGCCACGAAGCATCTGTCAGGCGACTGAGATGGACGGTCGGCTTCAGCGAAAACCCCTGCCGGGTGATTGCCAGACAGACTTCGGCCGCGCTCGACGACTGCCGGACCGACAGAACTCGGGACGAAGTTTCCCCGGTCGGCTCCCAGGGTTGATTCCAGGACGAGCCGCCGCCGATCAAGATCGCGTTGCGATACTCGTCGGAGAGCAATGCCAGGGCCGCGTCTTTCCGGCCAAGTGAGATCGCCTCGAAAAAATCAGCGACGGTTTTTCTCAGCACGCTCTCGGCTCGCCACGCCGAGAGACTTCGTGAGAGATACGGCGCGACAGCGAGCGCCAGGCACGCGAAACCCAGCCACATCGGCCAGCGGCCGGGCCGAGGTTCTCCTGCGGCGATTGCGGGTGACAGGTCGGACATGGGGCCGCCTCAAGCCCCGGTTCGCATTTCCATGTAGGCGGAAAGCACCTCGTACAGGTCGGGCGAAACTTCGATTTCATCGTTTTCGAAGTCTGCCAGCCAAGACCGTTGCCGTCGCGAGGCATCCGCGAGGATCTGGGACACGTCACCTAACCGGATGCGAACTTGCCGTGACGGAAACCTCACGGTTTCCTCATCGCCAGTAAACAGACGCAGCCGAGGTGACATCGTTTCCTCCTTGAATTGCGGTTCCTGAGAGCCGGAAACCGTCCGAGTGCGCTGACCCTACGCACTTCACGAAATCTTCAGTAGAATCGACCGAAGAGAACCGGCCGCTTGAGAAGATTTTCCGAAGACTCCCGAGAACCGCTCCTGAACGATTGATCTCATCAGGCCGAGGCGGACCGGCTTGGCACATCGCCATGGTGCAAACAGCGCTCTGGAAGCGGCGTTTTGTGCCGAACGAATGGGCCGCTTCGCCGCAACCGGTCAGCGTCCCGGAGAGCCTCGGGAAGGAAGCGGATTCAGCCGTCGCAAGTCTGGCCAGCGTTTCAAACCCACGGCTGGACGCGGCCGGGTGGCGTTTCCCCGCGCGGCGGCCGGCGAAACATCGGGCAGAGGATGCAACGTCACTTCGAGGTCATCCAGGCGGACTTCTCCCAGCCCCGTCAAGGCCAGGGTGACGGTGATATCCTGGCTTTCCGACACTTCGCGGACCAGTTCCCACCGCTGCCAGTCGGTCGTCTCGCGAAACCGCAACGCCAGGCCGCGGCCCAGCAGGCTGTCATAAATCAACGCGCCGTCCTGGCTGGATTGCAACTCCGCGGGAATCTTGATCCAGCCGGCAATTCTCAGCGCGTGACCGGCATGAACGGTGATCGGCGGCGTGGAATAGCTGACGAACTCTCGGCCGCCCAAGGCAGACCGTGACGCCTGCAACCCGTTCGCCGCCAGCAATCGCAAGCAATACTTTCCGCTCCGGGCTTCGGGATAAAGTTCCGCCGAGGCCTGCACGCCGTCCTGCGGATCCTGCGCATGCTTCCAGCCGACCGCCGATTGGGCATGGGCATCCTCAAAATTTCCGCTGGGCAAGAGATTCTTCCCCGCCGAGGCCTGTTCGTTCGCCAACTGCATGGCCAGCCGCGCCTGCGCCGGAAGCGATTGAAAACTCGTGGCCAGTGGACTCGATACGGGCGACGGGAGGCCCGAGACGGCGTCCTCCCAATGGGCGCGCTGGAGAATTCTCGCCATTTGCATGGCTTGCTGGCTTTTCTGTCGAACCTTGGCCCAATCCTGCTGGGAGACCGCGGCCTGGGCTTCGAGAAACAATTCCCTTGCCGAGCCGAGCAGTTGCGGCGCGTCCGGCTGCCGCAGCCCGAATTCTCCCAGACGCTGGTTGACGCCGCGTACGCGGTCCAGCTTCCGTTCCGCAAGCGCCAGGCAGCCGCGCGCGCACTCTTCCTGCATGACGGCCACGCGCTGCCGCGTTTGCAGGACGAGTTCCTGATCCGCCGTCAGAAGTATGCACGCCGTCTGGTCGAAATTCCTCAACGTAATTTTGACGCCGCCGCTCACCCGTTCCCGATCGAGGTTATGAACGCCTGTCGTGGTGATTTCCCACGCAGCCGCGGTTTCATCAATGCCGGGCACCGTGATGGTGACCTTGGCGGCGGCAAGTTTTCCCGGCACGAACTGAGACGCCGATTCCAGCCACATCGGCAGCAGCAGCGTGCCATAGTCGGTGCGCAAAACGGCAGCAGACAGTTCGTCTTCGGTCTTGAGCGCTGCTTCGCGCAGCGCTTCTCGCTGTCGATTTTGAGCATCACGCTCCCAGCGGGACTCTTCCGTGTTGCTCATGCGGAACCGGGACTTGGGACGCGCCGCCGGCAGAGGGGCCTCGACGGGAATCGTCACGGGGATTCTCAGGACGGCGCTCGTCGTTGCGAGCCAGGGCTCCATCAGGCGCAATTCCCAGTTGATCTGCCGGAGGGCATCTCTGGTTTCCTGGTCGGCAGGGTTGTCTTCACGCAGCGCGCGGGGCGTCCAGAAGCCGATGCCACGAACCCCGGCGGCCAGGGCCGCGTATACTTGCAGTCGAATCTGTTCCGGTTCCAGTTGCAACGGGATGCCGTGCGCCTCGAACACGTTCGCGATGACGGGAGCAGGCATGGTCTGAATCCAGGTCCAACGAAGACTGCCGGGCCGGGCCCACGCCCCCCGTTCGGTGAGCCAGTCGCGATACTGGGGAAGCGTCAAAGAACTGCCGATCGTGTGTCGGCTGATCCCGAGCAGATCGAGTTCGCGGGAAAAAATCCGTTCTTCTCCGCTGACATCCGCCGCCAAAGGACGCCGGTACTTCCGATCCGCCTCCTGGATCTGATCCATCCAATGGAGCAATCGCGACTGCGTCTGAGGCGTAATCCGCGTCCCCAGCATCCAAAAGGCGATCGGCCGCGTTTCTTGGGAAAACGGCATCAACCCGGCAGCCTGCGAAGGCAATTCGCTGCCGGCGGGAACCGGCGGGGTCGCGGCGGCCCACAGGCCTTCCCGGCGTACCGATGTCAACAAGGCGCGATCGGAATAGTCCGGCACCCACACCACGTTGAAGCCCGCCTCGGCGAGATCTTTCAGCGGTTCCTCATGATACGGCGTCAGGCGCGGAAAAAATGGCTTGCCCTCCACCTCCAGTCGATCCAGCCGAACTTGCACCGGCGGTTCGTCGACACTCTCCTGTTCGTGAGCGGTGGTCGCGATTTCCGGCTCTTCCGTCCGAACGATCGGGCCAAACGACAGCTCATCCAACGACACCTCGTTGACGCCGCGAGACAACGGCCAGGTGAGAATCACCCGGTCGACCTTCATGAACCGGGGCGTGATCGGGCGCTTCAGCCGCGCCCGCATGATTCCCAACCGCTCCTGGACCAGTTTGTCATCCGTGCGGCAGGTCAGGTGCTGCCAGTCCCCGGCGACTTCGAGCACGTCGCCAGGAATGAGCAGCGCCAAAGGGCGACCGGTGTCCGGGTCTTCGTACTCCGGCAAGACGATTCTTAAATTCAACTGCATCCCGGCGGTGTTCGCCTTCACCCACACGTCCGCTTCCAATTCATTCAACACGCGCGATTCCGGCAAGGCGTGTTCCACCCGCACCTTCTGGCTGTTGCGGCTCGTCTCGATTTGCAGAAACTCGCCGCTGCCGTCTTTGCCCTGCCGGGACGACCGCTGATGAGTGACCGTGCGCGCGCCCTGCTCGGACTGCCGAACTTGCCACGAGGGATTCGGGCCGTCAAACGGTTCGGTGAATGTCTCAGCTCGACAGGGAAGCACTGCCGTGATCCAGCAGAACCCTGCGAGCGCGAGCCTCTTGACCTGCGTCCATACCCAGGCGGAACCGAGGCGGTTTGATGCGTCGAGCTGTTGTTCGCGGTCCGGCATCCTTGCGTAACCCGAAATTCCCCTACGAGCGACCGTCAACTTTCCGAAATTCGCATGGCTTGGGCGAACGCTCATCACGGCCGACTCGCCACGACCGTTGACATCCTGCAACGTCGGACGAGAGCCGTTGGTTCGCGCTAAGTCCATGATTCTATGGGACTTCGCGAAATTCGCCTAGAGGAATTGTCGCCCGGGCACCACATCGCTGCAACGGAACGCCGCGAGGGTCGTTCTTTGTTACTCGTGTCCCAGCAATGGATTACGTCGAAACTTGCGAATTCGGTCGGCTCCGGCACACAATCTGTAGTCTCCTTTGACCGGAGGAAAGACCGCGCATGCAGCCCAATACCCGATTCCCTGCCGACGAAGACGATGAAATTCCCCAGGAGCTGGTGGAACTTGGCCAGGAAGTCGCCGCGGTCCACGGCCCCAGGCGGCGCGAGTTGAACGGCGCCTACGAGCGGGTGGTGGAATCCTTGCGCCGCCGCCGCCGGATTCTGTCCCTGGTGCAGGAAGCGTTGTCTCAATTGCGGCTGGACATCAAGTACCTGATGTTCGATCTGGAAGCCACCCGCGCCGAACGCGACGCCCTGCGCCAGCAACTGAACGAAGAGCCATAACGAGAACGTCGAGCACTATCAAAGCCCGCCGTTGGCAACGGCGGGAACTCTCTTGACTCTCGCCTCTCGACTTCCGCATTCTTAAGCGATGCGCTACCAACACTGTATCCTCGGTTCCCGTTCGCCGCGCCGGCTGGAATTGCTGCAACAACTGGTCCCCCGCGAGCGGATTCTCGTGCGCCCGCCGCGGCGCGCCGAGGAAGCGGGCTTCGGCGGGCTTGCGGATCCGCAGGCGATCGCCGCTCGGCTTCTTGAAATCGTGGATGCCAAGCGCCGGGATGTCGACGAGCAGCTTACCGACATCGAACGAGCCGCTTCCGTTGGACTCGTGGCAGACACGATCATCCTGGCGTCTAAGTTGGAGGGAAGGCCCATCGTCCTTGAGCAACCGCCGGATGCCGATTGGCAGCCGACCGTCCAGGAATGGTTTGATCGCTACTATTCCGGCCGGACACATGCCGCCTGGACCGGCGTGTGCCTGTGGAACTGCGCCGGAATTCTGGCGTGGGAAATCGTCGCCACCGACGTGACGTTCCGGCCGATCACGCCGAAGGAAATCGACTGGTATCTCTCCACCGGCGAGTCGCGGGGCAAAGCCGGCGGGTACGCTTTGCAAGGCCTGGCCAGCCAGTTCGTGACCCGCATCGAAGGCAGCCTGACCAATGTCGTCGGCCTGCCGTTGGAAGTCGTGCGCCGCGTCCTCGCCGAGTAATCATCCCAGCGGAGCCGCGAGGATGCTCCCCCGTGGATCGCGCGACTCGCTGACCTCTCCCGTGATGCCGTCGTCGATCAAGCCCTGGTTTGCGATGGCCATCACGCACAGCACCAGCAGCCAGACGCCCCCCAGCACGTGCCAGAACCAGGCGCAAAACGTGACGCCCCAGAAGTATTCATGATCATAGCGGCCGGACAGCGCCTGCAACACGACGTACAGCAAAAACAGCCAGGCGATCAGCGCGTGCAGGCCGTGCAGCGCCGCCGCGACGGCGACGAATTCCGTGGCGCCGCGCCCGGCCTCCACGCCGGCGTGCTGGGAAAAGAACGCGGTCAGGGCGTAACTCTGCACGGCGAGGAAGCCCGTGCCGGCTGCCAGCGCCCAGTGCAAACTGCCTCGAAACAACGCCTGTCGCTCTGCCGCGACGTGCACGATCGCCCGGGACAACGCCCCGCTGACGACCAGAAGGCACGCCGTGCTGCCGGCGAAGACGGGCGGAAAGAGCGTCCCCGGCGGGTTGCCAACGAGTTGCTCCCATCGGGGAAACATCGCCGCACAGACCGCTGCGCCGGCCAGCAGGGCGCTGCCGGTCAGGAAAAATCGGATGGCGAATCCGCCCCGCGTGGCCTGAATCTGCACAACCGTCCTCCCGTTCAACGTGAGTCGCCCCCCGCAGGATAGCCGCGCCGACGACGCGGGCCAAATCGAATTAGTTCAAATGGTTAGTATTTGATATCGTCAGTATAGTGTTTTAGAGTATCTGGCATTGAATTCCGCCGGTTGACTTGCGACGAATTCGCAGCGTTCTATCATGAACTTATTAGCTGCAAGGGTTTTCCCTCAAGAGACGGCGGGTCGACGAATGCCAGACGAACCGGAATCTCAATCTGCCCCATCGCCGTCTCCTGCCAAGCCTCCGCAAGATACCAACGTTGTCCCGGACGCAGCACGACCGTCAGGCTCGCCGGCCGCCATCAAATTGTCGCGGCTGCTCAGGATCATTGAAACGCTGCAATCGGGCCGGTTCTATAATCCGCAGCAATTGGCGGAGCTGTGCGGCGTGAGTGAACGAACGATCTATCGAGATCTCGAGACGCTGCAGGATGCAGGATTGCAAGTGGTTCTGGATGAATCGCGGCAAGGCTATTTTTTGCCGCAGCGCCGGATGTTCCCGCCGTCGGAGTTGTCGATCCCCGAGGCCTTGTCGCTGTTGCTGATCTGCCAGGAACTCGGCGGCACCGACAACGGGATTCCGTTTCTGGCTGCGGCACGAACCGCGGCGTGGAAAGTCAGCCAGAACCTGCCGCCCCACGTTCGCGATCTGCTGGGAGAAATCTCGGAAGCGATTTCAATCCAGGTCGACGCCCATCATCCGTTGACGAAGTCGCAGCCGCATTACGATTTGATCTTACGGAGCCTGATCGAGCGCCACTCAGTGCGCATCGATTATGACGCCGCCAGTCCGGAAGGCCGGGTCGCCACCGTGCTCGACCCGTTTCGGATCATCTTCCGGCGGCGCAGCTGGTATATCATTGGCCGTTCGTCGATCCATCGGGAGGTCCGCGTTTTTCATCTGGGACGAATTCTCCAGGCCGAACTGCTGACCGAGACTTATGAAATCCCGGAGCGATTCAGTCTCGCGAGATATCTGGGCAACGCCTGGCACCTGATGCGGGAATCGCATTCCGTCGACGTCGTGATCCGCTTCGCAAAGCAGGTCGCGCGCAACGTGGCGGAAGTCCGTTGGCATCCCACGCAGCAGACCGAATTCCTCTCGGACGGCCGGCTGGAGTTTCGTGTCACCGTCGCCGGCACGGAAGAAATCTCGTGGTGGATTCTCGGCTACGGCGACCGGGCCGAGGTCATCCAACCGGCTGCGCTGCGCGAGCGGCTGAAGGTCCATGCAAAGAACATGCTGCGGCTGTACTCGACTCCGGACGCATCGGCCAATGACCAATCGAAATCGGCTGAGAGCTGAGGGCTAAGAGCTGAGAGCAGGAGTGTTAAAACCATTGGCCCTTAGCCCTTAGCCCTCACTTCGATTGCTCATTTTTCAGCACGGTAAGTTCGATTTCCTGCCGTTGTTTGGCGATGGCTTTGTCAAACCGGGAAAGGACGTCGAGGGCCTTGTCTTTGGAACACACCAGGCCGATGATCAGGTAATTCATGATGGCGATGCCGTAACAGCCCCACACCACCGGGCCGGGATCGAGCACGACCGACAGGATCGCCAGCACGGCGGACGAACGATTGAGGTGCTGGTGAAAAATCCCGCGGAGCATGGGCCAGAGATGGGCCGCCAGGTCGGCCAAACGGCGGCCTTTACGGAGATTGAGCGGCGGCGGCCCGGGATGAATGATCGAAAACAGCGCCTGGTCCGGCATGATCTCGATCACGCCGATGGCCAGCAGCAGGCGCAACGCCAGTTTGAGCCAGTCCTTCTCCGGCGGCACCCAGAAGAAGAACTGGGCCTCCATGTTGGACGAAGCGATCAGCAGCAGCAGAGAGCCGCGCAGCCATTCGCTGATGTCCTTTTCCAGTTCCTCGTCGAGTTCCTTGCGGACCACGCGGTGCAGGACGAGGCGAAAAAACGGAATGACCAGCAGGCCGAGAAACAGCCGGACGATCGGCTTGATGATCGGCTTCACCAGCCATGTCGGCAGCAGCAACTGCGTCAGGTCGAGCACAGGAAATTGAGAGCTAAAGGGTTGAGAGTTGAAGGCGAGAAGCCGGGCTCAACCCTCGTCTTTTATTGTCCGCCCAGCGAATCGACCAGGGCGCCGGAGATCATCGGCTTGGCGCCGGTCCACATCGTGGCGACTCCTTCCCACAGAATCAACCCGTTCACCGCCAGCAGCAAGGCGCAGGCGGCCACCGGCAGCACGGCCCAAATGCCCCAGGAAGGCTCTTTCGGCCCGGCCACGGCTGATCGCATGGCGGACGCGGCGACCACCTCTTCGTCACTCAATTCACTGGAATCCCCGTCGAGGAAGACCTCGTCGCTGGCCTCCAGGACGTCTTCCATCTCCTCGTCTTCGACCTCTTCGTCGACGGCTTCGACATCGAGTTCGCCCGCCTCGAAGTCTTCGACAATTTCCAGGTCTTCGACTTCGTCGCCCAGGTCAAACGCCTCGCTCAGCCCGGCCGTTTTCTTACCCTTGGTCGGGGGCAAGGTGGCCTGAGATGCGGCATCGTCGTCATCATCCAGCACGATCATCGCCGTCTGGTCGATGCCCGCGTCCGATTTGGGGTCGAATTCCTGAGAATCGAACTGCGCGATTTCGAGTTCCGTTTCCGCCGGTTTGAAGGGGCGCTTCGGCCGGCCGGTTTTCTCGTCCAGGCGGATGCCGCTGTCGACCCCGCCAATGGAGATTCCGCTGTCGCCGGCCTCCAGGCTGATGCCGCTCTCCGCTGCGGAACCCAGGGACAGTCCGCTGTCGCCGGCATCGAGCGTGATGCCGCTGTCGTCTTCCGGAATCGCGGAATCGCCGGACGCCTTGACGACGGAGGACGACTCGAGCGTGATGCCGCTGTCGCCGGCCTCCAGCGAAATTCCGCTGTCGAAGCGTTCCAGCGAGAGACCGCTGTCGATGCGCTCCAGGGTGACGCCGCTGTCGATGTTTTCCAAAGAGATGCCGCTGTCGGCGATTTTCACGTCGCTGTCGGATTCCATGATGCCGTCGCCCGCCTCGGACAGCGAGATGCCGCTGGCCTCCGTGACGCCCGCGAGGGCGACATCGCTGTCGCTGTCGGCGAGGTTGCCCGCCACAACTTTCACGTCGCTGTCCGATTCCATAGCGCCTTCGCTGGCCTCGGACAACAAGATCCCGCTGGCCTCGGTGACGCCCGCGAGGGCGACATCACTGTCGCTGTCGGCGAGATTGCCCGCCACGACTTTCACGTCGCTGTCCGATTCCATCGTGTTCGCAACGTCTCTGCTGACGATCACCGAAGAGCCTTCTCCCGGCGATGGAGCATCGGGCAAACGCATTTCATATTCGCTCAGGGACTCGGCCACCGGCAGATCTTCCGTGGAATCAAAGGGCAATTCGATGGCCATGGGCGCAGCGGCCGTCAACTGCTCGATCCCGGCGCCGAAATCATCATCGGTTTCCGGAGCCAGACGCACATCACTGACGGAATCCTCCAGCGTCGGACGCGCAGGCGTTTCCTCGGCGAGTTCCTCTGGCAACAAAAACAGGTCCTGAGGCGTTGGCATGTCGTCGTCAAGTTCAGGATCGGACCGTTTCTTGATCACCGTCGCCCCGTCGGAGAGGGCTTCTTCATCGAGTTCCAGGAACGACAATTCTTCCGGCTCTTCTTCTTCGACGGCCGGCATGTCGAACGACAGCGTCTGCTGCTGCTCCGCACCGGCCGGAGGCAGCACCTTCAGCAGACCTTCCTCGATGAGGCCCTCGATCTCGTCGCGGCGGTATTTCCATGTGCCTCGGTCGGCCAAGGCTCGAAGTTCGCCCTCGTCCACCATGAGCTGAAACTGGACGGGGTCCAAGCCAAAGTGCGCCACGGCTTCTTCAGCGGACAGGAATTTCTTGTCCATGGACGACAGGCTCCGCAAGGCGATTGGGTAATTTTCACGCGTCGGCCGATGCCGGGTCCGAAGGGGGGGGTGAACTCCCTGCGCGGACCTGCCTCAAGTTTACGGCCTCGTCGCGGCGTTCGCCAGAGGTCTCTTTCCCGTTCCGCGAAATCCCGGGGCCTTTTCGCCGATCACGCCGAGAGGTCGCCTTTTGGCAACATCCGCCCGGGCTGAAATGCGAGGAGCCCACGCAGGCGGACGGTTCTCCGCCCCGTGGGCGACTCTGGAAAATCGCGAGTTTCCTGCTCAGCGACGAACAGATTTGTACACCGTCTCGGCATACTTTCGGTCCAGGCGAACGAGTTGCTGGCGTCGGACGTCCAGCGTCTCGTAGCCGCCCTTCGCCGTCTTGACGAAGACGAACGGCAGGCAGATCGCCTTGACCTTCAGCGGCGCGCCGCCCGTGCGCGACAGAAACTTCATCCGCACCGGTTCGTCCGGCGGCAGCAGCGCGGCGTCGCTGCACCAGTAGAACGAGGGAAATTCGTAGACCTCGCTCAGTATCGCGACGTAGTCGCCGCACTCCAAGTCCTCGGCAGCGACCGAGGCGGAAAGCGTCGAAGCATCGTCAGCGGTCGCGGTGCGCATGATCGAACCTGCCACGGGGAAAGGCGAAAAGAAACGCAGAACGCCACAAGACGTCTGGAGACGCCCGCTTCCAAAAGGTTCGCCCCGACGGCAAATCACGATTGCGGTTTCGAATCGCCATCAATCAATGATTTTATTGATCGGGTATTCGACGATCCCGCAGGCGCCGGCAGATTTCAGTTGCGGAATAATTGTCCGCACATAGGCTTCGTCGACGATCGTATTCACGTCGACCCAGTCGGGATCGGACAGCGACGACACGGTCGGCTTCTGCAGCGAAGGCAGCTTCTGCAGAATTTTCGCCAGGTCGCTGCGGCGGACGTTCATCATCAAACCGACTTTCGTTTCTGCCGCCAGGCACGACTGCAGCATGAGCGCAATGTTCTCGAATTTGCCCCGTTTCCACGTGTCCGCGAATGCCGTGTTGTTGGCGATGAATCGCGTGGTGCTTTGCAGCACTTCGTCGACGATGCGCAGATTATTGGCCTTGAGCGAACTGCCGGTCTCCGTCACTTCGACGATGGCATCCGCCAGGCGCGGCGGCTTGACTTCCGTCGCCCCCCACGAGAATTCGACCGCCGCTTCCACGCCGTGACGAGCCAGGTACCGCTTCGTCAGGCCCACCGCTTCCGTGGCGATTCGCTGGCCCTGCAAGTCTTTCACGGTTATCACCGGGGAATCGTTGGGAACGCACAGCACCCAGCGCACCGGCCGGCGGCTGACTTTCGAAAACATCAACTCGCAGATTTGGTGAACGTTCGCCTGGGTTTCCAGGATCCAGTCGTACCCCGTGATGCCGGCGTCGAGAATCCCCTGCTCGACGTACCGAGCCATCTCCTGGGCACGGATCAGCATGCACTCGATTTCCGGGTCGTCAATTTCCGGAAAATACGACCGGCTGCTGAACTTGATCGTGTAGCCGGCCTTCTTGAACAGCTCCGCCGTGGCGTCTTGCAAGCTGCCCGCCGGGATGCCGAGTTTGATTTTTTTCTGGTCACTCATGACGTCACTCAATTCACCTGCTGTAGTTCGCCGCCAAAGCCCGCCGTCGGCGACGGAGGGACCACGCTTCTACAAAGCGTCGCTCAGTGTCGATCTATTTCTTATACACCGCAGCCGGATCAAACACGCGCTCGCCGACGACCGACACATTTCCCGTCGCCGGATCGATTTTCCGAAAGAAACAACTGCGATAGCCTTCGTGACACGCGGCCCCGCCGACTTGGTTCACTTTGACCAGCAGCGTATCGGCATCGCAGTCGTAGAAGAGGGCCTTCAACTCCTGCACATTGCCGCTCTCTTCGCCCTTCCGCCACAATTTCTGCCGGCTGCGGCTGTAATAGCAGACCCGGCCCGTGGCGAGCGTTTCGCGATAGGCCGTTTCGTTCATGTAGGCGAGCATCAGCACGTCGCCCGTCGCCTCGTCCTGGGCGATGACGGGAATGAGTTCCGCCTTGGAGAAATCTGGTCCGTTCGACACGATCCACCCTGAAAGTCCGGGGAAAATTCTGTTTCCACCAGATTAACGGCGCGGGAGGCGTTTCGCAAAGCGTCGGCGATCAATCGCTCAGGCCAAGTTGCTCGCGGACCTCCGCCGGCGAAAGCGTGGATGTCTCTTGTCCCCGCTCATCCAAGTAGGCCATCAACTCTGCGTTCTGACGCGTCCGAATTACTTCCAGCTCGAAATCGTCCACTGCCGACAGCAGTACTCCGATCCGTCGGCCGTGCGGACGAAAACGTCTTCATCGCGGGCGCTTTGCAGAAACGTGTTGAGTTCGGTGGCCTGTGCTGGGACGCTAATGGTTTTCATAGATCAAATTCCTTACCTCGTAATATCAATCTGTTCCCCTGTTTACAGCCCACAGCGACAATTTTAACGATTGAGGACCGCTCATCAACATCAAAAAAGATGCGATAGTCGCCGATACGAAGCTCCCACTCAGCCAACCGATTTGAACGCAATCGTTTTCGATTGCGGGTTTCGTGAGTGGGTTGAAGGGTGAGCGGCCGTCCAATTTCCGACATCAGTCGTTGTTGGACGGTCTTCCGAAAACTTCGCAGGTCACTGGCAGCGGAAAATGTGTACGCAAGCTGATATTTCTGAGTCCTTCGTTGTCTGGGCCTCGAACTTGGTTATTCGACTGACGCCCAATACCCGCCGCGGCTGTGATCAAACCCAATCTCCCGGCCGAGAACCGCGTCGTCGACCTTGCCGTCCGCGAACACCGTGCGGCCCATGACCCAGGTGCGCACCGGCCAGCCGGTCAGCGTGACGCCATCCCAGGGCGACCACCGCGATTTCGTCAACTGCTCTTCATCGCGGATCGTCGCCGTCTTGTTGAGATCGACCAGCACGAGGTCGGCGTCGTACCCCTCGGCGATCCGGCCTTTGCCCACGAGGTCCCACACTCTCGCCGGGGCGTCGCACATCCAACTCACGACCTGCGACAGCGTGCAACGGCCGCGATGCACCTGGTTCAACAGCAGCGCCAGCGAATTCTCCACCGCGGGCAAACCCGACGGCGACTTCGGATACGGCTGGGCTTTTTCCTCCAGCGTGTGCGGGGCGTGATCCGTGGCGATCACCTGGATGGTTCCGTCCAACAGCGCCTGCCACAGCCCGGCATTATCGGCGGCCGTCTTGAGCGACGGATTCATCTGAATCCGGGTCCCCAGCCGGGCGTAATCGTCGACGCTGAAGAACAGATGATGCGGACAGGCTTCCGCCGTGATGAGGCCGTGATGATCCCTCAGCAAGGGGACTTCCGCCGCCGTCGAGACATGCAGCACATGAAACCGGTGATGATGGCGAATCGCCAGGTCGAGGGAACGTTTCGTGGCGATCACGGCGGCGGCTTCGTCCCGGATCCGGGAATGATCAGCGAGATCTTGACCGCCGTTCAGCCGCGCGGCGTTGGCGCGCACGGTCGCTTCATCTTCGCAATGGGCGCAGATGGGCAGCGTGGTTTCGGCAAAAATACGCTCGAGCGCGTCCTGCTGATCGACGAGCAGATCCCCCGTGCTGGAGCCGATGAAGATCTTGATCCCCGGAGTCCGCGTCGCGTTTCGCAGTTCCTCGACGTTGTGCGGCGTCGCTCCCATGTAGAAGCCGTAGTTGACGTGGCATTTCGTCGCGGCGAGGGCCAGCTTTTCGTGAAGCCTTTCGACAGTTGTCGTGGTTGGCTTCGTATTGGGCATCTCCAAAAACGAAGTGACGCCCCCTTTCGCGCAGGCCCGGGTCGCCGTGTGCAAATCTTCCTTGTGCGTCAGCCCCGGTTCGCGGAAGTGAACCTGGTCGTCGACGACGCCCGGCAAGAGATGGAGTCCTTCGGCAGAGAAGGTCTCGTCGAGATGCGTCCGCAAACCGGCCGGCGGGTCAACGGCGAGAATCTTGCCATCATCGATCAGCACGTCGACATCCGCTTCGCCAGTCGGCAAGACGCAGGTGGCGCCGGTGATCAGAATCCGCTGTGACATAGTGACCTTCGCGACGCTTCGCAGAAGCGTTCCCGCCGATGCCATCGGCGGGCTTTGGTCAGGGTGACGGTTTCCGAAAAAATTCGTCGACTTTGGCGAGCACCGGATCGATCGTGTATTTCTGGATCTGATGCGGGGGCCGCCACATCCACCATTCGTAGCCGGTGTGCTCGGTCAGCTTGATCGGATGATCGCCTTCGATCCAGCCCAGAAAGATCACCAGCGTTTTTTCCACCTTCTCCGAACCGAACCGCGGCTCGACCAGGGAGTACATTTCCTCGAAGCGAAAAGCCGGCTCTAACCGCACGGCTTCGGCGGGGATGCCGGTCTCTTCGCACATTTCCCGCAGTGCGCATTGCTCGTCGGTTTCGCCCGGCTCGACGTGACCTTTCGGGAGATCAAAGCGGTGCGGATGCTTCATCAGGAGAAACGTCCGATAGGGTTTCTCTTTGAACAGAATCACTCCGCAGGATCGGACTTGAAGCACGAGGCAAAACCTTATTGAGAGGGTGGTTCGATCCGAACAAGTATTACCGCAGATTTCGCGGCTGATGAAATACCCGGGACAAAGGTTGGAAACGACGTCGTGCCTGTCTCTGAAAAACTGCGCTCATCTGCGAAATCTACGGTTCAATTCTCTTTATTTCCCCAGTTGATCAACCAGTTTTCGCATCGCGGCGGCAATGTCGGCCTCGACGTCGTCGCTCCATTTCAGGCACGGCATGCCGTAGACCCACATCGAGCTTTGTCCTTCATAGCCCCCTTCCAGCAGCACGCGATAAGAGGGGATATAAGCCATGACGTCGTTGCAGTAGCCGAAGATCCACGTCTGGTCGCCGAAGTCGGCTTTGAATCGCAGCGAATAATCGACGACGACTTCTCCCCCCATCGTCAGCAGCAGTTGCTCGCCGCCGAGCCGCCAGGCTTGCACAGGGTACGGGTATTCCTTCGGAAACGGCTGTCCCGATTCCTTCCACTTCAACATCCGCACCGCCCAGCGCTGGACATAATTCGCCGGGGCGGCCGCCATCGTTTTCAACTCTTCCTCCGGCGGAAGAGGGCCGAGCTTGAGCGGGATGAAGACGTGGCTGGTCTTCAATTTTGAAGCGAGCGGTGTTAATTCCTTGAGCGTGGCATCCACCGCGGCTGCCAACTGAGTCCCGTATTTCTTCGCCAGTTCGACCTTGCGCCGGGGCAGCGGATTCTGGTCGGCTCCGCAGCCCATCAGAAAACACGCCGTGACTCCCGGATGCCGCTCCTCCAGGTCGTTCTGGGCGAACCCCGCATAATCGCCGCTCCAGAGCTGGTAATCCATGACCGTGTTATGACAGGCGTAGCCGAAGATCACGGCCGTCAGTTTCCCGGAGGCATCATGCACGGCGAGCACGGGGACGGAATGATCGACCGGCCCCAGCAGCAGATTTTTCTCGCGGAGCGCCGGCACATCCGGCTCGCGATTCGTCCGGCGATTGACGCCGAAGTCTGTCTCGCCGACGCCGCGCGACACGCTGGCCGGCTGGAGGTTTTTCAACGCGCTGCCGATCACGGCGACGATCTCGTTCGCCAGCCAGTCGGAATAGGCGTTGATCTGCTCGATCAACGGTTCCGTCAACGGATAGGCATCGTACAAAGCTCCCCGCAGCACCGGGCCGCAGTGCGTGTGCGACGCCCCGAGGACGAATTCCGCCCGGGTCAAGCCGTGTTCCTTTTCGAGCCGCGCCGCGACCAGGTCGTAGATCGGCTGCGGGATGCCCAGCGTATCGCTGGACAAGATCACGGCCCGCTTGCCGTCCGCCGCCTGCAGGGCGA
Source organism: uncultured Planctomycetaceae bacterium (assembly GCA_964388415.1). GTDB lineage: Bacteria > Planctomycetota > Planctomycetia > Planctomycetales > Planctomycetaceae > CAZDGB01. Next base: position 10,538 of record CAYMAO010000051.1, on the reverse strand, counting down.
CCACGCGAAGGCAAAGATCCATCTCTTTACCCTCGGCAGGCTTCGTGCGTCCGCCGTAGCCGGCCATCCACATCGGCTCCTTAGGCGTGATCACCACTTTCGCGATGCCCGCTTTCCACGTCGGCTCGGCAGCCAGGGCGATCCCCGGAAACATCCACAAACACAGGACAGCCCACCAGCCCGTTTGATGTCGATTCATGATGTCTTTCATCTCCTGGCAACCCATTGTCCAACGCACTTCCAACTCGACAGCCCGAGGGATCGCGTTCCTGTTTTACGTGGATCGGGCAAGAAAAAACACTGTACCGACCGGGTCCGCCAGATGTTCCCAGAGAGTCGTCGCAGCAGATGCGGCTTGAGATCGTGATGCAACTTAATACACAGAAAAGACATGAGGCATTTGCCTCTGGCGTAACCCCTCGCCCAAATTCTGAAATTCGTCGAGCGTGTCGAACTCCGGCAAATTTTGCCGGTCAGCCAGACTTGGGTCGATTCGCAGATTCCAGCGCATGCAGCGCTCTTCGGGGCCTGAGACGAACGTCCCAAGTTGGCGAACGGGCCAGGTCGAAAACTCATCCAGCACCAGCACGACAGTCACGGTCCGGGCGGTATTTTGAAATTCGGCTTGACAGGATCCTTGAGTCTTGCCCGGCCGACGGATAAAATCGATCCGTGCGGAAGCCATCACCCGACATCCATGACCTGCGCAGCCGAATTCCTCGTTTGGAACATTCATTCATGAATCAGACGATGTCACTCGACTTGAGCGATCGTCAGCGGGAAATCCTCATGCGGGGGCTGCGTTTCGTCCGCCGCAGTTACACGCTGGAATTCCGGGACACGACCGAACTCACGGAAGAAGAGCGGGCCGAGAACTTGCGGCAAATCCAGGAATTGAACAACCTCCTGGAAGGTGGCCGCACCTCTAAGCAGACCGCCGCCGCGCGGTAACATCAAAGCCCGCCGATGGCATCGGCGGGACCATGCTTCCGGCGGGACCATGCTTCCGGCGGGACCATGCTTCCGGCGCGACACGCGATGGCTCTTGTCAGGCACCAACCGGAACCGTCTCCGCCGCCTGAAATCCGCAGGCTTTGTGCGAGCCGTCGCAGAACGGCCGACTCTTTGACGCCCCGCAGCGGCAGAGCGCAATGGTCTCTTTGCCCGCCGTGTCGAATTTGTTCCCCAGATGATCGGTCAGCGTGACCGGTCCCGTGACCAGCAGGGGACCGTGTTCGCGGGTCTTGATAACGATGTCGGACATGGCATTTCTCCGGGGGGAATTCTCAAAGCCCGTCGTCGGCGACAACGGGATCCAGGATTGTCGGTTGTCAGTTGCCTGAACCACACCGTACAACAAACGGGACGCAATCAACAACCGACCACGGGCAATCCGCTTTTATGACACCCAAGCCTTCACCGCAGCGTGCCAATCGTCTCGCCGGTGAAACCAGCCCCTATCTCCTGCAGCACGCCCGGAATCCTGTCGACTGGCATCCCTGGGATACAGAGGCCCTCGCGCTGGCGAAAGAACTCGACCGGCCGATCTTTCTCTCAATTGGCTACAGCGCGTGCCATTGGTGCCACGTGATGGAGCACGAAAGCTTTGAAGATCCCGACATCGCCGCCGTGATGAACACCGGTTTTGTGAACATCAAGGTCGACCGGGAAGAGCGGCCGGACCTCGATCAGATCTACATGAACGCTGTGACGGCTCTGACCGGACAAGGCGGCTGGCCGATGTCGGTCTTTCTCACGCCCGAATTGAAGCCGTTCTTCGGAGGCACCTATTGGCCGCCGGCCGCGCGCTGGGGCCGGCCCGGGTTTCGCGAAATTCTCGTCGCCGTGCAAGACGCCTGGGCCACGCGCCGCGAGGCCGTGCTGCGTCAAGCGGGCGAACTGACCGACGCGGTGATTCAGGCTTCGCTGCCGGCCGAGCGCGGAGGCCCTCTCGGACCAGACGTGCTCCGCAACGCCCTGCGGTCATTGCTGCGCAACGCCGACCGAACCCACGGCGGTTTCGGGACGGCTCCGAAGTTTCCGCATCCGATGGACCTGCGCGTGCTGCTGCGGTGCGCGAAGCGATTTGACCATGCCGAGGCGGTCGAAGTCGTCACGCTCACCTTGGATAAGATGTCGCACGGCGGAATTTACGATCATCTCGGCGGCGGGTTCGCCCGGTATTCCACCGATGAACGCTGGCTGGCCCCGCATTTTGAGAAGATGCTGTACGACAACGCCCTACTGGCGACGGCGTATCTGGAAGCGTATCAATCCACGAAAAATCCGGATTACCTGCGCGTTGTCCGGGAAACGCTGGACTATGTGCTCCGGGAAATGACGCAGCCGCAAGGGGGATTCTACTCCACGCAGGACGCGGACAGCGAAGGCGAAGAAGGCAAGTTCTTCGTCTGGACGGAGACAGAAGTTCTAAAGATTCTCGGGCCGGACGACGGCCCGGTCTTCTGCGCCTGCTATGACGTCACCGCCGCCGGAAACTGGGAGCACAAGAACATTCTCCATCGGCCGATGTCTTCGGCTCAGATGGCCACTCGGCTGCATCAAAGCGAAGACACGATGGAAGCCGTTCTCGCGCGCTGCCGGGAGAAATTGTTCGCCGTCCGATCGCAGCGCATCCCGCCGGGACGTGATGAAAAAATCCTCGTCGGTTGGAACGGTCTGATGATCGCCGCAATGGCCCAGGCCGGCGCGATTCTGGGCGAAGACAAATTCATCGCCGCGGCGAGATCGGCGGCGGAATTCGTTCTGACGCAGATGACGACCGACGCCGGCCGGTTGTGGCACTGCTGGAAGGACGGCCGCGCCCGGTTCAACGCCTATCTCGACGACTATGCCGGTTTCATCGAAGGCCTCGTCGAACTCGCCCAGGTCACATTTGATCCCAAATACATCCGCCACGCATGCGGTTTCGCAGCAGTTCTCATCGATCAGTTTTCCGACCGCGCGTCCGGCGGCTTCTTCTTCACCGCGGCCGATCACGAAACGCTCATCGCCCGTCACAAGGACATTCACGACAATGCCACGCCCTCGGGCAACAGCCAGGCGGCGACGGCCCTCTTGAAACTTGCCCGGTTGACCGGCCGCAGAGACCTGGAAGCGGTCGCCGTGGAAACGCTGGAGATGATGTCGGGAACGCTCAGCCGACTACCGGCCGCCGCCGGGCAGGCGCTGATCGCCTTCGATTTTCTTCTCGGCCCGGCGCAAGAACTGGTGCTGATCGATGGTGCGGATCCGGTCCTCGGCGATCGGGCGCTTGCCGCGCTGCATCAGCGCTTTGTGCCCGGCAAAGTTGTCTGGATGCACTCCGTTGTGGCGGCTGTCCCTGCCGACCTGGAGCCGCTGCTTGCCGGAAAAACCGCGACACGCGGCGAGACATCGCTCTACATCTGCCGGGAAGGAACCTGCCAAAGCCCGGTCATCGGCGCGGCGGAAATCGAGCGGGCGATCAGTTCGCTCTGAATCGTTCCGCTCTGAATCGTTTCTCAGGGAGCGCCGCCGATCAAGCCATCGAGGGTTTTGCCGAATTCCTCCTGGATCAGCAAAGAGACCGACTTGCCGCGGCTGTGGGCCACCGCGGAAAGCCGTTCATATTGGCGCAGCGTCAACGGGCGATTCGAATTCACCATGGCCGTGGCGGCGTTCAGCCAGGCATCGTCGGCCTTCTTCAATTGCTCTGCGCTGAGTCCGAACGCTTTCAGAATTCCGCTCGCCATCAGCCGGTCGCCATCAGCCGGTCGCCGAGCGGTCCCATGTGCACCCCGTCCGACGTCAGTTGCAGATCGACTTGCTTGCCGCCGGCGGCGGCCGGTTTGATCGCTGCCTGCATGTCGGCGTTGAGGTCGGCCAGCAGGCATTTTTTGTCGACCGCCAGCTTCCGCAGAAAGGCATTGTACTCGGCGAGTTTTTTATTGTTGTCGTTGGCGGCATCCTCGCCAATCATGGTCGACGTGAGAATCATCACCTTGATCCCCGCGGACTGCGCCTGATCGACAATGGCGGTGATATTCTTCTGATAGGCGTCGAACGGGACGCCGTTTGCGCCGTGCCAGACATCGTTCACGCCGCAACTGAGCGTCATCCACGTGGGCTTCTTGCTGAGGACGTCGCGATCAAGCCGTTCCAGCATCTGGTTCGACTTGTGGCCGCTGATTCCGGCCGGGATCGGTTCGACTTTGAGATCATTGGCCGCCAGCCCGCTGATCACCAGCCGCACATACCCTCCCGGATGGCCGGCGCCGCCCTGCGTGATGGAATCCCCAAGAAAGGCCAGCTTGTCGCCGGACTTGAGGGCCGCTTCATCGCCCCTGGCAAAACCGCCCAGTACGAGAAAGGCCACGGAAACACTGGCGGCAAGCGATAATTGAGTCATGAGCGTCCTCGTGCGGCGGGGAGATGTTTCAAGGTGTCAGGCCAACGCGGTCTCGGTGACATCCTATTTGGCAATATCCAGAACGTCAACGAGCCGAGCGCCCAGCCCCGGCACCGGCGCGAGAATGGTTGCCGGGCTCTCGACGCCGTGGCAAACTGGAACATCGGCAACGCCAATCGGGGCCGCGAGTGATCACGGGGAATTGGAAAGGGCTGGCATTGATCGTGATGGAATGCGGCGACGCGTCCGAACCGGCGCAGATCGAAGTCTTGCACCCTTTCGCGGCCAGGCCAGAGATTGAGCACGTCGTGTTCGATTTCGACGGCACGCTGTCGCTCGTCCGCGAGGGCTGGCCGGTCGTCATGACGGGGCTTTTCGACGAAGCGTTACCCCGTATGGCCGGTGAGACGGACGCCGAGCGCCGGCAGACGATCCTCGACGACATTATGCGGCTCAACGGCAAGCAAACCATCTACCAGATGATTCAACTGGCCGAGCGGATCAGCGAACGCGGCGGCACACCGAGAGAACCGCTCTGGTATAAGCACGAATACCTGCGCCGGCTCGACGAACGAATTCATTACCGGCTCGATGGCCTGCGCGACGGCACGTTCGCGCCGGATCAATGGTTGGTCTATGGCGGCCGCCAACTGCTGGAGTTGTTGTCAGCTCGCGGCGTGAAACTGCATCTTGCCAGCGGGACAGACGAACAATTCGTCCAGCGCGAGGCCGGCCTGCTGGATGTCTCGCGGTATTTTCAAGATCGAATTTACGGCGCCGTCGACAACTATCAGTCGTTTTCCAAGAGGATGGTCATCGATCGGATCCTCGCGGAAAACCGCATCGACGGCCGGCGGTTGCTGGCCTTTGGCGACGGTTATGTGGAAATCCAGAACACGAAGGACGTCGGCGGCATTGCCGTCGCGGTGGCCAGCGACGAGGCCCATAACGGTTCAGGCCGGGTCGATCCCTGGAAGCGCACGCGTCTGGCCGGCGTCGGGGCCGACCTCGTGATCCCCGATTACCGCCAGGCCCGAGAATTACTGAACCTGATCTTCGGCGCGTGATCTGTGCGGATACCGTCTGGGCTTGGGTTCGACAACGCGCAACCGGCGTCTTTCCGCTCGAATACCCTCGACAAGCCAGCCCCCGCGCGGGACAATTGTGTCCTAGGAAATTGTGCGCATCGACCCTCTCTTCCCCAAGGACACTCCCATGTCGAAAACTTTGGATCATGCCGGTTCGGAATGCTGCCAGCCGCTGGCGCGGCGCACGTTTCTGAAGCACGTCGGCGGCGCCGTGGCGACGGGAGTCGCCGCCGCCGGACTGGTTCCGCAATTCGCCTGGGCCGCGCCCAGCCCGAAGAGCGACGCCGAGACCAACGTCGCCCGGCTGTTTCAATCGCTGACCGAAGATCAGAAGACGACGCTAGTCTTTCCGTTCGAGCATGAACTGCGCAAGAAGATCAATGCCAACTGGCACATCACCAAACCGTTGATTCGCGAAAAATTCTTCACCGCCGACCAGCGGAAGCTGATCTTCGACATCGTCCGAAACATCACCAGCCCGGATGGCTACGAGCGGATTCTCAAGCAGACCGAAGACGACAACGGCGGCCTTGACGGTTACAGCATCGCGTTGTTCGGCACGCCAGGGTCCGGTCCGTTTGAGTTCGAGCTGACCGGCCGGCATCTCACCCTGCGGGCCGACGGCGACAGCGTCGACAAGGCCGCGTTCGGCGGACCGATCGTCTATGGACACGGCGAAGGTGACCCGAAACAGAACCTGTACCATTACCAGACGAAACAGGTGAACGAGGTCTTCCGCGCGCTCGATCCCAAGCAGGCGGAGGCGGCGCTGCTGCCGAAAGAGCCCAGCGAGTCGGACGTCGCCTTGCAGGGGCCTGGAAAGAAATATCCCGGCATCGCGTACAGCGCCCTCAGTGCCGATCAGAAAAAGCTCGTGGAACAGACGTTGAAGGTGCTCTTGGCGCCGTATCGCGCGGAAGACGTCGACGAAGTCTTCGCAATTCTGAAGGCGACCGGCGGATTCGATTCGCTCCACCTGGCCTTCTACCAGGAAGGTGATTTGCAGAACGACCGCGTGTGGGACGTCTGGCGCGTCGAGGGCCCGTCGCTCGTCTGGCACTTCCGCGGCGCGCCGCACGTGCACGCCTATATCAATGTCGGCATGATCGGGTGAGTCTCTGTGGAAATCGCTCCGCGATGACAGCGCCATCATCGTAAGAGGATCCGATGCCTCTCTGCCATCGAACCGAATGCCGTGTGCGACTGTGCGAGATCCGCGTCCGTTCGCAGCGGCGCATTTCGCTGGGGATCGCCCTCTGGCTTGCGACGTTGATTCCGCAGAGCGCGACGGCGGCTGATCAGGAAAAACTCAACGACCGGCCGGTGCGGTCGTTTCTGATGCAGCATTGTCTCGACTGTCACTCGGGCGACAAGCCCCAGGGCAATTTACGGCTTGATCAACTGGCGACGGAGTTCGATAACGAGACACGCCGAAAACCGTGGCGGTCCGTGCTCAAACGGGTTCACGCCGGCGAGATGCCTCCGAAGGATGAACCGCGTCCGCCCGAAAAGGAACTTGCGGAATTTTCAAACAGCCTGCGCGCGCAGCTTCATCAGGCGGAAACCGAGGAGCGCGCACGGGAAGGCCGCGTGATTCTTCGCCGGCTCAATCGGACCGAGTACGAAAACACCGTTCGCGATCTGCTGGGAGTGACGGTCGAACTGAAAGAGTTGCTGCCGCTGGACAATTCAGCCGACGGCTTCGACAACGTGGGCGACGCGCTGCACATCTCGTCGTTCCTGATGGAACGCTACCTGGAAACCGCGGACACGGCGCTGAGCGCGGCGATTGCCAACCTGCCGCAGCCGCCGCTGATTAAGAAACGCTACAGCCTGCAGGAGACGCACCAGGTCAAGTTGTCATCGGAAAACGTCTTTCGGAAATCGGATGACGGACGCGTCGTCAACTTCACCTCGGTCCCGTGGCAGTCGGTCGTGCTGTCGCCGTTTTATCCGCCGGACCGGGGCAACTACCGCTTCCGGATTTCCGCCGCGGGCGTGCAAAGCGCCGGGAAGCCCGTGACGTATCGGGTGGACGCCGGCACCATGCTGATGGGGTCAAAGCCCAATCTCATCGGCTACTTCGATGCGCCGCCCGACGAGTCGAAGGTTGTGGAATTCGTTGATTCGATGGAATCCCGGAGCACGATTCGCATCTCGCCGTATGGTTTGGCGAGGTCAAACGAAGTGCACAAGATCGGAGCCGAAAACTACGAGGGTCCGGGATTGGCGGTTGACTGGGTCGATGTCGAAGGTCCGCTGCACGATAGTTGGCCGCCGGAAAGCCATCGCCGCATCTTTGGCGATTTGCCTTTGGCGTTGTCGCCGATCTACAACCGCAGCGACCGGGTGGAAGTCGTCTCGGAAAATCCGTCAGGCGATGCCCGACGCATCCTGCGGAAATTCGTCCGGCGGGCATTCCGTCGGCCGGTGACGGACGCCGACCTGGAACCCTACTTTGCGCTGGTCGACACGAAATTGGCGGAGAAGCACTCGTTCGAGAAAGCCGTGCGCGTGGCGCTCCTGGCGGTGCTGGTGTCGCCTGAATTTCTGTTTCTCCGGGAAGTTCCAGGCCGGCTGAACGACCATGCCCTGGCCAGCCGGTTGAGTTACTTTCTCTGGAGCGGCCCGCCCGATGAGGAACTCCTTCTGGCGGCGGACGAGGGAAAACTTGCCGGCTCAAAATCCAGTCTCACGGATCAGGTCGAACGGATGCTCGAGGCCCCGAAATCGCGGCAGTTCGTCCAGAACTTTGTCGGGCAATGGCTCGGCCTGCGCGACATCGACTTCACCGAGCCGAGCTACTACGTCTACCCGGAATACGACGAGATGCTGAAAGCGTCGATGGTCCGTGAGGTGGAATTGTTCTTCGCCGAACTACTGAAAGACGATCTCAGCCTGGCGAATTTCGTCGCGTCCGACTTCTCGATGCTCAACGGCCGGCTGGCAAAGCACTATGGAATTCCGGACATCGATGGCTGGGAATTCCACAAAACGCCCTTGCCGCCGGACAGCCATCGCGGCGGCGTGCTGACGATGGCCGGCGTGCTGAAAGTGACGGCGAACGGCACCAGCACGTCGCCCATCACGCGCGGGGCCTGGGTGCTGGAACGGATTCAAGGGATCACTCCGCCGCGGCCGCCGGCCAACGTCCCGGCCCTGGAACCCGACATCCGCGGCGCCACGACGATTCGCGAACAACTCGCCAAGCACCGGCAGATCGCCGATTGCAAGGGATGTCACGCCCAGATCGATCCGCCCGGATTTGCACTGGAAAGCTTTGACGTCATCGGCGGCTGGCGCGAAGAGTACCGCATCTTCGGCTGGAGAAACGGTGCGAAAGAAGTCACCGTCGACGGCAAGAAGATGCCGTACCTTCATCTGGGAACCGTCGATCCTTCCGATGCCCTGTCCGACGGCCGGGCATTTCGGAATATCGACGAATTCAAACAGTTGCTGCTGGCGGACAAAGATCAACTCGCCCGCGCGCTGACGTTGAAACTCGTGACCTACGCCACCGGCGGCGCTCCTGCCAGCCTGGACCAGGCGGAAATCGAATCGCTCGTCGCGAAAGTCCGCGCAAAGAACTACGGGCTCCGTTCGCTGGTCCATGAAATCGTGCAGAGTGACCTATTTCGCCGAAAATAGCGTCATTCTCTTCAAAACGTGCCTCGCCATTTTCTCAGAGTTGGGATCCTCCGATGACCTTCTCCTTCCCGATGTCTCGCGTCAACCCTCGTCAAGACCGCCGTCGTTTTCTCCGCGCGGCCGGCATCACGCTGGCGTTGCCGCTGCTGGAATCTTTGGCCCCGCGGCTGAGGGCCGGGGAAAGAATTGACCCCGTGCCGCGGCGAATGGTCTGCCTCTGCACGCCGCTGGGGCTGCATCCGGCGAATTTCTTTCCCGAAAAAGCCGGCACGGAGTTCGAACTGACTCCCTACCTGGACGTGATCAAGGACTTTCGAAAAGACTTCACCGTCATTTCCGGGCTGTCGCATCCGGAGGTCGGCTCCACCCACGATTCGATCTTCAGTTTTCTGACGGGCGCTCCGCGTCCCGAAGTGCGCGCCGGCTTCCGCAACAGCATCTCGCTGGACCAGTTCGCCGCCGAACACATCGGCGAGCAGACGCGGTTTCCCAGCCTGTCGCTCTCGTCGGAAGGGTTCGGCCTGTCGTGGACGCAAAGCGGCGCCCTCGTGCCGTCGGATCTCTATCCCGCGCAAATTTTCGCCCGGTTGTTTCTGGAGGGCCGGCCGGACGAAGTCGAATCTCAGGAGCGGCGCTTGCGCGACGGGCAAAGCATTCTGGACTCCGTCCGCGAACGGTCCAAAGCCATGCAGCCGTTGCTCGGAATCCGCGATCGGGAGAAACTGGACGAGTATTACACCAGCGTTCGCGAACTCGAACGAAGGATGGTCGTCGCTGAGGAATGGTCGAAGAAACCGAAGCCGAAAGTCGATGTTCCGCCTCCGCAGAACAACATGAATTCGTCCGACTTGATCGGCAAGAACCGGCTGATGTTCGACCTGGTTCACCTGGCGATTCAGACCGATTCCACCCGTTTGATCACGATGCTGCTCTTGGGAACGAGTTCGGTGCCGCCGATCCCGGGGGTGTCGCTCGGCCATCACGATTTGTCGCACCACGGCCAGGACCCGCAAAAGATTGAGCAGTTGAAGGCAGTCGAACTGGCGAAAATGGAAACCGTCAAGGAGTTGCTGGAGAAACTGAAGCAGACGAAAGAAGAGGACGAAACCCTGCTCGACCGGACCATGATCTTCTTCAGCAGCAACCTGGGGAACGCCAGCAACCATTCGGCGCAAAACCTGCCCATCCTCTTCGCCGGCGGCGGCTTCAAACACGGTTCGCACCTGGCCTTTGATCCCGTGAATCCGCCTCCGCTGTGCAACTTGTACGTCTCCATGCTGCAGCGCCTGGGAATTGAAGCCGATCGCTTCGGCTCCAGCACCGGCACGCTCACGGGGCTGGAACCGGCCGGCTGACGGATGCACGGCCCCGGCCTAGTTCACAATGCCCAAAAGATTCTTGACGTGCTGAAG
>CAYMAO010000050.1:0-37834 GCA_964388415.1 uncultured Planctomycetaceae bacterium | reverse complement strand
GCAAAGCTGAATCTCTCTCAAACCCACCAACCAGGTTGTCAAAGAACGATCCGCAACAAGGATTCCCCGAAGGGCTTTCCCGCCAAGAGCGACTTGTTGCGTCTGTGCCTTGCGGCAAAGGGGAATCATATCCAGACGCGGCCAGGAATCAAGTCACTGGCCCAGATTTTTCGGAATCCTTTACATACATCGACAATCGGACTTCGCCGCATCCGTTGAAGAACTCAATACCAACGGCGTAATTCATTGTCTCGGCGGGAATTGCGCCCAGGCACCAGAAAAGAACCAAGCCCGAATCGTCGTGCAATCGGCAAACTTTCGCATCGGCAGCCGCTCACGCGACGAAACACTCGGGACGGATCAATATTCCTTGGCGTCGATCCACTTCATCATCCGGCGCAGTTGCAGGCCAACCTGTTCCACCGGATGGTTGCGTTCGCGGCGTTTGATGGCCTGGAACGTCGGCTGGTTTGCCTTATTTTCCAAAATCCATTCCTTGGCGAACTGCCCGGTCTGAATTTCGGTGAGGATCTTTTTCATTTCCTGCTTTGTTTCCTCGGTGACAATCCGCGGACCGCGGGTGTAGTCGCCGAATTCCGCCGTATTCGAAACGCTGTACCGCATGTAATTCAGTCCGCCCTGGTAGAACAGGTCGACGATCAGCTTCAATTCGTGCATGCACTCGAAATAGGCCATTTCCGGCTGATAACCGGCTTCCACGAGGGTTTCGAACGCCGCCTTGATCAAGGCACTGACGCCGCCGCAGAGGACGGCCTGCTCGCCGAACAGGTCGGTTTCGGTTTCCTCGGCAATGGTGGTTTCGATGACGCCGGCCCTTGTGCCGCCGATTCCCTTGGCATAGGCCATCGCCAGTTTGCGAGACGATTCGGAGGCCCCGGGAGTCAACGCAATCAGCGACGGAACGCCGCCGCCTTTCACGTATTCGCTGCGCACAAGATGCCCTGGCCCTTTTGGCGCCACCAGCGCTGCATCGACACCTGCGGGGGGAACGACCTGGCCGAAATGCAGGTTGAAGCCGTGCGAACTCATCAGCAGGGCGGTCTTTTTCAGATTCGGCTTGATCTCCGCCCGGTAGAGATCTCCCTGGACTTCATCGGGCAGCAAGATGTTGACCAGATCGCCTTGCTTGGTGGCATCGGCCAGGGACATCGGCGCGAAGCCGTGGCTCACGGCCAGATCATAATTTTTGCTGCCCGGGCGCTGGCCGATAATCACGGTACAGCCGGAATCTTTCAGATTCTGTGCCTGGGCATGACCCTGGCTGCCGTAACCCAGAATGGCAATTGTTTTGCCCTTGAGCAGCGACAGGTCGGCATCGTCATCGTAGTAAATCTTGGCGGGCATTGAACATCTCTCAAGGGTTAAGGTTAAGGTGTGGCGCCATCCCAGGCATCTGCCACGAGGGAGCCGACAAAATTAATGCACGGGATCCAGAGATTCGTAAGGCTGCGGCGGCAGGAGGGCCTGATCAACCGACAGACTGGAAGACCGGGACAACGCAATTCGCCCGGTGCGGACCATTTCCAGAATGCCGAAGGGGCGCATCAGGTCGATGAAGGCGCTCAACTTCGATTCCTGCCCGGACAATTCGATCATCACGCAATCGGCGCTGACGTCGACGATTTTCCCGCGGAAAATTTCGACGAGTTCACAAATTTCCGAACGAGGAACCATTTGCGAACTGACCTTGATCAGCATCAGATCGCGCTCGACGATTTCCTGGTTCTGAAAGTCAGCCACTTTCACGACGGTGACAATTTTCTCCAGTTGTTTGCGGACCTGGTCGAGGGTCTTGTCATCGCCCGTGACGACGAACGTCATGCGGGAGAATTCCGGATTTTCGGTCTCGCCGACGGCGAGGCTTTCGATATTGAACGCGCGGGACGCCAGCATTCCCGAGATATGCGCGAGCACGCCCGGCTGGTTCATGACGATGGCCGAAATGACGTGCTTCATCGTAAACAATTCCTCACCCAAAGGCCGACGGTAATCGTCGCCCTGGAAATCCCACCTCGGGAACGGCGCAAAATCATCCGCCCCGGCAAACCGCAACAGCCTAGTGGCGCACTCCGCCAGCACCACTTCCTGCCGACGCCGGCCAATTGCCGCTTCGGGCTTTGCGAAACCCCATGCTAAGTCGCTGCCTTCCTTGACACAAGCATCCCGGATCGGAGTGCTGAAAATTTCTGTCAGACGCGACGAAATTTCAGGGCTGGGGGCATTGGTCACATCCGATACGAATCCCAGAAAATTACAGCGTTCATCCAATAGATCCCGGCGCTGCCAACGCCGGGCTTTGGTGAAATCTTGACGCGATGTTCATTGCTGGGATTGGTATTAGAAGGGCCGGGAAACGCGAAAAATAATCCGCGCATCCGATGGAATCGCCCTGCGGCTTGAGCATGTTTCGTTCGAAGCCAACGTCAGATTTTCTGGGCTGAAGAGACTGAATCGCGAGCAACCCGGGAGGGCTGTCCTTCTGCAGGGTGTTTTCCTGGAACCGCGAGTTCGTCGCACGACGACTCTGCAGCGAGACGATTCAAATCGGGAAAGCGTTCGCTGTAGAACCAGCGCTCCCACCAGCGGGCGCGGCGTAACCGCGGGTCATCGGACGAAACGGAATGGACTTTGCCACGGCGGGTGACCAGTTCGACGATGCCCGCATCGTTCACGCGGCGGACGGTCCAGTATTTTTCGACGACGTACTGATATGTGTCGCCATAGGGGGCGGGGTGAATGTCGTGGGCGCGCGGACCGGGATCGGTGCTGATCTTGCTGACGACAAAAACAACAGGATCACCGGCCTGGTACGAGAGGCGCATCCTTGCCACCTGCACTTTCCACAAAGGGCGAAACGGAACTCCGCCATGGTCGGACTCAGCCCTCTAACTTAAGTTTTTCCACCGCGGAGAACAAGTCTTTTTTTCGGGATTTGCGAAGAAAACGGGCGATCGCCCCTAGGACATCTGGGGAGCCTTCGACATCGCTGCTATCCTCCCGAGCAGTTCTGACAGGGTTGATCAAGCGGGGATACGATTCGGCGCGAGCAACCGTCTCTGGGGCGCCTGGTGAAAAACGAACAGACTGGAATGTCTGTGACACCGCGAGGCCAGTCACTTCTTCAGCGGGACAACCGCCAGCTAGATGTTCGTCTGGATCTTGGGGTTTATCGGTTTCATGGCCTGAATAATAGGCCACCAACATGTTGTCGCCGTCCGCAACGGCTTCCGCGTAGGCGCAATCAACGCCGGCAGGAAGGACGCAGTAGAGCTTCAGGGTTCCGTCGGCTTCATAGGCGTTTTCGATCCATGGAGACTGGAAAACTCACAAGGACTGTAACGGGAACCACGAAATTTTCCAGTTATTTTTCCCGGAAGGTGGGCTGCGGATTTGAAATTTGGAGGGCAAATCCGTAAAGTGCTGTCTGTGAAAATGGGTCGTATCGGATATTTGGACATTTTGAGTCGCATCAGAACACGTCCCCAAAACTCCCTGACACCCTAAAGTCAGGAAATTTGTTTCAACGAGGCCGTCTCCAGGGAGACGGCCTCAAAACCGTGGCCAGATTGCAGCTTCTGGCAGATTCCCGCACGAGGCAAACACCTCGTGCGGCATCAAAAACCAGTGAGTGCGCGTGTCTTCCACCGAGGACTGTCAAACGTCTCTTGGCGTGGAATCTGGCGAAATTCGGGTCGGAATTCTGCTGTTTCGCAAGGTGAATCGGGCAGAAGCCGCCGGAAATGTCGGCTCAAGATTTCGTAATTTTAGCGAGTTTGCGAAGTTTAGGTTTGACAGCAGTTGTGCTGATTGAGGAATCTTTTCTGCTGATGATCGGCGTAGGTCCTGGTTGGGCTGCGCTTATTGCGAAGGCGTCTGGGGGGATGCTGTGACGCGTAATCCATTGATGGAAGAATCTCTGCGTGCGCACGCAGAGGAGTTTTGCCGGCTGCAACGTCTCGATTGCCATGGATCGACGCGGCAGGTTGCCTACGCAGTCGTCGGACCGGTGACGAGCATCGGCTCCGAGAGCGAACTGGCAACCCAAAGGGATGACTTGGTTCGGCTTGCGCGCATCCCGCGGACGAGCGCCGGCGAACCGGATTGGGCCGAGTTGCAGGCGCTGCCGGTTGTTTCAACCGAGTTACTCGCGGCCTGTGAACGTTTGCTCGGGTCGGCCAGCGGCGTTCGAGAATGCGCGATCCTGCCCAGCCAGTGGATGGCACCGGAACGGCTCTTGCACCTGGAACAGGTGTTGCCTCAGGACCTGTTGAACCGGCCGGCTGCCCCTGCCGACAATTCCGCGCCCAGTCTCAGTTCACCCCGTTCCTCGAACAATTTGCCTTGGGCGCTGGCCCAGGGGCCGGACCAGGTTCGCCCGGATCAGCCTGCCACGCTGGTGGAATTACTGCTCCAAGCCGCTCAGCGATCTCGTGCTGATGACATTCGCTACCGCAGCGTGGACGGCGCCACCCGCGAGCAATCGCTGAGCGAATTGCTGGAGTCGGCCAGGAAAATCCTCGGCGGACTGCGAGCGCACGGGTTAATCGCGGGATGCCGGGTGGTACTGCAACTCGAGTCGAACATCGACATCCTGGCCGCATTCTGGGCCTGCATCCTCGGGGGCTGTCCGCCGGTGATCGTTCCGATTCCGCCATCTTATACAGAGCCGAGCCGCGGACTGGACCAACTGGCGCACATCGTCCAGACGCTGGATCAGCCCTGGATCGTGCATTCGCAACAGCACGCGGCCCCGCTGGAACAGTGGCTGAAGCAGAACGAACTGACCGTTGGCGGCAGCCTGGAAATCGAACGCCTCAGCGATCATCCCGGTGCGCAAGAAATCCATCAGCCGCAACCGGAGGATGTCGCGTTTTTCAGCACGAGTTCCGGCAGCACGGGTCATCCGAAGTGCGTGCAGCTCACACATCGCGGGTTGCTGGCTCGGGCGCATGGCACGAATCAATTGTGCGGGCACTCTGCCGAAGAGGTCATCCTGAATTGGCTGCCGCTGGACCACATCGGCAGCATTTCGGACTGGCATCTGCGATGCGTTCTTTTGGGCTGCCGCATGGTGTATGTCCCGAAGGAATACGTCATCAGCCAACCGCTGCGGTGGCTCGACCTGATCGATCAGTATCGCATCACGCACAGTTGGGCGCCGAATTTTGCCTACTCGCTGATTCGCGACGCTTTGACGAAACAAGATGCTGCCGCCGTGAAAGACCGTTGGGATCTCTCCTGCGTGATCGGCTTGCTGACGGCCGGCGAGGCGGTGTCGCCGAAAGTGGTCGCCGAATTCCTGACCCAGTTGCAGCCGTTCGGTTTTGCGGAAACGGCCATTCGACCGGCGTTCGGCATGGCGGAACTGGGCTCGGGGGTGACTTACTTCATTCCGTCCACGGAGCGGCCGCTGCGGTTTCATACCATCGCCCGATCCACCCTGGAGACCGGGCCGGTCCGCGTGGGGCAAGATCACCCCGAAGCCATTACGTTCACCGACCTGGGCGGGCCGATTCCCGGGATTGCGATTCGCATCGTGGACGCGGAACGGCAAATTCTTCGCGAGGAAACGGTCGGCCAGGTTCAGATCCGCGGCGCAGCGGTCATGGCCGGCTACTACCGCAACCCGGCCGCGAACGCCGTGCTCCTGGATGACGGCTGGTTCGACACCGGCGACCTGGGCTTTCTGACGGAAGGCCAACTCGTCCTCACCGGCCGCGCAAAAGACGTGATCATCGTCAACGGCGCGAACTACTACTGCGGCGAAATTGAAGAAGTGGTCGAATCCGTGCCCGGCGTGGAACCATCATTCACTGCCGCTTGCGCGCCGCGGCGAAACGACCGGGAAGAACTGGTCCTGTTCTTCTGCGCCAACAAGACGATGAGCGAATCCGAACTCGCGAAATTGATCACGCGAATTCGCCAGGCCGTCGTGCGGCAGATCGGCATCAATCCCGAATACGTCCTGCCGGTAGAACAGACTCAGATTCCGAAAACAGCGATCGGCAAGCTGCAGCGCAGCCAGTTGGCAAAACAATTCGAAGCCGGGCAATTCGACGGCCTTTCCCGAAACATCGACCTGCTGACGCGCAGTTCCCGCACCATTTCCAACTGGTTTTTTCGCCGGCATTGGCAGCCGGCGACGCTGCTCGACGGGGCTCATCGCCGGTCGGACGTGACTGCTCTCCTCGGAGACAGCGTGCTGCTGGATGCTCTCGCCGATGGGCTGCGTTCCGACGGAACGCGCGTCGTCCGCGTCGAGATCGGCGACAGCTTTTCGGATCTCGCGGCGGATCATTTTCGGATCAATCCGGCCGAACCGGGCGACATCGAAACCTTGCTCGAATCGTGTCTCTGGCAGGATTTGCTCGTCGATCGCTGGATCGTGGGCTACGCAGGCTGCTTGATGACGGATGCGTTGTCCCCGGCGGAAAGTCAGCGGCAATTGTCACTCGTGCAGGCGCTGGTTCAAACGCTGGCGTCGCGAAACGAGGCCGCGCAGGACATCAGCCTGACCGTGCTGTCCCGGAACGCCGAGGCGATGACCGCGGCCGATGCGCCGGAGATCGAACATGCCGCGGTGCGCGGCTGGCTCCGTTCGGCCGGGCATGAATTCTCGTGGCTGAACTGCCGGTGGATCGATTTCGACAAAGCCTCCTCAAGTGAGGCGACCGCGGAACGGCTGCTTCGCGAGATGGCGGCCTTTCCAGGCGAACGCGAAGTCGTCTTGCGGGATGGCGACCGATATCTGCCGCGATTGGAACGAGTCACGTTTGATCATCCGCCAACGGCATTGCCGCTGCCGCTCAATGCAGCGTATGTCATCGCCGGGCCGAAAACAGAATTTCGCGACATTCTGGCGGAGTTTCTAACTGACCGCTGGGGAGCGCGGCTGACGATTCTGGAAGATTCGGGAGGCCAGGCGAAACCGCAAGCGAGTGTTGACGGAGTATTCTACATTCCGGGAACTTTGCCTGAAGCGGGGTTGAATGATCCCGCGACGCGCGACGCGGCGAACCGCCTTGCGAACGAAGTCCTCGCCTGGCATGACTGGCTTCAGGATCGACCGGAGACGTTGTTCATCAGCATCGCCTCGATGGACGCCTTGATGGGCGGCCGCGGCCGCAGCGGCGAAGCCGGGCCGCTCTTGCTGCTGGATGCCTGCAATCGAAGACGTCAACTGTCGGGCAAAACATTCTCCCTGTGGGTCGAGCCGGCGACTGAGGAGAATCAGTCACGGGCCCAAGTCCTCAGGGCGGGAGGTTATCAGGACGTCGGACCAGACGCCTGGCTCAAGTCCGTGCTGGCGGCGCTGGCACATGGCGAGACGGAGTGCGTCATCGGCCTGGACGGTCAAAATCCCTACGTCCGCCGGCTGACGACGAACGACGATCCGTTGGTCGAGCATCTCACCGCGTTTTACAGTGCCGACGATTCGCTGGACGCCGCGCAGCTCGCCGTAATCGAGTGGCCCGTGGACCCCTTCGGCTCGCCGCTGAATCTGGCGTGGGCGCCTCTCGACGAATTGCCCCGCGACGACCAGGGGGAGATCGATCGCACCCGCTTGCGGCGCGGAGTTCTCCATGCACAAGAGGCTTCTGCGGCGCCGGCTACAGAGATCGAACAGCAAGTCGCCAGGATCTTTCGCGACGCGCTCGGCCTGTCGTCCATCGGCCTCAACGACAACTTCTTCGAACTGGGCGGCCATTCGATTCTGCTGATGCAGGTCCACGCGAAATTGCAAGATGTGTTCGGCCCGAAGCTGCAGCTCGTCGATATGTTCAAGTACCCGTCGGTCGCAGCGTTGGCCAAGGCGCTGGGCGACGACCAGCCGGCGAAAACCGACAGCGGTGAATCGTTCGGCAGGCAGCGGGCCGAAGTGCGGCGGCAAGTCCGTCACGGAGAAGGCTCCGAACCGGCCGTTTCGGGAGTCGCCGTCATCGGCATGGCGTGCCGTTTTCCGGGGGCGAACACGGTCGAGGAATTCTGGCAGAACCTGCGAAACGGGGTGGAGTCGATCTCGTTCTTCACCGAGGCAGAGGCGCTGGCCGCGGGGATCGATCCGGCCCGCGTGCGCCATCCCGATTTCGTCAAGGCGGCGCCGATCATTCCGTTCATCGAAGACTTCGACGCCGACTTCTTCGGTTACACGCCGAAGGAAGCCCGGCTGATGGACCCGCAGCAACGGGTCTTCCTGGAATGCGCCTGGGAGGCGATGGAAGAAGCCGGCTATAACCCCAGGACGTGTCCGCTGTCGGTGGGGATTTTCGCCGGCGCGGTGATGAACACCTACCTTGTCAACAACTTGGTTCCCAACCGGTCCTTTATCGATGCCGACGATCACTCCGAGGTCTTCACGCTGGATTCGATGGCCGGCTTCCAGTTCATGGTCGCCAACGACAAGGACTACCTCACCACCCGCATTTCGTACAAGCTGAATCTGCGCGGCCCCAGCGTGAACGTGCAAACCGCGTGCTCGACGTCGCTGGTCGCCGTGCATCTCGCCGCGCAGGCCGTGCTGAATGGCGAATGCGACATGGCCCTGGCTGGCGGCGTTTCCGTGAAGGTGCCGCAAGACACCGGCTACCTGTACCAGTCGGATGTGATCGTCAGTCCGGATGGACATTGCCGGGCGTTTGACGCCAACGCGCAAGGGACGATCTTCGGCAACGGGTCCGGCGCCGTGCTGCTGAAGCGGGTGGAAGACGCGATACAAGACGGCGACCAGATTTACGCCGTCATTCGCGGCAGTGCGTTCAACAACGACGGCGGGAATAAGCTCGGTTACATGGCCCCGAGCCAGGAAGGCCAGGCGGCCGTGGTCGCCGAGGCGCTGGCCGTCGCCGGCGTTCCTCCGGAGACCGTTCGGTTCATCGAAGCGCATGGCACGGGAACGTCGCTGGGCGATCCGATCGAAATCGCCGGCCTCAAACAAGGCTTGGGAACGTCCGACCGCGGGTTCTGCGCCGTCGGTTCCGTCAAGACGAATCTCGGCCACTTGCAGATTGCATCCGGCATCGCGGGCTTCATGAAGGCCGTGCTGGCCGTTCATCACGGTGAAATTCCGCCGACACTGCATTTCGAGACGCCGAACCCCAGGATCAAGTTCGATCAAACGCCATTTTTCGTGAACAACCGGCTCTTGCCGTGGCCGGCAGGAGACCACCCGCGGCGAGCCGGCGTGAATTCGCTGGGGATCGGCGGCGCGAATTGCCATGTCATCCTGGAGCAGCCCCCCGCTCCTCAGGTGACGGTCGATTCCGCCGTCCGTCCCCGGCATTTGCTGCAGCTCTCGGGTCAGAACGAAGCCGCCTTGAGAGATCTGACGCGGCGCTATCTCGATTGGCTGGCGGCGCATCCGCAAGCGGATTTGGCCGACGTCTGTTACACGGCGAATGTCGGGCGCGTGCCGTTGCCGCACCGGCTGGCCATGACGGCGAGTTCGGTGGACGACCTGCGTCAGCAGTTGCAAACGCGTTGGAACGACGTTGAATCGCCGCTGGGCATCATCGCGGGAGCCGGTCCGATACCGCGCGTGGCGTTTCTGTTCACAGGACAAGGTTCGCAAGCATCAGGGATGGCCCGCCGACTGTTCGAGACGCAGCCGACGTTCCGCCGCGCCCTGGAAGAATGCGCCGGCCTGGTGGACGGACAGTTGCCGAAACCGTTGCTGTCGGTGTTGTACAATGAACCGTCGGACGACGCGATTCATCAAACGGGCTTCGCGCAGGTGGCGCTGTTCGCCGTCGAGTATGCGCTCGCGCAACTGTGGCTGTCGTGGGGCGTGCGTCCGGCGGTGATGATCGGGCACAGCCTGGGCGAGTACGTGGCGGCGTGCGTGGCCGGCGTCTTTTCGCTGGCCGATGCGTTGAAACTCGTGGGGACTCGCGGCCGGCTGATGCAGGCGCTGCCTGCGGGCGGCGGCATGGCGGCCGTCGGCCTCAGCGTTGCCGAGGCGGAACAGAGACTGGCCTCGATCGGGAATCAAGTCGGCATTGCCGCCATGAACGCCCCGCACCAGGTCGTACTGTCCGGCGACCTCGCGGCGCTCGAACCGCTTTTGGAAGAATTGATCAAAGACGGCGTCACGGTCCATCGGCTGAAGGTCTCTCATGCCTTCCACTCCGCACGGATGGAGCCGATGCTCGCCGAATTCCGCCGCACGTTGAATGAAATCTCCTGGCACAAGCCGAGACTGCCGGTCATTTCCAATCTCACCGGCAGTTTGGCGGACGAGGAACTCGCCGCGGCGGAGTATTGGCTCCGGCATCTCAGAGAACCGGTCCGCTTCCGTCAGGGGATGGAAACGCTCGGTTCCCTGGCCGACGTTTGCCTCGAAGTCGGGCCGCAGCCGCTGCTGACGAATCTCGGGCGGCAATGCCTTTCGGAGCGCCCGGACTCGGCCTGGCTGACGAGCCTGCGGACTGGCCATGACGACTGGCAGACTCTCCTCGACAGCCTGACGGCGTTGTCGCTGTCAGGCGTCGAAGTCGATTGGTCCGGCTTTGACCGGGACTACACCCGGCGCCGCATCTCTTTGCCGACCTATCCGTTCCAGCGCAAACGTTTTTGGATCGAACGGCCGCGCGGCAACGCCGCGGCGGCATTGCCGACACAACCAGCGGTGCGAGGGACGCACAGACATCCGCTCTTGCAGCAGCGCTGGCGTTCGCCGATGGTCGCTGAGACCGTGTTTGAATGCCGCTTGTCGCTCGCCGAGCTGCCGTTCCTGGCCGATCACCAATTCTGCGGCACGGTCATCGCACCGGCCACGGGCTTTCTGGTGATGGCGCTCAGCGCGGCCCAGGAGATATTCGGTTCCGGGGCCGTGTGCCTGACGAACGTGAACATTTCGGAAGCCTTGCCTTTGGATGCACGCGTTCCGCAGCGAGTGCAACTGATCGCTTCGAAAGCCGAAGCAGATCATGCGGCATTTCAACTGATCAGCCTGGCGGAAGAATCCGAGACGACAAACTCTGCCGACTTTCGGCTGCACGCCCGCGGCGAACTGGGCCGCGCTGTCGCGCCGGCGAATTCGACGACGAACCTGCCGACACTCGACGCGATTCTCGCGAAATGCCCGCATCGTCTGACGCGCGAGGAATTCTATCAGTCGATCAGCACGCATGACGTCGTGATGGGTGACCTGTTCCAATCCGTGGACGAATGCTGGGCCGGCGAGCACGAATTGTGGGGCCGCGTCCGTATCGCTCCCGGGTTGGG
Source organism: uncultured Planctomycetaceae bacterium (assembly GCA_964388415.1). Taxonomy (GTDB): domain Bacteria; phylum Planctomycetota; class Planctomycetia; order Planctomycetales; family Planctomycetaceae; genus CAZDGB01. Next base: position 26,590 of record CAYMAO010000050.1, on the reverse strand, counting down.
AGACCTCTCGGCGTATGCAGTCCATCCGTCGGTGCTGGATGCGTGCCTGCAATTGATGCCCGGCGGAATTGCGTATGACGCGGCGCTGTCGTTCATACCGGTTGGCGTCGACCGGCTGGAATTTTTCGCCTCGCCCCAGGGGATCGAGTTGTGGTGCCGATCCGTCCCGCGGCCGCAGGCTGACGCCGGCGGCACGCAGTTCACGGTCGATACGGCGCTGTTCGATGCGGCCGGCCGGCTGTGCGTCCAATTGATTGGGCTGCACTATCAACGGCTGCCGAAAGCGGCCCTTCGCAAGCGCATTCGCCGTGAAGCGACGCACATTCTCTACGAAACCGCCTGGCGGCCGCAACCCCTCGCCGCGACGCCCTCGGATCGGGAATCTGCGAAACGCTGGTTGATTCTGGCCGATAAGGGAGGGTTCGGACAAGCCGTGAGTGATCGGCTGGAACATGCCGGTCACGAATGCGTACTCGCCTTTGCCGGGGAGCAGTATCGGCGAAAGGATGGCGGACATTTCCACCTGCGCGGCGACGACCGTGCCGATTGGAACCGTTTGCTGAAAGACACGGCGGGCGTCGGTTTTCAACCGTTTGACGGCATCGTGTACTTATGGGGGCTCGACCGTCGGTCGAGGAACACGGCTGAGGAAGTCGTCGGCTCGCTGCAGCACGGCTGCGGCAGCCTGCTGCAACTGATCCAATCGATGTTGCGAGAAGAGTGGGACGCGGCGCCTCCGTTGACGATTGTCACTCGCGGCAGCCAGGCTTGCGGACTTGCGGCGAAGAACCTCGATGTCGCTGCGGCCTCGCTGTGGGGGTTTGGCCGAACGATGGACTTGGAGCACCCGGCTTGGACCTGCCGGCGCGTCGATCTCAGTCCGGAGGCGGAGGACGGCGAGATCGAACGACTTATCGCCGAATTGCTGGCCGGCTACGATGAACGCGAGATTGCGTTCCGAAACTCCGATCGGCTGACGCCGCGAATTGTCAGGCTTCAGCACCGGGAATCGGCGTCTCTCGCCGTGCGGCCAGATCGCAGCTACCTGATCACGGGCGGCGGCGGGGCGCTCGGCTTGAAAACGGCCCAATGGCTGATCGATCAGGGAGCGCGGCATCTGGTGCTGGTGAATCGATCGGGGCTGAATGAGTCGGCACAGACTCTCGCCGCAAACTGGCAATCGCTCGGCGTACACGTTCTCGCAGCCTGTTGCGACACGGCTTGTGAAGAGGAACTCGCGCGCGTGTTTGCAGAAATCGACGCGTCGCTGCCAGCGTTGGCCGGAATTGTCCACGCGGCGGGCATTCTCGATGACGGTTCGGTGGACCGGCTCGACTGGCCGCGATTCCAGGGAGTACTCGCGCCGAAAGCGCTCGGGGCCTGGCACCTGCATCGACTGACGGAACATCGCACGCTGGATTTCTTCGTCTGCTTCAGCTCGATCGCCGCTGGACTGGGTTCGCCCGGCCAAGCCAACTACGCGGCCGCCAATGCGTTTTTGGATGGGCTGGCTCAAATGCGTCAGGCCGACGGGAAACGCTCGCTCTCGGTCCAATGGGGCCCGTGGGCCAATGGCGGTATGGCGGCCAAGCTGGCCGAATCTGTCCGGCAGCAGCATCAACGGCGAGGTCTCGAACCGCTGGAGGACGCCGCGGCATTCGAGGCCCTGTCGGATTTGCTGCGCGGCGAGACAGCGCAGGCGATGGTGGCGGCGATCGACTGGTCGCTGTACCGGCAGCACTTGCCCGACGGCCAGCCGCAGCCGTTGCTCGATGTCGTCGCCCCATTCACGCCCCGGGTCAATACCGAACAATCCGCGTTTCGCCGCGAGTGGGACGCGTCATCGCCTTTGGAACGACAACAGTTGGTCTCGCAATTGACAAGAAAGCTGGTCAGTCGGGCTGTGGGCTTCGACGAAGTCAGCGCGGAAGACAGTTTCTTCGACCTGGGATTGGACTCGCTCTCCAGTGTCCAGCTTCGGAACGATCTGCAGGAATTCCTGGACGTCGAGCTTTCTTCGACGCTGGCCTTTAGCTACCCGACGCTCAACCAGTTGAATTCTTTCTTGACTCAGGATGTCTTGGACATAAACATAGGGAGGCCTTTACCGCACCAGAATGGCCAGGCTCAGGCGGTACAAGGTCACGCCGAGCAAAGACACGAGGAGATGGAACGCACGGAGCACGCCGGCAACGGGGTCGGCGTCGCAGAGGCACAGCAGACCGGCACGGAGGCACTGTCAGAAGCGGAGCTTGCAGACCAACTCTCCAGAATGTTGGCTGCAATGCAGACGGAAAGTGCGTCATGAGCGCCCCGGGCGACTATCGGCAACTCCTCCAGCAGGCCACGTTGAAGCTTGGCGAGATGCAGCAGAAACTGGCCGCATCCGAGCGGGCGCGCACCGAGCCGATCGCCATCGTCGGCATGGGCTGCCGTTATCCGGGAAACGTGAATTCCCCGGCAGAATTCTGGGAGCTGCTGCACTCCGGCCGAGACGCTGTCGGAGAGATCCCGCGCGGACGCTGGGACGTTGATGCGCTCTATGATGCCGACTCGAATCATGCCGGGACTGTTTATACGCGCCATGCGGCGCTTTTGGATCAGCGGACGATCGAAGACTTCGATCCGCAATTCTTCGGAATCGCCCCGCGCGAGGCGGTCGCCATGGACCCCCAGCAGCGGCTGCTGCTGGAAGTCTGCTGGGACGCGCTGGAACATGCCGGCATTCCGGCGTCCGGCTTGCGCGGTTCCGCGACCGGACTCTATGTCGGCATGTGCACCGACGATTACTTGCACCTTCACAACAACTTGAATGCCCCGGAACGCATCGACGGGTATACGAGCCTGGGGACGGCCCGGTCGATCGCGGTGGGACGCGTGTCGTACCTCTTCGGCTGGGAAGGCCCGGCGATTCAGTTGGATACAGCGTGTTCCTCGGCCCTGATGGCTGTTCACCTGGCGTGCCAGAATCTTCGTGCCGGAGAATGCGATGTCGCGCTGGCCGGCGCCGTGAATTTCCAGTTGTCTCCTGTTTGGACCGTCGGGCTTTGCCGATTGAAGGCGCTGTCGCCCGATGGCCGTTGCCGCGCATTTGACGCCGACGCCAATGGTTTTGTGCGCGGCGAAGGCGTCGGCATGGTGGTGTTGAAGCGCCTGTCGGATGCTGTGCGCGATCACGACAACATCATGGCCGTCGTTCGCGGCGCGGCAGTGAATCACGACGGCAAAAGCGGCGGACTCACGGTGCCGAATGAACGCGCACAACAGAAACTCCTTGCCGCCGCGCTGGCCAACGCCAGGCTCAAGCCGGCCGACGTGGATTACATCGAAGCCCACGGGACCGGCACGCTGCTGGGCGACCCCATCGAAATGGGCGCGCTGAAATCGGTCTATGCGGCCGGCCGGGATGCATCGCATCCGCTGCTCGTCGGCTCCGTCAAAACGAACATCGGGCACCTGGAAGGGGCCGCCGGAGTCGCCAGCCTGATGAAAGTCGTTCTGGCGATGCAGCACGGCGAACTGCCCGGCTCGCTCCATTTTCATCGGCCGAATCCGCTCATCCCCTGGAACGAATTCGCCGTCGAAGTGCCGACGCAAATCACTCCCTGGCCCGCGAAGAACAACCGGCGCATCGCCGGGATCAGTGCGTTCGGGTTCAGCGGCACGAACGTCCATTTGATCGTCGAGAGTCCGCCGGCGGTGAACGCCGCGACCTCAACTGCGGAGCGGCCGGTCCCCGTGCTGCCGTTGTCCGCGAAGACGTCGGCCGCCTTGAACGATGTGATTCGAGCCTATGTTGACTCGCTGGCGAAGCACCCCGGAAAGCCGCTGGCCGATTGGGCGTTCACTGCGGGAACGGGCCGCTCGCACTTTGGACATCGAGTTGCCGTCGTCGCCGAGACGACGGATGCCGCGCGAGCCCTGCTTCACGAGTTTCTGGACAATTCGCAGAGCAGGAACGCAACAAGCCTTGTCTCCGGAGATTGCATCGCTGAGCCGCATGTCGCCTGGCTGTTTCCGGGAGACAGTCGGCCGACGCTGCGAAGCGCAAGTTTGTTCTTTGCGCTGAGCGAGGCCTTCCGCGAAGCCTGGGGTGAATGCTGCCGTTGGGCAGCAGACTTGCCGGACGACGTCGTAACGGCTCTGAAGAATCGCGGCGGCGCGGCATGGGATCAGTTGCTGACCTCTCCGGCGACAGCGCAGCCCGCCCTGTTCATCCACCAATATTGTCTGGCGCAGATGTGGCGAAGTTTTGGCGCCGCACCGGCATTGGTCGCTGGCCGCGGAACCGGGGCCTATGTCGCCACCGTGACGGCGGGCGTCTTGTCGCTGGCGGACGGATTGAAGCTGGCCATTGCCGACGGCCGGTCGCGCCAATCCGGCAGCAACGCGAACTTTCATGCGGCCTTGCAGTCGGTGACGTTTCGAGAGCGGCAGATTCCGATCCTGTCGGATGTCACTGGTGCGATGGCCGGTGCGGAAATTGGCACGGCCGACTATTGGCAGAGGCGTCAGGCCCAGCCTTCCGAGGCCGTCGCTGACTCTGTTTCGCCGCTCCGATCCAAGGGGATGACGTTTGCCGTGGAAATGGGCGTCCGCGGTTCGTTTGCGGAAGAAATCACGGACATCCCGCGGGCATGGAGTCTGGAGTCTGTCGCCGAAACCGCGGATGCAGCCGACTTGGCGGCCTTGTCGCGCGGTGCGGCCGAGTTGTACGTGCACGGCGTGGACGTGGACTGGAAGCGGTTCGACGTCGGCGTGTCGCGTCGCCGTGAGGATTTGCCGACGTATCCGTTCCAACGCGTTCGCTTGTGGTTGGAGCCTGAACCCGGCCCCATGGCGCCATCGCCGCGAACGAAAACGGCGGCAGTGCGCCAGGTTGCCGCCGCGCATCCGCTGCTGGGCGAGCGGATCGAGTCGGCGGCCGACTTTTACTTATTTCAGCGACACGCCGCGCCGCAAACAGACGGTCTGTGGCGGGATCATGCCATCTACGGGCAGCCGGTTCTGCCGGCCACCGGATACCTGGAAATGGCGGTCGCCGCGGCGATGCATTCTTCGCCCGGCGCGAATCGGCATTGGGAAGTCCGCGGGTTATCGATTGAAAAGGCCCTGAAGTTTCCCGCGGCCATTCCGGGTGAATCGTCCGACCCCGACGTGACGGTTCAAACGATTCTTACGCCCATGGAGCAGGGTTTTGAGTTCCGCGTCTTCTCGCGCCGAGACGGAGAGACCTCGTGGACGCGGCATGCTGCCGCACAAGTGTGTGAAGCGGAACGAATTGAAGAGCCGCCGCGTCGCGATCTGACGGCACTGCAAGCCGCCATTCTGGAGCCAGTCTCGCTGGATTTGCAGTACGCGGAATTTCAAAAGACGGGCCTGGAACTTGGTCCTCGCTTTCGAGCCTTGCACCAGGTGCTGCGCGGCGACGGCGAAACGCTCTCCGAAATCCGGCTGCCGGAATGCCTGCTGGCCGACATCGGTGAATACCGCATCCATCCCGTGCTGCTCGATGCGGCGTTGCAGGGGTTGTCCGCCGTCATTCCCCGCGCCGGGATGTACCTGCCGGTCGGTGTCGAGCGGCTGACGATCCATGCCCCTCTCGGTACGACCCTCTGGAGCCACGCGCAGCTGGATGCGGCGAAACCGGCGCCGGGCCGCGGCCTGTCGGCCCGGATCGAGTTGTTCAATGACTCCGGGCAAATCGTGTGCGTCCTGGAAGGCGTGCAGTTCCGGGAAGTCTCCCGGGAAGCGCTCGGTCGCTCGCCCTCCGCAGACTCCCCTTCGCACCGTTACCAACGAGAATGGCGTTCCAAACCGCTGGCCGGCGAATCGCGGCTCACGCAGCCCAGCCGCTGGCTGATTCTGGATGACGAGGCGGGCATCGGCGCGACGCTGGCGAAGCTGCTGCGGTTCGCCGGACACCAATGCATTCAAGTAACGCCCGGCGAGAAAGCCGGCCCAATCGCGGACGACCGAGTTGTGTTGCCGGCGAATGATGCTGGGGCGCTTGCCGATTTCCTGCACGCCCAGAATGGGCAGCCCAACAGTTGGGCCGGCGTGATTCATCTCTGGGGGCTCAGGGATTCAGAGGCCGGTCAACGTCGCCAGGTTTCGGATGCGTTCGGCGCCATTCCCGATCAGAGCCTTTCCTGCGGCACGGCCCTGGCGATCGTTCAGGCACTCGTTCGCAAGGGCGAATCGCCCCGGGTGTATTTCGTCACGCGTCAGGGGCAGTCTGTCGCGAAGGATGGCAGCGACCGCGTCGAGGTCGGCCAGGCGCCGCTCTGGGGTTTAGGACAGGTGATTACTCTGGAACACCCGGAGCTGTCGTGCCAGTGCATTGATGTCGACGAAATCGGCCCCGGAGAGTGCGCCGAGATACTCTGGCGCGAAGTTCAGGCCGCCGATGCGGAAGACCAGGTGGCCTATCGCCGGTCAGAGCGTTTCGTCGCACGTCTGGTTCCCGCGCAGAATCTCGCGGCGAAGTTTTCGGTACCAGAGCATCCGTATCGAGTGCAACTGCCGGCCTATGGGCTGCTGGACACGTTTCGTGCCGAGAAGATCACGCGGCGCACCCCTTTGAACGGCGAAGTCGAGCTGGAAATTCGAGCGGCCGGGCTGAATTTCCGCGACGTGCTTCGGGCGCTGGGGATGCTGCAAGCTTACGAAACCTCGCTGGGCATCCATGCGGCGGGCGACGCACCGTTCGGGTTCGAAGCCGCGGGCGTGATTACCGCAGTCGGAGCCGACGTGAAGAACTTCGCCGTCGGAGACGAAGTCGTCGTGTTGGAGGCCGGCGCGCTGGCCAGTCACATGACGGTCGCCGCCCGGCATGTCGTGAAGAAGCCGGAAAATCTCTCGTTCACTGAGGCCGCGGCGGCGCCGCTGGCCTTTGTGACGGCGTATCACGCTTTGGCGGATCTGGCCCAGGTTCGGGCCGGACAGCGCGTGCTGATTCATGCGGCGGCCGGCGGCGTCGGACTTGCCGCGGTGCAACTCGCCCTGCGGGCCGGGGCCGAAGTTTATGCCACCGCCAGTCCGGCGAAGTGGGACACGCTGCGCGCGTTGGGCGTCAGGCTGGTCGCCAACTCCCGGACGACGGATTTTGCCGACCAGGTTCTGCAAGCGACCGGCGGCGCGGGCGTCGACATCGTGCTCAACAGCCTCAACGGCGACTTCATCCCCGCCAGCTTGAAAGCCCTGGCGCACAACGGAGTGTTTTTGGAAATCGGCAAGATCGGCATCTGGTCTCCGGAACAGGTCGCCGCATCACGGCCGGATGTCGTCTTCCGGGCATTTGATCTCGGCGAAGAAGAAAGGAAAGCCCCCGGCTTTAACGGCCGCCTGCTGACCGCGGTGCTCGACCGATTCCATCGGCGCGAATTGACTCCCCTGCCCCTCAAGACATTTCCTATCGACGAAATTTCGGCCGCCTTTCAGTGGATGTCGCGGGCCAAACATATCGGGAAAGTCGTCGTAGCGCTGGCTCCCGGCGCGAATGAGTTCGGGCCTTCGCTCAACCTGGGACCAGGAACGTATCTGGTGACCGGCGGGCTCGGCGGGCTTGGGCTGCTCGTCAGCCAATGGCTGGCACGGCAGGGAGTAAAGTCGCTGGCCCTTGTCGGTCGGCGCCCCGCGGAGTCGGCCGATCAGCAGCGCGTTCTCAGCGAGTTGCATCAGCAGGGCTGCACAGTTCGGTGTTACGCGGCGGATATCTCCGTGGCGGGAGACGTCGCCCGCGTGCTGCGGACGATGCAGGCTGATCTGCCGCCGCTGTCGGGGATCATTCATGCCGCCGGCGTGCTCGACGACGGTTCCATCAGGAACCAGACGTGGGCGCGCTGGGAGGCGGTCTTCGCTCCAAAAGCGTTCGGCGCCTGGCATTTGCACACGCAGACGAGGCACCTTCCGCTCAAGCAGTTCGTCTGCTTCTCATCGGCGGTTTCGGTGATCGGGTCGGCCGGACAGGCGAATTACGCGGCGGCGAACGCGTTTGTCGACGCATTGGCGTATGCCCGCCGGCAAGCCGGGCTGCCGGCGCTGACGATCAATTGGGGCGCGTGGAAGGGGGCCGGCATGGCGGCCCAGTTGAGCGTCCGTGAACGCGAACGGTTGGCCTCCCTCGGCCTGGGCTTGATCGATCCCTTTGAGGGATTGCAACAACTGGGCGAGTTGATGACAGCGGCGTCCGCGGATGACGGCCCCGCGCAAGTCGCCGTGTTGCCGATCGATTGGAACCGGTACGCAGCCGCCGCGGGCCGCCGGCCGCTCTGGTCGGAGCTGACCGGTGAAGTGAAACCGGCGGTTGTCGTTCGTTCCGAATTTCTGGTCCAGTGGGACGCCGCTCCGCCCAGCGATCGGCCGCGCCTGTTGCAGGCGTTTGTCCGCGGACAATTGGCGAAAGTGCTGGGACTGGATTCGCCGCAATCCTTGGCGGCGGATCTAGGGTTCTTTGACTTAGGGATGGACTCCCTGACATCGGTGGAATTTGCGAACCGGCTGCAAGACAGCCTGGGCTGCAAGCTCCCCACCACCGTGGCGTTCGATCATCCGACGATTAACGACTTGAGCGAGTTCCTTATGAGTACGATTCCGACATCCACTCCTGACGTCCGCGTCCCGCCCACCGCAATGCCCGCGGAGCGCGCCGTCTCGCAACCGGCATCTTCAATACCGGCCGAGGAAGGGATCGCCATTGTCGGCATGAGTTGCCGCTTTCCGGGTTGCGACCCTGGGCCGGACGCCTACTGGGACTTCCTGATGCAAGGCGGCGACGCGATCGGTGATGTACCGAAGGATCGCTGGGATGCCGACCGGATGACCGACCTCAATCCCGAAGCGCCGGGCAAGATGACGTCTCGCAAAGGGGGGTTTCTGCGCGGCCCGCTCGACCAGTTCGATGCCGCGTTCTTCGGCATTTCACCGCGCGAGGCTCGCTCGCTCGACCCGCAGCAGCGGTTGCTGCTGGAAACGACGTATGAAGCGCTCGAAGACGCAGGCATCCCGTTGGCCCAGGTCGAAAAGACGGCGACGGGCGTCTTCGTGGGGATCGCCGGCAGCGATTGCCTGATGCTGTTCGCCCGCAACCGGGACGCGATCGACGCCTACTTCGGCACCGGCACCACGCACAGCACGGCCGCCGGCCGGCTGTCATACACGTTTGGTTTCCAAGGCCCGGCGATTTCCGTCGATACGGCCTGCTCGTCCGGACTGGTGGCAATACACCTGGCCTGCCAGAGCCTGAAGAGCGGCGAATGCGACATGGCGGTCGCCGCGGGCGTCAACCTGGTGATCGCCCCGGAAGTCTGCATCAACTTCTCCAAGGCGAAGATGCTGTCACCGGACGGCCACTGCAAATCGTTCGACGCCTCCGCGAACGGATATGTCCGCGGCGAAGGGATCGGGGCGCTCCTGCTCAAGCCGTTGTCGAAAGCGCAAGCCGACGGCAACCGCATTCTCGCCGTCATTCGCGGGTCGGCCATTAATCAGGACGGACGCAGCGGCGGGCTGACCGTCCCCAGCGGACCGGCCCAGGAAGCCGTCTTAAGACAAGCCATGCACGCCGCGGGAGTCACCGCGGATGATGTCGATTACCTGGAAGCCCACGGCACCGGCACACCGTTGGGAGACCCCATTGAACTCGGCGCGATCGGTGCCGTTTATCGGTCGCGCCAGGGCGAACCGCTCACCGTCTGCTCGGTGAAGGCGAACATCGGCCACCTGGAAACCGCCTCGGGCATCGCCGGACTGATCAAGGTCATTCAAGCCTTCCGGCACGAAACCATTCCTCCGCAGTTGCACTTCCAGACGCCGAATTCCAAGGTCGACTGGAGCCAACTGCCGATCTCGATCCCCGGCGCCGCCAGGCCGTGGCCGACCGGACCGCGGCCGCGCATTGCCGGCGTCAGCGCGTTCGGCTTCAGCGGTACCAATGCGCATCTCATCGTCGAAGAACCGCCGGCGCCGGTGATCGCCACCGCTCCGGCAAGTCCGCCGGCGGAACTGAAGCGGCCGCTGCAACTCTTGCCGTTGTCGGCGAAGTCGGAGTCGGCATTGAAGTCTCTCGCGAAGAGCTATCGCGCCCGGCTCGAAGGCTGCTCGGACGACGAATTCGCAAACATCTGCCACACCGCGGCCACCGGGCGGACGCATTTCGCCTATCGGCTCGCCGTGGCCGGGGCGAATGCCGCCGACGCGATCCGCCGGCTGGATCGCTATCAGTCCGGCGAAAGCGATCCGCTGGTGCACACGGGGTACATCGGCGATGAGCCACAGCTCGCGTTCCTGTTCACGGGCCAGGGATCTCAGTACGCGGACATGGGAAAGATGCTGTTCGAGACTCAGCCGACATTCCGCCGCGCGTTGGAGCAGTGCGACGAACTGCTGCGGCCGCATCTGTCGGAGCCGTTGCTCTCGGTCTTGTTCGCCGACCCTTCAAACGGGCTCTTGAACCAGACGGCCTTCACTCAACCGGCGCTCTTCTCGCTGGAATACGCCCTGTGCCAGATGTGGAATTCGTGGGGAATCCGGCCCCGCGTGATGCTGGGGCACAGCGTCGGGGAATACGCGGCGGCCTGCGCGGCAGGCGTGCTTTCGCTGGAAGACGCACTCACACTGATCGCCACGCGCGCCAGGCTGATTCAATCCTTGCCGGCCGGCGGCGGCATGTTGGCCGTCATGGCGCCGGAAGACCAGGTGCGGCCGTTCGTCGACCAACATCAACCGTCGATTTCGTTTGCCGCCATCAACGGCCCCCGGCAGGTCGTCCTCTCCGGTCCAATTCCGCTCCTCGACCGTTTGGAGGGCGAACTGGCCGGCATCGGCGCGGCGAGCAAACGCCTGACCGTCTCTCATGCGTTCCATTCCTCGCTGATGGAACCGATCCTCAACGAATTCCGCGCCATCGCCGCGAACATGCCGTTCGCTGCGCCGCAGATTCCGATCATCAGCAACGTCACGGCGCAAACGGTGACGTCGCAAACTTTGGGAACGGAGTTGCGAACGGCCGACTATTGGTGCACGCATCTCCGGCAGGCCGTGCAGTTCGTCCGCAGCGTGCAGGAATTGGCGAAGTCTCCCTGCGACGTGCTGCTTGAAGTCGGCCCGCAGCCGACGTTGCTGGGCATGGCGAAGCAGAGTCTTTCCGGCGACAAGCATCTCCTGCTCGCCAGCTTGAAGCCGCGCACGTCGGAATGGGAAACCGTGCTGTCGGCGCTCAGCCAGTTGTATGTCCGCGGAGCCGACATCGATTGGGCCGGTTTTGACCGCGATTACCGTCGAGAACAGGTGACGGTTCCCCACTATCACTTCCAAAGGCAACGGCATTGGCCCGAATGGCTGACCGCGGAACACATCAGCACCAACCTGATGGCGAAGCCGGCCGGACAGGAAGCGGCCGCATCCTCGAACGGCGCTCCAATGGCCGTCAATCAGCCGACGCCGCTCCTCGCAGCGCCGGTCGCCGTGTCCGCGGCAATGTCCGCCCTGGAACATCCGTTCCTTGGCGGACGCTTGCAACTGGCCGGCGATCATCTCGCCTATCAGGCCGAGTTGTCGGCAGAGGCCCCTTCGTATCTGGCCGATCACAGCGTGTTCGGCCGCCCCCTGTTCCCCGGCACGGGATACATGGAGACCGCGCTCGCCGCCGGGCATCAATTGCCGGGAACGCAGCCGGTGATCGTGGAAGATCTCGACCTGCTGCAAGGGCTGCCGCTGCCGAAAGGGGCAAAAGTCACGGTGCAGATCGTGCTCGACGGAACCGGAAGCGAACGGCGGCTGCAATTCTTCAGCCGCGCGGCGAAGGCCGAAGCCGGTGATCCCTGGCAGATGCAGGCCACGGCGACGATTCGCCGGGCCGAGTTGCCGGCCGTCTCGGCGACGAATCTCGAAGCCATTCGCCAGCGCTGCGGCAAGAATTACGACATGCCGAAGTTCTATGCCGACTTCCTCAAGGCCGGCCTGCAGTACGGTCCGTGTTTTCAGGGAGTGACCCAGCTTCGCGGCGGTTCGGCGGAAGCCATCGGCGATTTGCGGCTGCCGGCGCAATTGGCGTCGGATGCCGCGCTCTATTATCTCCATCCCGCGCTGCTCGACGCGGCACTGCAAGTGATTGCCGCGGCGGTCGACGGGACCAGCGCCACGTATCTTCCCGTCGGCCTGGAGACCTTGCGATTCTATCACCGCTTGCCGGCACAGGCGGTCTGCCATGTGCGGCTGCGTGATCCGGACGCGGCCGATGCGGCATTTCTGCTCGCCGATATCAAGGTCATGGATTCCACCGGCCACGCGCTGGCCGTTCTGCAGGGCCTCAAGCTGAAGCGCGTCAATCTGCCAACGGCTGCGCCTGCGCCGGCCGCGAAGCCTTCCCTCGCACAGCGGGTCGATTGGCTGCATGAATATGCCTGGCGGGCGCAGCCGCTAGCCAAGGACGCCCCCGGCGTTGCCGCTAACGGCAGCTGGCTGGTGTTCGCCGACGACAGTGATGTCGGGGCCTTGCTTTCCGGCCAGTTGCAATCGCGCGGCGCCCGCTGCGTGATCGTCAGTCCCGGGGCCGCGTATCGCCAGCTCAATGCAGAGCAATTTGAATTGAACGCGGCCGACCCGGCCGGCTTCCAGCGCTTGCTGCAAGTGGCGGTTGGCCCTCAACAGCCGCCCCTGACAGGTGTCGCCTTCCTCTGGGGCCTGGCGCGTCCGGCGGGTGAGTCGGTCGACGGCATGGACTCGCTCGCGGTCTCCCTCGGCGGCGCGATGCACCTCGTCCAGGCGCTCCACGCGGCGGAAAGTCACCCGAGGGTCTGGCTGGTGACGCGCGGCGGCCAGGGGGTGACGGGCCAGGAACTCGTGTCGGCTTCCGAAGCCGCACTGTGGGGACTGGGACGCGTGATCGCGGTCGAACATGCCGATCTGCGCTGCACGCGCATCGATTTGGACCCCTCGGCAGACGAAGTTTCCTCGGTGCAACTGCTGGTCAAAGACCTACTGCAAGGCGACGACGAAGATCAGCTCGCGTATCGCAACGGCGCCCGCTGGGCGGCGCGGCTCGTGCAACAGTCGGCCAAGCTCGGTCGGTTAACGATTCCCGCGGACGCGTATCGGCTCAAGCTGGCCGAGTACGGCAGCCTGGATCAGTTCAGCCTCGCGCCGTTGGAGCGCACCGCTCCGGGACCGGGAGAGATTGAAGTCGCCGTGGATGCGTCCGGCCTCAACTTCCGCGATGTGCTGCGCGCCCTCGGGATGTTGCAGTCTTACGAGATTCCCCTGGGTATTACCTCCGCCGACCTGGCTCCGTTCGGTTTTGAATTCGCCGGCCGTGTCTCCGCAGTGGGAGCCGGCGTGACGGATCTGGCGGTTGGAGACGAGGTGCTGGGCGTCAATTCCGGCACGCTGCGCAGCCATCTCGTCTGCTCGGCGCGGCTGGTCGTCCGCAAGCCGAAGGAATTGACGGCCTCTGCCGCGGCTTCGATTCCCTTGGCCTACCTGACGGCAACCTACGCGCTGGATCACCTGGCGCGTCTCCGCCCCGGCGATAAAGTTCTGATTCATGCCGCGGCGGGCGGCGTCGGTCAGGCGGCGGTGCAGATTGCCCGGCGCGCGGGGGCCACGATTTTCGCCACGGCGAGTCCCGGAAAATGGGACTTCCTCCGCGAACAGGGCATTGAGCACATCTTTGATTCGCGTTCCACCGAATTCGGCCAGCAGGTGTTGAAAGCCACGAACGGTCACGGAGTCGACGTCGTTCTCAACAGTCTCAACGGCGACTATATTCCGTCCAGCGTCGCCGCCTTAGCGCCGCAGGGACGCTTTGTGGAGATCGGCAAGATCGGCATCTGGACGCCGGAGCAAATGGCCCGCAGCCGTCCCGACGTGAAGTACTGGGCGTTCGACCTGGGCGAACTCGAACAGGCCGATCCGGGTTTGATGCAGAAGCTGCTGAACGAATTGATGCCCGATTTCGCGAGCGGAAAACTCCGTCCGTTGCCGACCCGGCTCTATTCCATGGAAGACGCCGTAACCGCGTTCCGTGAAATGCAGCAGGCCAAGCATCGCGGCAAACTGGTGCTGGCGTTCGACCAGAGCCTGCTGGACGCCCGGCCGCTGGTCCGCGACGACTCCAGTTACTTGATCACCGGCGGTCTGGGCGGACTGGGACTGGCACTGGCGGACCGGCTGGTGCAGCGCGGGGCGCGCCATCTCGTGCTCGCCGGCCGCAAAGGAGCGGAAACCGCCGCGCAGCAGGCCGTGCTCGCCAAGCTGGAGGCGGGCGGCGCGAAAGTTGCCGTCGTCATGGCAGACGCAGGAGAACCGGCGGACATCGCCCGGCTGATTGCGGCGGCCCAAGCCCTCGCTCCGCTGAAAGGCGTGTTCCACGCGGCCGGCGCGATCGACGACGGTCGTCTCACCCAGCAATCGTGGAGCCGTTTTGAGCGCATTCTTCGTCCCAAGGCAATCGGCGCCGAAGAGTTGCACCGGCAGACCCGGGACCTCGATCTTGATCTGTTCGTGACATTCTCTTCCGCCGCATCGATGATCGGCTCGTACGGCCAGTCGAATTACGCCGCGGCCAATGCGTACCTCGACGGATTGGCATGGAGGCGGCACGGCGAGGGGCTGCCGGCGGTGAGCATTAACTGGGGGCCGTGGGGCGGTCAAGGGATGGCCGCGCGGATGGACCAGAGAGATCTCGACCGGATGGCCCTGTCGGGTTGGAGCCTGATCGGCACCGAAGAAGGCCTCGACCTGTTGGAGCGCATCGTCCGGGGAGATTCGCCCCAAGTCGGCGTGTTGCCCGTCGAATGGTCCACGTTCCTGTCGGTGACGGGCGCCATTCCGATGCTGCGCGAAGTCTCGGCCGGCAGCCGTTCCGGCGAGAAGTCTTCGTTTGTCGCGGAACTGGAGACGCTGAACGCCGCGGAGCGCCGCGACCTGATGCTGAATTTTGTCAGGGACCGGATTGCGTCGGTGCTGGGCTCAGATAATTCCGACTGGATTCAGCCGCGCGACCGCCTGTTCGACCTGGGCATGGACTCGCTGACTGCTGTGGAACTTCAGAATACGCTTCAACGGGAGCTAGGGTTGATCCTCCCCACGACGATGGCGTTCGATTTTCCGACGATCGAAGCGCTGGCAGAGTACCTGAGCGAACGCGTGATGGAAAACGCCGCCACGGAGCCGGCGGACGAATCGCCGTTGGCGCCGCAGCAACCGGCGGTCATGCCATTGCCGCCGCCGGTGATCGGAACCGGCCAGCCGACGGCTCACACGGTGGCCCAAAATGACGACGCAGAGCAACTGAAGGAGTTTGAACAGATGTCCGACGAGGAGGTGTCCGCCATGTTATTGTCCAATTTCGGCGATTTGCTCTCCTGAGCCAAGATTCCGCCTCGGAAAAGATTCCTGTCGTTCGGCGGCAAACGCAAAATTTTTCTGGCGTTGCGTTGCCCCCGAAGTCTATCTTGAATGGCAGGAATTTCCCGGCGTCCCTCCCGCAACCCGGGGGGAGAGAGTGCCGGTGTTGTGATTTGGAACAGCAGGTCCACGGAGGAAGACCTGCTCGCACTGCAGAAAGCGATTGATGTCGACCATCTCGTCTGCCAAGACTCCCTCGGAACTCTCGCCGCTCAAGCAGGCTTACTTGGCGCTCGAGCGGGCGCGGGCCAGGATCAAGACGCTCGAAGCGGGTCCCCGGGATCCGATCGCCATCATCGGCATCGGCTGCCGTTTTCCCGGCGGCTGCGACAGCGTGGAAAGCTACTGGAAGATGCTCCGCAACGGCATGGACGCCGTCACCGAAGTTCCCGCGGAACGCTGGAGCAATGACGAGCATTACGACCCGGACCCCGATGCGCCGGGGAAAATTTGTACGAAGTACGGCGCCTTCCTGAACGACTTCGACAAGTTCGATCCGGAGTTTTTCGGCATCTCGCCCCGCGAGGCTGCCAACATCGATCCGCAGCAGAGACTGCTGCTGGAAACGACTTGGGAGGCGATCGAACGGGCCGGCATCGCGCCGGAAAGCCTGTATCGCAGTCCGACCGGCGTGTTCCTTGGCATCTGCAATCAGGATTACGCCTACCTGATCGGCGCCGTGCGGGCAGAGATTCAGGCGTACCTGGGGACGGGAAGTTCGCTGAGCGCCGCCGCCGGGCGGCTGTCGTATCTGCTGGGTCTGCAAGGGCCGAGCATGATTGTGGACACGGCCTGTTCGTCGTCCCTTGTTTCGCTGCACCTCGCCTGCCAGAGCCTCCGTCAACGGGAATGCCAGCTCGCGCTGGCCGGCGGCGCCAACCTCATTCTGACGCCCATCACCAGCGCGATTTTCTCCAAGTCCCGGATGTTGGCCCCGGATGGCCGCTGCAAAACGTTCGATGCCTCGGCCGACGGGTATGTCCGCGGCGAAGGCATCGGCGTGCTGCTGCTCAAACGCCTGGCCGACGCCGTTGCAGACCAGGACCCCATTGTCGCCGTCATTCGCGGGTCCGCCGTGAACCAGGACGGTCCCAGCAGCGGGTTGACCGTTCCGAACGGGCCGGCGCAGCAAGACGTCATTCGCCAGGCGATGTCCAACGCCCAGGTGACGGCCGACCAGATCGCGTATATCGAAGCGCACGGGACAGGAACGTCGCTGGGCGATCCGATCGAGCTGGGGGCGCTCGGGGCCGTGTTCGGTCCGGTGCGGTCTGCGGCGGATCCCCTTTACATCGGCTCGGTGAAAACGAACATCGGCCACCTGGAAGGTTCGGCGGGGATCGCATCGATCATCAAGGTCGCCCTGATGCTGCAACAGCAGGAGATGCCGGTGCATCTGCATTTCCGGCAGCCGACCCCGCACGTCGATTGGTCCCGTTTGCCGATCAAGGTGGTTTCGCAGCGTCAAGCCTGGCCGGTGCATCGTCCGCGGCTGGCCGGCGTAAGCTCGTTCGGGTTCAGCGGCACGAACGCCCATGTGATTCTCGAAGCCGCGCCGGACAGGACGATTGAGACTGCACCGGCCGGCCCCGTTACTTTGACGCCGCGGACAACGGAACTGTTGACGCTGTCGGCGAAGTCGGACAGCAGCCTGAAGGAGATGTCCGGACGGCTGGGCGAATTTCTGCAGGCCAATCCTCAATTGCGTCTATCGGACGTGGCGGCGACGCTGAACATGGGCCGCTCGCATTTTCCAGAGCGCATGGCCGTCACGGCGGACTCTACCCTCGCGGCCGCGGCGCAGTTTTTGAGGTGGAGCCGCGGCGAAATCGGCCAGGGCGTGCGGACCGGGCGGGTCGCGAAGTCTGCCGTGAAAGCGGCCTTTCTGTTTCCGGCGCACCGTCAGGCCGACGCCGTGCAGGCCGCTGGGCTTTATCAGTCTCAACCCGCGTTCCGGGCGGCGCTGGATGAGTGTGCCGCGTGCTTGAAGACTTTCACCCATCAGCCGCTGAACGACCTGCTCTTCGTGAAAGATCAGGGCAAGCCGGTCAACGGGTCGGACGAAGGCTATTGGCTCGGCTCGTTCTCGCTGGAATACGCGTTGGCGAAATTGTGGCAGGCCTGGGGCATCGCGCCGTCGGCCGTGATGGGCCAGGGCATCGGTGAATATGTCGCCGCGTGCATCGCCGGCGTGTTCCGTGTGGAAGACGGCATGAAACTGACGGTGGCGCGATGCCGCCTGGTGCGGCAAAAGCGGCCAGACGACGGACTGCTCTCGGTCACGGCCGGCGAAGACCAGGTCGCGGACCTCATGCGGTCGACCGGTGCCGCGCTGGCGGTGGCAGCGGTGCAAACGCCCGACGAAGTCCTCGTCGTCGGGAATCAAGCGGCATTGAAGTCCTTTGCCGACGCGTGCCGTCAACGCGGATGGGGAGCGATGCCCGTCTCGACGGAGGACCTGATCCCGCATCCGATGACGGATGCCGAACTGTCGGGCTTTCGCACGGCAGCGGAAGCGGTCGCTTATTCGCCGCCAAAGATTCCCGTGATTTCACTGGCGACCGGCGAGCGTGCTGGGACGGAAATCGCGACTGCAAAATACTGGATCGACCTGCTCAACCGGCCGGCTCGCTTCTGTGCGGGGATCAAGGCGCTGTCCGCGGCGGGAATCACGGCGATGCTGGAACTGGGACGCCGGCCGACCATGACGATGCTGGGACAGCGGTGCATTAAGTCTCCAGACGATTCCGGCGCTGCGTCGGTCATGACCTGGCTGCCGAGCCTCCGGCCCGATTCCCCGGCGTGGTCCACTTTGCTGGAAGCGCTGTCGGAACTTTTCCTGCGCGGCGCTGCCATCGACTGGAAGCAGGTGGCCTCCGGTCCGATTGTCCGGCGCTGCGTCCTGCCGACCTATCCCTTCCAGCGAGAACGCTATTGGCTGGTCTCGCCGTCGGGCGGCAAATCGACCGCGTCGACTCAAAAACACGGCGTGCAGACAATTTCCACCGGTCATCCCTTGCTGGGCCATCGCCTGCTCAGCGCTTCGGACGAAACCCAGTTTACGGCGGAGTTGAACTCGCAGAATCCGCGTTTTCTGGCGGACCACCGCGTAGGCGGACTGGCGATTCTGCCGGCCGCCGGTTATCTCGAAATCGCCTTGGCCGCCGGCCGGCAAACGCTCAAAGACGGCGGCCCGGCCTGGGAAATCCGCGACGTTTCCATCGAGCGGGCGCTCCCCTTGCCGCCGAACGTCACGCAGTCCGTCGAGGCGATTTTGCAGCCGCATCCGGACGGGTCGCAAGGCTTTCGTTTTTACTCACTGGAGCAGCCGGCATCGTCGGAGACGCACTCGCCGTGGAAGCTGCACGCAACGGCCCGGATTCAGCGCACGTCCGCTCCGCCGAAGGCGCCGATCGTCCTCGACGCGCTGCAGCGCCAGTGCGCGGAAGCGGTGGACGTTCCCGTGCTGTACGAGACCTATCGCTCCGTCGGCCTCGATTACGGCCCGATGTTTCAATCGCTCAGCAAAGTCTGGCGCGGCAACGGCGATGTGCTGGCCGAAGTCATTCTCCCCAGCGAACTCGGGGAAGCAGCGCCGCATTACGGGCTGCATCCGTCGGTGATGGATGGGTGCCTGCAGGCGATGGGCGCCAGCCCGGAACTTCGCGGCTCTTATGTTCCCGTGGCAATCGACCGCGTGACCGTGTACGAACGGCTGCCGAATTCGGTCTGGTGTCACGTTCGCCTGCTGCCGCAGGAAGGCGACGGGGCGACGCGATGCGCCGACCTTTGCGTGTTTGCCGGCGACGGCCGCGTGCTGGCACAGGTGGATCGCCTCGCGCTCCGGCGAATCGCCGTGGCGCCGGCCGGCTCTCAGCCCGCTGGCGACACCGCGGCCCGCTCGACTTCGCGATTCGCTCAATCGGCCGCCGCGGCGGAAACCGCGAAGAAAATTCAGGCGGCCTCGGGAGACGAACGAGCCAAGCTGGTCGTGCAGTTTTTACAGGAGGAAGTGGCCAGCATTTTGAAACGCGAATCGAAAGGCCTACCCAGCCCCGAACGGACGTTCCTGGAGTTGGGCATGGATTCGCTGATGGGCCTGGAGATGGTCTACCGCATTCAGAATGGCCTGGGCGTGACGCTCTCCGAACAGACCATGCTGCATTTCGCTTCGATCCAGCAATTAGCCGACGAATTGAACAAGCGATTGGACGCCAAGTCGAGAGGCGAGTCGCCCGCTGAGGGAAATTCCGCCACATCCGTGCTGCAAGCCAACTTCTTTTCCGAGCCGGTCAGCGCGAGCGGAACTCCCTGGCTGCGGATCGTTCGCCCGAACCCCTCGGCGGCCGTGCGGTTGTTCTGTTTCCCGCACCTGGGAGGCGGTGCCTCGCTGTTCGACCGCTGGCCGGACGACCTGCCCGAACAGATCGAAGTCTGTGGCGTGCAGTTGCCCGGCCGCGAAGAACGTCTCAAGGAGCCGCCCATCACGAATTTCGGCGAGCTGACGGAGTCGCTGATGGACGTGCTGCTCGATCATCTCGACCGGCCGTTCGCGTTCTTCGGCCACAGCGGCGGATCGCTGATCGCCTTCGAGTTGGCCCGGCTCGTCTCCGCGCGATTCAATCTGGCGCCGATCTGCCTGGGGATCGGCGCGCTGTGGGCTCCGCATCTCAGCCGCGAGCGGGTGAAGGCCCAGGGAGAGGCCGGTCTCCGAAAGCTGCTGGAACTCGCCCAGCCGAACGGCGCGACCGGCCAACCGGCTCCGAGTCCCGACACGGTGCTTGCCGATTTGGAATTGTTCGGCAGCTACCGGCATGAATCGCAGCCTCCGCTGGACTGCCCGATTCTCGTTTGCGGCGGAACAGACGATGGCCTGGTGTCGGCCGACGACCTGGAAGCCTGGGCCGCATATACGACGGCGGCCTTTGAAAAACAACTGGTTCCGGGCAATCACAATACCTACCTGGAGCAGCGCCGGATCTGGCTGGGCCCGCTGACCCAGGCGATGATGAACCAGGTCGGCTGATCCGGCCATTGGCCGACTGACGGCGGACCGAAAGGAGATGGGAACGCTTGACGGAACGAACCCCAGTCAGGCCGCGAGTCCTGATTTTGTACTATTCACAATCGGGCGATGTGCACCGCGTCGCCGAGGCGCTGCTCAAGCCTTTGGCCGAAATCGGTGCGCACGTGCACTGGGAGTCGCTGCGCCCGGCGCGTCCGTTTCCGTGGCCTTGGAAGAACATTCACTACTTCTTCTACATCATGCCCGATTGCGTGCTGGGCCATGCCGACCCGTTGGAACCGTTGTCGCCTCCAACCCGGGACGACTACGACCTGGTGATTCTGGCGTACCAGGTCTGGTTTCTCTCGCCGTCGCTGCCGGCCCAGGCACTGCTGAAATCGCCCGAGGCCGCCGCGATCCTCAAGGATCGCAACGTCCTCACGTTGTGCGTCAACCGCAACATGTGGCACAGCGCGTCGGAGATCATGAAGCGCCTGCTGAGCCAGGTCGGCGCCCGACATTGCGACAACGTCGTCGTGACGCACCAGGGCCCTCCGCTGGGAACGTTTGTGACCACCACGCGCCGGCTGCTGACGGGCAAATCCGGCAAAGTGTTGGGCGTACTCCCTGCTGCCGAAGTCGGCCAGGGCGATCTCGATCGAATGCAACGGCTGGGCGAGGCGCTCGTCGCGCAGTCCGACCGCATCGCGGCCCGCGAACCCGGCTCATTTTTGCACGGCCTGGATGCCGTGCACGTCAACCGCCCGTATGTTCTTCCGGAACGCGCGGCTCGAACGATGTTTTCGCTGTGGGCCCGGGGTCTGGATGGCGCCGGCCGGGTGTGGATCGGGTTCCGCCACATCGGCACGTTTCTGTTCAGCTTGTTTTTATTGTCCATGATCCTGACGGGCATCCCTTTGTTCTTTCTCGGGCAATGGCTGCTCAGCCCCTTTTTGAGCGGCTGGCTGAACCGGTACATCGCCCAGTTGGAAGCGCCGACGGGACCTCCCGTGAAGACCATTGCCGCTGCCCCCCGCACGACCTGACGCCCCTGGAAGTTCCCACACCGCCCCGGTAAACCCTGCGAATGAGCCTCATGATCCGCCCGACAGCGTGCCGTCAAACCTCTCCGGTCCGGCTTGTCTCGCGGAGTAGACCTGACGAATTGTTTGAAGGAGACGCACCGAAATGTCCGCCTACATCACCGGAATCCACAGTTTTCTGCCGCATAAGCCGGTGCCGAACGACCGCATCGAACAGGTGCTCGGAATGGTCAGCGACCGGCCGTCGAACGTGAAGGATCTGATCCTCGGCCGCAACGGCATCAAGTGGCGGTATTACGCCGTCGACCCCCAGACACAGAAACTCACGCACACCAACGCCGAACTGACGGCCGCGTGCGTCCGGCAGCTTTGCGAAAAAACCGGACGCGCGCTGACGGACCTTCAGGTGCTGGCCTGCGGCACGTCTTCGCCCGATCAGATGATCCCCAACCATGCGAGCATGGTGCTGGGATTGCTGGCGTCGCATCCTTGTGAGGCGATCTCCACGGCTGGAGTCTGCTGCTCCGGCATGACGGCGATCAAATACGCTTACATGAACGTGGAACTGGGGCTGTGCGAGCAGGCCGTCGCCACAGGTTCAGAACTGGCGTCCGCCGCGCTTCGGTCGCAGCAGTTCCTGCCGCAAATGGCCCGGACCGACGTCGAAAATCCCTATATTAGTTTCGACCAGGAATTCCTTCGCTTCATGCTGTCCGACGGCGCCGGCGCCGTGCTCGTCAACAGCCGGCCGCGCGAGAACGGCGTCTCGCTCAAGATCGACTGGCTGGACGTCATGTCGTATGCCAACGAATGCGAAACCTGCATGTACGCCGGCGGGGTGAAGAATCCCGACGGCACGCTGCGCGGCTGGCGGCAGGAAGAACGCGGCCCAGAGGAAGTCTTGAAGGCCGGCTACTTCAACCTGTCGCAGGACGTCAACGCACTCATGAAGTACATCGTCCCGCAATCGGCCAAGACCCTGGAATGGATTCTCTCGCGTCATCCCGACCTCAAGGCCGAGAATATCGATTATTTTCTGCCGCACCTATCGTCGATGGTCTTCAAGGCGCCGCTCTACGATTCCATGGTCAACGGCAACTTTGACGTCCCGTTGAACCGATGGTTCACGAACCTCGCGTACAAAGGGAACACCGGCTCGGCGTCGATCTTCATCATGCTGGACGAACTCGCCAACTCCGGCAAGTTGAAACCGGGACAGCACATCTTGTGTGCCGTCCCCGAGAGCGCCCGCTTCACGTATGCCGCCATGCATCTCACCGTCGTGTGAGACTCTGCGGCAGGCCACCGGATCCTTCGACCAGTCATTCTTCTCAGGGCGTCAGGCATCGCGATGGTGGAACGTTCGCCCGACGGCTGGCTGGTGACATATCAGCCCAATCCCCATGCCCGTCTCCGGCTGTTTTGCCTGGCTTATGCCGGCGCAGGGGCCTCCGTTTTTAACCCCTGGCGAAAGCGGCTGGCCGACGACATCGAACTCACGGCAATCCAGTTGCCCGGCCGCGAAGAACGGCGGCGCGAACCGCTTCCTCGGCGAATTACCGACCTGATGCCTCGGCTGCTTGACGCGATTGCGCCCCGGTTGGATCGGCCTTATGCACTCTTGGGCTACAGCCTCGGCGCACTGTTGGCCTACGATCTGGCCCGGCAGATCGCCGCGCACGCCGGCCTGTTGCAGCCCGCTCATCTCTTTCCGCTGGCGCGGCTGGCTCCGCACCTCAAAGATCCGTTGCCGCCGTTTTACGACCGGCCCGAGGACGAATTTCTTGCCGAACTGCAAAGGAGATATGGCCCCCTGCCGCCGACGCTGCTCAACACGCCGGACATGCTGGGCTTCTACTTGCCGATCGTCCGTGCCGATCTGGAAATGGTCGACACGTACGAAGCCCCTGCGCAGCAATCCCTGGCCTGCCCGGTGACGGCCATCGGCGGCGCCGATGATGTCTGGACCGAGGAGCAACTCATCGCCTGGAAATCCGTTACCACCGGGCCGTTTCGGCATCATCTGCTGCCGGGCGGTCACTTCTTCCTCCGCGACCAGCGCGATGCGCTTTGCCAGTTCATCAGTGAGACGCTCAAATGACGCCGTGCAGCGGGCCGCCGGACGCCGCCAACTGATCCACACGACGGGTGACGTTCGGGTCTTCGATCAGCGGCGGCGCGTGATGCGGCTTGATCGTGGCGTCGACCACCAGCGAACCTTCGCAGCCCCAGTGCTTCTGGTGCGTAAACCGGCCAATGCCCTCGATGTCGACCGCAGGATTCGACCGAGTGAACGTCACCCACAGGAAGTTGCCCAAAGACCGCGCTGCGAAGTCGCTGTCATCCACCAGGACCACCAAGGGGAAGCGATTGACCGAATGCTCGACCGGCAGCAAATTGCAGAACCGGTCGGCAGCCGAGAGCGCCGGTTTTCCCGCGAATTCCCCCTTCCGAACTTGAACGGCCAGGATGCCGGGCAACACGACGCCGGGCGAGGCGAATCCGTCTGGCAAGTGAAAATCGCCGGGGATCTCCGTCGGCAACTCCCTGCGGATCGGCCCGGCGGCGGCGATGACGACCTTTGAACCGGCATTCAAGCCGTCGCCGGAATAATCCAGCGTATCCATCGTCGTCCGCGTCTGAAAATGAAGATCGGTCCGCCAGTCGACCCGTTCCAGCACGTGCCGCAAGTACGCCGGGATGTCATCGATGTCGAGGTCGGGGCAGTCTTCGTGAGCTGTGATGAACAGGTACTTCGCCAGCGACATCTGGCCTTGGCCGAGGATGGCGTTCGCCTGCGTGAGCAATTCTCTCGGCCGTCGAACTGCGGCATACGGGACATACCGTTCGCTGCCGATCGCCAGCAACAGCGGATGCACGCCGGCGGCGTCCACCGCGTGAACGGCGTGGACGCCGGCAATGACCGTCGGAATGATCGGACCGGTGATTTCGTGGATGATCTTTCCGAACGACGTGTCTTCCTGCGGCGGACGGCCGACCACCGTGAACGGCCAGATGGCATCCCGGCGGTGACACACCCGGTCGACCGACAGCACCGGGAACTCGTGCTGCAAACTGTAGTAGCCGAGGTGATCCCCGAACGGGCCTTCCGGTTTCGTCCCCCGCGGATCAATCGAACCGGTGATGCAGAAGTCAGCATCAGCCCAGAGAGGTAAACGACCAGCCCCCTGTGAGATCATCCGCAACGAACGCCGTCCCAGAATCGCCGCAAACAGCAGTTCTGAGAGACCTTCCGGCAAGGGCATCACTGCGGCCAACGTCATAGCCGGCGGACCGCCGACGAAAATGTTGACCGGCAGCCTTTCTCCCTTCTTCACTGCCGCCGCGTGATGGACGCCGATTCCACGGTGAATCTGATAATGGAGGCCGATTTCCCGATTTGCCTCGTACTGGTTACCGGCAAGCTGCACCCGGTACATTCCCAGGTTGGAGGCTTTGAATCCCGGGACGTCGGGATGCTCGGTGTAGACTTGCGGCAGCGTGATAAACGGCCCGCCGTCTTTCGGCCACGATACCATCTGCGGCAACTGATCGACCGTGGTCTGGTGGGCGAGAATGGGGCCAGTTCGGCACCTGCGAATGCGCATCGCCCCAAGTGTCCAGGGGACGTCGCGATACCGCCACGGATGCCGAGCCAGTTGCGACGGATCGATTTTCAACTCGACGAGATGCCGGACGGCCTGTAAGGCGTCCCGAAAGAGAAACCGGGTCCGCTCGATCGTCCCGAAGAGGTTGGAAACCATCGGGAATCGGCAGCCTTTGACCCTCTGAAACAGTATGGCCGGTCCGCCCGCCTGGCAGACGCGGCGCTGAATCTCCGCGGCTTCCAGGTACGGATCGATTTCCTGATCAATGCGAATCAACTGGCCCGTGCGAGCCAAGTCGTCCACGCATTCCCGGAGACTACGATATCCCATTCCCGCAGTATAGCGTTCCCGGCGAGCCGAATCTCAACACCGCGTCATCCAGTTCACGAATGGGCCAGTGTGGGTTGAGCATCGGGTTGATGCACTACGGGCTGATGTATCTCGGGCTGATGTATCTCGGGCTGATGTGCCATGGGATGGCATTCCGAGCGTTCAATCCGAATCTCGGACGGCGCTTCAATGCCTAACCGGACTCGGCCGCCGCGCACATCCACCACCTTGACAGTGATGCCCAAATGGCCAATCTTGATCTCTTCGTTCAACTTCCGTGTCAGAACTAACATTTCAGGCTCCTTCCTCAGGCGTTTCCCAATCCGTGACACCACACTCGCATTATAGGCTTTGCAATCGGCGTGCCAAGCAGTTTTTCACAATCTGTTCAAAATTCCAGGAACTGCTGCACTTTATGCGAAAACTCAGGCCCGGACGACATTCGCTCAGCCTCTCAGTTCCCATCAGCATCGGCTTACGAATTGCTCGATTTTGCCTCGCAGGCTTCAGCAGATTACTACGCTTGGATGACCAGACTTGAGAGAAAGTTACCGATCGAGTCCAATATTTTTCGAGCCGGTCGACCAGAGGGCAGCCTGGGGATTTCCTGGACTTTTGTCGGATGTCTTATGACGGAAGAACTTTTCGACGTGGTGGACATGGAGGACCGCATCCTCGGGCAGGCCCCGCGATCGGAAGTCCATGCCCACTCCTGGCTGCACCGAGCGGTCCATATTTTCGTCTTCAATTCCCGCGGCGAACTTCTAGTTCACCAGAGAACGGCGACGAAAGATGAATGCCCGCTGAAGTTTACGTCATCGGCTTCAGGGCATCTTCACGCCGGGGAAGACTACGAAACCGCGGCCGTCCGTGAACTCGCCGAGGAACTTTCCCTGGTTGCTCCGCTGGAGTTTCTGACGAAACTTCCCGCCGGTCCGATGACGTCCTACGAGCATAGCGCCCTGTATCGAACAATCACCGACGCCACGCCGACGTTTCTGGCCGAGGAAATTCTCGACGGGGCCTATTATCCACTCGAAAAAGTCGCCGCCTGGGTCAAAGAATCCCCGGAAGAGTTTACGCCTTGCTTTCGATCGCTGTGGGCCTGGTATCGGGACCATCACCTGCCGAAATCGTGACGCTCACTTCTTTTCCGGGGGGAGCGGGATCGGCTGGTAGTCCAGCTTGCGGTAGTC
>CAYMAO010000049.1:0-38611 GCA_964388415.1 uncultured Planctomycetaceae bacterium | reverse complement strand
CGGCTCGCGCCGGCCGCCGCAACAAAAAACAGGGTTTCACCACGGGCTGCTAGGCTGCAACTCGTAACGGTCGTCGGGCTGTTGGAAGGGACCGAGCGAGCCGAGCACCCGGATTACGTCAAGAACGTCAACTTCAAGAAAGCACCGAAGTCGACGAAAAAGTCGCAGACGAAAAGTTTGGGGTTCGATTTGGACCAGTGATCACCGAGCCCATCACAAAAGAAGCCCAGGCATTGCAATGCCTGGGCTTCTGAGAGTTCAACTGTGACTGCCGAGTATTACGGGGTGGCACAGGCGGGGGCCGAGGGGGCGGCACACGCCGGGGCTTGCGGGCAGCAGGTTTGCACCGGGACTTGCCGGCACACGGTCCGAGGCACGCAGCAGGTTTTCGTTTCCATCACTTGCCGGGGCACGCAGCGGACTTTCGTCACCATGTGGGTGCTGCAGACCTGGCGGCAGGTGGTGTAGGGGACTTTGCGGGTGCAGACCTGCGACGTCATCGTGCAGGTGGTGTAGGGGACGCGTTTCGTGATGCATTCTTCCGTCCAAGTGCAGGTCGTGTAGGGGACCTGCTTGGTGATGCATTCTTCGGTCCAGGTGCAGGTCGTGTAAGGAACCTGCTTCGTGATGCACTCGCGGGTCATGGTGCAGGTCGTGTAGGGGACGCGCTTTGTGATGCATTCTTCGGTCCAGGTGCACGTCGTGTAGGGAACCCGCTTCGTCGTGCAGCAGGGAATCTGGCGGCAGACGGTGTAAGGCACCTGGCACTGACGCACTTCTTGTTCGTACCGCGTGCAGCAGACGGTCTTCATGCAGGTCTTCGGGACCCACACTTTCTTGCAGCAGACAGTCGGCGGGCACTGCTCGCAAACCATCCGGCAGCAGCCGGGCTTGTAGATCGGGCAGCCGCCGCAGCAACTGAATTCCCACGTGCCAGGATCGCAGACGCATTTCTGCACCACCGGGCCGGGGATTGTTTCCGTCACGGTCTGCCATTCGCCCGAGCAGACCGGAACCTGTTTTGTTTCGGTGATCGGCCGGCAGACGGTGTAGCAGACGTTTTTGTAGCAGGTCTGGGTTTCCGTGCGATACGTCGTGCAGCAGACGTCTTTGTAGCAGGTCTGGTAGCACGGCTTACGGATGGTGCAGCAGACGTCGCGCCAGCAGGTCTGATAGCAGGGCTTGCAGACCGTGCAGCAGACGTTGCGATAGCACGTGTTGTAACACGGACGGCGGATCTTGCAGCAGACGTTGCGATAGCACGTCTGGTAGCAGGGCTTGCGCACCTTGCAGCAGACTTCACGCCAGCAGGTTTGATAACATGGCTTGCAGACCGTGTAACACTCATCCCGCCAGCACGTCTCGTAGACGTTTTTCGTGCACGTCACGGGGTGCTGCTCGCAAATCTGGTCCATCACGGTGCGGCAACAGGTGTACGTCTTGGTGTCCCAGACGACCTCCGTCACGGTCTGGTAGCACGTTCCGCAGCAACTGCGGGCGGCGCAATAGTCCCCGGAGGGAGCGCAGACCTGAGTGGGACAGCATTTGTAGCTGGCGGCTCCACAATAACCGGCTTCGACTGTCGAGCTGCCGGCGAGGGCCAACACGCCCGCCAGAGCGACCATCCAAGGTGCATATTTCATCGAATTGTCCCTAATCCTGTCCGTACGGAGGTGAAACCCATCCGGTGGTGAAACGACAGAATCTCCTTATTCCTTCCAGATCGGCGTTAAACTCGCCGCTCTTGAGCCAGAATGCGCAAATTCTCGAAACCGCAATAAAATTGCGGCGATTTTGGAGAAATCTCTGTCGTGTCGCCCACAAAAAATGCCGACAGCCTGACCGATTGGCATCACCTCTTCACTGAGGTGCATTCGCCATGTTTCTATAGCTCCCCACCCTCAGTGATCGGATGCAGGGGTCCAAAGCCTCTCAAAGTTACCAGAAGACCCAGCCAAACGACGCAGACAACGCAGATTCACACTCTCGGGTGGTCGACACGGTTCGTGCACGCCGACCCACGCCTGGCGGAGAGCAACGCAACTGAAGAAGCTGGTTCTCAACCGGTCCGCTCGCGTGGCAGGGCATCCCTTTGGTATGTTGCTGGGAAGGATGGATGACAACAGAGGTATAGACGCTTGAGATCCTCCGCGGAGCATGTGCCATGAAATTTGCCATTTGCCAGGAATTGTTTGAAGGCTGGGACTGGGAGCGCCAGTGCCGCTTCATTAAGGAGGCGGGCTTCGACGGCATCGAGGTCGCCCCATTTACCCTGGCGTCTCGCATCACCGACGTCGCGCCGGCCCGCCGTAAGGAATTGCGAAAGCAGGCGGAAGGCCAGGGACTCGAGATCTGCGGCCTGCACTGGCTGTTGGCGAAAACCGAAGGCCTGCACATCACAACCTTCGATGCCTCGGTTCGCCGTGCCACGGTCGACTACTTGATCGAATTGGGCCGGGCATGCGCCGATCTGGGCGGCACAGTGCTCGTGTTTGGTTCACCAGCCCAGCGGAACCTGGAACGGGGGATGGCCCGCGAAACGGCGCTCGACCATGCGGCCGAGGTGTTTCGCGGGGTGATGCCTGCCCTCGCGGACCGAGGCGTTACGCTGGCGATGGAACCGCTGACGCCGAAGGAAACAGACTTCATCAACAGCTGCGCGGAGGCGGCCGAGTTGATACAGCGGGTGAATCATCCGAATTTCCGACTGCATCAAGACGTGAAGGCGATGCTCAGTGAATCGACGCCGATCCCCGAGCTGATCCGGAAGTACGCATCCCTCACGGCGCACTTTCATGTGAATGACGACAACCTGCTCGGACCGGGCATGGGGCGCACCGACTATCATCCGATTTTCGCGGCGCTCGCGGAGACGAAGTACGCCGGCTGGGTTTCGGTCGAGGTGTTCGATTACCGCCCGGGTGCGGAAAAGATCGCCCGCGACAGCATGAACTATATGCGCCGCGTGCTCGACGACTTGAAACTCTCCAATCCGTAACACATTGACAAAACAAGCGTTACGGCAATCATTTCGTCGGAGAAATCGTCCGGAGGCCTTGGTTGTCGTGCCTGGTGACAGGCCGCCGCGCTTCTGCTCGAAGGAAATTTCCGCAACAGAGCGCCACGGAGGGCGTCCGATCCATTCCGTCCGCGTCCTCCAGTCCGCGTCCTCCAGTCTGCGTCCTCCAGCTCGTGTCGATCCAGCGCGGCGCGGCAGCGGCAACCACCATTTTTCATTTCTCGGTCTCCTGAGATCGCGCCGCGCTTTCTCGGCACCGCATCGGGAAGTGCGCGACGCATATTTACGGCGCGCTGATGCCGCGTCGAGAGCCGCAGTCATCGCGCATCATCGGGTCGTCATGTCGCCGCGCGGGCTGCGTCCTGTTGCAAAACCGCCGCGCGGACATGAGAACGTCAAACTTTTTTCGTCCGCAATTTTTTCCCCGCGATGGTGCGCAGTGCAGCGCGCGTCGTAAACTTTCTGTCGCGCATGTCATCGCGCGCAGACGCAGCGAGAGTCCTGCGATAGAAAAAATATGCCGTTTTCCACGGGAGAAACGGCATGTTTTGCTCATCGCTCTTTCATCGCTTCGGCATCGAAATGATGCGGAGTCGGAATGAATTGCGATGCAGAGTTCATTTCATGTGCGCGCTCGCAGTCTGATGATCTCCAAAAATTTCTGAAGAAAGTTGCGAAAACACGCACAATTATCTTGAAACATTTTCTGAAATTCGTAGGATGTCGACGTGTCAAGTGTCTGTTCTGTTGATGAGTCGGATGTCAAGTGCTTGTGAATTGATTGCTGCCGCGATCAAACCAGGCGACAAACGAATCACAATAGAGTCTGACACACAACCTGCCATGGTTGGCAGGTTGGAAAGGATTCGAGGAGCGACTCGTTCAGACCGTCACGCCTAGCCCGGTGCGCCAGCCAGCGGTCGAAACGAAGCTCCGGTTTTTCTCCTGAAGGAGGGACTGGATCATGGCGAAGAAGAAGGCAGCGAAGAAGGCAGCGAAGAAGGCCACCAAGAAGGCCGCAAAGAAGAAGTCTCCGAAGGCGACCGCCAAGAAGGCGTAACGCAACCGGTGACATGACTGAGCGTTCCGGCATCTCCGGATGTTCGGACTCCCTCGAGGCGATCGAGCTTTCTCGGTCGCCTCGTGTGTTTGATGGGGCCTGAAGTCCCGGGTGTTGGCGTTGATTGGCCGGGCTTTCCGTGATCGCTGGAAATCCTGGCGATCCACCGCTCAAGCCGGCTTTTATTCTCCCCCGTGCGGCGGGGTCAGGCCGTGCAGTTGGCACCAGGCGTTCTCCGCCGCTCGCTGCTCGGCGACTTTCTTATTCGGCCCCCACGCTGACGCGTAGTGCGTTGCCCCGATGCACACGGCGATTTCAAAACACTTCGAGTGATCCGGCCCCTTCTCGTCGATCAGCGCATAGGCCGGCGGTTCGCCGTGACTCTTCTGCACATGCTGCTGCAACAGGCTCTTAAAATTTCCGCCATGTGCCGAGGCGACGATCCGCTCAATCTCCGGTTGCAGCACTCGCTCCACAAACGTGAACGCCGCCGCATAGCCCCCATCGAGATAAATCCCGGCGACGAGCGATTCAAACACGGCCGCCCGAACTGAATTGGGGACCGCCCGAACGCCGCTCAGTCCTTTGCCAATGATCAGGAACTGCTCCAGTCCCAGTTCTTCGCTCAGGACGGCGCACGTGGTTCGGCTGACCACGGCAGATTTGATGCGGGTCAACTCGCCTTCGGGTTCTTCAGGAAACTGGCGGTAAAGAATCTCACAGACGCATGCCCCGAGGATGGCGTCTCCCAGAAATTCCAGGCGCTCGTTCGACTCCAACCGGGTCCGGGAGACCGAGGCGTGTGTCAGACAGCGCTGCAGCAACTCGCGATCACGAAACACATACTGCAGCGCCTGTTCGCAACCGGCCAGGGAATCCACGGAGCAGGGAACCTCCGGAGACACTTCCTGATTTTCTTCATGATCCGACAAGGAACGTTCTCCGCGGCTGCGATTCACAAGCATACACCGTTGGTGACGTTACTCTAATTCTGGCTGGCACTTCCTGTCAATTGGCTGTTTTCCCGGCTTGTGCGTGCGTCGGTCGGAATCGGCGGACGGCTTCTTGCCGCCTGTATTTTTCTCAAGGTTCGGCCGCGCCGCCTCCAACAGGCTCTTCACCCCCTGCGTAGAATGGGGTGTGACGGATGTTCCCTTGGCCAGGGAGCGATCGACGAACCTTGGGCATTGTCCGCGTCGGGACAATTCGTTCCGTTGGTTTCCTGTCGATCCTCCGCAATTTCAGGAGCGAGCAATGAAATCGGGTTCCTCATGGAGTCAAAGCCTTGTCGTGGCGTTCTCCTCCGGTGCACTGATCGTGTCGGGAATCGCCTGGAGTCAACGGCAGGAAGCGGCCGCCGTGGCGCCGATCAAAAGCGCACAAGACCTTTCCGTGTCGTTTCGGCATGTCGCCGCAGAGATCGTGCCGAGCGTCGTCTCCATCGCCACGAAAACCAAGCAGCGCGAAATGGCGCTGAACGACGGCAATCCTTTGTTGGAGGAAGACTCTCCGTTCCGGGATTTCTTCCGCAACGATCCCCGGTTCAAGGATTTCTTCCGCAATCCCGGCATGAAACGCCGCATCCCGCAGCAGCAGGGGATGGGGTCCGGGTTCATCATCGATGCTTCCGGCATCATCATGACGAACAATCACGTCGTGAAGGACGCGGACGAAGTCATCGTCACCCTGCACGATGGCCGGAAATTCACCGCGCACGACATCAAGACCGATCCGCGGACTGACGTGGCGATCTTGCGCATTGACGGGGCGGCCGGCTTGAAGGCCGCCAAGCTGGGGGACAGCCACCAGATCGAGGTCGGCGACTGGGTGCTCGCCGTCGGCAGCCCCTTCGGTTACGACCTCACGGTGACGGCCGGCATCATCAGTGCGAAAGGCCGCGGCATCGGCGCCGTCGAACGCGAAGACTTCCTGCAGACCGACGCCGCCATCAATCCCGGCAACAGCGGCGGCCCGCTGCTGAATCTGAACGGCGAGGTGATCGGCATCAACACGGCCATCTCGTCGCGCAGCGGCGGGTATGACGGCATCGGGTTCGCGATCCCGATTCACATTGCCGGCTGGGTCAGCGACCAATTGGTGAAGACCGGGAATGTCAAACGGGGTTACCTGGGCATCCGCAATGCCCCCATTGATGACGAACTCGCCAAGAAGTTCAACGTCAAGGCGCGCGAAGGGGTCATCGTAGCCGAAGTGTTCCCAGGATCTCCTGCCGACAAAGCCGGCCTGGAACCCGGTGACGTGATTCTGTCAGTCCAGGGCAAGAAGGTCGCCGATCCGAAGACCTTGCAGCAATTGATCGAACGCCTGGAAACCGGCAAGCCGTATCCGGTACAGATCATCCGCGGCGGCAAATCGATGGAGTTGAAAGTGACGGTCGCCGAGATGCCCTCGGACTTCGGCGTCGCCCGGAGGAATGGAGACTCGGGCGGATCACCCGGGCAGAAGTTCGACGCACTGGGCCTCGAGTTGCAGTCGCTCACGCCCGACCTGGCCAAGCAATTCGGCTTGAGCAATGCGAAAGGCGTGGTGGTGGTTAGAGTGAAAGAAGACAGCCCGGCGGCATTGGCCGGCATCCGGCAAGGCGATTTGATCGAGAAAGTGGGAACGACCCCGGTGGCCACGGTCGCCGAACTGGAAGCCGCCGTCAAAGAACTCTCGCTGGAAGAGGGAATCGTGCTGCATCTTCGCACGGCGGAAGGAAAACGGTTCGTGATCGTCAAAGCCGCGGTAGACGAAGACTAATCGCTGCGTGAGACCGGCGGTCGATGCGAGGCCCGGCGGGAATTTTTCCGTCGGGCCTTTCGTTTGTCGCGACAGGCGACGGTTCTTAACGCAACCCGTTGCGAATACCGTCCGCCGTCACCGGCTGGATGACGCCGCGCTCGGTGATGAGCGCAGCGATGTGCGTTGCCGGGGCGACGTCGAACGCCGGGTTGTAGACCTTGCAACCAGCCGGCGCGGTCTGCTTGCCGAAGCCGTGCGTGATTTCGGAGGCATCGCGCTGTTCGATGGGAATCTCGTCGCCGCTGGCAATCGTGAGATCAAACGTGCTGGACGGGGCGGCGACATAAAACGGGATGCCGTGCGCTTTCGCCAGCACCGACAAGCCGTAAGTGCCGATCTTGTTGGCCGCATCCCCGTTGGCGGCGATGCGGTCGGCCCCGACGATGACGGCCTGGACTTTTTTTTCCTTCATTACCCAGGCGGCCATCGAATCGCAGATCAGCGTGACAGGCACGTTGCGCTGCATCAGTTCCCACGCCGTCAACCGCGCCCCTTGCAGCAGCGGCCGGGTTTCATCGGCATAGACCTGCAATTTCGGATTGGCCTTCGCCGCGGCGAAAATCGCGGCGAGAGCCGTGCCATCGCCGGCGGTCGCCAGCCCGCCCGTGTTGCAGTGCGTGAGCACGCCGGTGCAGCCGGTCAAGAGTTCGACGCCATACCGGCCAATGGCGGCGCACATCTCGCGGTCTTCGGTTTCGATCGCGCGGGCTTCGGTGAGCAGATGGGAAAGTATCGATTCGTAGCGGGGGCTTCCAGCCACCGAATGCGGGAGCTGGAAGCCCCCGCTACGGGCAACGAACTCCGCCGCCGTCTTCCGCATCCGGTCCAGCGCCCAAAACAGATTCACGGCGGTCGGCCGGCTGGTCGCGAGATAATTCAAGACCTCATCCAGCCGCCTGGCAAACCGCGCGCGATCTTGCCGATCGGCCGTCTGGCAGCCGACGACGACGCCATAGGCCGCCGCCACGCCGATCGCCGGCGCGCCGCGAACCCGGAGCGATTTGATCGCCTCCCAGACCTGCTCGACGGTCCGGCATTCGAGCAGCTTCAACTCGCCCGGCAACAGGGTCTGGTCGATGAGTTGGAGAAATCCGTCAGTCTCACCGATCCAGGCAACAGCGGGAGTGGGCATGGGGGAATACGGAATGCGGAGTGTGGATTATGGATTCGCGACGCTACGCAGGAGCGTTCCCTGCGTCGCCGACGGCGGGTTTTGCTCACTTCATCGGCGAATAATCGACCGGGTTCAGATACACGGATTCGACCTTCTCGACGATCTTGCCGTCTTTTTCGCTGGCGTCTCGGGCGGCGATCCAGTCGGGATCATTGCGGAACGCTTCAAAGGAGGCGTCCCTGGTCTTCAGGTCTTTGTGGGCGAGCAGATACACCAGCGTATTGGGCTTGTCGACCGGGGTGAGGTACACCACGTTCTTCATCCCGTGCTTCTCGAACAGCTTCAGCGTGTGATCCTTGAACCGCTTGTGCAGCGCCGGCAACCGGCCGTCCACCGTGGTGTAGGTCCGCAGTTCATAGAGCATGGGGGCATCCTTTTCGTCGGACAACGCCGCGCGGCCCAACCAGCCGGCAACCAGTCCCGCGGCAATCAGCCCGGCCGCGGACCATCGATTCGACTTCTGCATGATGACGTTCCTTGAGAGTAAGCAAGATGTGGGTTCAGTGACTGCCGCAGCATTTCTTGAATTTCTTCCCGCTGCCGCACGGGCACGGCTCGTTCCGGCCGACGCGGGCCCCGGTATAGCGAATCGTGCCTTCCGGTACGTCGGGCTCGTCGTCGAATTCGTCGTCAACCCAGGCTCGCTGATGCGGCGGAGGAACGATCCGGGCCGGTTTCGGTTCGCCATCGCGAACCCAGCCAAATCCCTCGACATCATCCACGGGGAAGGATTTCCGTTCATAGGCAATTCGCGACATTGCCCTTTCCATCGGATCGTCATCTGACTGGAGCCACTCTTCAACGGTCTCCAGGTCGAGCAGCGATTCATCAACGAGATTTAAGCGGTAGGCTTCCCGAATGTCGTCCATCGCCTCTTGTGGAGACAAATCGTAGAGATAATTCACCAGCCAGTTTGCTCCCTGGGCATCTTGGTGCTCAATGGCTGCTCGAAGTTGTCGCTGCAATCCGAACACGGCCTCCGCGCGGGTCAGTTTCCCGTCATACACCAGATGCAAATAGCTGTTTGCCGCGCTGCCTCGCACATATTCGTCTAATGACCGGTTTTCGATGATCCGGTCGATGTCTTCCGGCGTGTCCGCCAGCGCGGCGAGAATCCGCGGAACGTGTTCATGCACGCAATCGCCGAACAATTCGAACGGCTGCTCATCCGGCAAACTCATCGCTCGAAGAATCGAAGGCAGTGCTTCCTTGGCCTCGAATTCCCCCAAGAACAGCATCGCAAAGAACGCGGCATTTCCCGCGACCTCGCCGGTCGCTTGCACTTCGATGATGGCCCGGTCGATGGCCTCGATCAGCCTCGGGATGACAGCGACACGGTTCTGTCGCGCCGCCGCGACCGCCGCTTTCGGATATTTTCCTTCAAAGTCATCCAACTCGGCCAGAATCCGGTCGATGTCGTATCGCGCCTGAACTTTTGTGCTCAGCAACGATTCCTGCATGATGTGCTCCGTTTCCTTGGCAACCGGGAATTTCCTTTCCGCATCTCCAGTGTAACAAGGCCGGCCGAGATTGGAATCTTTCCCTGGGGGGTACAGAACAACTGAACCGCCCTGCACATCCAATCGGCAGTGGGGCAGTTTAATAATGTAGGACACTTGCTCCACAAGTGTGATTGGGACTTGCGGAGCAAGCGCCCTACATTGAAAGGCAAACTGACTCACTACCATCCAATCAAGCATATTGCGAGTGGCAAATCGCAGTTGTATGATCATGGGGTATGTCCCAGCCTCTCAGTAATTCCGGGCCGGATGCGTCCTCGCCTTCCGTGAATGAGGGTGCGCAATCACCGTCTTATGACGGCACTGTTCCGCCGCCGGAAGGGGGGACCAGCCTGCAGAACATTAAGCCGCCGACAATTGTCGGGGCCAACCCGGGAGGAAATCAGCCGACGCTGCCGCCGTCGGCCGGTTCGGCTCCGTCGTCGTCGGGCGGAACGGCTATCAGCCTGGGATCCATGCTGGGCCCTTACGAATTGCTGGACAAGCTCGGTGAAGGGGGAATGGGGGCCGTCTACAAGGCCCGCCATGAGCATCTCGACAAGCTCGTGGCGGTCAAGGTGCTGCCGCTGCAATTCACGCAGCAGCCGGATTCGGTCTCCCGGTTCAAGCGGGAAATGAAAGCCGTCGGCAAGATCGACCACCCCAATATCGTCCGGGCGATGGACGCGGGCGAGATCAACGGCGTCCACTTCCTGGCGATGGAATACGTCGAGGGGAGCGACCTGACACAACTGGTAAAAGCGAAAGGGGTCTTGTCGGCCCAGAACGCCTGCAAGGTGATTCGCCAGGCTGCGGTGGCGTTGACCGCGGCCCACGCGGCGGGGCTGGTGCATCGTGATATCAAGCCGTCGAACCTGCTCGTGGCGAAAACCGGACAGGTCAAGCTGCTCGATCTGGGATTGGCGCTGCTCGGTGAAGACGCCGGGTACACCACGGAAGTCACGGCCGCCGGTCAGGCGTTCGGCACCCCCGACTACATGGCCCCGGAGCAATGGGCCGATGCGCATTCCGCCGATGCCCGCACCGATCTGTACGCCCTCGGGTGCACTCTGTTCTTCCTGCTGGTCGGTCGCGCACCCTTCGGCGACGACAAGCACAAGCATCCGCTGAACAAGATGACGGGGCACGTCACCGAGGCGATCCCCGATCTCAAGGCGGCGCGCGACAACATCTCAGACGGCGTGGTGGCCATTTATCAAAAACTGATGGCCAAAGCCCCGGGCGACCGTTACCAGACGGCGACGGAACTCATCGAGGCGCTGGCGCCCTTTACATCCGGCAAACCGTTGCTGGACAGCCCCTCGGCTCAACCGACGGCGTCGACGGCGGAAAAATCATTGGCAGCGCCGCTAGCAGAAACGGAGGCCTTTCAGCCGGCCCCTGAGGCCGCGAAAGTCAAGCCGCCTCGCGAGGCCCCGACGAAACCCCAGCCAACGCGCATCGATTCGGGCCTGTCCTCCGGCAGCGTGGATGCGCTCATCGATACGGCCCGGCAATGTTTCGCCGCGCATGATTACGCCCAGACCGTGCAGCTTTTGAACGGCGTTCCCAAAAAATCGCAGACGAAAGAGATGACGGCCCTGTTGAATCAGGCGACGGAGCGGCACGAGGAAGTCACCGACCTGGAGTCAGAACTCGACGAGCTGAAGCGAAAAAAGAAATGGAAAACGCTGAGGACAAACGTTGAGCGGTTGCTGAAGCTCAAGCCAGGTCATGTCGAGGCGAAGAAACTGCTGAAAGCGTTGCAGACCTACGGCGGAAACTATGCCCGCATCCGGATCGACAGCCGGGGCGATGTCGTCCCATCGAAGAACTTCACCAGCCTGATGCCGGGCTTCGGAGCGAAATATCTCGCGTTCATCGGCACGGGTGTCGTCGCCTTTACCGTCGCCCTGGCGCTGATCGTCACCTACTTGCGCAGCGGTAAACCGTCCGACAGAACGAAAATCGTTGTCGTTGAAAAAGAAGTCGAGAAGAAAACCGGCGACAGCCCATCAACGCCCTTCGCCGGCGGCGAATTCGCCCTGCGGTTCGATGGACTCAAGAACATCGTCCAGACCGATCCGCTAGCCGATCTGCCATCCGTCGTCCGGACGCTGGAAGTCTGGTGTGTCGTGAAAGATTTCCCCAGTGCCAGCAGAGGCGAGCTGGTGGATGGCTGCTGGGGGAAATTGATTGTCGACCAATACAACATCAACTTTTACACCCCTCACGGACATGCGGAAGCTGACAAAAAACGCTTCCCACTCGGTCGGAGGGTTCACCTCGCCGGTGTGAACGACGGCCAGAAGCGGTTGCTGTTCCTGAACGGCAAGCTGATCGCGACGACCAACGATGCGGGCATGCTGAACCCCGATCAAACGCCCGCTGTGTTGAAGTTCGGCGGCAATCTCCCCTGCGATCTGGATGCCGTGCGGATTTCCTCCAACGCCCGCTATACCGCCGATTTCGTTCCGCCGGAACGCTTCACTGCCGACCAGTTCACCGAGGTGTTGTACAACTTCGACGAAGGCCAGGGGGACGTGCTGAAGGATTCGTCGGGCCACAACCGGCACGGGAAGATCAACGGGGCGCAGTGGGTCCGCCGGGACGGCAAACCGATCGATGTGAGCTTGCCCGCCGGCGGCGAGTTCGCGCTCCGGTTCGATACCGGTGCGACCGTCACCTCCGAACCGGTCGCGCACTTGAACTCCGTGGTGCGCACCTACGAGGTCTGGGGTTCAATCACACGGACGCTCTCAGCCAGAGAATTGAATCTCGTCACGGGTTTTCTCGGCGAAATCTCCGTGTCCGACGGGCGTTACCGCTTCTACACCTATCACGGCGACCTCAAAGTTCCGGCGGACTCAATCCCCGTGAATCAACGGTTGCACCTGGCGGGAGTCAATGACGGCAAACAACGCCGGCTTTATCTGAATGGCCGCCTGATCGGCCAGATGGATGACGCCGGCAGTCTCAATGACGATCCCAAGTATCCGAAATCATTGCCCATCGTGCTTGGCGGACTGGTCGAATCCAGTATCGAACTCGACGCCGTGCGGATTTCCTCCAGCGCCCGCTACACCGCCGACTTTGAACCCCCGCAACGCTTCTCGGCCGACAAAGATACCGAAGTGCTCTACAACTTCGAGGAAGGCCAAGGCGATGTGCTCAAAGATTCCTCCGGCCACAATCGGCACGGGAAGATCACCGGGGCCAAATGGGTCCGCCGGGACGGGAAAACCATCGGCAGACACGGCTGGCCCGCGGACGCCCCTTCCCAAGCCGCAATGGCAAATTACTCGCTCGAATTTGACGGACAGAAGGATTACGTCGATACCCAATTCGTGATGAATGTCGGATCGCCCTTTACGATTGAGTTGCTGGCAAACATCGACCCCACGACCAGCACTATCACAGCGCTCGCGAGTTCGTTGCCCGATGCAAGAAAAAGATCCCAGGGCTTCAGCCTCTATCAAGAGGTCGGGACTTTGTTTTTCGCCCGGAACTGGCAGAACAGCGAGCCCCGTGTCACCACCGTCGAATCCTATTACGGAAAAACCTTGTTGATCGCGGGCGTCTGGGACGGACAACAGCTCTCGGTGTATGTGAATGGACAGCACGTCAGCAAAGCGTCTCAATCTCGGCCATCGACCACACTCGGTGAACCCGTGTCGCTGCTGCTCGGAGCCGAACGCCATCAGGAATCGATCAGCTGGTTTTTCAAGGGACGCCTCGACGAAGTCCGGCTGTCGAAAATCGCACGCTACAATGCCAATTACACGCCAAAGGAACGGTTTGAAGCCGATGCCGACACCACCGCCCTGTACCATTTCGACGAAGGCCAAGGCGATGTGCTGAAGGATTCCTCCGGCCACAATCGGCACGGGAAGATCAACGGGGCCAAGTGGGTCCGCCGGGACGGGAAAACCATCGGCTGGCACGGCTGGCCTGCGGACGCCCCCAAACCGGCCATTGCCCCGTTCGACGCCGCGCAGGCGAAGAAGCATCAGGAAGAATGGGCCGCGTATCTGAAAGTGCCGGTGGAATTCGAGAACAGCCTCGGCATGAAGTTCCGCCTCATCCCGCCGGGGGAATTTTTGATGGGGATGGCGCCCGCCGAGATCGAGGAGTCGCTGGCCAGTTCGCTCGATTTCGAGCCGCGCAAGAAGTGGCTCACCAGCGCCGGTCCGCAGCATCGAGTCATCCTGACGCAGCCGATCTACCTGGGCCTGCACGAAGTGTCGCAAGCGCAGTTCGAGACCGTGGTCGGTCGGAATCCGTCCAGCTTCTCCGCGACCGGGAACGGCGCGAACAAATTGGCCGAACAGGACGCGCTGAAGCATCCGGTCGATTCGGTCTACTGGCTGGACGCCGCGGAGTTCTGCGAGAAACTCGCCGTGCGGGAAGAGTTGCCGCCGCAGTATCGCCGCCACGGGCTGACCGCGCAGATGCTGGCGGGGACCGGTTACCGGCTGCCGACCGAGGCGGAGTGGGAGTTCGCCGCGCGGGCCGGCACGACGACGCGCTTCTGGACCGGCGAGACGCTGCACGATCTGGCGCAGACCGCCTGGTTCAGCGAGAACTCGGAGTTCCGCACGCATCCCTGCGGCGAATTGTCCCCCAACCCGTTCGGACTGTTCGACATGCTGGGGAACGTGGAAGAGTATGTGCAGGACTGGTGGTCGCCGGACTACTTCGCCGAGTTCGCCGACCAACCTGCAGTCGATCCGCTGGGTCCGTCGTCGAAATCGTCGGAGCGCGTTGCGCGCGGCGGCAGTTGGAACAGCTATTTTCTGCACGTTGCGCGGTCCAGCTACGCACATAACAGTGGCAGCAATTCGTCGGGCTTCCGCATCGCGTTGTCAGTCGACGCCGTGCGGCAGTCGTTGAAACTGACAGGTGCGGATACGCCCGCTCCTGTTGATCATGCCCTGGAGCGCCGCGTTGCCGAGTGGCTGCAGCGGCACAAAATCCGTTTTCAGATTCAGGTTGGAGAGAAAGTTCAGCAGGTGGCCCCTGAGGATCCGCTGCCGGCGGACACGTTCTGGATTGAACAATTCCACATCCCCAGTGATCCGAATCTCCCCGAATCGGAATTGATCTCGGGCCTGATCCAGTTTCGTAAGTTGAAGAAGTTCACCGGCGGCTATCCTGCTGTCAAACACGCCGATCTCTGGCTGGAGGCCTGGTCTGAAATACCAACGGTGACTGCCATGAACGGCTATGCGAGTGACCTGACCGATCAGGGATTAAAGCATCTGTCTCGACTCCCGTCGCTGGACTATGTCCTGGTGTCGGACAGCGCACAGGTCACACGCCAGGGGATTGCTTCTCTGGCGGACTGCAAACGATTGAAGACCGTGGAATTATCCCAGGCTCTATTTGATGCCGGCAAGTACACTCTCGCCGATGTTCAGAAGTTGCAGAACGCGTTGCCGAAATGCCGCATCGTCTTCGTCGGCATCAAGCCCATCCCCGGTCTGAAGCCGGCGAACTGAAAAAGCCCGGCGTTGGCAACGCCGGGACCAAGGCATCACGTCAGACCGTGATCCCGGCAAACTTCGCCACGCGGTTCAAATCGACCAGCAGCGACGTCGGCGATTGATACCGGTCTTCCGG
Organism: uncultured Planctomycetaceae bacterium; assembly: GCA_964388415.1. Taxonomy (GTDB): domain Bacteria; phylum Planctomycetota; class Planctomycetia; order Planctomycetales; family Planctomycetaceae; genus CAZDGB01. The sequence continues at coordinate 23,432 of CAYMAO010000049.1, read as the reverse complement.
CCGCTTGGCCAGGCACCGCATCACCACGCCTTGGAACATGTCGTTGATCGAAAGCTGAAACGTCTTCGGCTTGGCCGGTTCGTCGTTGCGAATCTTGAGGATCAGCGCCGGCAACGACGGTGCTTCAAACGGCGGCCGGCCCGTCAGCACGGCGTACAGCGTGGCCCCGAGGCCGTAAACGTCGGACCGGGTGTCTACGCCGTCCGGACCGACGGTCCGCTCGGGCGACATGTAGGAAATATCGCCGACGATCTCCCCCGGCTTGGTGATGTGCTCGACGTCCAACCCTTCAATCGCTTTGGCCAGCATCAGGTCGCCGAGCTTCACTGCCTGGTCGGCCTTGCGGATGAGAATGCTCGACGGGCTGACGTTGCGGTGGATGATGTTTTGTTCCGAAGCCGCCTCCAGGGCCCGGGCCGTCTGCACGGCGACTTTGAAGGCGTATTCCCAGGACAACATGCCCGCCATGCCGATCCGGCGAATGATTTCCGTGAGCGGTTCGCCGTTGACGTATTCCATCGCCAGCCAGCAGTAGGGTTTGTGGATCCCGGCGTTGTACAACTGGACGATGTGCGGATGCTTCAACGGAAACATCGTCTTCATGGCCCGGATAAACCGCTGCGTTTCCTCCTCGACCTTGGTGATCGAAGGATACAACACCTTCACGGCGAGTTCCCGGTCATGCTTGGAATGCCGGGCGTAGAAAACCCACCCCGTCGTCCCCCGGGCCAAAACGCGTTCCAGCAGGTAATTGTGAATTCGCGTTCCGACCAGGCCCGAAAGGTCGTCCGAAACCGGCTCGCCCGCGGATTTAGGGGGCATCGTGCCCAGCGTGGCGTCGCCCGTTGCGGCCGTCTGCAGCTCGAACTTCAATTCCGTCTCACCGAGGCGAAGGACGTCGCCCGGCTTGAGGACCGCCGTCTTCACCTGACGTCCGTTGACGAAGGTCCCGCCGCGGGATTCGCAGTCGGTCACGGTAACGATCCCGCCTTTGACGGTGACTTCGCAGTGCCTCCGCGACACATGGGGATCGGTCAACGGGGTCGGCAAATCGGTCCCCCGGCCGAATGTCACCGCGCCGGTCGCCGGCAAATCATCAGTTCGTCCCTTGTCCGGACCGGCCGTGATGACGAAACGCATGGAGGGGCTCTCTCGGCTGAGTCGATTCGTTGAATGCTGCGAATCGAAAAATATGGGGTATTTTCACCATGATCGTAACGAATCCGCCGGGCGAATGCACCCTGAATCCGGCATCGAGGCACGGGCCAACCCTGCAACACGGCAACCGTTTGCCGAGCGTCCGCCGACGTTCACGATTGCCTGCCGTCGGGAAATTTCGCAGGATAGCGGCTTCTTTCCACATCGAGGAGGCGGAATCGTGACGGATGACTTGGAGAATCCCCTGCTGGCGACGGACGGGTTGCCGGAGTATGCCCGGATCGAGCCGTCGCATGTGGTGCCGGCCGTCAAACAACGGCTCTCGGAAGCGCTGGCGAAGCTGGAAGCGATCGAACAATCCGCCGGGCCGAGCTGGGCCGCGACGATCGGCGTGCTTGAAGAACTCGACCGGCCGTTTGAACACGCGTGGGAACCGGTCGGGCACTTGTTCGGCGTGAAGAATTCCCCGGAGCTGCGCGAAGCCTATGAAGCTGCCCTGCCGGAGGTCGTGCAGTTTGGCCTGCGTGCGCGGCAGAGCCAGCCGATCTATCAGGCGCTGAAAGGGTTGAAAGCCGGTCCGGAATGGAAGCGGCTCTCCGAAGTGCAGCAGCGGATCGTCACGGATCGGCTTCGCGACGCGGAACTCGCCGGCATCGGACTGACGGGCGCCGCACAGGAACGATTCAACGCCATCGAACAAGAGTTGTCGCAGCTCAGCACCGAGTTTGCGAATCACGTGCTGGACGCCACCAAGGCGTTTTCGCTGGACATCACGGCGGCGCAGGATGCCGAGGGCTGGCCCGAGACGCTGCGCCAGATGGCGGCCCAGGCGTGGAACAAGGCCCATCCGGACGCCCCCTCCGCCACGCCCGAGGCCGGTCCGTGGCGGATCACGCTGGAAACGTCGCTGTACATTCCGTTCATGGAACATTGCCGGAATCGCGACTTGCGCGAACAGGTCTATCGGGCCTTCATCACGCGGGCCGCGCGCGAGCCTTTTGATAACAGCGGCTTGATACCGAGGATTCTCAAACTGCGGCAGGAGCAGGCGAAGTTGCTCGGCTTCGACAGCTACGCGGCAGTAAGTTTGTCCCGCAAGATGGCCGGCCGGGCCGACGCCGTCCGGGACATGTTCACAAAACTGCGTGACGCCTCGTGGACCGCGGCCCAGCGCGATCTGAATGACCTGAACGCGCTCAAGGAATCTCGCGGCGACAGCACGCCGTTGGCGCTCTGGGATATCGGCTTCTGGGCGGAACGGCTGCGCGAACAGCGGTTCGATTACACCGACGAACAACTGCGGCCGTATTTCCCGTTCGAGAAAGTCCTCGCCGGGTTGTTTCACGTGATGCACCGGTTGTTCGGCGTCACGGTGGAACACGCGAAGGAACCAGTCTCCGTCTGGAACGATGCCGTCCGGCTGTATCATATCCTGGATGAATCAGGCCAAAGGATCGCTTCGTTTTTTCTCGACCCGTATTCCCGGCCGGAAAACAAGCGGAGCGGAGCGTGGATGGACAATTGCCTGGGCCGTCGCCGATTGCCCGACGGCCGGCTTCAACTGCCGGTGGCGCAGCTCGTCTGCAATCAGACCCCGCCGATGGGCGACAAGCCGAGTCTGATGTCGTTCGGCGAAGTCGAGACGCTGTTCCACGAAATGGGGCACGGATTGCAGCACATGCTGACGAAGGTGGAACTCGCGGACGCCGCCGGGATTCGCGGCGTGGAGTGGGACGCCGTCGAACTACCGAGCCAGTTCATGGAGAACTGGTGTTATCACCGTCCGACGTTGATGGGCATGACGGGCCACTATCAGACCGGCGCGCCGCTGCCGGACGAACTGTTCGAGAAGATAGACGCTGCACGCACGTATCGAGCCGGTTCGATGATGCTGCGGCAACTGATGCTGGGGATGACCGATCTGGAATTGCACAGCCAGTATGATCCGCACGGCAAGGAGTCGCCGTTTGACGTGCAGAAGCGGATCGCGCAGGTGACCAGCCTGTTGCCGCTGCTGCCGGAGGATCGTTTTTTGTGTTCGTTTCAGCACATTTTTTCGGGCGGTTATGCGGCGGGCTACTACAGCTACAAGTGGGCGGAGATTCTCAGCGCGGATGCGTTTGCCGCGTTTGAAGAAGCCGGCCTCGACAACGACGCCGCGGTGGCCGCCATCGGCCGGAAGTTCCGCGACACGGTGCTGGCGCTCGGCGGCGGGAAACATCCGCTGGACGTGTTTCGCGCGTTCCGCGGCCGGGAACCGAGCGTCGACCCATTGCTGCGGCAATCCGGGCTGACGCGATAAGCCTGCCTTCGCACGGGAAGATCCCGCGCAGCGCCTGCGGTTTCGCCCGCCCTTTAAGCCAGGACGCTGTAAATCGGGTCGCCCCACGGGACGAGACGGAACGGACGATTGAGCGGGTCGCGGAATTCAAATTCGGTCGACAGCCCCAGGCAATGATAGATCGTGGCGACGATATCCGCCGGCCCGACAGGATCAAACGCCGGGAACGCGGCGATTTTATCGCTGCCGCCGTGCAGCGCGCCGCCCAGAATTCCGCCGCCCGCCAGCAGCACCGAGTAGCAGAAATTCCAATGATCCCGGCCTGCGCCGGCATTGATCTTCGGCGTGCGGCCGAATTCCCCCATCACCACGATCAGCGTCCGGTCGAATAGACCGCGGTCGACGAGATCGGTCATCAGGCTGCCGACGGCGGAATCCAACTGCGGCAGCAGGTCGCCGCGCAGCCGCTTGAAATTGTTGCCGTGAGTGTCCCACGTCGCGTTGGCATCCGGCGCCCAGGCGACCGTCACGACGCGGGTGCCCGCTTCGAGCAACCGCCGGGCCAAGAGGACGCTTTGGCCGTAAATGTTGCGGCCGTACCGTTCGCGGACAGCATCAGGTTCCTGCGACAACTGAAACGCCTGCTGCGTGGCGGTGGAACTCAGAAGGTCAAAGGCGCGCGCCTGGAATCCTGAAACGCCGGCCACGGACCGCGATGTCTGATCGGCCAGATGCTGATCGAGCTGCTGCTTCAGACCTCGGCGCTGTTTCAGGCGCTGGGCGTCGACCTCGGAGGGCAATGTCAACTCCGGAATCGTGAAGTTCGGCGAGTTCGGATCATTCAACACGAACAACGGATCAAACGATTTCCCCAGCAGTCCGCCGAAAAAGCCCGGCTGCGGCGGCCCGCCGGCCCCTTCCTTCGTGATATAAGGCAACGACACAAACGGCACAATCGGCTGCTGCGGAGGACGGGCCAGGCTGGTCACAGAACCGATCGCCGGGTAATCCTGCGATGACGTGCCGATCGCCACGGTACCGTCGCCGCGATCATGCCCGGTTAGCGCGGCATATACGGCCGAGGCATGGGCATTGTTCACAGAGTGATGCACCGACCGGACCAGGGCACAGCGGTGCATGTGCGGCGCGAGATTCGGCAAGAGTTCGCACACCGGCACGCCGGGAAGCGAACTCGCGATGGGCTGAAATTCGCCCCGAACTTCCGGCGGCGCATCGGGCTTCATGTCCCAGGTATCGAGCTGCGGCGGCCCGCCGTCGAGAAATACCACAATCAACCGGTCGGCCCGAATCTTCGGCCCGACGGCTTCGCGTTGCGATTCCGCTTGCAGCAAGGCCGGCAACGTCAGGCCGAGCCCGCCCAGGCTGGTCCGCTGCAATAACTTCCTGCGGGAAAATTCCCAGGGAGTGGTCTGCGGGGTGACGCGTTCCATGGGTGTGAGAGCACCTCGAAAGATCAACCGGTATCCATACGGTATCATGCGGTAAAGCCGGGTCGCCTGCAAGGGGAACTCGACGGAGCCGCGAAAGAAAACGGCCCGATGTCGCGCGCGACATCGGGCCGAAAACGATGGTTCTCTGTGGCCGTTACTTTTTCGAATTCTTCGTTTTCAAGTGCGGCACTTCGATCAGCTTCGGCTGCGGATCGAACACCCACATCTGGGACGGGGCTTTGCCGCGCCGGGTTTGCGACGGCGTGAGCACTTCCGCCACGACGACGTCATTCCCGCTGTTCTTGTCATGCACGGACTTGGCGCCGAAGTTCTTGATGATTTCGGCAATGCGCGGATCGTTCGGATTGTCGAACGATCCGACCGTGACGATGGATTCAAACCGGTCGTGATAGACCCAGGCGTCCATCCCGCGCGGGACATTCGCGGTTCTCAACTGGCGAATTTCATTGGCGAGCTGGGCCGCGTCTTCCCCGGCGTCATTGAGATTCGCCCGCATCATGCCCGTGGCTTCATCAACCGACGACCTCAAGCGGCGATCGAATTCGTCTTCCTTCTTAAACATCGAGCTGTTGCCGACCGGCGTGACCGAGCGTCCGGTGAAGGTGGCGACCTGCACGGTATACTTCGCCGGGTTCTCCACCAGGGCGTTCTGGATGCCGTGATTGAGTTTCAGGATGTCGTAATCCGGCTTGCGCTGGGCAATTTCCGACGGATCGACGAGCGGGTTGATCGTCAGAAACGCGCCGCCTAAAGGACCTTTCTTACCTGGCATCGCCCTGACGATTGCTCCACTTTTTTTGTCGGCCATGAATTTCGGCTTGAATTCCTTGATATGCTTGAGAGTCCGCTCGGCGATGCCATCGTCTTCCGAGGAGTAATTCCCGGCGAGCACGCTGATCATTTCTCGCTGCGCGGCATAGATGCGGAGATCTTCGCGGCCGCTGCGGTCGGTCGTCTTGATCTCGCCCTTCTGCGATCCCTGTGAAAACGTGTAGGCGGGAATGCCGCCTGTGCGAAGCTCATAGACCAGCTCACTCGCTGCTTCCTCCGCCGTGAGGCCTTCCGTTTTCCGATCCCGATGATCGACGTCCCGGAAGCTGGCCACCATGATCATCCACGGGCCGTGCTGTTTCGTCAGCCGATACGACTTGCCTTTGACGGCCTCGATCTGCCCCGCAAACAGCGGCGCAGCGCACAACAGCCATCCCATCACAAGCAGACTGTTCCAACCTTGGGCGGTTCGCACGGCACACTCCCTTATTCTGGGCGAACTCGTTCGCAACTCATACTCCTGATCCGCACGGCCCGCCCGGCGCAAAACGCGAGGATGCCGTCTCCCCTTGGTTTCCGCGAATTGTCCGAATACGCGGCGGACCGGTGTCGGCGCCGTACGCGGAAAACTTGAGGAATTGTTCGGGAAGAACGGGGATTTAGCAGCTTTCCCGATTCTTGTCTAGAGGCGGTTGGCGACGGTACAGGGCGTACTCCTTTTTCAAGTAGGGTGCGGTCGAGCGCTTCGCGAGGCCCACCGATTTGCCGTAATTTCTAAGACGGTGGGCCTGGGCGACGGAACGGAGGAAGCAGAAGTCGGAATCAAAAACAAGGCGTTTCGATTTCGACTTCAATTTTTTCCTTCCGCTGGAAACGGCCATGCCGTGCCGAGCGCCTCGCGTTGAATTCGCGTCAGTTCGGCGGCCGCGGCTGCCGCCAGGTCGAGCTGGCGGTTCAAGATGTCTCTTCGGAACGGAATCCCCTCGGCGGTTCCCTGCACTTCGACGAACTCTCCCGTGCCCGTCATGACCACGTTGAGGTCGACTTCCGCCTGGCTGTCTTCGATGTAATCGAGGTCTGCGACCGGTTCCCCGGCGACGACGCCCACGCTGATCGCGGCGATACTTCGCAGCATCACGGGCCGGTCAGTTGGCAAGTCAGACTGGATCGAAGCCAGTGCGTCACACAAGGCGATGAACCCGCCGGTGATGCTCGCCGTGCGCGTGCCGCCGTCGGCTTCGAGGACGTCGCAGTCGATCGTGATCGTGCGCGGCCCCAGCGCGCGAAAGTCGAGCGCCGACCGCAGGCTGCGGCCGATGAGCCGCTGAATCTCAGTCGAGCGGCCGTCCATTTTCTCGCGTTCTCTCCGTTTTCGCGGCGCCGTGCTACCGGGGAGCATGGAGTATTCCGCCGTCAACCAGCCGGCGGCTTGGGCAGGGTCGGTCAGCGCGGCAAGTTTCCAGGGGGGCAAGCTGGCTTCAATGCTTGCCGTACACAGCACGGCCGTTTTTCCGGCCTGAATCAGCACGCTGCCCGGCGCTGCGCCGAGAAATTTCCGAGTGACGCGAATCGGCCGCAGCGTCTCGGGAGTTCGACCGTCATGACGCAGGTTCGACATTGGATCCGATCTGAGAAGATATCAGTTTCGTCGCTCACAAAGTGAGCGCTCGCCGCGAGTGCGGCAGAATGATTCGCGTGCGGCGTGCACGACTTAATAGCGGGCCAGATCACCCGATTGCTTGAGGTTCAGCCCCGTGACCAGACGCTGGGCTTCGCCGACCATGAACCGCAGTTCGCTGCCGATGGCGATGAATTGCCAGCCCTCGGCGATGCGCTGCTGAACTTGCTCGACCGTCTGGACATGCAGGCCGACCGGTGTGCCGACTTTTTTGCCTGTTGCCAGAATCCGTTGCATCATGGCGTTGAAGGCTTCCGGGGTCGGTTCGGTTCCATCAGGGGCGCGCATCTGGGCCGTCAGATCATTGGGGCCGACGAAGATCGCGTCGACGCCGGGCAGCGAATAGATCGCCTCAGCGTTTTCGACGCCTTCGGGCGACTCGGTCTGGAGCACGACGAGGATTTCGTCATTGGCATGTTTGTAATAGTCGCCCGCCGTGGTGCCGAAGTTCAGGGCATGCATCGATCCGCCGACCGAACGGTTGCCAACGGGGGGATATTTCGCGGCGGCAATCGCGATCTTTGCTTCCTCCACGGTGTTGACCATCGGGACGACGATGCCATGCGCGCCGGCGTCCAGCACGCGCTTGATGTAGTCATGATCGCCGCGGGGGACGCGGGCCAGCACGGTGCAGCCGGCGTCAGCGATGGCGCCGAACAATAACCCGGCCCGATCCCAGCCGATCGGCGAATGTTCCAGGTCGACGGTTAGCCAGGGGAAGCCGACGCGTGCCATCATTCGCGCGGCATTGATGTCACCCAGCGACAGCCACGTGCCGACCTGCGGCAATCCGGCTTTGAGCGCCGCCTTCACGGGATTCTTACGCATCGATCACTTTCTGCAAACAAAAACGTTCTGAACGGGAGAGAAAACAAAAATCCCCGCAGACATTTGACCCGGATTGCCGCCGTCTCGCAATGCCACGCCCCAATGCGGCGATTCCAACGGCCAGCGGGCGAGAAATGTCCGGGGAGCGTCTGCGATTCGTCTAGGAAAGAACTCTTCGTGCCGGTACTCTTCGCCATGCACGAGATTCATGTCATCCCCTGGCTTGGACTGCGCGAACCGTTCAACGTGCTCAGCCATCTGCTGGGGGCGGGCGTGTTTGCCGTTCTCGCATTTCGGCTCGTCCCGCGCGGGAAGGGACACCCTGGCGGAAGGCTAGGTCTCGGGCTGATGGCGTATACCTCGGTGCAGACGCTGCTGTTGAGCGCCCTGTACCATATGTGCTGGCCCGGGCCGCTCCGGGACACTCTGCTCGCCGCGGACGTCGCCGGGATTTTCCTGCTCATCGCCGGCTGCATGACGCCCGTGCATCTCATCCTTTTTACCGGCCGCTGGCGGTGGATTCCGCTTGTCCTGGCGTGGACCGTGGCCCTCGGCGGCGCGGGAGGAAAACTGGCGGCAGCTCACGTCCAAGCGGGGGGCTCGAACACCGGCTTCTTTCTGCTGTTCGGCTGGGCCGGCGTGATCACGGCAGTCAAACTTTCCCGACAGCACGGCTGGAAATTTCTGCGGCCCGCCGTGCTGGCCGGACTGTCTTACACGCTTGGAGCAATTCTCTTGATGCTGCATTGGCCAGTCGTGGCGCCGGGCGTCATTGGCCCGCATGAACTCTGGCATCTGGCCGTGCTGTGCGGACTTGGTCTGCATTGGAGATTTGTCTTCCAGATCGCGTCCGGCGGCTGCGCATCAGCCCTGACGACGCAGCCGTCCCTTTCGATGGCAAGCATTCCCCTGAACGCGCACCGCGAGTTTTCTCCTGCGGCGGCGGGGGATTCCGCGCTCTGGAAGTCTGCCTGACGCGGCGGCGGATTCACTCGCTGCGTATCGCGTATCGGAGTTTTGCGGACGACGACCGGGGATTGGCGCGGCGTTCCTCTGCGCTGGCCCGAACGACTTCCTGGCTGATCGACGCATACAGGCCGGTGTTCAATCCCTGTTTGAACGCGGACTTGACCCGCCGGTCTTCGCCGGAATGAAACGTCAGCACGGCGACTCGGCCCCCCGGCTTGAGACATCCCGGAAGTTGCCGCAGACAGGCGTCCAGCGCGCGAAACTCGTCGTTCACGGCGATTCGGAGCGACTGAAACACTCTCCGGACGGCGTCCTCCGCGGCGTCCGGCGTTCGGGAAGCGCGATTCACGGCCGTCCGCACGACCTCCGCCAAGCCGGTTGTGGTGCTCAACGGCCGGAGGGCATGCGCTTCGAGAATCACGTGCGCGAGTTCGACTGCCATCGGTTCGTCGGCGTGCTCGGCTAACAGCCGGGACAGCCCGTCCGGTTCCAGCCGCGACAACAACTCCGCGGCGGTGAAACCCCGCAAGGGATTCATCCGCATGTCGAGCGGACCGTCGAATTTGAAGGAGAATCCGCGAGCCGGATCATCCAACTGCATGGACGACGCGCCCAGATCGGCGAACACGGCCGCCACCCCGGACGGCGATTCCTCGGCGAGAATTTGCGAAATTCCCGCGAAATTTCTCGTCCAGACTTTCAGCCCGTCCGGCGACACGACGCCCGCGCGCAGCCTCGCTTCGGTCTTTGGCAATTCCACCGGGTCGACATCAAAACCCAGCAATCGGCCGCCGGGTTGAATGGCGGCGAGAATCTCAGTCGCATGGCCGCCATACCCGAGCGTGCAATCGACGGCGACGTCTCCCGGCTGGAGCGCCAGCGTTTGCAGAACTTCCCGAACCATGATCGGCCGATGCGTTCCCGCCGGAGTCTTGCCGCCGTCCAGCACCTTGGCGACGTCGTCGGGATAGCGTTCGGGCTGCTGCTCTTTGTATTTCTCGTGAAACTGCCTGGGATGCGTCCCCGAATAACGCGGACGCCGGGGCAGCTTCCCGGACGAGGAATCGCTCATCGGGACTTTCTGGTTCAAGGATCGCTCGAAGTCGGCGAGACCCGGAAGCCCTAATAATGGGGCGGGCGCTCGTCGGTCGGCAAGCGGAATTCGGGCGGTTCGGCGAGACGTTCCAGGTGCTGTTCGGTTCGCACCAGACGCAGCATCACCTGACGCAGTTCGGCCTGCAATTCGAGAGCCACGCCGTGCAGACGCTCGAAGTCGTGCTGCAAGTGTGCAACAGCCGTTTCCAGGCGGATCAGGCGGTCGTTGTCAGGCGGAGGCGTCATCGTGATTCAGCCAGTTCTTGCGAGTTGATGCCGCGGACCGGTCCCGGCGTCGCCGACGCCGGGCTTTGAGGATGAAATCTTGCTGTCAGAGCCGGATTAAGAACCCGCCAGGCAGCCGTCGGATCAGTTTTTTCATTTCCAGCACCGTCAGGGTGGACAACACGCGCGACGATTCCAGGGACGAGGCGCGTAAGACTTCATCAATGGTGATCGCCTCTGCCGTGATGCTGTTGAGCACCTTCCATTCCTGATCCGAGAGCTGAAGTTCCCTGGGTTGATGCACGGTCTCGGTCGGCGCGGTTTTCACGGGCTTCGTCAACGGGCCGAGCGCTTCCAGCACGTCATCCACGCCGCGGATCAATGCAGCGCCGTCCCGGATGAGATCCAGGCAGCCATGGCTGGCGTCGCTGTCGATGCGGCCGGGGACGGCGAACAGGTCGCGGTTCTGCTCCATCGCATGACGGGCCGTGTGCAGCGCCCCGCTGTGCCGTCCCGCTTCGATCACGATCACCCCCAGCGACAGCCCGGAGATGATCCGGTTACGCTGCGGAAACAGCCCGGGCACCGGGGCCTGCAACATGGGGGACTCCGTCAGCAAGGCGCCTTGCTTCGCGATTTCGTCGGCTAGGTTTTTATGTTCCGGCGGATACACCGTCGACAATCCGGTGGCACAGACGGCAATGGTTCGCCCGCCCGCTTGCAACGCGCCGCGATGAGCCGAACCGTCAATCCCCCGTGCCAGGCCGCTCACCACCGTGATGCCGGCCCGTGCCAGCCCGCCGGCAATCACTTCGGCCTGCTGCCTGCCATACGCTGTGCAGTGCCGGGAACCGACAATCGCCACGGCGAGTTCATCCACGGGCCGCAATTCACCCCGGCAATACAGCAGATGCGGCGGATCGGGGATGCGATCCAGCGCCGGGGAGTAATGCCCCTCGCCGCGCAGAAAGAGTTTGACTCCGGCGGCCTGGCAGCGTTGCCACTCCGCAAGGGCTTCCGCTGTCGAGCCATGAGTGACGACCGACATGGCCAGCTTCGAACCGATGCCGTAGACCTGCTGCAACTCGGCGACGGAGGCGGAGAGAACCGCGCTGACAGAGCCGAAACGATCCATCAAGAGCTGCGTCAGCCTGGGGCCGATGCCGGGAACCAGGTTGAGCCGCAGCGCCGCGAGGACGTTGTCCGGCGGGGGATTGTCGGGAGGTGCGACTGCATCAGCGGTCGAGAACACTTCGGTCATTGTGTACACAGATATACCATAACCAGCGCCAGGCTGACAACGCTGCTGCGAAGCGTCGCTCGGTTAGTCACCCAGCGCCGCAAGAATGCGCTGCAAATTGTTTTCGACGACCACCGGCGAATTCGCGAAGGACGCCGTCTTCACCCCGTGCGGGCCAAGTTTTTCGTCGAATTTCTTTTGATCGCCCGAGTGATACGCCACGGTGGCATCGGGGTCTTTGAGTTGATGTCCGGTCAAGATACAGACCACGCGGTCCGACGGGGCGATCACGCCTTGTTGGCGAAGCAACTTCGCTCCGGCAACGCTCGCGGCGCTGGCCGGTTCGCAGCCGAATCCGCCGGCGCCGACTTGCGCTTTCGCGTCGAGAATGTCCTGGTCGGTCACTTCTCGGACGACGCCGTCGCAAGTCTCCAACGCGCGAAGACACTTCTTCAGATTCACCGGCCGGTTGATTTCAATCGCGCTGGCCAGCGTGGACGCCCGGCGTTTTTCGGCAGTCATGTCGCCATAGAACTGGTTGATGATCGCGTCATCGGGCCGACCGGCGTTCCAGCCGACCTCACGCTGTTCATACAATTGATACAGGGTGTTCGCGCCGGAGGCGTTGATCACGGCCAATCGCGGTATTCGTTTGATCAAGCCGAGGTGATGCAGTTCCTGAAATGCTTTGCCGAACGCGCTGGAATTCCCCAGGTTACCGCCTGGTACGACGATCCAATCGGGCGGATCCCAGGCCAGGGATTCCAGGACGCGGTACATGATCGTCTTCTGGCCTTCGAGCCGGAACGGATTCACGCTGTTGCACAGATAGATGCCGCGCTCGCCGGAAACTTCCCGGACGCGTTCGAGTGCGTCGTCGAAATCGCCAAGAATTTGCAGCGTGCGGGCATTGTAATCCAGCGCCTGCGAGAGTTTACCGTAAGCGATCTTGCCGCTGCCGACGAAGACGACGACGCGAAACACGCCGGCCGTGCTGGCATAGATGGCGAGCGACGCGCTGGTGTTGCCGGTGGAGGCGCACGCCGCGGTTTTGGCCCCGACCATGCGGGCATGGGTGGCCGCGGCCGTCATTCCGTTGTCTTTGAAGCTGCCAGACGGGTTGAGCCCCTCGTACTGCAGAAACAGTTTGCCGGAATTCATTCCGACGTATTTGCCCACGGCGTCGGCTGTTTGCAAGATCGTCTGGCCTTCGCCGATCGTGACGATCTGATTGTCCTTGGCGAACGGCAGCAATTCACGAAAGCGCCAGACGCCGCTGAAATCGAGCGGATGGCGGCGGGTGCTCCAGCGGACTTCAAAATCTCGGAGCGATTTCGGGACCGGGATGCGGTTCCAGTCGTAGGCAATGTCGAGCAGGTTGCCGCAATCGGGACACGCCGTGAGCGTCTCCTCGACGGCGAACGTGGCCCCACAAACGGGAGAGATGCAGCGTTGAAAGGCGGTATCAGTCATCGGACCATTTCGTAGAAGACCTGAGCCCGGCGCCGGCGGGAACTTTTCTGATGCGATTCTAACAGTGCCAGCCTGCCGCAGGAAATGGGAGTTTCGTTCGGAACGGTCAGAACCAGCCCCTCTGGCGGCTGTCTTTTCGATTCTGTTCTCCGGCTCGGGCGGCGTACGATCCTAAGGCAGCGCCGGCGGCTTGCGCCATGGCCTGCAGCAATACCTGGCCCGCCGGACTGAGAATCGCCTCGACCGCAGCTTCGCCGGGGCTTGGCTCGACGCGCTGATTCCGCGAAAGTTCCTGGTACACGCTTTCCACGGACGCTGTACCGTCCAGCACGCTGTTCAGCAGCCGTTCCAGATCCAACTGATCATCAAAAACCCTGCGCGGCAGATCGAAGCGAGCCCGTTGACAGCGCGACGACAGTTCCTGCAATCGCGCGGTCCGCTGGGCGGCTGATTCCGCCGCGGCAAAGCGCTGGTCATACTCCCGCTTCCGGTTGTTGACCTGCGCGTCGAGATGCTTGAGCCGGGCCACCACTTGATCATCGGTGAGTTCAGGAGTCTGCGCGGCACGGGCCGCCACGAGCGATCGCTCTGTGCGCTGTAAGAGATCTTGAAACGCCGTGATGGCCTCGCGATAAAACCCGCTCTCGGGAGAATCGAGTTCCGCCAGTTTGAGCTGCACCTGGTCTCGCTCCAGACGTGCCGCTTCCGCCGCCGCCGTTGCCTGTCCTTGCTCGCTGCGGGCCTTCGCGCCTCCTCTCAGGAGTTGCGAGAGCCCAATCACGTCGGCCGCCTCGGTCTGACGGCGTTCCACTTCTGCAACGGCCGTTTTCACGAGCTGCTTCTGGTCCTCGATCAATTGCCGCATTTGTCGCGGAGCCATCGACAGAAATCGGAATCCGCGCGCGGCGCGGGGATAATCGATCAGCCGGGCGACCCAGCGATCCAGCCGGCGCGTCAGGCCTCGAGACGAGTCGTTCTCAGTGCCGCATGACCTGCGATGCAAATATTGGAAAAGCCGGCTCTGCTGATAGTTCGGCAATTTTGTCTTTGCGTCTTGTTCCACGTCCGCCAAATTTGCCTCAGCCTGTTCCAGCCGCGCCTGACTGGAAGCCGCGAGCTTCGACATGTGCTGAAAGTCCGCGTCCTCCGCCAGTTGACCCGCCAGGCGATGAGCCAAGGCGTCGCATTGGGCCGCCAGTTCGTCGACGTCCGTTTTCAACCTCGAGGCACGTTCCTCTGTCTCCGAACAGCGCTGCTCGGCGGCTTTCATCCGCTCGGAATGCTGCCTGCGGGCGTCATCCTGGCGCAGCCGGATTTCTCTCAACGCCGCGTGCATTTCGGACCAGCCATCGCGTTCGACGTCGTCATCCAGCCGGGGCAGGTAGTGCTGGGCCAATTCACGCAGTGCCTCGGACTGATCGGTCACCAGCAAATCGAGTTCAGAATGCGCCTTCTGGGCCGCACTGCGCACTGCCTCTTCTGCGGCGCGGGCCGATTCGACGACCGCAGTGATTCGCCGCAACAATTCCTGTCCTGCGATCGGCATGACGCTGCGTACCTGCGGTCAAAAGAAATACGTCCATGCCAGCCCGACGACCAACACCAAGCCGATGATCATACTGATTTCCGCTCGGCGGATATACAGGTGGGCCAGGAAAACCGAGAACGAAAACGGCGGATCCCGATAGGCATTCTGCGTGGCGAAATACTGGTCGATCGCCGAGTCGATATCGGCCTCGGTGATCGAGTCTCCCGTGATGCGTGCGGCGTCTCGAAGCCGCTGACGAATTTGCTCCGTCACTTCATCTCGCGCCAAAGCCGCCTCGGCGTCCGCCCGCTCCGACTTCAGGCCCCGCGCCAATTCCAACACCCGGAGCGTGTCGGTCAACGTCATCTCCGGAGCGACGGCTTCGGTTTTGTGGGTCGCACGCGAAATCACGGTTTTCTTTCCAGCAGGCGGCCCACGGTCCGGTCAGTATCAAGTAGGGTTCGCCTCGAAGACTCGGCAAACCCTACAAACCGGCGTATGCACCGGGACAGTGACTCGCCGGCCTGGATTGATTGCAGTCCGCACGAAGTTTGTTACCTTGAGGAGGCAGCGTACGTTTCTCCCTTCGGTGTCTGTTCTCATCTATTCTGGAAAAGGCAGCTCTCATGAGTCAAGCGCAGCCCGCACAACCGCAGCCGACGCAGCCCGCCAACTCGATGGCAAAGATCAAGGAGAACGCCTCGCAGGCCATCACGACGATGAGGCACTACATGGATCGGGCGCTGGGAGTGCTGAAAAAATTCGGGGTCACTGCCGAGGGCGACACCGGGGACGATCTGATCCGGCTCTTGGAAGATGTGAAACATGTCGACGAGGCCCGCACGCTGGCCATTGCCGACGTCATCAAGCATATGAGCACGTTCAATCGGATGGTGCGAGACAACGTCGAGAACATCCGCATCGGAAATCGCTATCTCGAAATCTCGCAGATGTTCGATTCCGTCCGCGAAGATTCCAAGATGTTGATCGCGCAGCTCTCCGACGGCAAGATCAGCCGGACGGAGAAATGGCAGAACTGGTGGATGAAAATCCGCCGCGGAACGCCGAGCGACCGCTTTGAGAAAATTGCCGAGGCGTATCGGGCCGTGTCCAAAGACGCGAAAGATCAATTGAACCGTGAAGACGCCATCATGGACGCCTACATCGATTACCGCTTTGCGTTGAAGGAAGCCGAGGTCATCGCGTGTGAGCTTTATGAGAAACAAAAGCCTGCTTCGGACGCTGCTCAGAAGTCGCTCGCGGCTGCTCAAACGGCCATAGACGGTTTTCAGGGGAGAGACGCCTCCGAGCGCGGACGCCTCGAAATGTCCCGCGATCAGGCCCGCGATTCGTACCAGCGAGAAGACCGGACGTATCAATTGCTCAAAGACGTCTCTGAGAACCTGGCGATCGGCTACGACGTCGGCGACACGCTGGTCGCCAAACTCAAGCAGACGCACGACATTAAGGACGGCGTTTACCGCCGTGCCGTCACATTCTTCACGACCAACGAACACGTTTTCACGATTTTGGGAACGGTTTACACCAGTCAGCAAGGGCTGCACGAAGTCACGGCGGCGACGGAAGCGATGAAGGAAGGCGTCAACAAGGGCCTGGAAGACGTCGCCCAGGTCGGACGGGAACTGGAGCGGGCAGCCATGAAAGCGGGGTACGGCTCGACGATTAAGTCCGAAAGCGTGCAGAAGCTCGTCGATGCGATCAGCGACTTCCAGGTGGAGTCGCTGAATCTGATTGCCGACCTGAGAAAAGAAAGCGAAGCGAACGCCAAGGAAATCCGCCGCATCGTGGAAGACGGTAAACGCCGGTTTCAAGAGACGACGGCGAAATATGTGCAGAGCGCCAGCGGCCAGGCGTAAGTCCAAAACCATTCTCTTGCCGAGACACATGATGACGATATTTCGCTGGACGCTGATCGTTGTGATCGGGTGTGGGTGGACGCTCGCCGGTTTCGCCGCCGACCCGGTCGATCTGGGCGGCGTCCGCGAAGAGCATGTGATGATCCCGATGCGCGACGGCGTCAAGCTCTCCGCGTTTCTGTTCTTTCCGGCCGGCGACGGCCCCTGGCCCGTGCTGCTGGAGCAGCGCTACGCCAACGGCAGCGATCCCAACACCAAGAAAAGTTTCTCCCGGCTGGCCCGCGGCGGTTTTGTCACGGTGCTCGCCAATTTCCGCGGCTCGCAGCAGTCGGAAGGGGTCTGGAAAGGTTATCGCCATCTCGCCTGGGGCGAGCAGAAAGACGGTTACGATCTCGTCGAATGGCTCGCCGCGCAGAAATGGTCGACGGGGAAAGTCGGTACGTTCGGCACGTCGCAGGCGGGGTTTGCGCAGAACTTTCTCGCCGTCACGCAGCCGCCGCACCTGGCGGCCCAATACATGATCGACACGGGCCTCAGCCTGTTTCACGAGGGCTACCGTATCGGCGGCACGCAGCGGCCGATGCGGTTCAAGACGATGGACAAAGTCTGCCGGGTGCCGGACCACAATCTTGCCTTGATGCACGAGTGGTATCAGCACCAGAACTACGACAGTTACTGGGCCGACGAAGACTGCACCAGGCACTTCGACAAGATGAACGTCCCGTGCTTCACCGTCGGCAGTTGGTACGACTTCATGAACGTCGGCTCGATCGACAGCTACATCGGCCGGCAACACCAGGGCGGCCCGAACTCCCGGGGGACGCAGCAACTCCTCATCGGCCCGTGGCTGCATGGACGGTTCAAAGAGATCAACGTGGTCAACGAGATGACCTACCCGGAAAACGCCCGGTTTGCGATGGAAGACCACATCATCCAGTGGTTCGATCACCACCTGAAAGGGAAAGACAACGGCGTCGAGAAAGAGCCGACCATTCGGTATTACGTGATGGGCGCGCTCGGCGAAAACGACGCGCCGGGTAATGTCTGGCGGACCGCGGCCGATTGGCCGGTAGCCGCCGCACATTCGCCGTACTATCTGCACCCGGACGGCGCACTTCATACGTCATTGCCGACGGATGCGAAAAGCTTCGTCGCATTCGATGCCGACCCGGTGAATCCCGCGCCCATCCCCGGCACGGCGTTTCCCGGCGCGAAAGACGCCCGGGAATACGAAAAACATCCTCACGTGAAGACGTTTACGACCGATGAATTGTCGGAACCGATCGAATGGACCGGGAAGGTCCAGGCGGAGTTGTACGTGACGTCCGACGCGAAGGACACGGATTTCATTGTGAGGGTTTGCGACGTCTATCCCGACGGCCGGTCGATCCTGATCATCGATTACATCCGCCGGGCGAGATACCGCGAAGGCTACGAGAAGGACGTTTTCCTGGAGAAAGACAAAATTGCAAAAGTGGCGTTTGACGTTGGCTGGCTGAGCCAGATTTTCAACAAGGGCCATCGCATCCGCGTGACGGTCGCCAGCACGGGCGCCCCGTTCTTCGAGCCGAACCCCAACACGGGCGAGCCGCTGACGATCGACCCGCCGGAACGGCAGGTCGTCGCACACAATACGGTGCAGACGAACAAGAACCATGCATCGCGCGTGATCGCGCCGGTGGTCGTCGAAAAGAAATAACGAGTGTCGTTCCCCTGCAATTCCTCAAGGGCACTCACAACCTCAGGACCTTTGCAGGGATCCCCCCGATTTCAGACGAGCCCAACAGGGCTTCCACTGAAAGGAAGCCTGAAAACAGGCGATGCTAATCCAGCGACTTCGCTAACTCAGCCAGTTTCCCCGGAAACAGCGGCAGGGCGACTTCCGGGCCGGCGAGATTGGGATGCCACATCTTCTCCCATTCCAGCGAATGCCAACCGGTGTAGCCGTCGGCCGACATCACGCGCAGACACTCGCGTGCCGGAAATTCTCCGCCGCCGAACAGCACGTAATCTGCGTGCTGATGTCCCTTCATCAGCGAACTCGCGAGTGTTGCCGCCGCTGTCGCCTCTTGCGGTCTTGAATCCTGATCCGGCATCAGCACGGAGTCCTTCCAATGCGTATGCCGGGTCCACGGCTGGAGCGCGGCCCAAGTGTCGGCGATGGACTCCCCGTGAAACCGCCACGGGTGATGCGTGTCCCATAACAGGCCGACGTGGGGATGATCCACCAGCCGCATCAATTCCACACAGGGGGGCGACGCCGAAAAATCGCCATGTGTTTCGATCAACACGTGCAAGCCGCGCGGCCCGGCGGCATCCCCGAGCGATTTTAACCCGTCGGCAATGTGCTGCATGACTTGCCCGCGGCGGTCCGGTTCTGTCGCCGGCGGCAGCACATCGCCGAAGACGCGGACGAAACCGGCTCCCAGTGCCTGAGCGAGCGCCAGGTACTCGCCGCCGATCCGGACCTGCTCGGCCCTGAGGTTCGCTTCGGCATCGTCAAGATGAACCGAAGACGCCAATCCGCAGACCTGGAAGTGTGCGCGGTCCAGTTCCCGGCGGCGGGCGCGTAACTGACCGGGCTGAAACTCCGGCCGGTCGAGCAGGTTCACCTCGCGCTGCAACAACCGGATTTCCACACCCTGGTAACCAGACTCCGGCCCATAACGCACGATGTCGTCCCAAGACCAGTCGGGACACGCGAGCGTCGAGAAGGAAATACGGATGTCGTGCATGCAACAACGCGTCAATAGAAGAACGAAAAGGCGTTAGGTTTTCGGCGTTAGGCGTTCGAAGAGGTCAATCTTCTAACGCCTAATACCTAACGCCAAACACCTATTTCTTCTCCACGATCCAGATGTTCTGGAACCGCACGGGGTCGCCGTGGTCTTGGAGGAAGAGCGCGCCGGGGCCGGGGGGTTCGCTGCTGCGACCGCCGCCGGGGGTCACTTTCAGGCTGACATTGTCATGAATCACGACGCCGTTGTGCTTGATCGTGGCCCGGGCCGGTTCGAGGACTTTGCCGTCGCCGTCCAATTTCGGAACCGTCATCTCCACGTCATAGGTCTGCCACGACAACGGCGGGAAGCACATGTTGACCTTGGGTTTCGCGACGCTGTAAAGGCCGCCGCATTCATTGTCGGCGCCGTCCAGGCCGAAGGAATCGAGGATCTGGCATTCATACTGATCGTGCAGGTACATGCCGCTGTTGCCGCGTCCCTGGCCGCCGGAACTGGGCATGAACGGGGTGCGGAATTCGAGATGCAGTTTGAAGCTGCCGAATTTCGCCTTGGTCTTGGTGCCGACGCCCATCAGATTCTCTTCGGCCATCTTGCCGTTCTCCCAGGCGTCGACGTTTTTTCCGTCGAACAGGACGGTCGCCCCCTGGGGCGGCTTTTCGCCAAGCGTGGGACTCTTGCGGACGGTCTTCTTCAATTCGCCGACGACGGCGTTGCTCTTGTCGCGCAGGGTGATCACGCCGTCTTTGAGGATCGCGGTCAGATTTTCACCGGCGAATTTGGTCTCGCCGTTTTCCGTCTTGCCTTCTCCCTTGATGCGTTCGCTGCCGTCCCAGCCGTCGCCGGGCAAGCCCCCCTTATGCCCGACGGCCTGGAATTTTCCTTCGCCGCGGGCGATCACCTGCACGCCGATCTTCTGCTTCTGGCCCTCGTGGGTCACTTCGCCCGAGTATTCGCCCTGAACGGCGAAATCGGCCCCGGCGTCTTTCTCGTTGAGGTACGCCTTCTTGCCATCCGCGGCGGAGAGCACTCCTGCCGACAACATCACGCCACAAGTCGTCCACCAGCGCATGGGAGATACTCCTGAGTTCAAGGGAATCGGTCGATCGGACGATTTCAACAGGTCCGATCAAGTTAGCAACGGAAGGGCGTATTCTGCAATGCTGCCGCTAAACAGCCACTTTGACGACGACTTTGATCACATCCGACGGCGTGCCGCCTTCCGCCAAACTGGGGGCGTGAATGTCCTGCGGGAAGTAGATCGCGAACTGGCCCGTCGACAGGGGCAGCGTCAATGTGCCGGGCGCATAGAACATCACGTCCTTTTCTTCATTGTAAGGCGTGATGACGGCCGGGGCCTGGCTGAGGGGGACATAACCGAAGCGTTCCTGCCCCTGAAATACGTATTGCACGTCGATGTATTTGCGATGAGATTCCCAGCCGGCATCCTGCGGCAAGCGCGTCTGATATCGCTGCACCAGGGCATACACCTGGGAGCCGTCGAGTTCGTACTTCCCGTTCGGAACGTCGGCGAAATTCGTCTGACGCAAGTATTCCAGCGCCCGGGCGATGCCGGGATGGATGTGGCGATACGTCGCGGCATGGGTCAAGTCGTCATAGATCATGGGAAATATCCTCGGGAGGGGAACCGTTCTTGCGGTACGGCCAATGGATTCTCAGGGCCGGGTCAAATCCTACGGACCTTTCGCGTCCTTCTCCAGTCGATGGGAACTCCCAAGCAGGAAAGAGAATCCACCGCACACTTGCTCTTTCCGAAATTACCCGGCTGAACGATACTCCGTTCGGCAAGGACGTCTATGGCTGGAACAGACACCTATCTCTTCGCGGGCGGGGGCAGCGGCGGGCATTTGTTTCCCGGCATCGCAGTGGCGGACGAGCTGCGCCGACGAAGTCCGGCGGCCCGCTGTGTGTTTGTCGGTTCCGAACGGCCGGTCGAACGTGTGATCCTGCAGCCGACGGGATACGAGCATCACGCGTTGCCGGTCGAATCGTTGCAGGAACTGCGGCGGCGGCCGGCTCGATTTCTCTTGCGCACTTGGTCGGCGTTGCGGTCGGCTCGCCGGATTCTGCTGACCGAGCGGCCGCGGCGGGTGATCGGGCTCGGCGGCTTCGCCAGCGTGCCGACCGTGTGGTCAGCAAGACGGCTCGGGATTCCCGTGCTCCTGATCGAACAGAATGTCATCCCCGGCGCGGCGACGCGCTGGCTGGCGGGGTGTGCTCGGCAGATTTGCCTGTCGTATGAGGAAACTCAAGGCCGGCTGCGCCCTGGGTTGCCGTCCGTCATCACCGGCAATCCCGTGCGCTCCGACATATTGCACGCGGCCAGTCGTCGCCTGATGCGTCCCGCGGCTGGCAATGGCCAACTGAAAACTCTGCTGATCCTGGGGGGCAGCCAAGGGGCGGAATCGTTGAATGCGGCAGTGGTGCACTGGGCATCGAATGGTTGCTCTCAACTCGCGGATTGGCGGATCGTGCATCAGACCGGGCCGGGGCGCGCGGCGGACATCCGCGCGCAGTATGAGGCGCTGGGGCTCTCGGCCGTCGTCGAAGAGTTCTTTCCCAACGTGGCGGAATGGTATGTCGCTGCGGACCTGGCGATTTCTCGCGCCGGAGCGACCACGCTGGCGGAACTGGCCTGCGTCGGCTGCCCCTCGGTGCTGATTCCCTACCCGTTCGCCGCCGACCAGCATCAGGCCGCCAATGCGGACGTCTTCGTCCGGCACGGCGCCGCGCTGGCGATTTCGCAAGCAGCAGCTCCCGCCGAGACGGCAAGCCGATTGGGCGAAGCCTTGCCGCCATTGCTGGTCGATCCTCGGCGGCGCGAACTGATGCGTCAGTCTGCGTTGCGATTGGCGCGGCCCGACGCCGCGCGCAACATTGTTGATCTCATGGTCTATGAATCGAGGCCGATTAACTCACGCTGCGAAACGGCAAGCCCGGAGGGGACGATCTCTCGTCCGGCCCACTTTGAGGAACTTGTGAAGTGAATATCACGAATCAGGATTTGATGCTCGTCACCGGAGGGACCGGACTCGTCGGCAGCCATGTCGTCGAACGGGCTCGTCAACTGGGTTATCGCGTGCGAGCGCTGGTTCGCGATCCCCAGTCAGCCGGACAGCTTGCCGGGTGGGGGGCCGAACTCGTTCCCGGCGATCTGGGCGAGCCGGCCTCGCTGAAGCGCGCCGTCGTGGGGACGACGATCATCATTCATTGTGCAGCGAAAGTCGGCGATTGGGGACCGACCGAGAGTTACCGCGCCATCAACGTCCATGGCGTCGAACAATTGCTGACCGCGGCGGAAGCGACCGGAACGCTGAGGCGATTCGTGCATATCAGCTCGCTCGGCGTGTACCAGGCCCGCGACCACCACGGAACCGATGAAACCGAAGAGCCTAACACCGCCGGCATCGACGGCTACACGCTCACCAAAATTGAAGCGGAAAAACTCGTTCTGCGGCACGTCCGCGACAAACAACTGCCCGCCGTCGTACTGCGTCCCGGATTCATTTACGGACCTCGGGACCGGACGGTGCTGCCCCGGCTGCTGGCGAAATTGAAGACGAATGCGTTCGCGTTTCTAGGGTCGCCAGAGAAGCTGATGAACAACACGTTTGTCAAGAATCTCGTGCAGGCGATCTTTCTGGCGCTCGACCATGACGACGCCGTCGGGCAGGTATTTAACATCACCGACGGCCGGCTCGTGACGAAGAAGGAATTCGTGGAGACCGCGGCCCAGTTCGCGGGCTATCCGCAGCCGACGAAGATCGTCCCTCTGGGCGTCGCGAAATTCCTGGCGAAAGTGATGGAAGGAACATGGAAGCTGCTCGGCAAAAAGGAAGCCCCGCTGTTGTCGAATGCCCGAATCAAGTTTCTCGGGCTCAATCTCGATTACTGCATCGACAAGGCCCGAAGAGATCTGAACTACAACCCGCAAGTCGACTACCAGGACGCCATGCGGGAAACCATCGACTGGTTCCGGTCACAACACATGCTATGACGTCCGGAAGCCCAGGCATTGCTATGCATTAGCATCTACACATCGTCGTAAGTGTAGACTGGGGAGATGAATGGAATCAAC